>CAKSPH010000022.1 GCA_934481355.1 uncultured Oscillospiraceae bacterium | reverse complement strand
CCAACCCTACTTCTACCGCTATCTTCAAGACTCTCATCTCTCTTAAGACCAGAAACGGTATCATCATCAGCCCGCACCCCCGTGCAAAGAAGTGCACCGTTGAGGCTGCAAAGATCGTTTATGAGGCAGCTGTAAAGGCTGGCGCTCCTGACGGCATCATTTCCTGGGTAGATGTTCCCTCCCTCGACCTGACAAACCTCCTCATGAAGGAAGTTGACATAATCCTCGCAACTGGCGGCCCCGGAATGGTTAAGGCTGCTTACTCCTCCGGTACGCCCGCTATCGGCGTCGGCGCGGGTAACGCTTCCGCCATCATCGACTCCACTGCTGATATCGTTAATGCAGTTAACTCCATCATTCACTCCAAGACCTTCGATAACGGCATGATCTGCGCTACCGAGCAGACTCTCATCGTTGACAAGACAGTTTACAATGATGTTAAGAAGGAATTCGAGAAGAGGGGCTGTATGTTCCTCGACAAGAAGCAGGCTGACATGGTCAGAAAGGTTATGCTCATCAACGGCGCTCTTAACGCCAAGATCGTTGGTCAGCGTCCTTATCAGATCGCTAAGATGGCCGGCTTCGAGATCCCTGAGTCCGTTAAGGTAATCATCGGTGAGGCTACCTCACTTGAGCCCGAGGAAGCATTCGGTCATGAGAAGCTTACCACTATCCTTGGTATGTACAAGTCCGAGAACTTCGATCAGGCTCTTGATATGGCTGACACACTGCTCAGGAACAACGGCGGTCTTGGTCATACTTCCGTGCTCTGGATCAACAACAACACTGAGAGAGAGAAGCTCGACAAGTGGGCTGAGAGAATGAAGGCCTGCCGTCTTATCGTCAACACTCCTTCTTCCCTCGGTGGTATCGGCGATCTCTATAACTTCAAGTTTGCGCCTTCTCTCACACTGGGCTGCGGTTCTTGGGGCGGTAACTCCGTTTCTGAGAATATCGGTGTTAAGCACCTGCTGAATATCAAGACCGTTGCCGAGAGGAGAGAGAATATGCTGTGGTTCCGCGCACCTGAGAAGGTTTATATCAAGAAGGGATGCCTCCCCGTTGCTCTTAAGGAGCTCAAGGACGTAATGGGCAAGAAGAGAGTATTCATCGTAACTGACTCCTTCCTGTTCAAGAGCGGCTTCACAAAGGCTATTACTGACAGACTGGACGAGATGGGCATCGTACACACCACCTTCGCAGACGTTGAGCCTGATCCTTCCCTCGCTTCCGCTCAGAAGGGCGCAGAGGCTATGAGAAAGTTCGAGCCTGACTGCATCATCGCTGTCGGCGGCGGTTCCGCAATGGACGCTGGTAAGATCATGTGGGTTCTTTATGAGCACCCCGACGCAGACTTCATGGATATGGCTATGCGCTTCATCGATATCCGTAAGAGAGTCTACACATTCCCGAACATGGGCGAGAAGGCTTACTTCATCGCTGTTCCTACTTCTGCTGGTACTGGTTCCGAGGTTACTCCGTTCGCAGTTATCACAGACCAGAACACAGGCGTTAAGTATCCGCTGGCTGACTATCAGCTGATGCCTAAGATGGCTATCGTTGACGCTGACATGATGAAGACAGGCCCGAGAGGTCTGACCTCTGCTTCCGGTATCGACGCAGTTACACACTGCCTTGAGGCTTATGCTTCCGTTATGGCTACTCCGTTCACAGACGGTCTTGCTCTCAAGTCCCTCCAGCTCATATTCGACAACCTGCCTGCAGCTTATGATTCCGCTATCTCCGGCGTTTATGATCCGGTTGCCCGTGAGAACATGGCTAACGCAGCTACAATGGCTGGTATGGCATTCGCTAACGCATTCCTCGGTGTTTGCCACTCAATGGCTCACAAGCTCGGTGCGTTCCACCACCTGCCGCACGGTATTGCTAACGCTCTGCTGATCGATGAGGTTATCCGCTTCAACAGCGCTGAGGCTCCTGCTAAAATGGGCACGTTCTCTCAGTATACTCACCCGCACACCATGCGTCGTTATGCTGAGGTTGCTGAGTTCCTCGGCGTAACAGGCAAGAATGACGAGGCTAAGGTTGAGGGTCTTATCAAGAAGATTGACGACCTTAAGGATAGGATTGGCGTTAAGAAGACCATCAAGGACTACGGCGTTGACGAGAAGGACTTCCTCGACAGACTCGACGCAATGGTTGAGCAGGCATTCGATGACCAGTGCACCGGTGCTAACCCGAGATTCCCGCTCTTCAAGGAAATCAAGCAGATGTATCTCAACGCTTACTATGGTACTCATGAGAAGGTTTAATCCCTTTTTCACTGGTACACCCGTACTGATTTAATGCAGCCGGGCATGGAGCTTTAAGCCCGTGCCCGGCTTTATGTTTTGCATTCACGGCATGAAAGCAATGTTTCTGCCTTGAAATATATTAATAGGAGGATAAAGCTATGTCCAAAACTATTCTCGCTGTCAGACCCGGAAAGACCATCTACCGCGATGGCGACACTCTGGTCAAGGAATTTGACGAGAACTACTCCAAGCCTGACATTCTCAACGAAGCGCTCAACCAGGCACGCGTAGAGAACATCGGCATTAATGTTCCGAAGGTACTCGGTGTTCAGACTATCGAAGGCAAGTGGTCTATCGTTTCCGAATTCATCGAGGGCAAGACTCTTGCTCAGCTCATGGAAGAAAATCCTGCAAAGAAGGACGAGTATCTTGAGATGTTCGTTGACCTCCAGATGAAGGTTCACGCTGCCAAGTGCCCTCTGCTCAACAAGCTGAAGGATAAGATGAACCGTAAGATCAGCGAAACAACACTGGACGCTACCACACGTTATGAGCTCCACACCCGCCTTGAAGGTATGCCCAAGCACAACAAGGTATGCCATGGCGACTTCAATCCTTCCAACATAATAATCAAGGACGATGGTACAGCTTATATCATCGACTGGGCACACGCAACACAGGGCAATGCCTCCGCTGATGTTGCAAGGACATATCTCCTTTTCTGCCTCAACAACGATAAGGAGATGGCAGAAAAGTATCTCGACCTGTTCTGTAAGAAGAGCGACACCGCTAAGCAGTATATCCAGAAATGGCTTCCGATCGTTGCAGCTTCCCAGTCCGTAAAGGGCAAGGAAGAAGAGCGCGAGTTCCTTCTGTCATGGGTAAACGTGGTAGAGTACGAGTAATATCCTAAAATAAATAGTGACCCCGGGAAGATTTCTTCCCGGGGTCTTGTATTGTTAAAACACGGAGAATCAGCTCAGCTGAAGGACCTTGACACAATCGCTACCGCGCTTGAAAGCAAGGCTGTCATCGACTATATATACCAAAGCCAAAAGCAAAACAGGGCAACGCTGGATGGCGTCCCGACGCAGCTGCAATATATACGATGAAGAGCAGCGGAGATAATTCGCTGCTCTTTATCGGTATCTTCAAGCGGACTCTCCCCGGTGGTGGAGGCGTCACAAAATGACAGAGGGGCTGGTTTGGCGCAAAAGCCGCGTGATTCCGGAGGGATATAGTCTATTACATCTGCTTGCGGACTTTGATATGAACCTCGCGGAGCTGCTGCTCTGTAACCTCGGTAGGCGCACCGAGAAGCAGATCCTGCGCGTTGGAGTTGAGCGGGAATGCAATGATCTCGCGGATACTCTCTTCGCCGGTCAGGAGCATTATCATTCTGTCTACGCCGGGAGCCATACCTGCATGAGGAGGCGCACCGAACTTGAACGCATTGTAAAGCGCACCAAACTTGCTTGCTACGTCCTCTTCGGTGTAGCCTGCGATCTCAAATGCCTTGATCATGATATCGAGGTCGTGGTTACGAACCGCACCGGAAGAAAGCTCAACGCCGTTGCATACGATATCGTACTGATAAGCGAGGATATCGAGCGGATCCTTGTTCAGCAGTGCGTCAAGACCGCCCTGCGGCATGGAGAACGGGTTGTGTGTGAAGATGATCTTTCCGGTCTCTTCATCAAGCTCGTACATCGGGAAATCAACGATGAAACACAGCTCAAAGCGGCTCTCATCAATAAGCTCCATGCGCTTTGCGACCTCAGTGCGAATCTGTCCGGCGAACTTAGGCGCATTCTTCTTGCTGTCTGCAATGAAGTACAGTACATCTCCGACTTCAAGCTCGCAGCGCTCTGCCAGTTCCCTGCGCTGGTCATCGTTGAGGAACTTGTCGATCGGGCCGTTGTATTTGAACATTCCGTTCTCGCCCTCTTCAACCTTGAAGTAGCCGAGACCCTTCATGCCGACTTCTTCGGTAGCGAACTCTTCCATGCTCTTGAAGAAAGTCTTGGATTTTCCCGCCATGCCCGGAACCCTGATACCGCGAACGGTCTTGTTGCAGAACGGCTTGAAATCACTGTCTACGAACAGGTCGGAGAGTTCCTTGATTATCAGCGGGTTGCGCAGGTCAGGCTTATCGGAACCATAGGACAGCATTGCTTCCTTATAGGTGATACGTCTGAACGGAGCGGGAGAAACCTGCTTGTCGGAGAACTCGGAGAACACTGCGGAGAGAACTTCCTCAGCAACTGCGAAAACGTCCTCCTGTGTTGCAAAGCTCATTTCAAAGTCAAGCTGATAGAATTCTCCGGGTGAACGGTCTGCTCTTGCGTCCTCATCGCGGAAGCAGGGAGCTATCTGGAAGTACTTGTCGAATCCGGAAACCATGTAGATCTGCTTGAAGATCTGCGGAGCCTGCGGCAGAGCATAGAACTTTCCGTGGTGCTTTCTGCTGGGGATAAGGTAGTCTCTTGCGCCCTCAGGGGAAGATGTGGACAGGATAGGAGTCTGGAGTTCAAGGAAGCCCATGCTGCTCATCTTGTTGCGCAGGAAGCTGATTATCCTGGAACGGAGCACGATGTTGTCGTGCATCTTCTTGTTACGGAGGTCAAGATAACGATACTTCAGACGAACGTCTTCCCTTGTCTCGCGGGAGGTCGCGATCTCAAACGGGAGCTGCTCTGTTACCTTGCCGAGAATGCGGACTTCCTCAGCCTCTACCTCGACTGTACCGGTCTCTATCTTGTCGTTGTAGGTGCTCTCGTCACGCTTCAGCACAGTGCCGGAAATGGAAACTGCGCACTCCTTGTGGATACCCTCGAGAAGAGCCTCGTTGTGGAACACTACCTGAACAACGCCGTAATGGTCGCGAACATCAATAAACATGATACCGCCGTGGTCGCGGATATTCTCTACCCAGCCGGCAACTCTCACCTTTTTGCCTATATCGTTTTCTGTTACCGCATTGCAGTACTGCGTGCGGTATTCATTCTCTCTGAACAAAATATTCAATCCTTTCAGTTGATTTTATTATTCCCCCGGTAAACGGCGGGAGCAGTTACGATTTAATTCCGGTCAGCGGATTATGACCGGCATTGTTTAGATGCCGCATTATATCACAGCCTTTCAGCGGCGTTTCTCTCAGCCGCATGATTCAACAATTTATTATATCACTAAAATGCGGAATTGTCAATATTTTATACGGCTCGGCAGCAAATTTTGCACAGAACAACAGGCGCCTTATTACAGCGCCCGTTGTTCCAATATCAATATTCTTCCTCGCCGTACTCGTCGGGAGCCATGCTCTCAGGAAAATACACCGTTCCGTCAAAGTAGAAGTCCTCTCGGTTTGAGCGGACGTACTCCCGGATAGCCTTGTCAAGAAGCGAATCGCACTCGTAGAATTCCTGATCAAGGTCGTCAAACCCGGCGTTGTGGCGCTCCATCTCCTGCCAGCGGGTCTCGCGGTCGAAACTGGGAGTTCCGCCAAGGCGGTGCGCCGCCTGCTCGAGTATCTCCGCAACTGTATCGCAGCCCATCTCACGGAGCCCCTCCAGAGCCAGCGACCAGACTATGCCTGTGTCGTTGTAGAAGAACTGGTCGTGACCGCCGTTTTCCACCTCGGCATAATACCACTGCACCGCCCAGACGTACTTCTGCGGGTCTGTGAAATTATCCAGCGCGTCATACATCTCGGTCTCGCCGTCATATATGCTGACACCCCACCACAGCGGGGTTATCACGGACTGTATATCGCCGTCGTCTATCTGCTCATCGCCGACCCTGTAGTGTCTCGGCACCATCTCTGTATTCATTCTGCACCTCCTGAAAGCTGCTCCAGCTTATTGTAGATAAGATACATCTTCTGCACTGAATTTTCAAGGAAATAATAATGCCTGATGTACGGAATAAGCAGCGCAAGGAAAAGCACCGTAAGAATATAAAGCCCTATCCCGCCTTCGCTCAGCGTCATGAATAGCGAAATCAGGAAAAACAATGCAAAACCAAGGGTAACAAGCAAGTGGATAAGCCTCTCGTGCGAGAAAAATCCTATCCTGACACAGAGCCTTGCCAGCTCCTGAGCGTATTCCTCCCGGGTGTGCTCTCCGTCCAAAAACAGCCGGAGGTGCTCCAGATACTCCTTTATCTGCTTCGTCATTTGTCGAATTCCTCCAGTGCAAGGGAGGCTTCCTCCCATGTCTGCATTGCCTGCTCCTGCTTTGCGCGGAGCTCTTCTATTTCCGTGGAAATTTCCATTGCCTTCTGGTAGTCCGTAAGCCCGGTGAGCTCTGCGGTCTTTTCCTCGATAAGCGCGTCAAGCTGCTCTATCTCCGCCTCTGCCCTTGTCACCTTTGTGTTGAGCTTGCGGCGCTCGCTCTCTCGCTCCTTTTTGAGCTTGTAGTCGTTGACCTTTTCGGGCTTCGCCGCCTTTTCTTCCTGCTTTATCTGCGCGGCGTTCTCCGTTGCAAGCGTGTATGCGTCATACGAACCGCGGTACTCCTTTACTCCGTCAGGGGTGAGATAATAAATCCTGTCCGCCAGCTTGTTTATCAGATAACGGTCGTGGGAGATTATGAACAGCGTGCCGTCATAATCAAGCAGGGCGTTCTCCAGAGCCTCGCAGCTTGAAATGTCAAGGTGGTTCGTCGGCTCGTCGAGAAGCAGCATATTCGCGCCGGAAAGCATGAGCTTCAGAATCGCGATCCTTGCGCGCTCGCCTCCGGAAAGCTCCGAAATGTGCTTGAATACGTCGTCTCCCCGGAACAGGAACGAACCCAGCGCGGAGCGCACCTGAGTTTCCGTCATGCGGGGATATGCGTCCCACAGCTCGTCTATCGCGGTCTTGCTGTCGGTAAGTCCCGCCTGCGCCTGATCAAAGTAACCGTACTGCACCCGGCTTCCGTAGCTGAAACTGCCGGAATCCGGCTCGTACTGACCTGTAAATATCTTGAACAGCGAGGTCTTTCCGCAGCCGTTTCCGCCTATCAGGAATACGCGTTCGCCTTTCTTTATGTCGATGTTCACATTTCGGAACAGGCGCTTCCCATCAAAGCTGAGCGCTATATCCTTCGCCATGAACACGTCGTTTCCGCAGCCGTCGTTGCACTTGAAGCTGAAATGCAGCGAATCCGGTGCATCCTCAGGCTTCACGAGGTCTGCGGCTATACGGTCTATCTGCTTCTGCTTGCTGGCTATCGTGACGTAATTATGCGCCTGATTCCAGCGCTTCTGCTGCTCGATTATTCCCTCTATCCTGCCTATCTCGCGCATTGCCGCGTCATATTCCCTGCGGCGGCGCTCCATGTCCTCGGCTTTGAGTTCAAGGAAGCGCGTGTAGTTTCCCTTGTAATCGCGGATAAGGCAGTTTTCCAGCTCAATTGTGCGCTTCGTGACCTTATCGAGGAAATAACGGTCGTGTGATATTACGATATATGCGCCCCGATAATCGTTCAGGAAGCGCTCCAGCCACTCAACGGACTGAATATCGAGATGGTTGGTAGGCTCGTCCAGCAGGAGCAGATTCGCATTGGAAAGCAGCAGCTTTGCAAGCTGGAGCTTCGACTTCTGACCGCCGCTCAGCACGGAAACAGGCAGCTTTAAATCGCTCTCCGAGAAGCCGAGTCCCGTCAGCGCGGAGGCTGTGCGGCTCTTGTAGGTCAGACCGCCCTCGCGGTCGAAACGGTCGGTAAGGAGAGTCTGGCGCTCGATAACCTCCGGGGAATGATTCCCGGCGTCAATGCGGTCGTGGAGTTCTTCCAGCTCCAGTTCCATGTCCTCCAGCCAGCTGAACACCGTCAGCGCCTCATCGTAGACCGTTTTTGCGGAATCCTTGCAGGCAAACTGCTCCATAACGCCGATTTTGCAGCTTCCTGCGATGTGAACAGCACCCTCGTCCGGAATATGCTCACCGCGGAGCATTCGGAAAAGAGTTGTCTTTCCGCTGCCGTTCACGCCGACAAATCCTATGCGGTCATCATCGTAGACCTCCAGCGTAACCCCGCTGAACAGCGTTCTGTCTGCGAACGACATTGAAACGTCGTTCAAACTCAATAATAGCATATCATCACCAAATCTGTCTATCAAAAAACCAGCCGCCGGCGTTGCGCTGGCGGTTGGTTCGAAACGGTCTGGTCGGAATTACTCGCCGATACCCTTCAGCTTCTCAGGAGCATACTTGGTATTGATGAGATAGTCGTTAAGCTCTACGGAATAGTTGTCGTAGATACCCTTCAGCATTTCATCGTAAGCGTCGTCCCTGAGAGAATGAAGAATACTCTCGTGCTGTGTTTCCAGCCAGCTTGTCTTTGTTGTAATGTTGTCGCGCACTACCACATATACGCAGTTAGCCTCGGAATCCTCGAAAAGCGCTGCCTTGCTGTCGGCTGCGGCATTCCATACATACTCCGTGAGCTTTTCGCTGAGGGAGGAATTTTCCTTGCTGATGAACTTATCACAGTCATCGGCGGATTCCTTCTTCTCTGCGGTGGCTTCGTCTATCGCCTTCTGGCAGTACTCGTTGTACTCAGCGTCGTCTGTGTTTACTATCGGCTTTACGGGAGCTGTTACAGCGGTATCCTCTGCGGGTGCCTCATCGCTTCCTGCCTCTTCGGTCTGGGGGGCTGCCTCGGCAGTGGACTCAGCCTCTGCTGTCGCAGGAGCGTCAGGCGCGGAAGCAGGTTCAGGGCTCTCAGCCGTGGAGGCCCCGTCAATCAGGGATTCTGCCGTGGAAGCGTGTTCCTCGGCGTACTTGTCCTCGGCTTCTACCCACGCGTCATACCATGCCTGTCTGAGGTCGTACTCGTACTGTATCTGGGTCCATTCCTCGCCTGCATTGTAGCGGTCTGCCCAGCTCTGCGCAAGGCTTCTTACGGCGTTGATGTCAGCCTCTTCCTTAAGAGAAATTCCCTGATAATCGGTGAAATCCACCTTAAGATACTTGATAACAGCGTAATTCTCCGCTGCATAGTCGGATATCTCATCGTCCGGGACCGGAGTAAGTCCGTCGGTATCGTAGTTGTGCAGGAACACATATTTGTTCTTGTAGCTGTTTTCTGTCAGGCTGCGGAGAGAGGACTTGCTGATTCCCATGTTCTCGTAATGCTCGCCGAAGCTGCTCTCCTCAATGCCATAGTACTGCGCATAATAACCGAGATCATCGTCGAGAGTCTTGATATAATCGTTTATGCTTGTTGTATCCTCGGCAGAAAGCGAAAGTCCGTACTCCGTGAACAGACTTTCAACAGCAACATAACGCCTGAGCTCCTCGACCGCGGTATCCTTGAGCCATGCGGAAGCGGGCTTGCCATCAATGGTCTCGGTGAATACCTTGATCTCGGATGTGCTGTTGTCATCGCCGCTGTCTTCTTTTATCTTTGCTGCCGCCTGGTTGTAGGCATTGAACGCAACCTCATACAGATACATTCCCGTGGGTATCTGAACTCCGTTCACTGTCCCGATATATCCGGAGTCAGAGCAGCCACAAAGAGACGCCGTCATTACTATCGCTGTCGAAGCAGCTATTATTCTTCTGAAATTCTTAGACATTCTTATCCTCCTCAGGCTCTCAGCGTGATGTTCTTCTCAGCAAGCGCCCTGAGCACCTTGGCTACAACTGCGTCTGCCTCCTCATCGGTCATGCTGCCGTCCTTACGGAGCACAAGCTTGTAGGACAGGCTCTTCTTGCCGGCGGGCACCTGTTCGCCCTTGTACATATCGAATATCGCAACGCTCTCCAGGTGCTTTGCGCTTGCCTTAATTACGGAGATGATCTCATCGGAGGTCACATCATCGTCGCATACAAGGCTCAGGTCTCTTGTAACAGACGGGTACTTCGGCAGCGCCTTGTACTTGCGTTCCTCGCCGCGGCTGTCGAACAGCTTCGGGATATTCAGCTCTGCGCAGTAAACGCGGCAGCTTATATCGTAAGCGTCTGTAACTGCCGGGTGGAGCTCGCCGATGGTGCCGACCTTTTCCTCTCCGACATAGATGTCCGCGCATCTGCCGGGGTGATATGTCCTGTTGTCCTTTACGGGAACGAAGCGCGCGTCAACTACAAGCGCGTTCATCAGCTCCTCGACTGCGCCCTTTACCGTGAAGAAATCCTCCTCGGGACCGTAAGCACAGAGGCCGAGGACATCTGTCTCAACGGGGAGCTTCTCGTCTGTGGGCTGGAATATCCTGCCCAGCTCGAAGAAGCGCGCTTCAAGGTTTCTTGCCCTGATATTCGTTGTGGCAACTGTCATAAGGGACGGGAGCATACTTGTTCTCATAACGCTGGTGTCCTCGCCGAGAGGATACTGGAGCACTACGGATTTCTTCATGTCGTCCTCAAAACGGAGCTTCTCATAGGAGCGCGGCGAAATGAAGCTGAAAGACATTGTTTCATAGAAGCCCTGAGCGAGCATTACGTCAACCATCTTGTTGTCGAAGCGCTGGCGCGGAGTTACCTCGCCGACGGAGGACAGAAGCGGAAGCGTTGTGGGAATCTCGTTATAACCGTAGATTCTTGCAACTTCCTCCGCGAGATCGCACTCGCGGACGATATCAACACGGGTGTTCGGAACGATAACATTACCGTTCTCATAGCCGAAACCGAGCTTCCTGAATATAGCAATCTGCTCTTCAGCGGGGATATTCGTGCCGAGGTGCTCGTTTATCCAGTCAGTGTCCAGCTTAAGTGTGTGCGGAACCTTCCTTGCATTGTCAACATCGATGTATTCTCTTACTACCTCGCCGCAGCCGAGCTCCTCAACAAGCTCAAGAGCTCTCATGAGGGCAGCCTTTGCATTGATGGGGTCGATTCCCTTTTCAAAGCGGGAGGAAGCGTCAGTACGCTTGTTTATCTTCTTTGCAGTCATGCGGACGGAAACGCCGTCAAAGCACGCAGCCTCAAAAACGACCGTATTTGTGTCGTCCATGATTCCGGAGAACTCGCCGCCCATTACGCCTGCAACGGCAATAGGCTTCTTTTCATCGGCGATTATCAGCATTTCCGGGCTGAGAGAAACTTCTGTGCCGTCAAGAATCGTGATTTTCTCGCCGGGCTCAGCGTTTCTTACGTTGATCTTTCCGCCCTCAACATAGCGGAGGTCGAAAGCGTGCATGGGATTGCCGTACTCCAGCATTACAAAGTTCGTGATATCAACGAAATTATTGATGGAGCGGACGCCGCTTGCCTTGAGTCTTTCAGCCATCCAGCGCGGGGACGGGCCTATCTTTACATTCTTTACGACTGCCGCCATATAGCGGGAGCAGAGCTTTGTATTCCTGACGTCAACGCTGATAAAGTCGCTGGCGCTGCCGTCAACGCCCTTGAATGCAGGCTCCTTGATGTTCAGCGGAAGGTCAAACGTCGCGGAAGCCTCCTTGGCAAGGCCGAGTACGGAAAGGCAGTCGGGACGGTTGTTGGTAATCTCAAACTCAACGGTTGTATCGTTATAGCCGAGGGCGTCGTGGATATCCTCGCCTACGGTCATCTTGTCAAAATCGGGGTCGTCGTTGAGAATAAGGATTCCGTCCGCATTGGTGTACGGAACATCGGACTGCTCCATGCCGAGTTCCTCATAGGAGCACATCATTCCCTCGCTGGGAACGCCGCGGAGCTTGCCCTTCTTTATCTTCATGTAGGACATATCCTTGTGATTGTAGCAGGTAGCGCCATTAAGTGCGACCGGTACGAACGCGCCTACAAACACGTTCTGCGCGGAGGTAACAATCTGTATCGGAGCCTCTCCGCCTACGTCCAGCTGGCATACCCAGAGGGTGTCGGCGTCGGGGTGCTTCTCCATTGCAACGCATTTTCCGACAACAACGTTCGTGATATCTGCACCCTGCCTGGACCACGTTTCTACCTTGCTTCCGCTCATGGTCATTCCGTCGCAGAATTCCTTTATCGGCATATCGGTCTTAACGTAATCGTTAAGCCACTTCATTGAAAGATCCACTTTATATATATTCTCCTTAACTTATTATTAATCAGAACTGCTCAAGGAACTTCATGTTATTCTCATAGAGAAGCCGCATATCCTCGATCTCATAACGGAGCATTGTGATGCGCTCAATGCCTATGCCGAATGCAAAGCCGCTGTATTCCTCAGGGTCGATGCCGCAGTTCTCAAGAACCTCAGGGCGTACAACGCCGGCGCCGAGGATCTCTATCCAGCCCTCGCCCTTGCAGAGCGGGCATCCCTTGCCTCCGCAGCGGAAGCACTGGAAATCTATCTCGCAGCTGGGCTCCGTGTACGGGAAGTGATGCGGTCTGAATTTCAGCTTCATTCCCTCGCCGTAGAGCTTCTTTGCAAATGTATCAAGAGTACCCTTTAAATCAGCGAAAGTGATCTTCTTGTCGATAACAAGGCCTTCGCACTGGTGGAATATCGGAGAATGTGTTCCATCGACCTCATCGCGGCGGTAAACGCGTCCCGGGCTGATGATGGCGATAGGCGGCTTCTGCTTCAGCATGGTCCTTATCTGAACGGAGGAGGTCTGTGTTCTCAGCAGAACATCGTCATTTATATAGAATGTATCGTTAGGGTCTCTTGCGGGGTGTCCCTCAAGAGTGTTCAGCATATCGAAGCAGTGCCTGGTGTCCTCGATCTCGGGTCCGTCAACAACGGTATAGCCCATTCCGAGGAATATGGATTTCAGATCGTCGAGAACTATGTTCATGGGGTGGCGCTTTGCGATGATACGGCGCTTTCCGGGCATTGTGACATCGACTGCCTCCGTCTTTAAGCGAAGGTCAGTGAGAGCCGCTTTCAGGGAGCCCGCCTTTTCCTTTACTGCGTTCTCAATATCAGCGCGGATATCGTTTGCAAGCTGACCCATTACCGGGCGCTCCTCTGCGGAAAGTCCGCCCATCTGCTTCAAGATTGCGGTCAGTTCGCCCTTCTTGCCGAGGAATCTGACTCTGAGGTCGTCGATCTCCTTAATGTCAGCGCTGTTCCTGACCGCTTTGAGCGCTTCCTCTCTGATCGCCTGTAACTGTTCTTTCATCATTGGTTAAAATCAATCCTTCCCTGTCGGAATATTCAGCGCCCGCCTGCGGAACGCCTTTTCCTGACCCTGTACGCTGGCACAGAAGGTCATATTTTCATACATTTTCATGTGTCCATGACACGCCACATTATATTATAGCACACAGCCGTCAAAATTTCAAGTCCTGTTACGATAATTCACCGGGAGCGACTTCCTCTGTCTGCGGCCGGTAGTCGCTGAACCGCACGGACATCAGCGTGTCCCTGCCATCCCAGCGGCTTATGGTGTACTCCATATATTTCTCGGGGGTCGCCTGTATTCCGCTCACGCCTGCAACGGAAGCGATCGTCGGCGGAAGATATCCGACTATCAAAGTATACACATCGCCGTCGTTCGAAACTGAAACGATCTGCGGCGAGTATGTCAGGTAACGTATATTCTTGTTGGCCGCGTAGGTGTGGGTATCCGGGTCGTATGTGAAACGAACCTCCGCGGTGCCCACAGTCTGGTGCTCAAGCGATACTGACGAGCCGAAAAGCTCGCGGCAGGAAGCGCTGACGTTGTACTCCGGAATGGTCAGTCCGCCCTCCTGATTCTCAAATTCCTTTGTGTCGGAATTAACAAGGATATTCCATATCGAGCAGGATATCTTCGACGAGTCAGGTATCTCGTCCGCTTCCTCAAATGGCGCGATATCGTTCACGACCACCGGGAAAATAAACTGTGCGAACTCGTTTTTCAGCGAGGTGTTATCCACAAGGTTCGAGGCTATCTGCGCAACAAATTTCACGGACGAAAAAACTCCGATTATCGCCATGACTATAACGACCACGCCGAATCCGAAAAAGAATCGGCTGCGGCGCGGCTTTTCGGGTTCGCCCTGTGCCTCGTCAGCACCCGAGCCAAGCTCAGCGATGTCGGTCTCTATGTCAGGTTCCTGCTCCAGGGAGCCGAAAAGCTCGTTTATAACGCGGCTGTTCTGGCTCTCCTTCTCTGGCTCCGGCGCCGGTGCTTTCTGCGGCGCGGTGTTTTTCGGTGCGGGGGATTTTTTTCTCTTTGCCATAGTTTCCTTTCTGTAGGACAATGCCGCACAAAATCAGCAGTCTTTGTGCGGTGCCGCTTTAGCTTCTTATCTGACCATTGCCATTTATGAGGTACTTGTATGTCGTCAGCGCTTCAAGCCCCATGGGTCCCCTTGCATGGAGCTTCTGGGTGGAAATTCCTATCTCAGCGCCAAGCCCGAACTCAAAGCCGTCAGTAAAGCGCGTGCTTGCATTCACATAGACCGCCGCCGCGTCAACTCTCTGCTGGAAAAGTTCCGCGCTGTGCAGGGACTGGGTGACTATGCACTCGCTGTGCTTTGTTCCGAAACGCGAAATGTGCTCTATTGCCTCGTCTATGTTCTTCACGATTTTTGCGGACAGGCGGTAATCGAGGAACTCCGTTGCGTAGTCAGCATCATCGGCTATCTTCTCGACCTCTATGAGCTTTGACGTAGCCTCGTCGCCGCGCACTGCCACCCTGCCCTGCCATCTTTCCGCAAGCTTTCTGAAAAGCTCGGGAGCTGCCTTTTCATGGACGATTATTCCCTCTATCGCGTTGCACACGGAAGGACGCTGGGTCTTGGCGTTATTGATTATCTCAACCGCCATGCTGATATCCGCGCTCTCATCGACATAAACGTGACAGTTGCCCTCGCCGGTCTGGATAACCGGAACAGTCGCATTCTGGACTACCGCGCGGATAAGCCCTCCGCCGCCGCGCGGGATCAGCAGGTCGATATATTGGTTCAGCTTCATCATCGCGTTTGCAACATCGCGGGAAGTATCCTCTACGAGCTGAACCGCGTTCTCATTGCAGCCGGAATCCCTCAGAACCCTGCGCATGAGCCCGACAAGTGCCTTGTTGGAGTTTATCGCGTCGCTGCCGCCGCGGAGTATCACTGTGTTCCCAGCCTTGAAGCAGAGCGCCGCCGCATCCACCGTTACGTTCGGGCGGGACTCGAAAATTATGCCTATCGTGCCGATAGGGACACGCTTCTTAATAACATGAAGTCCGTTCGGGAGGTCGCCGCCGCCTATCACTCCGCCGATGGGATCAGGCAGGGAGATTACCTTGTCAACACCGTCGGCCATGCCGTTTATGCGGGCTTCGGTGAGGGTCAGGCGGTCTATCATCGCCTCGGACATACCGTTCTTTCTTGCGGCGTCAATATCGACCTGATTTGCGCCGATTATCTCAGTCACATGGGAACGCAGATCCGCTGAGATGGCTCCAAGCACGGAATTCTTCTCTCTTGTCCCCATAGCGGAAACTGCCGGCTCGGCTGCCTTTGCGCCGGCTCCGAGCTGTTCAATGTAATCCATAGTTTACCTCTTTTCAATTATTATCTGATTGCTCTGAAATATGTACATACCGGTTCTCCCTCGAAAAGCTCATAGAGCTGGGCGGGTTCCTGATTGCCTATAATTACCGTGTCGATACCGGCTTCTGTGGCTATCTGGGCGGCTTCTATCTTTGTGAGCATTCCGCCGGTGCCAAGACTGCTCCCCGCGCCCTGAGCCGCTGCGATTATCTCCGGAGTTATCTTATCTACAACGGGTATCAGCTTTGATTCCGGGAGTTTGGGGTCGCCGTCATACAGACCATCAACATCTGTCAGCATTACCAGCAGGTCTGCGTCGCAGAGAGAGGCAACTATCGCGGACAGCGTGTCGTTCTCATCGAAATCGAGCTGCTTTATGGAAATCGCGTCGTTCGCGTTGATTATCGGTATGACCTTCATCTCAAACAGGCGGTTGAAGGTATTGATTACGTTGGTCTTTCGCTCCTTGTTGGAGATAACATCGCGCGTCAGCAGGAGCTGTGCGACCTTGTGATGATACTTTCCGAACGTTTCACTGTAAAAAGTCATAAGCTCAGACTGACCGATAGCGGCGCACGCCTGCTTTCCCGGCATATCGGTCGGCTTGCATGGCAGACCCGCCTGAGCGGCTCCGACGCCCTGCGCTCCTGAGGTCACAAAAATCACCTCGCGCCCGGAGTTCTTTATGTCGGACATTACCTCGATGAGGTGCTGGCACTTTCTGATGTTGAGATGCCCCGTAGGGTACGCAAGGGTTGAACTGCCGACCTTGATAACTATTCTTTTCTTATTCTCAAACTGTTTCATGACGGACTCTCTTTCAGAATATCTTATAAATGCACATAAACGTACATAATATATTATAGCAAAATCTATCAGGAATTGCAAGATAATTCCGCAAAAAAAACATGATATTTTGGTGTTGACAGAAATCTTCTGACTTGAAGTATGAAAATTATGCGAAATAGATAAAAACCCTATTGATTTTTTATCTGTTTTGTGGTAGTATTATATTATTGGCTATAAGAAAAGTACCTGTTTGGAAACTTTTCAGCAAATAAACGATCAGCAAGGAGCAATAATGGATAATTTTGCAGAACAGCTTGTGGAAAAGCGCCGCACCGGTGCTGACACGGCTAAAAAAGTACTCATTTCGGCAGCGGCACTGATCCTCGCCTCATTCTTCATGTACCTCGCGATATCAGGGCTTTTCACCATGGTGATTTTTGCCGTGCTCATACTTGGCGGCGGTATATGGCTGCTGGGAAACTTCAACACGGAGTATGAGTACATTCTCACCAACAGCGAGATGGATATCGACAAGATAATCGGCAAGCGCAAGCGCAAACGCATGATCACCGTTGATATCTCTCAGGCAGAGGATTTCGCACCGTATCCTCCGGAGAATGAAATCAGCGCGGACGCGACCGTCCATGCCTATACCGGCTCCGATGTTGACGCATACTACCTATTGGTAAATCACAGCGGATATGGCAGGGTGAAGCTCATATTCAACCCGAACAAAAAAATGAGGGAGGCAATTATGCAGGAACTGCCGAACACGCTCCGCATAAAGCTCAGGAACAATAATGTCAGCTAATATTTTTATACGCGTTGGTACAAATATCATAGAAATGAAACGCATCAGGCGTGCCGCAAGGAATCCGAAGTTTCTGGCAAACTACTTTTCGGCGGACGAGATAAGATACCTCGTTTCCCGCAAGATCTCAACGGAGCTCATCGCTGAAAACTACTGCGCAAAGATAGCGTTTGCCAAGGCGATAGGCACAGGATTCCGGATAATAAGGCCGCAGGAGATAACAGTGCTCCGGGATCGTATCGGCTCGCCGTTCATCATCACCACCGGCAGGGCTAAAATGCTGGAGGAGCGCGAGCACTATGTGTTCAATCTCTCAGTTGCGCACTGCAAGGACTACGCCACCGCCACCGTTGTTATCAACCGGGAATAATTATTGTGCGCCGCACAGCCTGCGGCGCATTTATTTTTCACTACGCAAGGAATGATTCAGATGAAACGACTTGTTATAGGCATGACCGCCCATGTGGACTCCGGTAAAACCACGCTCTCAGAGGCTATGCTGTTCACCGCCGGGGAAATACGGAAGCTCGGCAGGGTAGACCACGGGGACGCTTTTCTGGACACCGACCCCATTGAGCGCAGCCGCGGTATCACCATCTTCTCAAAGCAGGCAGTAATGCGCCTTGGCGGGAACGAATACACCCTGCTGGATACGCCGGGCCATGTGGATTTCTCCGCCGAAACCGAGCGTGCGCTCCGGGTGCTGGACTATGCGGTGCTCGTCATCAGCGGAACGGACGGAGTTCAGAGCCATACGGAGACCCTCTGGCGACTGCTGAGAAGATACAAGGTGCCCACGTTCATATTCGTCAACAAGATGGATATCTCGTTTCTTGAAAAAGAATCCCTTGCAAACGAACTGAAGCGGAAGCTCTCCGCAGGCTGCACCGAACTATCTGCCAGCCGTCCGCCGGAGGAGCTTTTCGAGGAGCTTGCGGAATGTTCAGAGGACATGATGAACAGCTTTCTTGAAAGCGGCGGTATTCCGGACGAGCTTATTTCCGCGGCAATATCCCGGCGGGAGCTGTTCCCTGTCGTGTACGGGTCTGCGCTGAAACTTAAAGGCGTTGAGGAACTTCTAGGACTTATCGGCAAGTACACCGTCATGCCGGAACCACAGCCGGAATTCGGCGCGCTCATTTACAAGATAACCGCCGACGAGCAGGGAGCGCGGCTCACCCATATGAAGATAACAGGCGGCTCGCTGCGGGTCAAATCCGTGCTTGAATGCGGTGGGAAATCTGAAAAGGTGAACCAGATACGAGTGTACTCCGGGACGAAATTCACGGCAGTGGACGAGGCTCCCGCCGGGACGCTCTGCGCTGTTACCGGGCTGACCTCCGGCTCTGCCGGAGAGGGGCTCGGCACGGAAAGCAGCTCCCCTGCCCCGCTTCTGGAGCCGGTTCTCACCTACCGCATTATACTGCCGCCGAAAACCGATGTTCCCTCCGCGCTGGAGAAGCTGAAAACATTGTCGGACGAGGATCCCATGCTCCGGATAGTCTGGAATGAGCAGCTGAAAGAAATACACATTCAGCTTATGGGAGAGATCCAGCTTGAAATCCTGAAAAGCGTTATCGCGGAGCGCTTCGGGCTGAACGTTGATTTCGACGAGGGCAGTATTGCCTACAAGGAAACAATAGAGGCTCCGGTCGAGGGCGTGGGACACTACGAACCTCTGCGCCACTATGCAGAGGTTCACCTTCTGCTTGAGCCTGCGGAGCGCGGCACGGGTCTGCACTTCTTCACCGACTGCCGCAAGGACGACCTTGACATCAACTGGCAGCGTCTGATACTCACCCATCTGGAGGAAAAGCAGCACATAGGCGTGCTCACCGGTTCGCCGATAACCGACATGAAGATAACCGTTGTCGCGGGAAAGGCGCACATCAAGCACACCGAGGGCGGCGATTTCCGGCAGGCGACCTATCGCGCGGTTAGACAGGGACTGCGCTCAGCGAAATCCGTTCTGCTGGAGCCGTGGTACGAATTCCGGCTGACCGTCCCGCAGGAATGCACCGGACGCGCTATGACCGACTTACAGCGCATGGACGGCAATATCGAGCCTCCGGAAACTGCCGGCGGTGAAACGATATTCACCGGAAGCGCGCCGGTTTCGGAGCTGCGCGGATATCAGGGAGAGGTCACAGGCTACACCCGTGGAAAGGGCCGGCTGAGCTGCATTCCGAAAGGATATTTCCCGTGCCATAACCCTGAGGAAGTAATCGCACAGACAGGCTACGACTGCGATTCCGACACGGAAAACTCAGCGGACAGCGTTTTCTGCTCTCACGGCGCGGGTGTGCTCGTTCCATGGGACGAAGCTCCGGCGAGAATGCACGTTGACAGCGGGCTCCGATTCGGTGAAAACGACAGGAAGGAGCCGGAACAGACCATAACTCCGCAGCTTGTTTCGAACTACAGGCAGCGCGTTGCCGCCGACAAGGAGCTCATGGAGATATTCGAGCGCACCTACGGAAAGATAAAGCGCAACGAGCGTTCGGCAATGCGCACCGAGAAAACTCCCGCCGCAAAGGTGCCGAAACTCCCGCTGCCGCCGCAGGGTCCGGAATATCTGCTTGTGGACGGCTACAACATAATTTTCTCATGGGATGAGCTCAATCGGCTTGCAAAGGAAAACCTGGACCTCGCGCGGACAAGGCTCATCAATATTCTGTGCAACTATCAGGGCTTCCGGCGGTGCAACCTGATTCTGGTATTTGACGCATACCGGGTCAAGGGAAATCACCGTGAAATCGAAACAGAAATGGGCATAACCGTGGTCTACACAAAGGAAGCGGAAACAGCCGATATGTTCATCGAAAAGACCGCCCATGAGATCGGAAGAAAGCACCGTGTAAGGGTCGCGACATCTGACAACGTGGAACAGATAATCATACTCGGAAACGGCGCAGTTCGGGTTTCTGCAACGGAATTTCTTGCAGAAGTCACCGAGGTGGAAAAGGCAATACGTCAGATAATTGAGGGATAGAATGTTAGAATTAAAGCAGATAGCCGTTATTCACACGGATTTCCCGGAGAAATTCGGGATTCCCCGGCAGAGCGGACTTATTGAGGAGCTTCGCTCAACGCTGGTCTTTATGCCGGAATACCGCGTTCCGGAGGCGCTCCGGGGGATAGAGCAGTACTCGCACCTCTGGCTGCTGTGGGAATTCTCCAAGGCTGTCAGGGACGGCTGGAGCCCGACTGTACGCCCTCCGCGGCTCGGGGGCAATACCCGAATGGGCGTTTTCGCGACGCGCTCGCCGTTCCGCCCGAACCCTGTCGGGCTGAGCTGTGTGAAACTGGAACGCGTGGAACTGAACACCACGGACGGTCCCGTGCTGCATCTTTCCGGGGCAGACCTCATGGACGGAACCCCGATATTCGACATCAAGCCGTATCTGCCCTATGTGGACTGCAAGCCGGAGGCATCCAACGGATTCGCGCTTGCCCGGCAGGAAGGAGTGCTTTCCGTTGATATACCGGAGGAAATCGCGGCGGGATTCCCGGAGGAAAAGCTCACGGCGCTGAAAGCGGTGCTAGCGCAGGATCCACGGCCGCAGTACATCTCAGACCCGGAGCGGGAATACACAATGAGCTTCGCAGGGTTTGAGGTCAGCTTCACGGTTGACGGCTACAGGCTGAGAGTTAACGCAATTCGGAAATCATGATATGGTAACCTCTAAAAACCTCCTTCACGGCAGATTTCTATGACTTATATCATCTGTTGCGTTACCAAACCTTGAAATACATCAAGTATTACTGCGGTTTGGTGCCTTACATCTGATATAAGTCATATACAAAATCTGCTCGTGTCCCGGTTTTTAGAGGTTACCATATAAAAAAGGAGAGGAACTATTCCCCTCCATTTTTTTGTGCATCTGACGTTTTGTCTTTATGTTGCGATTCCAGCAAACTGGCTCTGGTACAGCTTGTAGTACTCGCCCCGCTGTGCAAGGAGCTCGTCGTGGTCGCCGGCTTCAACTACCCTGCCGCCGCTGATTACTACTATCTTATCGGCGTCACGAATAGTTGACAGTCTGTGTGCGATTATCAGGCTGGTTCTTCCCTTCATAAGGGCGACCATCGCCTCCTGAATGTGCATTTCAGTTCGGGTGTCTATGCTTGACGTTGCTTCGTCAAGTATAAGTATCTTCGGGTCGGCGAGGACAGCTCTTGCAATGGAAATAAGCTGGCGCTGTCCCTGTGACAGATTGCTTCCGCCCTCGGTCAGCATGGTATTGTAGCCCTCGGACAGCTTGGATGCGAAATCGTCCACCCTCGCTACCTTAGCCGCCGCAACAACCTCTTCGTCCGTTGCGTCTATCCTGCCGTAGCGGATATTCTGCGCGATGGTATCCGAGAAGATGACCGTATCCTGTAAAACTATGCCTATACTTCCGCGGAGCTTGCTGACCGGAATATTGCGGATATCCTGACCGTCAAGCGTTATCACGCCGCCGTCTATATCGTAGAAGCGGGTCAGCAGATTCACAACTGTGGTTTTTCCGCTGCCTGTCGCGCCGACTATCGCTATCTTCTGGCCGCTCTTTACCCACAGGTCAAAGTTTCTGAGCACCTGCTCGCCCCTGACATATGAGAAGTCGATATCCTTGAAATTGATGTCGCCCTTTACGTTCCCTATCTCGAACGGCTCATTGCCGCCGACGTCCTCGGGCTCGCTGTCCATTACCTCGAACACGCGCTCCGCGCCTGCAAGAGCCGACTGTATCTGCGCGTACTGGTTCGCTATCTCGTTTATCGGGCGGGTGAACTGCTTTGAATAGGTTATGAACGCCTGAATGGTGCCTATTGAGATATAGAACATATCGGTTTCCGGGCGGGAAGCCATCAGTGCTCCTGCTACTGCAATAAGCAGAAATCCGAAATTGCCGATGGTGTTCATGCAGGGTCCCATAACTCCGCCGAGTATCTGCGCCTTGACTCCCACTGTTTTCAGCTCGTCGCTGGTGCGGTTGAAGTCGCTGCAAATCTTTCCCTCATGCGTGAAAGCCTTGACGGTCTTGCAGCCGCTTACGGCTTCTTCGATCTGTCCGTTGAGCTGCCCGAGCTTCGCCTGCTGGAGCGGGAAATACTTGCGCATGAACTTTGACAGGAACTTCGTCACCAGAAGAGTCAGCACGATTGTCACCATGCTGATGAGCGTCATCAGCCAGGAATGAATCAGCATCATCACGAAGCAGCCGACAAGCATTACAATGCCGGAAATCAGCGAGCCGAGCGACTGCGAAACGGAGTTCGAAACGTTCTCGACATCGTTCGTCATTCGGCTGAGAATGTCTCCGTGCTTGTGGGTGTCCATGTACTTTATGGGAAGTCTGGAAATGCGCGCGAAAAGTTCCTTACGCATAACCTTTACCGTGTACTGCGAGAGCATTGCGGCAAAAAGGTTCTGAAAATAGGTGAACACAGCGGAGCACAGATATACAGCCGCCATCACACCAAGCCACATCACAAGGGCGCTTCCGTCAAGCTGGGCGATGGCGTCTATCGCATTCGCCTGAATCGACGGTGCGACTACATTCAGCAGCGTTGCGAGGAGCATTACCGCCAGCATTGCAATCAGTATTCCACGATTTTTGCCTATGTAGGAAAGTATCCTGCCGAGGGTCGCTTTGAGGTTCTTCGGCTTTTCGCCCGGCATCATTCCGGGAGGTCCGCCGTGTCTTGGGCCGGGACCTCCGCCTGGTCTGAGATTAACTGCGGGAGCTTTGTTTTCAGCCAACCTGCTCAGCCCCCTCTCTCATCTGGGAGTTGTAGATATCGCGGTATACGTCGCAGCTCTTCATCAGGTGTGCGTGGTCGTCAAATGCCACTACCCTACCGTTGTCGATGACCGCTATCTTGTCCGCGCGCATTACGCTGGCAACGCGCTGGGCTATCATTATTACGGTCGTCCCCTTTAACTGCTCTCGGAGCGCCGCCTGAAGCCTTGCGTCCGTTGCGAGGTCGAGCGCCGACATACTGTCGTCAAATATGAGTATCTCCGGCTTCTTGACTATCGCGCGGGCTATTGAGAGCCTCTGCTTCTGACCGCCGGAAAGGGAGCTTCCCTTTTCGGTTATCATGTCCTTGTAACCGTCAGTGAACCCGCTGATGAACTCGTCCGCCTGCGCTATCTCTGCGGCGCGGCGAACCTCCTCATCGGAAGTCTGCGGGTCGCCCCAGCGGATATTGTCCTCGATAGTCTCGGAGAAAAGCTCGCTCTTCTGGAGAACGAAGCCTATTTTTTTGCGGAGATCGTCCAGCTTATATTCCCTGACGTTCACTCCATCGACCAGCACCTCGCCGTCGACTGCGTCATAGAATCGCGGGATAAGGCTGACAAGCGAGGTCTTTCCGCAGCCCGTGGCACCGAGTATTGCAACCGTTTCGCCCTTGTTCACCCGGAGGTTAACGTCTGTAAGAACGTTGCCGTTCTGCACTCCGGGATATCTGAACGATACGCCCTTAAATTCCACTGTGCCGGATTCCGGAGCGTCATCTTCAAAAGAACCGTCTGCAATTACCGGATCGGCGTCCAGCACCTCGCGTATACGTCCGGCAGAGGCTGCCGCCCTTGTTACCTGCTGGAACATCATACCTATCATCATCATTGACATGAGTATCTGGGTGATGTAGGTTATCGCCGCCATTATGCTTCCTACCTGAGCCTCAGCCGCAGCAACGCGGACGGACTCACCGCCGATGTAAATTACGGCGATAACGGAAGCGTTCATAAGTATCGAGAGAATCGGAACGAGCAGAGCCATCAGCTTCTGAACGCGCAGATTCGTTGAAACGAGGTCGTCGTTAGCCTTGTTGAAGCGGTCAGCCTCATAGTCCTCGCGGGTGTACGCCTTGACTACGCGGGCGCCGCTGACGTTCTCCTGAACAACGGAATTCACACGGTCGAGCTTGCCCTGAACTACGCTGAACAGCGGCGCGCCCTTACGCAGCACCAGTATAATTACGACTATCTGGACAGGCAGCGTGAAAAGCAGGATATATCCGAAAGAAGCGTTTATCGACAGCACCATAACGATACCGCCGATAAACTGCATGAGTGTTCTTACCATCATCCGGAGCGCCATGCCGACAAAATCCTGACAAGCGGTTATATCGTTCGTGAGCCTTGTCACCAGCGAGCCTATCGTGAATTTATCGGTCTGCTGGAAAGACATCTTCATTACCTTTGCGAAAGCGTCCTTGCGCAGATCGTTTGAGAAATTCTGTGCGGCAAGATTGCCGAAAACACCCGAAAGCACTCCGCCGCAGCAGCCGACTATTGTAAATATCAGCATCTGTATGCCGAGATTTATGATAAGCTCCATATCCCCGGCAACGATACCCTCGTCAACTATCCTCGACATGAGGGACGGCTGTACCAGGTCCATGCTGACCTCAAGGATCATGAAAAGCGGGGTCAGCAGGGCGAAATACCAGTACTTCTTCAGGTAGCTGAGTACCTTAGTCAATTATGTCTCCTCCGACTTCCTTGTGGAGATTCTCAGCCATCTTAGCGAGTATCTTGCGCGCGGTTGCCTGCTCCTTCTCGGACACGTCCCTGAGCATTACCTGCTCTGCGCGGTCAAATGCCTCGAGTATCTTCTTGTGCATTTCCCTGCCCTTTTCGGTGATGTAAACATGGGTCTCGCGGCGGTCAACATCGTTCTTCTCGCGGCGGACAATGCCCTCGCGCTCCATGTTGCGCAGTGTGATGCTTATGGTAGGAGCCTTGAGCTTTGTGATGTTAACAAGCTCGAGCTGGGTCATGCCGTCCTGCTCCATAAGCGGCTTCATAACGTGGCGGTAGGAGGAACGCATTCCGATAGCTTCCAGCTCGCGGCATACATACTTGCTGAACAGGAAAGAAGCGTCGTTTACGCTCTTGATGGTCTCGTTGCCCTTGAACATATAGGTGTTGTTGTTGCTTGTCTTCATTTTGTATTTTCCTTTCTCCTTGGTTCCGTTTCCAGTGTCGGTTTTCTCCCGAATAGAACTTTCCTTTAACTATTTATTATTATAACAGTTTTTCGGTTAAAGTCAATAAATATTAAGTGAAAAATTGATGAAAATTGACCATAAAACCACTCATAAAATACACACATAAGCTTTTTTCAGCACTCTTTTGGATATTATGATACAATGTGTGTATTTATATTTTTTAGTATCATGCCTCTGAGTTTGTAACCGTTTTGTAATACTTTTGTAACCGTCTTGACATTTTTCAGCAAATAGTATATAATAGTGCTATGTTAGTTTAAAATCTGGCAGCAACATAACTAAAGGCAACCTCTAAAAGTATCAGCATTAAGCACAGCAAAGGACGGTAATTCTCAGGCATGATAAAAAAATCAGCGGCTGCCGCAGCTTTCATTGCGGCATTCATACTTACTGCGGCGGGGGCCTCCGCAATGGAAACCAGCGGCGTATCTCTTTCACACGACAGCGGAACTTATAATTCCACTCAGCTTGTAACGATAGTCCGCAGCGATGACAGCAGCGATATTTACTACACAACAGACGGCACCAAACCCGGTACGGACTCCGACATCTATGACGGAACTCCCATAATCGTCAGCGAAAATACAGTCGTGCGCATGGCTGCGTACTCGGACGAAAACCTTATTGCTTCCGATAAGGCGAACATCAGGATACGCACCGCCTCCCCGAGCGCTTCAGCCGATGGCGGCGAGTACAAGGAGTCTTTCAAGGTCAGACTCACCTGTGCAGATAAGGACGCTGAGATCTACTACACGCTGGACGGAAGCACTCCCACCAAGGAATCCAAGAAATACAAAAAGGCAATAACGATAAAGGAAAACACCACGCTGAAATTCGCGGCTTTCTCCCCGGACAAGTCCCGCAGCAAAGTTATAACCGAAAAATACACCATATCGACCGATGAATTCGACAACAAGCTCTGTCAGGATCTTTTCGAGCTGGTGAACAAGACGCGCGCTGAATACGGACTCTCCCCGCTTAAGACGATGAACAACCTTACCGAAGCGGCTGAGATACGCGCAAAGGAGTATTCCTATAACTACTCGCACTGGCGCCCGGACGGCACTAAGTGGTACACGATCCTCAGCGAATACGGGCTGAAGCGGAATACCAGAGCCGAAAACCTCGCATACTATTATAAAACTGCGAAGTCCGTGCTCAGCTGCTGGATGAACGACCCATGGCACCGCGGAAATATACTCAGCGCGGACGCGGAATACATAGGCATTGGCTGTTACAGCGACGGATACAACACTTACTGGTGCCAGCTATTTATTGGTGGTGAGGACTAATGCTGAAAAAGCTTCTTTCCCCGGCGCAGTGCGCGGAATGCAGACTGTGCTGCGGGTTCGTTGACAGCGACAAATGGGAGATACCGCTTCTGGCAGGCGAAACGGAGCGCTCCTGCGCTGAAAGGTTCGGTGCGACAAAAGAAATACCCGGAACCGAAAGCGCCGTCTACTGTATGGAGTTCCACGGGGACGATATCATAATGTGCCCTGCCGCAGGCGAGCACGGCTGTCTCCTCGGCGAGGATCGTCCATTCGACTGCCGTATATGGCCATTCCGGGTAATGGAGCTGAACGGCTCAAGAGTGGTCACGCTTTCTCCGGTCTGTCCGGCCTCGCTGAAAATGACAGTCGGAGAGGTTTCAGAATTCGTTAACTCAGGTTTTGCGCATATGCTGTTCGAGCACGCGCGAAAGTTTCCGGAGACCGTGAAGCCTTATGTTGACGGATATCCGATATTTGCTTACGAAAAATAAAAACCGGAGGGACGATATCCCTCCTTTTTTCGCACTATACTACATGGGGAAACAAGGGGTTCCCGATTTACATTTTCAGAATATGCAACCCAAAATAACATTGATGTTATCATCGGTTGGTGGAATAACAAAGTAATATATGCTATAATCTGTACGAGGTGAAAATATGAGCATTGAATTCAACAACCTGAAGATATACCGCACGCAGAGCGGGCTTACTCAGGAGGAAGTCGCAGAGCGGCTCGGAGTTTCGCGGCAGGCAGTCGCAAAATGGGAGCGCGGAGAAACTGTCCCGGATATTGAGAACTGCATAGCTCTTGCGGATATGTACGGCACCACCATTGATATGCTTGTCCGGAATCTGAACTCATTTGCGGAAAGCACTGAAGGAAAGAAACATATCTTCGGGCTGTCAAAGCTCAACGAAAAGGGTCAGATGACCCTGCCGAAAAAATGCCGCGATGTGTTCGGGCTGAATCCCGGGGACACCATACTGGTTCTCGGCGACGAGGACAAGGGTATCGCGCTTGTGAAGCTCGGCAATGCTCTGGACATCGTTCACCCCAGAGGAGGAAAAAAGCATGACAGCGGTTCAGGCGGTAAAACTGACAAAAAAATACAGGGAAAAGGCCGCGGTTGACAGCATAGACCTTTCCGTTGAGGAGGGCGAGCTGTTCGCGCTTCTCGGCGTTAACGGCGCAGGAAAGACCACAACAATAAGAATGTGCACCTGCCTTTCCGCACCAACCTCAGGAAGCGTGGAAATATGCGGGCATGATGTCTTAAAAGAAAGCAGTGCTGTGAAATCCATCGTGGGGATATCACCACAGGATACGGCGGTCGCGGAAAATCTCACGGTGTACGAAAATCTGGTTTTTGCGGCGAAAATATATGGATTCTCAAAAGGAAAGTCAGTTGAGCGCGCCGAAGAAATGATACGGCTTTTCCGCATGGAGGAGATCCGGAACAGCCGTGCAAAAACGCTCTCAGGCGGCTGGAAGCGCAAAGTTTCAATTGCTATGGCGCTTGTATCAGAGCCGCGCGTGCTGTTCCTTGACGAACCTACCCTCGGACTTGACGTACTCGCACGGCGCGAGCTGTGGAGCGTTATACGCTCGCTAAAAGGGAAAATCACGGTCATCCTGACAACGCACTACATGGAGGAGGCCGAGCAGCTCTCCGACCGCATAGCGATAATGGTCGGCGGCAGAATAAAGGCGCTCGGTACGCTTGCCGAGCTGGAAGCACTCACCGGGCAGACCGGGCTTGAAAACGTATTCGTCAGCATTGCAGAAAAAACAATGGGAGGTTGCGCAGAATGAACAGGATACTTGCTTTTTCCGGCAGGAATTTCAGGGAGATAATCCGCGACCCCCTGAGCTACATATTCTGCCTTGGATTTCCGCTCGTCATGCTGGTCATCATGAGCGTCATTGACCAGAGTATCCCGGCAGAGGCAAACATGACTATTTTCCATATCGGCAGTCTGTCAGGGGGAATCGCGGTTTTCGGGCTTTCGTTCATCATGCTGTTCACCTGCCTGACAGTCTCCAAGGACCGCTCGGGAGCATTCCTTACACGGCTTTATGCATCTCCCATGCGCAGCGCGGATTTCATCGCGGGCTATATGCTTCCGGTGCTGCTTCTGGCGGTTATCCAGACGGCAATAACTTTCGCGGCTTCGATGATAGTCGGCGCGGTTCTGGGCGACAATTCCGTTTCTGTCGGCGGGACGCTAATGTCTGTCATCGTGCTTATCCCGGGTGCTGTGTTCTTTATTTCTGCGGGGCTTCTGTTCGGTTCGCTGCTTAGCGAAAAAGCCGCTCCGGGACTGTGCTCCGTTATCATTTCTCTGGCAGCGCTCCTCGGTGGTATCTGGTTCGACGCAGAGGGTGCCGGAGGCGTCATGCTGGATATCTGCAATGTTCTGCCGTTCTATCACTGCGTTAAGGCCGTCAGAATGGCGACTGCCATGCAATTTGACGGATTTGCACCGCATTTTCTCATAACTCTTGGCTATGCGGTGGTATCCGCGGCTCTTTCGGCGGTGGTATTCCGCACGAAAATGCGTGCGGATCTGGCATAAATCCAGGCGGACATAAAAAGGGACGTTATGCTGCGTCCCTTTTTGTTATCCGGTTTTCCTTTTGCGGAAACACAGTGCCGCAAGCATGAAAACAGAAGCTCCGGCGAGTATCTCCAGCGGATAGATAAGCAGAGTCTCCTGCGGGATTATCATGGGCAGGACAGCAAGCGCCCCGGCAGGTGGAATGAACTGCCCGGCGAGCCTCATGATCGCCAGAGCCGCCAAAACGGCGAACACTGCCGCAAGCGTAAGCGGAAGTCCCAGAAGCGTGCACAGACTCCGGCGGAAAAGCGCTCCGGAAAGCGCGCAGGCGGCAATGATCAGCACGGTTTTCAGCGGCTTTTTCCGGGCGCCGCTCGCGGGATCAGAGAACTCAGTGAACGCCACGAGAAGCGGAGGCGCAATGCAGAAGCTCATCCCGAAATGTATCAGCGGAAACGCGAGCAGGGTCGCAAACGCAGTCCTCACTGCCGCAGACAATATTCCAAAACGTTCCGGGCGCGGAAGCGGCGTGAAATCCTCATGTTCGTACAGACCGACCTTTTCCAGAATATACTGCGCCAGAACGGTCAGCGCCGTCATCGTGACCGCGGACACCGGGTAGATGACAGTCTCCGTATCCATCAGCACCGGCAGCGCCGCCGCGGATATCATCGGTGCAAAGCTTGTCCCTGAGAACAGATACAGCGCCTGACATATCAGATATGCTCCCGCCAGATTCGCCGCCTTGGGGAGGGGGCTTAACCGAACGATAAGTATTCCAAGTACGGAACATACGGCGATAAGAAGCACCATTCTCACACGGCTGACCCGCCACGACTGTTTAGGCGCCGCGACGGCACCGACTGTCAGGGCGGTTATTTCCGGAAAGATTATCTCCTTTTCACCGAGAAGCCCGGCGGCTCCGACCATTACCGCCGCAAGAAGAACGCACACCGCAGTGCGTATACAAAAGCTCCTTTTCGTCACCGGGTGAATTCTCCGTACTCGCAGCCGACATGGGCTGCGTTCATATCGTCAAGCAGGTAGAGCTTCGCATTGTCGTCACGGGCGTAGAGCTTTATCCTGCCGGTTCCGGTGCCGCCGTTCCACAGGCGGTTGTGCCATTTTGAGCCGTCCGGCGCTTCGTAGTTCATCAGAAGCATTTCTGACTTCCTGCACCGGATCCGGCAGTCTATCTTTCCGTCGGCGGAGGTCTGCGCAACGTGCCATATGACCTCCTCATCGGTTTCGGTACAGTCAAAGCGGGTCTGCGTGAAAAGATACGGCTTTGAGAAGTTGAATTCAAACTCGTGTCCCTCATACCAGAACGCAGAAAGCAGCTTTCTGTCAAGCGGAACTCCGCCGACCACAGGTCTGCCGCCGCCTATGTCAAATACGCTGTTCTTAAGCTTCTTTCCGCTGAAATTGCTGTAAATATCGCAGGAGGAAAGCCACAGCCACGGAGACGTGAAGCTGCTTCCCCAGTTCTTGTCCGCGTATCCGAAGCAGGTATCGCGGTCAACAATGTACCTTACGCCATCTAGGGTTACTTCGCCGTCGAATGCGGTTTTCATGCCCTCGGCGTGCCAGTACATCTGGAATGCATTCACTGCGCGGAACGGCTTTCCGGCTCCGTAGCCAACATTGAACGCTATCTGCTTGTCAACGGAGAGATTCCAGCTCATTTCACCGGGAGAGCACATATACTCCGGGTGAGCCGCGCACTCCTCTTCGGAAAGGGACACGCTGCCCTCCAGCAGGCAGTCGGAGGCAAAACAGTCGTCCGCGATTATCGAATAGGGAGCGTCCATACAGACGGTGACGTGCTTCCAGCCGAAGAAGCGGTGTATCTGCTTTGCGCCCTCGCCCCAGCAGCCTGCCTTTACCATCAGGTAGGAGGGCTTTACGCCGTGCTTCCTGTTCGCGGGGAGCTGACCCAGTATCGGCGTACTTCCGCCTAAACCGGGGTTGCAGAGAAAATACTCGATGAAGAACGAGCGCTCCTCTCCGGTCTCAGCGTTATGCCCGGTGAAACTGTGCCACCACCAGTCGTATCCCTCGCTGCGGAGAGGTCCTCGGAGCATACAGGCGTCGCGGCGGGGGTCATGTATGTTAAATCTTTTCATAAGCGCAATTCCTTTCAATGATGATATTATATAAGGTAACCTCTAAAAACCTCCTTCACGGCAGATTTCTATGACTTATATCATCTGCTTCGTTGTCAAACCTTGAAATACATACAGTAAACGCATTATCCGCCTGCGGCGGAAAACGCTGCGGTTTGACGCCTGGCATCTGATATAAGTCATATACGAAATCTGCTCGTGTCCCGGTTTTTAGAGGTTACCATAAGTGATTATATCACAACGCAGGGCAATAGTCAATCGGTTATCCGGCTATTGCAAAATAATCCGTAATGATGTATAATAAGCGAAGGGGGGATGTGCATGAGCGAGAAAAAAAGCCTGTATGAACAGCTTTACGAGGACATAAAGCGCGAAATTCTCGACGGAAAACTCGCCGATGGCAGCAAGCTTCCGTCAAAGCGGGCGCAGGCGGAGCGTCTGGGAGTGAGCGTTATCACAGTGGAAAACGCGTACTCCCAGCTTCTCGCAGAGGGTTACATCGCCGCGCGTGAGCGAAGCGGATATTATGTCTGCGCCGGAGATATCTGCGACGCCCTGCCAGTCCGCACTCCTGAGGAAACAGAGAACGATATCCCGGAAGGGTCTGTTCAGGATGCTTCATCGCAGAATACAGTCTTTCCGTTTTCCGTATGGACAAGGCTCATGCGGGCGGTGATCCTCGAAAAAAACAGTGCAATGCTTGCGTCCGTCCCGCCGGGCGGAGCCCCGGAGCTCCAGCGCGCAATATCAGCACACCTGAAAGCGTTCCGCGGAATAAACGTACCGCCACACCGGATAATCGTCGGCGCAGGCACGGAGTATCTGAACGACCTGCTGGTGAAGCTCCTCGGGAACAATCTGACATATGCCGTTGAAAATCCAGGCTACCACAAGCCGGCACGGATATACCGCCTCAACGGGGCGCTATGTCTGCCCGTCAGCCTTGACGAGCAGGGTATGTCAGCGGAAGAACTGTACTACAAGAATGTAGAAGTCGCGCATATCTCCCCGGCGCACCACTTCCCTACCGGCGTGGTAATGCCGATATCCAGAAGAATGGAGCTTATGAGGTGGGCGTCTCAGCGCAACGGTTATATAATCGAGGACGACTATGACAGCGAATTCCGCTGGTCCGGACGCCCTGTTCCGGCAATGTTCGGACTTGACACCTCCGGCAGGGTCATTTACATGAACACGTTCAGCATGACTATCGCGCCGTCCGTCAGGATAGGCTATATCTGCCTGCCCGCGGAGCTATATGAGCGCTGGCGCGAACGAATGAGCTTCATCACCTGCCCTGTTCCGGCATTCGAACAGTACACGCTGGCGCGGTTCATAGAGGGCGGACATTTTGAGCGGCACATAAACCGTATGCGCAAGCACTACCGCAAGATCCGCGAATACACGCTTGAGCTCGCGGAGAATTTCGGTGCTGAAAACAGCGCGCCGGAAAATACAGGGCTGCATTTTCTGATGGATATCCCTGATGGCTCCCCGCTGATGGAAATATATGCAGACTGCGGAATAAGGGTATCTCCGCTGGCGGCGCACTTTGACGATGGAAACGAGATACCGCCGGGCATCTCCGGGAAATATGTCGTGAACTTCGCGGGAGCCGATACAGAAAAGCTGGCAGAAGCAGTTAAAAAAACAAATTCCGGAGCGTAAAAACTCCGGAATCATTTTAGATGCGGCCTTATCTTTCTTCGCAGTTCAGAAGGTACTCCGCAAGGAAGCGTCGTATCTTTCCTGTTGACGGAGCAATCATGTCAAGAGTTACCCGCGACCTTATCATGTCAAGTATCTCCTGTGCCGTGGACTCCCTGGTGTATTCGACCTCAAGCTCATAGTCCTTCCTGCCGAAATACTCGCTTTTGTCGAGGTCTATCTCCGCGCCGTCAAACAGCTTTACGCTACGCTTGGTGGAGAGCTCTCCAAGAAGTGAAACATCAGGCAGCTCCTCGCCGGAAAGCTCGCACAGGTCGCCGCCGGAAATCAGCTCAGGCAGACCAGAAAGCTCTTTTTCCAGTTCTATGCGGCTGACAGCGCCGTTTCCCGCCGCTTGTGCCGGGAGCTTCATCTGGAGATAGAATCTGCCGGAGAGCTTCCGTACGCGCACCGTTATATGCCTTTCGCTCATTTCAAGCTCCGGTGTGTCGTAGTAATAATTGACCTGCTCCAGTTCCTTGTCCCAGCCGCTGAACATTCCGTGTATCTGCTCGTACTGGTCAGCAGTGAGCATTATTTTGAATTCATTCTCTATCATTTTTACCTCAAATGTAATCAAGCAGTCCGCGGACGCTGACCTCGCCGGAATTCACTTCAAACCTGCCGTTCTCATCGGAGCAGACAAGGAAACCGTTTGGAGCAATGCCCTCTGCAAAAGCCTCGCGCTCGTTTCCGTTTTCGATGATGCGGATACGCTTTCCTATGGTAAGACAGTGCGCCTTATATTCCCCGGAAACAGCGTCAAAGCCCTCCCGGGTGAATTTGTACAGCCGCCCGGAGATATCCTCCGCAAGGGACTCGCGGTCTGGTACCGAGGCTCCGGTCAGCATTTCAATGGAGCCGCCGTGCGGAATATTCGCCTTTTCAAAGAATTCGGCGGTCTGGGAAATGTTGACCCCGATACCGCATATTATATCTATTGAGGAACCAAAACATACACTCTCGCATAATATACCACAGAGCTTGTGACCGCGCAGGATAATGTCGTTCGGCCACTTGATGCCGAAGCTCTCCTGCGGGAACAGCTTTTCAAGGGCTCCGCAGACAGCGACAGCCGCACAAAGCGTCACCGCGTCAGGGTGCGGAGGGTTCTTCAAGAGTATCGAAAACGGCAGCATTCCGCGGTCGGCAAGCCAGTCATGTCCGCGCCTGCCGCGTCCTGCGGTCTGAAGCCCGGCAGTAACGAGGGTCCCGTCCGGAAGCCCGGCGCGGTGCTGCTTCAGATAGCTGTTTGTGGAATCAACCTCGTCTAAGTGAATGTACTTCATGCCCTGCCCTTCGCCTCAACTATTCTCATCTGGATATCCCCCCTGCTGGAAAGCTCGATGATCCCATAGGTCGGAACATTGTGATTCCTCGGGCTGTCAAGGCTTCCGGGATTCATGACGTATACATCGTCTATCTTTTCGTTGCGGTAGAGGTGCGTGTGACCGTAAAGCGCGATCTTGCAGTCGTTTTCCTTTGCCGCCTCCACCAGCCTGTCAAGCCCGCTGTGGACGTCCTCAATATGGCCGTGACAGCAGTATATCTTGTATCCGCAGGCGGTCACGATGTGCTTCGATTTGTGCATTCCGTAGTCGCAGTTTCCGAGAACGTATATCATCGGTTTCTCCGGGTGGAGGTTGTGTATATCACGCGCCTCATTCTCGCCGTCGCCGAGGTGGATTATAAGGTCTGCGTCCAGATTCTCGTTTACCGCTTCATTAAGCACATTAAAATTATGGTGTGTATCTGAAACCACTAATATTTTCACTTTATCGCCTTTCTGAAACACTTGTTTTGTGTTGATTTATATAGTTCTACTTATACCTATTATAACATAAATATAACCAGAATAAAAGGGGGCAACTCGATTTTTTTATAATAATTCACAGAATCTTTACATAAAATGTCACACAGCAGGAGGTGCGCATCATGGCAAATAATGATTACGACAAGCTCATAAAGTCAGCAAGCGAAAAGCTCGGCTCTTCCCCGGAAGCGCTGAAGCGCTCAATAGAGAAAAAAGACATCAGTTCCCTGTCATCAATGCTCACAAAGTCAGACAAGGAAAGGCTCCGGAAGGTGCTTGCCGACAAGGAGCTCATGAAGCGGCTCAAGTCTGCCGGCTCCCCGGAGGAGGTACTGCGGCTGCTTGGCAGCGTAAAATAACGATCTGCAGCTACTGGAGGTGCGGTGAATGGATAACATAGAGGATATCCTCCGCGCCCTGGCAGAGGATTCTCCGGAGGACAGCAGTTCCGGGCAGGAGGAATCCGGCGGCGGGCTGTTCTCCGGAATAGACCTCGGTACGATGGCAAAGGCTGCAAGCCTGCTCGGAGCCGCTTCCTCGCCGGACGACAACGAGCGGCTGCTGCTTGCGCTTAAGCCGCTCCTCCGGGAGGAGAACCGCGGAAAAGTGGACACCGCCCTGCGGCTTCTGAAGCTCATCTCGCTGCTTCCGCTGCTCAAAGAAAGCGGATTATTCGGTGATCTGGGGGGATAGAAATGGTTTGGAATACAGAACAGTCTCCGCTTTACCAGTCAGTGGAGAAATTCAACGGCGGCTCCTGCCAGAAGCAAGAGGCAGAGGAAAGTGATCGTGAATCTTCCTGTGAGAAACCGGAGCCTCCGCCGGAGCTGCACGACCGTTCCCGCAGCAAGCCGGATCAGCAGCCGCGCAGTGAATACCGAAGCTCTTCTTCATATTCAGGGAACCTCATTCAGCGGATAACCTCCGACCGGGATTTTATGCTGATAGCTGCCATGATTCTGCTTCTGTGGCACGAAAAAGCGGATATGAAGCTCATTGCAGCGCTCGCTTTTGTACTGCTCGCGTGAAAATTTCAGGAAAATTTTCAATAACCCCTTGAAAAATGCGCCGGGATAGGTTATAATAATATTTGATAACCTCTAAATTATGAAAGGCTTTGACCAGTCAGAGTACCCGGATAATGTCACCCCCAGAGAGCGGCGCATTGGTGAGAGCGCTGCGGAGGCACCCGGCGAAAGTGCGGCTGCGAGCCGCTCCGGTGAAGGAATGTAGCCGGCGCCGTTTCCCGCGTTAAGGGGTTCGAGGGGCTTTGCCCGAAGCGAAGTGGAACAGCGCTGACACGCCTTCGCACCGTCCGGTGCGGAGGCTTTTTTGTGCCCTGCGCCGTCCACCTAAGGCAATTCCGCACAAAGATCGTGCGTGTATAACGCCAAGTCATCTACCGGAGGTTTTTATGTTTGACCGTCTTAAAGAAGAGATAAATTCCATAAAAGCACGAGATCCGGCGGTGCGCTCCTCGCTTGAGGTGCTGTTCCTCTATCCGTCGTTCAAGGCTGTGAGATCCTACCGCATGGCGCACTGGTTCTATGAACACGGGCATTTTTTCATTGCCCGATGGATTTCACAGAGGTCACGCAATAAGACCGGAATCGAAATACACCCCGGAGCGAAAATAGGAAAGGGGCTGTTCATCGACCACGGCGCCGGAGTAGTCATCGGCGAAACCACCGAGATCGGCGACAATTGTACGCTCTACCAGAACGTCACCCTCGGAGGTACCGGAAAGGACACCGGAAAGCGCCACCCTACCCTCGGAAACAACGTGCTTGTCGGCGCGGGCGCAAGGGTGCTCGGACCGATGAAGATAGGCGACAATTCCAAGATAGCGGCGAACGCCGTGGTGCTGGAGGAAGTTCCGCCGAACTGCACGGCAGTCGGAGTGCCCGCAAGGGTCGTGAAACGCGACGGAGTGCGCATCACGAACAGCGACCTCGACCAGATACACATTCCCGACCCTGTATCCCAGCTCCTCTGCGAGCATATGTACAAGATGGAATGTATGCAGAAGGAAATAGACGACCTGAAAAAACAGCTTGCTGAAAAATAACAAACAGGAGGACAACATTATGAGAATCTACAACACAATGTCACGCCAGTATGAGGAGCTGAAGCCGATAACCCCCGGCACAGTAAAGATCTACGCGTGCGGCCCTACCGTATACAACCTTATCCACATTGGAAACGCCCGCGCCCTGTGCGTGTTCGACACGCTGCGCAGATACCTTGAATTCCGCGGATACAAGGTGTTCTACGTTCAGAACTTTACGGACGTTGACGACAAGATAATCAAGAAGGCAAACGAGCTCGGCAAGACCGCGCATGAGGTCTCCGAGAATGCTATAAGGGAGTACTTCATCGACGCTGACGGACTCAATGTGCGCCGCGCGGATGTTCACCCCAAGGTCACCGAGAATATGGATATCATCATTGATATCGTAAAGACGCTCATTGACAAGGGATTTGCATACGAGGCTGACGGAGACGTTTACTTCGACACAACAAAGTACCCCGAATACGGCAAGCTCTCCCATATGCCGCTGGAGGACCTTCAGGCTGGCGCGCGCATTGAAGTCGGGGAGAAGAAGCGCAATGCGATGGACTTCGCAGTCTGGAAGGCTGCAAAGCCCGGCGAGCCCTACTGGGATTCCCCTTTCGGAAAGGGACGTCCCGGCTGGCATATCGAATGCTCTGCCATGAGCCGCCACTACATCGGCGATACTCTTGATATCCACGGCGGCGGAGCCGACCTCATCTTCCCGCACCATGAGAATGAAATAGCACAGAGCGAATGCGCGACCGGTCAGCCCCTCGCAAATATCTGGATGCACAACGGTATGCTCAACGTTGACGGCACAAAGATGTCCAAGTCCAAGGGCAACTTCTTCATGGTAAGGGATCTCTCCAAGGAATACGGCTATGAGCCTATCCGCTTCATGCTGCTTTCCGTTCATTACAGGAGCCAGCTCAACTACACCATCGAGGTTATTGAGAGCTGCAGGGCTGCGCTCCAGAGGCTCTACAACTGCCGCGATTCCCTCAGGAGAGCGCTTGAAGCCGCTCCCGACGGCACAGCTTCCGAGCAGGCGCTCGCTGACGTAAAGGAGACCCGCGAGCAGTTTATCAGGGTAATGGACGACGATTTCAACACCGCAGACGGAATTTCGACGATTTTCGAGCTTGTCCGCAAGATAAACACCGCCGTTACCTCCGGTACAGCCACCAGGGGAACGCTCCAGGCATATTCTGACGAATTTACGGCATTGACAAATGTACTCGGTCTGTTGTATAATGGTAATAATGAGGAAGAGCAGATCCCCGCTGAAGTAACTGAGCTCATCGAAAAGCGCAAGGCAGCCCGCAAGGCTAAGGACTTCGCGCTGGCCGACTCCCTCAGGGATCAGATCGCCGCGCTCGGCTGGACCGTCGAGGAAACACGGCAGGGTACTATTGTAAAGAAAAGCAACTGAGGATACTGAATGAAACGTAAAATACTCGCCGCACTGGCTGCGGCCTCTATCCTTGTGAGCACGGCAGGACTTTCAGGCTGTACGTTCACAAGCTCAAACTACAACGCAATGCAGGACTACGACTTTACGGACTTCGAACTGGTTCAGCTCGAGGGTCCCAAGGACGGCGACACCATCGCGATAATCGACACTGATCTCGGAGAATTCCGCGCGGTGCTCTATGATGAGTACTGCCCGAATTCCGTGGCGAAGTTCGTTGAGCGCGCTGAAGCCGGTCTGTACGACAATCTTCCGGTTTACGCGGTAGTCACCGACACCTACTTCCTGACCGGAGGTCACGAAAACGACAAGGGCGTTTACACCGGCCGCGACAGCGACGATGAAGCGATAGCGCTTGAATGCAACGTCAATCTCTGGCCGTTCAGGGGAGCGCTGGTGACCTACTCCGAGCTTCCGGGGTATTCGGACGCACGATATATCGTGTGCAACACCGACAGCACTATGACTCAGGAGCAGATCGACGAACTCAAGAATTCCATCGCGGAAAACGAAAACCGCTCCGATGAGGAAAAGCAGAACCTCTCAGACCTGTTCGACAAATTCATAGAAGTCGGCGGCGTATTCGGAATGGCGGGCACCGTCACGGTTTTCGGTCAGACCTATGAAGGCCTGGACGTTGTCGAGAAGATAAGCGCGCTTCAGGCAGATGAAAAGACCTACCGTCCGCTGGAAAACGTTATGGTGAAGTCGGTCACCATCTCTGAATACTCCAGTGACGCGGCTGAATAAGGAAAGGCAGATATGAGGATAAGAAATCTTTTAGCAGGCGCAGTCATTGCAGCGATATGCATGACCAGCGTGACAGCGTGCAGCTCTGGAAATAATGGCTCACAGGCGTCGCAGAACATGACGGACGTTTCCGCGGCGGATATGGTTAAAAACGCTCCGGCTTCCGGCGGAAACGTCGGCGATGTTGCGATACAGTCCGGCGATATCGTTGCAGAATTTGAGATAGACGGATTCGGCACGATAAAGGCGAAGCTGTTCCCTGACATCGCACCGATAGGCGTGCAGAATTTCATTCAGCTCGCGCAGGACGGTTTCTACACCGGCAAGAACATTCACCGCGTTATAGACGGATTCATGTTTCAGGGTGGCTCTCTCAACGGAGACGGAACGGGCGGCGACGCTGCCTACACCGGCAGCGACGACGGCTCCACTACTTTCGGCATAGAGACAAGCGAGAATGCACGCCACTTCTATGGAGCCCTGTGCTACGCGAATGCGGCAGGTCAGAACTCAACGCAGTTCTACATCGTCAACAGCAAATCCGTTGACGACCCTGCGGAGTACGACAAGGCAATAGAGCAGCTCAAGGCTGAGCGTGACAATTATGAGGCGGGCTCTGACGGATACGAGTACTACACCTACTATATTGACAGCTACACCAAGGCAGCGGACAAGCTCCGCAACCTATCCGACAAGTACAGGACTCAGGGCGGAACTCCATCGCTGGATGACGACTACACCGTTTTCGGTCAGGTCGTTGATGGATTCGACGTTATCGACAGCGTTTCCGCAGTCGAGGTCACTGAAAGCTCCAGCGGCGAACAGAGCAAGCCTGTAAAGGACATTATCATAAAGTCAGTTAAGGTCTACACTGCGGAGTAAAACGCAGCTCGACAGGAAAGGACAAATACCATGAACATCAAGCGGATACTGCTCAGCGCAGTGCTTTCCGCAGGAGTGCTTATCTCTGCGGCAGGCTGTTCCCTCTTCGGGCAGGGCGGCTCATCGTCCGGCAATGTCGGAGATATCACCTTTGCGGACGGAGACAAGATTGCGGTCATTGAAATAAAAGACTACGGGACGGTCAGGGCAAAGCTGTTCCCGGATATCGCCCCGACCGGTGTGCAGAACTTCATTCAGCTTGCGGAAAGTGGTTACTACAACGGTCTTAAGATTCACCGTGTGCTTGCGGACGTGCTTATTCAGGGCGGCTCCCTCAACGGCGACGGTACGGGCGGCACCGCCGCTTACTCCGGGATCGACGAAAAGAAGCAGACCAACACCGGAACGTTCCCGATAGAGGTCAGCGAAAAGGCGCGGAATTTTTACGGCGCTCTCGGATACGCGGCAGACGAATACGGCGAGAATGCGGTTCAGTTCTACATCGTTGCAAATAAAACGCCTCAGGACATCACCAAAATCGACACCTCCAAGGTCAAGGCAAAGGCTGACGAGATCGCCGCTGAAATAGCTGATTCCACGGCGGAGGCGGATTCCTCAGAAAAGAAAAGCGCCGCCTACCAGCAGTCGTACCTCACCAACAACGCGAATATTCTTTCCGCAAAAAACAATTCCGACGCCGCAAAGAAGTATTCGGAAGTCGGCGGACTGTACCAGATAGACGGCGGATATACCGTGTTCGGTCAGGTCTTTGAGGGGTTCGATGTTATCGACAAAATTGCAGGCGTTGAGGTAAGCACCAGCGCCGCCGGAGAAAAATCCATGCCGATACAGGATATCATAATCTCCTCCGTAACCATCGAAACCTACAAGGCAAGCACCGCAGAGGCTACCGGCGAGGTTTCTTCTGCGGCTGAAAGCTCAGTTCCGGTTTCCTCCGCTGCCGATAATAATTCGTCAGCACCTGCCCGGACTGCTGAAAATACCGCTCCTGAAAGCGACACAGCGGAAAATAGTCAAGTCAGCGGAACTAACGAACAATTCCCTACCGTTGACACAAAGGACGCTGCATAACGCATAAAAATCTCCCTCCGAAAAACCCGGGAGCGTCTGAGGGATATATAATCCCGCCAAAGTCCGAAACGACCGTTCACTCGGTTGTTTCGGACTTTTTTTC
>CAKSPH010000021.1 GCA_934481355.1 uncultured Oscillospiraceae bacterium | reverse complement strand
GGGCTATACTGTTCTCGCTGGGGCTTTTTGCCATATGCGAGTACGGGTTCAACCTGTACACCGGCAAAGTAGGCTACATCGCTGAAAATTTCAGGGATTTCAAGTACATAAAGCTGGTTCTGCTGATTCTTGTTGTAAATCTCCTTACTACATTTATTATGGGAATTATGGTGAGCGTCTGCCTGCCTGATATTGCAGAGTCAGCGCGTGCAAGCTACGCAGCTAAGCTGGAGGCAGCGCCCGGTAAGTGGATCCTTTCCTCCATTCTCTGCGGACTGCTTATGTATCTTGCGGTTGACCTCTGGAAGCGCGGTCAGAAAATAGGAGTGTTCCTGTGCGTACCCGTCTTTATTTTCAGTGGATTTGACCACTCCATTGCGAACTCTTTCTACAATGGCGCAGCCATAGGAGAGCAGACATTCACTCCGCGGAATCTTACATTCGTTATAGTAGTCGTTCTTGGCAACGCGCTTGGCGGAATGATCCTCCCTATGCTGACAAGAAAATGGAAGAAAAACGAAGCATAAAAAAGTGATTGTATCATGGAGGTGAGTGCGTGAAAGCTGCAAAGGTACTTGCACTGAGGCTCGGTTTTATTTTGGGTTTTCTGGCGGTATTTGCTGTTATGCTCGTGCTGCTTTCCGTGGCTGTTTTCGTTTTCCCGGCCGGACTGATGATCTGCGTTCTTGGATTCGCTGTAAAGCTGTTCAATGCACAGTTCATCGTTACGTCGCTTTCTCCTGAGCTTATGCTGTTTGGCGGACTTGCAGCTTCATTCGGGGCGGCATTTTTCGGCCTGGCGGCTGTTAAGGCGGGATTCGCAGTTTCCAGGCTATATGTGAGGGTTCGCAGGAAGTGCGATTTGCTTCTTGGCTGGAAGCCTCTTTAGGGGGAGGGCTATGGAGCGGATCATCAACAGACTTCTGATAATTTCCGGTGTTCTTGCCGTTTTATTTGCGGCGCTGGCTTTTTTCTTCCCCGGGAGGAGCTTAGGTTCAGTAAAAAGCGGCGACAAGACATTTCCGCTATGTGAATATATAAATATAGACCTTCTGAAAACTAACGTTGAGCTCATTCCGTACGACGGCGATGATATCAGGTTCGTTTATCAGAATGATGTTCCGCTTGTCGCGGAGTTAGGTGATAATTCCCTGTCAATAACCGAAAGCGACGAATTTGTGATTTCCCTTTTCGCTGAAAAGGGAACAGAGCATTATATGAAGCTTTACCTTCCAAAGGAGTACTACCGCGATATCCTGATATATACCGTTTCCGGCAGCATAGAGCTTGGCGCAGTGGACAGCGATAAGATAACCGCTGTGACGAACAGCGGGGATATAGTTTCTGAGAATACACGGTCACTGTGCAGCTTTACGACTGCAAGCGGCGGCATTATACTTGGGTTTTACCGTGTGATCCCCGGCAGCAGTATACTTTCACGTTCCGGCAACGCTGAGATTACATTCCCGAGAGGGAGCAGCGTGGCGCTGGATTTCGAAACGGATACCGGCGTCCTCAGCACCGAACTGATCCGCGGGAATTATGCAGGAAGCTATGTATACAGCTTCAACGGCGGCGGCGATCTTATCCATGCGTCTCTGGAAAAGGGAACGCTTACCGTAAAAGAAACTGACAGCTAAGGCAGAATCTTTAAAAGGAGAAATCAGCCATGAAAACGTACAGATTTGAATTGATGGTGAACACGGACGAGCGCGAGCAGTTCCTTAACCTGTCGTATGAGGTCGAGGAATGCGTTCGCAGAAGTCATGTGTTTGATGGTATCTGTGTTGTATGTTCTCAGCATACTACATCTGCTATTTTTCTTGAAAATGACCGCGAGGGGCTTTATGAGGACTGGAAAAAACTGCTCAGCAAGCTTGTTCCTGAGGAAAGCAGCTATAAGGTGGATTACATATCAGCAGGAGCAGCTCACATGAAACAGATGCTCCTTGGTTCGAGTGTAACGGTCCCTGTTTCTGACGGACGCCTTGACCTTGGACAGCATCAGTTCATTATGTACGGCGATTTTGACGGCTGCCGTGATAAGACCGTTCTGGTCAAGATAATCGGTGAATAAAGGGAATTTTGCAATGCTTTCAGTCATAATACCATCTTATAATGAAAACGATAACATTATTAACACTTCGTCCGTGATCGCCGGAATCCTGGCAAAAGAGAACATTTCATACGAGCTTATTTTTGTTGACGACGGCTCTTCTGACGAAACGTGGAAAAAAATCTGCGACGTGTCAAAGCGTGATGAAAATGTGCGTGGAATTGGCTTTTCGCGTAATTTCGGCAAGGAGGGAGCTATTTTCGCCGGACTGAAAAATGCGTCCGGCGACTGCGCTGTTGTGATTGACTGTGATCTTCAGCACCCGCCGGAGCTTATACCGCAGATGTATCGTTTATGGCAGGGCGGCGCGGAGGTAGTCGAGGCTGTGAAGCGCTCCCGCGGCAGGGAAGGGTTCATGCACAAGCTTTTCGCAAAGAGCTTCTACCGTATGATGAAAACCTCATCGGGGATAAATCTGGACGGGGCGAGCGATTACAAGCTCATGGACAGAAAAGTTATAAACGCACTGAATGAGCTTCCGGAGCGTATTACTTTTTTCCGTGCGCTTTCAAGCTGGGTTGGGTTCACGACGGAGCGCGTGGAGTTTGACGTTCAGCCCCGCGCGGCAGGAAAAAGTAAATTCAGTATGAAGAGTCTTTTTCGCTTTGCGCTGAATAATATAACTTCATTCACAAATGTGCCTATTCATCTGATAACATGGGTCGGCGTGATTTTCGGAATAATGGCGCTGGTACTCGGAATACAGACGCTTGTGAAGTATTTCTGCGGGCAGGCGGCGGAGGGATTCTCTACCGTTATTCTGCTTATACTCATTACCGGAGCCTGCGTTCTGCTTGGGGTCGGAATTATCGGTTACTACCTTTCAAAGATTTACGAGGAGATAAAGCAGCGCCCACGCTACATAATCGCCCGCACTACCGGAGGAAAGAATGGAACAGACAGAAAATAAACGGACTATCGATATTGCGAAGCGCACTGCGCTCCGCACAGGAAAAGCGATCGCAGACAGCCGGGCTTACTGGCTGTCGTTCCTTTTGCCTGCTGCGATTCTCTTTGTTTCATATATTATATTTCAGGTCTGGCCTTTCGGGGAGCGCTCGGTGCTTTCCCTTGACCTGAATGCACAGTATGTCTACTATTACGACTATATGTACGATGTGTTTGCCGGAAAGGAAAGCATATGGTATAGCTGGAGCCGCAACCTGTCCGGCGAATTCATGGGTATAATCGGTTACTACCTTGCGAGCCCGTTCAATCTGCTGGTATGGATATACCCTCGTGAATTTATCACGGAAGGGCTTATGACAATGATGCTTGCAAAAGCGGGCGCGGCAGGACTTACCTGCGCCTTTTTCCTGCGCAGGCACCGTGGCTGTTCCCGTGCAACGACTGTTTCTTTCTCGGTAATGTGGGCGCTGTGCGGTTACTTTATAGTGCAGACCATGAACCCAATGTGGCTTGACGGAATCGTCGCTCTTCCACTGATTGCAATGGGTGTGGAGCGCATCTGCGACAAGAGAAAATTCATTCTCTATGTGTTTTCAATGGTATATATATTCGTTGCGAATTTCTATATCGGATATATGATAGGAATTTTCTCGGCGCTGTATTTTCTGTGGTACATTTGCTCCGGCAAGAGTGCCAACAAGCAGTTTGGCGAGTACTGCGGCTCGGTTCTGATGTATGGTGCCGGCTCGGTGTGCGCTATTCTTATGTCGTGCTTCATGATACTTCCGGTTTACAAATCGCTGTCTAATGGAAAATTTGAGTTTTCCGACCCGGATTATTCGCTGGCTGAGAATTTCAATATCGCTGATATTTTCATCAAGCTGTTTCCAACGGAGTACGACACCGTCCGCATGGAAGGAATGCCGATACTTTACTGCGGGACCCTTGCGCTTGTATGCGCGATAATGTATTTCACCTGCCGCAGCTTCAAGGCTCGCGAGCGGATATCAGGCGCGGTATTTATCGGATTCATGGTGCTTTGTATGTATATCCGTCCGGTAGATATGATGTGGCACGGCGGTCAGATGCCGAACTGGCTCCCTTACCGTTATTCATTCATGGTGAGCTTTCTGCTGATAGTTTTCGGGGCTCAGGCTTTTGACAAGCTAAATAAAGTTCCCGGGAAGAGCTTTGGAAAGGCATTTGTGATACTTCTTGCAATGCTGCTTTATGCTGATCTTGCGGACGATGGAGAGCACTACGATCAGGTTTTGACTGTCGGGATTCCACTTGTTATTCTGGCGATAGTGTTGATTCTTACATGGGTTTACCGCAGAAAGATGGCAAGCAAAGTACTTTGCATTTCGCTTGTCTCATTCATATGCGCGGAGGCCGGATTAAACACGGCTCAATCCCTCTACCGGATGCATGATGATATTGTCTTTTCAACACGGGAAAGCTACCGCTGGGATATCCCGCTGACCCGTGAAGTGACTGAGCAGATTCATGAAAGCGATCCGGATTTCTACCGTATGGAAAAGACGTTTCATCGCTGCGTCAATGATCCTATCGCACTAAGAATGTACGGAATGAGCCACAGCTCCAGCACATTGAACGCCCGTACCATTGAGCTGCTTAAATCACTGGGATTTGCCGGCAGGGAGCACTATACAAGATACGATGGCGCAACGATGTTCACTGACGATGTATTCGGGGTACGCTATATTTTCGCCACAGATAAAAAGACCGTTCCCTATACGGAAACAGTGCCGGTTGAAACGGATACAGCGATAAAAGTTTATAAAAATACCGACGACCTTGGTATTGCATATCTCGCGGATAAGAATATAATCGGATACGATATCAACGAGTACTCGCCGTTTCAGGCTCAGAACAAACTTGCGCTCATGCTTACAGGAAAAAAGGGCGGGGCAATTTTCAAGGCGATAGACGACGTGACTTTCGACAGCGATAATATACGCATAGGCTCCACAACGGACGCACATTACAGTTACCGTAAATCCAACGCAGACGCAGACGCGTGGATATCTTATACTGTTACAGCTTCGGCGGACGGACCGGTTTATATGTATCTGCCAACCAAGTACGAGCGTGAAACCCAGCTTTTCGTCAATGAAGTATACCGTGGAAATTATTTCCTGTACGAAAATTACAGCATTGAATATCTGGGAACCTATAAAAAGGGAGATCAGTTCCGGGTAAAGCTCAAGCTTCTTGATGATGTGGTTTATTTTACGAACGCATGGTTCTATTATATTGATGAAGCAGCGCTTGATAAGTTCAATTCAACTATTCAGAATCTTAATGCAGATACAGAACTCACCAGAACAGGCGGCTGTACTCTGGAGCTGAAAGTCAGCGCTGCTGAGGACTGCGCACTGTTCACAACAATACCGGCAGAGGAAGGCTGGACCGCCACGATAGACGGAGAATACGTCAGTCTGGAAACAACCCTTTCGGATTCGCTGCTATGCCTGTCCGTTCCGGAGGGAGAGCATACTATCGTGTTGGATTTCTATCCTGCGGGTCTTAGCACAGGGCTTATACTGACCGGAGTTGGCATGGCAGGACTTGCAGTTATGCTTCTTGTAACCGACTGGATAAGAAGAACCGATGAACAGCGCAGAAAAAAGGCTGAAGAAGCTGTAAAGGCAGAGCAGGAATAAAAAAGAGGGAGAGGCGACTCTCCCTTTTTCATGCAGCAATAAAGGGACTGCCAAAAGCAGCCCCTATTGGTTTATACATGTTCGTTTATGTACTGAATAAGCTGACCGATCTGCGGCTTGGAGAACTGACCATCTGCGCCGACGCTTTCACCCTTAATACGCATCTGCTCGTTGATAAGGGAAGAGAAAAGATAAACCGGGATAGCCTTGAGCACCGGGTCGTCCTTTATCTGCTTTGTCAGGTGATGACCGTCCATCTTAGGCATTTCAATATCGCTGATAATGCAGGAGATCTGGTCGAGAATATTTCCGCCAAGATCCTTGTGAGCGCTTACATAGTCCCATGCGTCCTTGCCGTTATCAAAGTGGACTACATTCTTGTATCCCGCGTCGTGAAGCGTGTTCACGATAAGCGTATTCAGGAACGGAGAATCCTCTGCAATGACGATATGCTTATTTTCCTTATCAGTAGTGGTATGCGCTACTCCGGAGGTATCAAATGCAGCCGTGGGATCCATATCGGATACGATCTTCTCGAAATCAAGGATAAGAACGATCCTGTCCTTGAACTTTGCAATGCCCGTAGCGATATTGTGCGCCTTATCTCCTGTCATTGCCGGCGGCTTTTCGATGTCCTCCCAGGAAATACGCTGTATTCCCTTTACAGATGAAACATGGAATCCTACATCCTTGCCGTTGAAGTGGCAGATGATAAGCAGGTCGTGTTCGGGATCCGGGCTTTCCTTGTGGAGTATGGTGTGAAGGTTGATTACAGAAATAACCTTATCCCGTGGTGTGAAAACGCCCTCGAATGCCGGGTGTGAATCAGGAACCGGAACCATTTTCTGATAGTTCATTATTTCGATAACTTTGGCAATGTTAATGCCAAAGCTCTGTTCACCGACCATGAACTCAAGCACTTCAAGCTCGTTTGTGCCGCTTTCTAAGAGTATATTGCTTTCCATTGCGGACGCTCCTTTGCATGATATTGTCGGGTATCTCCGTACTTGGTAACGTGCAGATACTCTATGATTTATCTATATTATACAACATTCTCGCAGAAAAATCAATAGAGTTTGTAAAAATATTCTTCTATTAACTGAGAATTTGAAAATCAGTATTTCGGACGAAGTGAAGCACGGCGGTCAGCCATTTTCTTGAACCATATGAAAACAAGAGCCATCAGTGCAAGAAGGACGACCAGCCGTATTATAAGTCCGAGCACATCGAACGGTGCAATGGTCAGCGCGTAAACCCGTCCGACTGCGTCAAGGAAATACAGCGTTCCCTCTGCGGAAGCGCAGAACGCTCCCTTGGAATAATCATCCATCTGTGCGAGTATCGCATAAGTCGGCTCGGATTCTTCGTCCATGTCGCGAACGCAGTACACGGCCCATCTGTCCTCGCGCGGGGCGACCGTATATATATAGGGACCGCTGCCGTAGTGCACCTGCGGAGTGCAGCCGCCCTTTATGTCGTTCAGGACATATGAAACCTCCATGTTAAGGTTGTCCAGAATATAGAATCCGTCGTCAGCCGCAACATACAGCCTGCCGTTCCACGAAAGCGGAGAGGACGGCGAAGCTCCCACCCTGCAGAATGTCAGCGTATCTTCTTCATATGTTCCGTCGCTGTTCAGACGGAATTTTCCTGCATTTCCGTCTTCGGTGCTGATGAAAACCGCGTATTCCGTTGCAAACGGGGAGCCGGTGATTTTCTTACCGACCGGAATTTCTTCTGCCGGAGTACTGTCCTTGTAGTGATGTGTGTAAATGTTTTCTCCTGCCGCAAAGATTATATTGTCCCCCTGAACAGCCGCAGCGGATGGTTTGTCCTTAACCACGCAGTCCCATAGTTTTTTGATAGAATCGCTGTCAAGGTCAATGCAGATGAATTCCCAGGAATCGTCGTACTCAACTGCAAAATACCCCATTTTATCAATTATGGCGCAGTCTGAAGCCGTATCTCCGCCGAACTGCCAGCTTCTTTCTACGGCGAGCGAGTCGGTATTTATCAATGCGGCTCCGCTTTCAAGCGGAAGCAGAAGGGAAGTGCCGAGTTTTGCTCCGGCATACTCCTCCGAGCATTTTCCTGGAAGTTCATTGGAGGAGAGCTCAGCTCCGGTTTTTTCGTCAATCACGAGCAGCTTGTTTCCGCAGGGTAGCAGAAGCCGCTCACCGTCAGTGATGGGAACTCCGCAGTTCTCGCGTTTGATATCCCCTCCCCATTGGATTTCAGTATATTTGTTGTCGTGCGGAGCCGAAGCGGCAGTAATAAGCCTGTCCTCTCCGCTGAAACCGCTCCCTGCTGCTGAGGCAGTTATACCGGTAAGCGTCATGGCTACGGCTGCAATAATTAACATTCTGTGTTTCGTAGTGATCACCTCATATGTCATTTTTTACTTCTTCCACATTGATCGCCCGTTCCTGCTCGAATGAGTACAGATAAAGCTCAATACTGCGCGAACTGCATTCTTTCATAAGAAGTGGAAGTATCTTTCTGTACAGTTTGACCTGTTCACAGTAGGAGTCCAGCTCGCTGTCAAGGCTCTTCCGGCTGTCGCTCTTGTAATCCACGACGACCACCTTTTCAGGAGTCACATAGAGCATATCAATTCGTCCCTGGAGTATAGTCCGGCTTTCCGGGTCAGAGCTTTTTTCCGGGAGTAGGTCGGCAGCCGGGAGCTCCGCAAATATCGGGTATTCCCGTTCTGTGCACTGTGCAGTCAGCATTTCCTGACCGAGCCTGCTGAGGAAGAAATTCGCGACTTTTCTGGCGAAAAGACTTAATTGTTTTCCTGCAAGATAACATTCCTCCGGAGTAAGGGATTCGCTTTCGATAAGCTCAGTTATCCCGTTTTCGACTGCCGCTTCCATGTCGTCACAGCCATATCCTGCACTGAGTGTTTCAAGCGGAAACAGTTCCATAATGTGATGGTATGTGTTACCGACCAGAATGCCGTTTATTTTTATTCCGGACGGATCGTCTGAAAGGAACGATGGCTTAGTGAGCCTGTTTCCTTTATCCACTGTTTTGGAGATATCCTCAGATGTCCCGCGCTCACCGGAGCCCGCGGACTCTGCCGCCTTTCTGGCTTTTTCCTCGTCGTTGCGGTGCGCCAGTTCTGTAACGCTGAATCTGCTTTGCAGGATTGTATCAAAGCTGTAAGCGTACTTCTCCGCTATTTCACTGCTTATTAGTTCGGCAGTCTGCTCGTCCGGCTCTGCTTCGGACCTGTTCTCTGGCTGAATGTCAGCATCAGGCGCCGCCAGCTTTTCGGAGCTTGTATAAATCTTCAGTGCAGAAGCCTCAATTGTCCGGGGCAGTGAATCACCCTCAGCAGAACCGGAGTACCTCAGCATTGAAGCGGATATCCATTCGGCGAGATTTCCGCCGCTGAGTATATCCTCCGCGGACGAAGTGCGTTCTTTCAGCTCGGAGCATTTTTTCTGTGAGCAGCAGCCTATCATGATAAGCTTCTCTTCCGCGCGGGTCATTGCAACATACAGTACCCGGAGCTCCTCGCCTTTCTGCTGGCGCTTTACCGACAGCTTTGCCGCGTTGAATGCGAGAGAATACGCGAGCCTTCTCTGTTCAATGAACGCATTTTTCAGCCCGATTCCTGTATTTCGGTCGATTATCATGGTGTTATACTTGTCATCGTGAAAGTCGCTGCCAAGCTGTCCAAGAATCACTATCGGCCACTGAAGTCCCTTTGAGGCATGGAATGTCATTATTTTGACGGCGTCAGCAGCGCCCTGCGGAACTTCCGCCTCCTTGAACTTATCCATATTCTGGCTCATTGCGTCAGTGTATCTCAGGAAGTCGTTGAGCGTACCGCCGCCGGCTTTTTCAAAATCCGATGTATATTTGAGAAGATAACGAATATTTGCCAGTTTTTTGTCGCCGCGCTCATAGGTCGAGATAACGGAAAACAGGTCGGTATTATCATAAATATGCCTGATAAGCCTTTCAACGGAATTATTTGCAGCATAATGCCGGAAGTCCATGAAATCCTGAGCAAATCTTACGCACTTGTCATAAGCTGTATAGCTGAAACCATTGTCCTGAGCCCGGCTCCGGAGTTCCTTCAGCCTGTCGGACTTATACAGCAGGCTGTTATCCTCGCCGGCAGCGTCCATGATACAGTTGAAAAGCGGCTGGTTTGAGTAATAGTCATACAGCCCGCCGAGGTCGATTCCGGCCTTGACTGGCTCCGGCTTGTCGTAACAGAGGATACCCAGCCTGGCAAGGGAAAGCTCGTTAGCTGTGAATCCATAGAGCGGAGACATCAGTACGGAGATAATATGCTCGTCAAGCTGAGGATTGTCTATTACCTTCAGGAAACTTATCATGAGCTTTATTTCATCGGCTGCCAGATAGTTTCCACTGTCGGAGGATACCGGTATATAAAGTTCCTCCAGGGCGTCCTTATATTCCCTGATATGGGTTTTGTTCCGCAGAAGTATTGCGAAATCACCCCATTCGCACGGGCGAATATTTCCATCAGTGCCCCTGACCTTAAACTGCTCCTTTACCATTTTTCCGATAAGGGAAGCGGCATATCGCGCCTCTGAAAGAGCGGCGGTGGGAACTTTTTCGGATTCCGGGATTTCAGAAGCGTCGCCGGGGATCTGGTTATCATCCTGATTTGCAGCGGCGTCTGATTTCTTCCGGCCCGAATAATCCAGCAAATGCAGCTCAGAACTGTAATCACAGCAAGAATCCGGGAAAACAGCGCCTGGCACAAGCTGGTTGTTGTCTGAGTAGTCAACATCTCCGTATTTCCTTGTCATGATACCGTCAAACATGGAGTTTACGGTGTTTATGACTGTTTCGCGGCTGCGGAAATTCTGGTTCAGCGGCAGCCTGTCATAGCCGCTTCCGGGTTCACAGCATTTTGCCATTATCTCGGGATTTCCTCCGCGGAATGCGTAGATGGACTGCTTGATATCCCCAACGAAAAACAGATTGTTCTGTTTTCTTGAAATAAGCCGAAATATCTCGTACTGGAGGTCGTTCGTGTCCTGAAATTCATCTATAATTATGCACCGGTAGCGTTCCGAAAGCACACTGCGGAGCTCGCTCTCCGGTTTTTTCAGTTCGCGCAGGAGCAGCTGTTCGCAGTCCGCAAAATCCACAACGGAGGCTTTCCGCTTTATCCTGGTGAATTCATCGTCCAGCCTGTGCACCAGCATTACAAACGCGGTCATGGCGTTTAACTGCTGTTTTCTTTCCTCTTCAAAGGAGGCGCTGTCGTATCCCGTATTTGTTCTGATTTCTGCAAATCCGGCGGCAGCCTTGTTCATGGCATTGATCGCCGCATTCTTGTTTCCGGTGTCTCCCTTTTTGGCGCGGGGCAGGGATTTGGTGCTTACGACAGGCACAGCAAGCGCGTCTGTCTCCCTGTGGAATGCGTCAAAATCGCTGAATGTGGGAGTGCTTCCGGATAAAAGGTGATTCCGGCATGACTGTGCAAGCTTGTCAGCATAATCCTGTACTGGACGGAGAATCTCGCTCAGCTTATCCCTCATTGCTTCATCATTGATAACAGAGCAGTATTTTTCAGCCTTTGAAATACTGTATGCGATTTCGTTCAATGCCTGAGGCAGCCCGGAAACGATGCTCGGGAAAAATTGTTCCGCTGCTGATTTCCTGCCGGAAAAAACGGAAGCGCATCTGTCAAGCCACTCATCACGGTCGGCGAGGGAGCTCGCCTTGTAATACACAGCCCTGACAGCCTTTCGGAGCTCCGAATCGTTCTCAAAAGAGTACGTTTTGAGAAGAAGCTCCCTTGCAAATGCACCGTTTCCTTTTTCGCCGGACTCCTTGATTTTCCCGGAGAAATCGCTGACAAATTCATCGGAGTAGAAATATTCCATCGTGTTGTCAAGCGCCTTGTCCATCATGGAAGCGCCCCTGCCTTCCTCAACAACGGTGAAATTTACCGGCAGGTCAAAAAGCTGCGTGTTATCCCTGAGCACTCCAAGGCAAAACGAATTTATTGTGCCGATAAACGAGGAGCGGAATTTTATAAGCTGCTCCCTCGGAATATGCCCGTCGCCGCTGCGCGAAGCCTTGTCGATTGCAAGCGTCATTCGAGCGCGGAATTCCTCGGCGGCGTTCCTGGTGAAGGTAAGGATCGCAAATTTGTCGGCGGGGACCGCCGCAATATTCTCGTCTTCGTTTCCGCGGATAAGCGTAACCACGCGCTCGATAAGCAGAGCGGTTTTTCCGCTTCCGGCGGCGGCAGTCACGCAGGCGGAGCTTTCGGCAGAGTGATTTATTGCATTTAACTGGTCATTTGTCCATTTCATATTTCCCATACTCATTCACCTGTCTGTTCTGTTTTCTTGCTTGTCCTGCGTGCGCGCGGTGACTCTGAGGTTGGCTTTTCTGCCGTTTCCCCGGGATTCATGCTTTCGTTCTTGTCACTGCCTGATTCTGCGCCGTCCTGCCTGGGCTTCTTTTTGGAAATCCCGATAAGCTTTTCTGCGATATTCTCATCGACGTAGCAGCCGGCAGGCTCCTGATGTCCGCAGAGCGACTTGAACGCGCAGTAATCGCAGGCGCACTGCTTAGCTGAGGAAGCGTCCTTATATATAGTGGGGATAGCGGAAACATCGCCACTGTACAGTTTTGAAATCACGTTCCTTGTCTGCCTGATGACATTCTCCACTATCTTTTTGAACTGTTCTGCGTCTGGAACCGCGTCGTTCTTGGGTGTAACATCGCTGACAGTAAGCGGCTCAGCTGAAACTGACGGGTCACCGCCGTAAATTGAGTTGATGTATCTGCTGGCAAACATTGTCTGTTCTTCCTCGGTGGAGTTCGTTCTGATGAACATATCGCTCGGGAGGTGTCCTCCTGCGATCATTTCAAGCAGTGTGTGATCCGACATGGAAGCCCCGGTCATGCCGGCGAGGTAATAACCGACTCCGCCCGGCGCTATATCCGGATTCCTGGCGCATATCGCGATAAGGTATATCAGCATCTGAGTGTTTATGCCATACAGTGCGTTTGAGATCTTGAATTTGTGGTTGCCTGTCTTGTAGTCGACGATGCGCAGGTAATCTTTTTTGTCGTCTCCGTGGAACATATCCACGCGGTCTATTTTCCCGGGGATAGTGACGTTTGTTCCTGGGCTGACCTCAATGGACAGAGGGGACAGCTTTATTGATTTCGTGCTGAGCTTCCTTACTGTCGGAACAGTGATTTCCTTTCCGGTTTCCGGGTCAGCAGCGGTTTCTGTTTCCTCACAAATCGGGGGGATATCTCGCTCCACGTCATTCCTGAAATCCAGCTCGAAAAGTACAGGACGGTACTTTCTGCTCATGAACTCCAGTTGGAGCAGTCCAAGAAGGTCGGTGCAGCGGAGTGCCAGACCTGAATACATATAGTCAAACGCCCTGCTGCGGTATTCCGATGCACCGAGTTTGCCGTCAGCATATTCTTTAAGATATTTTACGGATAACTCTTTGAGCTGACTGTCCTTAAGCTTGAAGAACTCCGGCATTTGCGTACAGTACTTTTCCAGAACCTTCTCCAGGACGTAGTGCACCGCCGAGCCAAGATCGTTGTTATTGGCATTGATTGACTGACGTATGTTGATTTTCAGTCCCTTTTCGCAGAAGTACTGGAATCTGCACTTGTTCAGTTTTTCCAGCGAGGTTGCCGGAATACTGTTCTTCCGGAACAGAGCTTTTGCTACATCAGGAGCCAGTCTGTGCCGGTAGGCAGTGGGACGTTCATTCACGAGAGTATCAAGGTGATCTGCGTACTCGGCGTCTCCGGAAAGCTCCATGGCTTTTTTCAGCGTTGCAAGGCGCTCCGGGTCGTTTCTGCCGAACTGTGAGGCGTACCTTGCGCGCAGAGCGCCTTTTGTCGAGCAGTAGAAGCCGTCACCGAAGCGCGATATATCTCCCGCATATTCTTCAGTGAGTTTTTCGAACCGTCCGAGCAGGTCTGTTATTACTTCAGACGGAGTGTATGCTCCGCCGGAAGCGCTTGTCAGCGGGTATGTGAAATACAGTCTGTCAGTGGCGAGCGTCATTGCGCGGTAAGCCTGATATCTGCTGAAGCTGTACTTTTCTTCCTGTTTCATTGAGAGTCTGAGCTGGCTTTCGCTGAGAAGTTCCGCTTCATATTCTGAAAACAGACCGAAACTTCCGCTTTCATCCGGAAATTTCCCGTAGCTGGCACCGGCAATGAAAACGACCTTGATCCCATCAGCGCGCGTGCGGTTCGTATCTCCCAGTATAACGCTGTCTGCAAGCTGCGGGGGGAGGGCAAGGTCAGTCTGCGAGCAGATGTCGCGGAACAGGGTATAGTACTCCGCAGGGGACATTTTATTGTCGCCGATTCCCGAGTTTATCGCCTCGAATATCTGCACAAGGAGCTCCCACAGAGTGGATGCGTTCTTTTCCGCGCCAGTCACGGAATGTTCGATTCCTGCCTCATCGAAAAGAAATCTGCATATTTCCTTTGAAAGCCACGCGGCGGTGCACTTCCCGTCTTTCTTCGCGTCAATGATACGTCCACGGAGTTCCAGAAGCGGTACAACGGCAAGCTTTCTGACTTTTTCGGCTCTTCCCGCAAGTTTTCCATCGTGCTCTCCCATGCCCTCCGCAGAAAATTCCCTGCCGAGCTTTTCTCCGGTAATATTCCAGCGCATGAGAAAGTTGTCGAAATCGTCAATTTCACTGACGTAAAGCGGGCGGTCGAATTTTTCGGAGTTTTCATCCGTGACAGTTACCCGAAGGAAACTGTTCCTGATATAGCTGAGTATGTTTTCAGCAGTAGGTTCGTCTGCCGCCCTCAGCAGGGAAAGGATCAGATTGGTGAGCGGCGCATTGATTATAGATTCCGGAATGTCGCAGAACATAGGGATCTCGTACTTTGAAAATGCGCTTTCCGCCGGAGTTCTGTAAGCCGCTGTGTCCGTGCTCAGCACTGCTATCTGATTATAGCGTAGACCCTCGCTTTTTACCAGACGCTTTATTTCCGCGGCAATAAATTCCATTTCACTGTAAATGTCGTCAGCCTTTATCACGCGCAGGCCGCTTATGTCGCCGCTGTCGCTCCTGTCGGAGTTCCACAGAAGTTCAGAGGTGCGAATGAGGTCTCCGGACATATTTCGGGAGTTATCCGAAAAAGCCTGCGGAATCCCGTCAGGCGAGATACGGTCAACCTCTGCCAGCACAGTGCGGAAGATATCACGCTGGTCGCTTCTGTCGCACACGAATGCAAAGCAGGAATTTCCTGAGTATTCCGCGATGGCTTTCATCAACTGAAGCTGACTACCTGAGAATGAATTGAATCCGTCCACAAAAACATTCCTGCTGCGGAAAAATCCGTGCTTTACCGCGAGGGAAGCCGCCAGCATAGTCATATCCAGCTTGTCGGTATACTTGCTGGACAGCATCTGGTCGTATTCAGTGTAAAGCGCGGCAATATCCGACATTTTCTTGTAAAGAGCAGGCGTCTGAGCCCTGGCTTCGTCCGTTGTAAGGAACTCGCTGAATCTTGCGCAGTCAATACCTTCGGTTTTCAGGAGGGATACGGTCTTGACCATCTGGGCGGCGAATCCCTGCTTCCTTGCAAGCCTGCCCAGCGAGGAAAAGGAAACACCGCGGTTGTGTATTGCCTGATACATAATCACGTTTTTGGTGATATCGTCAGCCGGAGGTTTTCCTTTCTGGTATGTTTTTACTATCTCATCGGAAATACGCGCAATAGTGCAGACCTTTATGTTCTGGAAAGAGGTTGTAAGACCTGTTTCAGCGCATCTGCGGAAAAGCGCCTTTTCAGTTTCAAATACGAACTGATCCGGAACAATGATTATCGCCTCGCCGTCTGCGCTGATCGTTTCCATAACTTTGTCGTATAGCTTTCCTGTCACATCAGTGCAGGCCTTACCCGTAATTAGCTCTGGCATGGTCCTTCCTTTCTGCCGTCCGCCGTATAAAGATAGCTGCGGCCTCTCTTTCCCGTCTGCGTGATAAGCCCTGCCGAACGGAGCACTTCAAGCCTCAGAGAGCTGTCCGGCTCTCCGGCGATCCGGCAGAATTCCTTTTTCGTGAACTCCACGGGAAGTCCCTCCGGCATGAGGAAACGCAGTCCCTCTGGCAGAGGAATAAATGTCTCCTCAACAAGCTCCAGAGGAACTTTGGAGATATCAAGCTTTTTCCGTGCGCTTCTGCTGCGCATATCCGGAATTTTGCCGCCGCTTGCGGCAACGCGCTTTTCCGTTTTCAGCCTGGGTATTATAAGGGTTATCCTGCTGTCGGAAAGGAAGTCCCTTATCGAGTAAAGCTCCTGATACAGCTTCTGCCGCTGATTTACTGACCTGAACGGGGTTTCAGAAATGACCTCCCCGGTGTCACGGTTTATGTAAACGCTGCGCGTCCGGACTTCCACCGGGTGGACTATCGTTACATGAGCTGCCTGGGTAAAAGCCGTCAGTTTTTCCCGCAGTGCGTGGAGTTTTCGCGTCTGTATCTCGAAGATGCCATTTTCGGTTATGGCGTCGGCGTAGAATTTACCTATTTTTATTTCCTGGTCGTCCGAGTAGGGAGCATAGTAGTTTTTCAGTGTTGCGTGTATCAGCTTTTCATTCTGTGTTCCCACGGAGCCGTGCATTCCCTTGACGCGGATCATTGCTGCGCTGAGAGCCTGAGAAAACCTGTCATTGTCTGTAATGATGGAGGGTGCGGAGAGCTTCAGCCCGGTTTCCCCGGCAATGAATTTTGCGACTGCCCCTTCCTCACAACTTCCGATAATACGGTCGGAAACCGCTTTAAGCTCGTTGCAGCCGTTGGAAACGCACACTCCTAAATCGGCAGCTTTTATCATTGAAATATCGTTCGTGTTGTCTCCGAAGCAAACCAGACGGTCAGCGCGGGTCAGCTCCATTACCTGAAGGAGCGCGCTTGCCTTGCTTGCGTTTCGGCTGAATATTTCGTACCATATGACGCCCTTTTCGTAGGTGTCTTCCATTATATTCGAGCCGAAGCCGTTGTCCCGGCTGAAAGTTTCATTAAGGATCTCATATGGAAGTTTTGGATTGAACAGCGTAAAGTAAAAAACAGTTCCCATAAAAAGCTCCTCGCGGGTTTTTACCGGACGGAGCCTTTTGTCACCCTGTCGTGAAGCAACATAGCCCTTTACGTCGTCGTATCTGTCCTCAAGGTAGCTTACGCGCTCCCGGCCGTCAATATAAGAATATACGAGCGGCGCAAGACAGTGCTTGCTGAAAAAATCGACTGCCAGGCCGAACGAGGAAGCGCCGAAAACATTTTCCACGATATGTTCGCCCGTTATGGGATCAATGATGAATACCCCGTTGAATGTAACAGCGGGGCAGGAAAGATTAAGATTTCTGACCAGTGGGGAAGCGCTCGAAAAGGAACGTGCCGTGGCATATGTAAATAACACACCGCGTTCCGTGAGCCGATTCAGAAGCTCGGCGGTTTCGCCGGAAATGCTCTTGTCGGCTCTGAGCAGGGTTCCGTCCAGGTCGGTGGCATAAAGGGTCATGATTCCTCCGAATTCAGTCGCGAAGCGCGTTTACGAATCTGTGGCTGAGCATATACTCGCGGAGCTGTTCCAGTGTGGGGAGCCCTGCGTTGTCGCTGGAGTTCTGTATCTGCATACTTCCGACGGCATTTGCACGGAACACAGCCTCTCCAAGAGGTATTTCCTCACAGATACCGCTTATAAGGCCCGCCGCAAATCCATCGCCGGCACCGGCGGTGTCTACCACTGCGTCCGCCTGAAATGTCGGGGCAATGCCGCTTTCAACGCGGCTGCGATAGTAGGCTCCCTGTTTTCCAAGTTTTACAACGACCTTTTTCGTGCCCGAATCAAGGTAGTGCTCAGCTATTTCCTCCGGGTCTGACAGTCCGCAGAGAGTTTCTGCTTCTTTCAGGCTGGGCAGGAACACATCAGAATTTGCAGCAAATTCATTGAGAAGAGAGATGTTTTCCGGCGATGAATCCCATAGCTGGCACCTCAGATTAGGGTCGAATACGACCGTGATCTCGTTTTCATGCGCACGACTGACAAGCCTGCGCGCAGCTTCTGCGGCAGACGGAGATATAGAAGGGAATATACCAGTGAAATGCACTGCCCTGATGTCGGTGAGATCAAGCCTGTCAACGTCCTGCTCGCACAGAAAGGAAGCCGCCGAATCCTGCCGGAAATAGTATATTTCGTGTTTTCCGGGCTCTGCCTTGCTCTTCATCATGGCGCCCGTCAGGTGAGCGGGGTCTGTGATAATAAGGTCGTCAGCTATGCCGTTCTCCTGCATGAATCTGCGGATCCTGACAGCGCGCGGGTCGTCCCCGAGCCTTGTCATATACCGCGGGCAGAGCCCTAACCTTGCAAGTCCCACGGCGACGTTCATTTCTGCGCCGGAAACGCTCGCGCGGAATTTTGTTACATCGGAAAGCGCGCCTTCCTCTTCCGCAAGTAAAAGCTCCATTGGTTCGCCGATAAGAAGTACCTTGTCCATTTCTTTCTCCTAAAATGTATCAGTTATTTGACAGCCTATTCCAGCATTGCCGCAGCAGGCAGTAAATATTCTCTTGAATTATTGTGCTATATACATTATAACAGATTTTTTCAATAAATCAACCCATTTATCGACGGAATTCCGTAAAAATAAATGAGTTTATTTCAGCAAAAGAAATAAGGCGGCAAATGCCGCCTGGAATATTATTGCTGCTCCATCTGTTCAATCATGCTTTCAGCGAACACGGCATAGCCTCTTGTCGGGTCGTTCAGGAAAACGTGAGTTACTGCCCCCGCAAGCATTCCATCCTGTATTATAGGACTTCCGCTCATTCCGCGGACGATACCGCCTGTCTGTTCTAGAAGCCGCTGATCAGTTATTCTGATGACCATGCTTTTAGTTCCGTTAAGTGCGCAGAGGTTTATTTTCTCGATTTCTATGCTGTATTCTTCTGGCTTCTGTCCGTTTGTTGTGGACATGATTACGGCTGGACCGCAGTGTACCTCCTGGCGGAATGCCATAGGGACAGCCGCGCAGTCTGGAATCTCGGCAATCTCTCCGAATACCCCGACAGGAGTGTTGGAGGTAAGCTTTCCGCAGGTATCCGCACAGATGTCTCCGCAGAGCTCGCCTGCTTCGCCGCCTGCGCCTTTTACTGCTCCGTATATCTCCGCCCTGGTTATCTCGCCGCTGGAAAGCGGCATGAGTTCGCCTGTTGTTACATCGCTGACCGGATGCCCGAGCCCTCCGAAATACCCTGTTTCCGGGTCGCAGAACGTCATAGTTCCGATACCCGCGGAGCTGTCCCGCACCCATGCGCCTATTATCAGTTTTTCCCCGTTCGGCTCTGGTCTTGCCTTGACGCACAGTTCTCCGTTTTTTCTGGTTAGTATTATAGTACTTTCCTCCGGTCCTGCCTGTACTGCCTTTGAAATATCAGCGTTGGTGCTGATCGGTATTCCGTTGACGGTGGATATAACGTCCCCGGCCCTGATACCCGCTTTTGCCGCCGGAGATCCTGAATTAACAGATATAACCATTACACCGTCCGTCCTGAGTTTAATTCCGAACGGAGTTCCTCCCGGTATCAGCATTTTCCGCTGTTCCGTCTTCATAGCGACTTGTTTGATCTGCATTTCCCCTAAAGCAAAACCGTAACCGCCGCCGTATTCAACTATCCGGGCGCCGCATATTTCACCGCAAACGTCCGCCCCGGTCTGTGCGCTCAGCTCCCGTGGGAGCGCCGCATAATAGAATCCGAGCACTCCGACTGCCGCCGCAATCAGCCAGCAGAATGCTCCTGATATGATCTTTCCCGCTTTTTCCATCTGTTCACCCCGAAATCTTAATTCAGAGATTTTCTCTCACGCTGTTACTATTTGCAGAGCTGTGGGATTTATAAAAGGAAATAAAATCAGACAACGCAGGTATTACGTTTGCGGAGTTTATTTATAATGTTGAAAATATTATTTCCGGTTTTGCAGGGAGAAATTCTAAGAAAAATATTTCTTGCAAAATGTAATATATACTTGACAAAACAAAAAATATGTGCTACTATTTAATAGAGGTGAGATAATGGCAAAAAATCTCAGACTAAAGGCGGCGCGGGCTTCGCTTGACCTCTCGCAGGACGCGCTTGCAAAAAAGGTGAGAGTTACTCGTCAAACGATAAGCGCCGTTGAAAACGGCGACTACAATCCTACGATAAACCTGTGCATTTCAATATGCAGGGCGCTTGGAAAAACGCTGGATGAACTTTTCTGGGAAGAGGAGGAACACAAATGAGCATGAAGAGTTTTGACAAATTCTGTGAGAATATTATACTCGGAGAGCCGGCGTCACAGAAAGAGATTTTCGACGAGCGCCAGAAAATGCAGCGCACGCAGCTTACGGCTGAGGCGCTGATAGTGTACGCGGTGATGTCCGCAATCGCGGTAATGTTAAATGAAATCGGATATCAATGGTGCGAGGGAAATTTTGAGCTAATGGTGCTTTTCATGGCGCTTTGCCTGCTCTGGTGGGTCATAAGGAACGCTTCAAAAGGGAGTTTGTTCGGAGTATCAGGAAAAGGCACGCAATATTCAGCTATAATTTCGCTGATCTGGGTTCCTTTATACACCTTTTTCCTGAACCCGGAAAAGAAATTCACCGTGGTAAGCAATGGAATGCTGTCTGATGAATTTGTTGTTTCTACTGCACTTGTAATTTATTTTGTTGCTGCAATTATCGTCTTGGTTTTAAAAATCCGTGAAAACAAAAGAGATAAATCAGCAAAGTGAATACATATCCCGGGCTTCTCCCAGAGTCCGGGATAACTTTATTGGCAATCTTTATATAAATGTTACATTAGCGGTTGACAATACAGATTAAATATTGTATAATAATAACAGAACATAAGTTTATAGGTTCACAGGTGTAAAGCCTGTGCTCTTTTGCGTTTGCGGGGGGTATTCGTTTGAAAATATGCGCTGCCCAGACAGATATAGTATGGGAAAATAAAACCGATAATTTCCGCAGGTGCAGACAGCTTACAGAACAGGCGTCGGAGCATGGCTCCCGGCTGATAGTATTTCCCGAGCTTTCCCTGACCGGATTTACAATGAACCGCGCTCTGGCCGAGGCTCCGGACGGAGAAACGGTGCAGCGCTTTTCAGAGCTCTCGCGGGAGTCAGGAATTGCTGTTGGCTTCGGATTTGCCTGCAGGCAAAACGACAGGATAACAAACCGGTTCTGCATTGCAGACAAGGGACGGATAACAGCGCAGTATGACAAGCTCCACCCGTTTTCCTACGGCGGCGAGTGCGCCGTATATTCACCCGGGGACAAACTGGTCACTGCGGAGATTTCCGGCGAAAAGCTCGGACTTACCGTGTGCTACGACCTTAGATTCCCGGAAATATACCAGAAGCTTTCGGAAACCTGTTCACTGATAATTGTTATAGCTAACTGGCCGGACAGCAGAAGCGACCACTGGAAATCCCTGCTGAAAGCGAGGGCGATAGAGAATCAGTGCTTCATTGCGGGCTGCAACCGCTGCGGAAGCGGCGGAGGTCTGAATTATTCCGGCGACAGCGCAGTATATTCTCCGGCAGGGGAGTCAGCCGCAGATTCAGAACCGTACGGAGAACAGCTGATATACGCTGAAGTAAGCGGGGAAGAGTGCCGGAAAATTCAGAACGGATTTCCGGTAAAAAAAGACAGAAGATTCGAGATATACAGAGATTTTTACGTTAAGTGAGGGGTGTTTTTCGTGGAGATCGGACAGAAAACGGAATGGCTGAAGCCAGAACGTATTCAGAAGCTGTATGACGGACAGAAGAGCCATTTCGGAATGAACAGGCTCCTGATAATAGGAATAGGCAGAAACGGAACAGACTGCGCGCTTCACTGTATGCATATCACTGAAAAGCGCTTCGGACGCGACTCGAAAAAGGTGCGTTTTCTGTGCATCGGAGAGCAGAAACAGCTTGAATCGGCTTCTTACGAGGGGAGCGTCCCGGGAGACGGCGACGTTATTCCGATAGTTCCGGAAGAGGCTATATACAAATACCTGAATAATCCTGCCAAGCTTCCGCAGGATGCACTGGACTGGTTCGATCAGGGACTGAAAAACTATTCTCCCGCTACGCCGACGTATGGACTTACAAAGCGGCAGTGCGGCAGGATAGCGCTGTTTCATAACCTGAAGCCCTTAATAAAGCTCTGCGGAAGGATCCTTGCAGATTTCGGCGGAGGCGACAAACCTCTGGATATAATCATAACAGGAAATCTCGGTGATACATTCTTCGGAGGAATGTTTATCGATATCGCGTATATTATGGGAAGGCTTTTCGCTGACGTCCCATATCCGGTAAAGATAAACAGCTGCCTTTTCGCTGCTGACACTGCGGCGCTTATAGAGACTGACGGAAGAGACATTGGTGGCTACTCGGCTAATACCATCGTTACAAAAAGCGAATTGGACAAGTTTCAGGTCCACCACAGGCATTTTCATCAGAAGTATTCCGCTTCATTCGAAGTTGATACGGATAAGCCGCCGTTCAATGCGTGCTTCCTTATTCCGGCTGATGCCAGCTATGAGCTCACGATGAACACAGCCGCCGAGAAGATACTCAGCCGCATGGAGGTGCTTTTCAGCAAGGACGACGACGCAGAGCGCATTATGTCCTATAATATGCTGAAAGCCGATGAATCCCACGAATTCCGATATCTTGCATTCGGAATGAGGGGCGAGGAGATACCGCTCGGTAAGATAATGGCATACCTTGGAATAAAGCTGTTCACGAGGCTGAATCACACACTGAATGCAAACAATGTCGGTCTGGAGCAGCTCAGCAGATACAAGGCTCTTGTTACTCCGAACGCGGAATATGTGGCTTCCAAGAGTGGAAACGTTCCGAAGCTTGATTTTGATGAGCGCATGAATCCGGCGTTTTCTGCAAAGTCTGTCAAGGGAAACGGCGAGGAAGCCCTCAGCGCAGTGGAAACATGGCTTAGCGCCCTCAGGTCCGCGGTAATAAATGGCGCGCCGGAGTGCGCAAAATCAATAGCAGAGAGTATTATAGGCGACTGCGAAAATGCGAAGACAGATTTCGGCAAGGGTCCTTTCTATGCTCAGGAGATATTAAAAAAATGCTTTGCCGAGATACGCGTTGCATCAGCAAAGCTGAAAGCCGACTTAGAGGATATGAAGGAGCAGGTAGAGCGCACCCGTATTCTGGAACGCAACGCCATGAAGAAGGTAAAATCCGCTATATTTGTGAATAAGGCGGTGGAACAGTATCTTTTTGAGCTTAACGGCTACGCGGAAGCAAGCGCAGCAGTCGGAACAGCGAAGCCTATGATTGACTTTTTCGACCAGCTTCATGGATTACTCAACGATTATTACACGAATGTGCTTCAAAAAGCAATCGACCCGTTCGAACAGATCTCCGTCAACCGAGGCGGCATCATAGACAGTATTGACGCTGAGTACGAAGGCAGTTCCTGCGTTGGTGAGATGTTTCCGCTTGACGAGAAGGTTCGGGGAAAACTCGATGAGCTGTCAGAGAGTGTTCCCAGGGAGAAGCTGGAGCGCTATTTCCGCGAATCCGGAATACTCAACCTGCCGGAGGACGATGAAAAGGCGCTCGCACGCGCGGTTACAAGAATACTGCGTCAGTGCTTTGAAAAGGAGCTTTCAATGGATTCCGTTGAAATGTGCGAGTACTTCGGAATTGAAAGCTGCATAAGCGGTGCGATAAAGAATTGTATTGACGGTGCAGCGGTAAAGACCCCGGTAACGGATAAATTTTCGATAACCCGTGTGATATGCCCGCGCTCTGTACGTCAGGAGGATATCGCAGAGTTAAGAAAAACACATCATGGGATATCCTATATATGGAATGGCTCAGTGTGCGCTCATTTTACCGGAGCTGCGGCTATATGCGCCGGCGCACAGCTTGAGGATTTCAAGGGCTATCAGCAGTGGGAGAATATGCATTATGCTTATGTTAACGACTCGCTGAAAAAGCATGGGATACATATTTTCTCATAAGGCAACCCTTAAAAAACTTCTTCACGGCAGACTTCTATGACTTACGAGGAGGTTTGAAGAAGCAGGCAGTGTGCCATACACATTGAAACCAGGCTTTTAGAGGCCGCCATAATTTATCCGTTCTAAAAAGGAAACCCGATGACAAAAGATATTTTTTCGGACGGAGTGCTGGTTTACGACAGATACTATTGTTCCAGACCGAATACTCCGCTCCTTATCATAAAAAGAATTCTGCTTGCGGCGGCTTTCTGCGCCTGCTCAATGCTGTTTATACTGACCGAGTACAGATTCCCGGTGAGCCTTCCGGTTATGGGGGCTGTCTGTGCCGGGAGCTGCGCCTTTTTTTCGGTTTTTTTCGTCTTTGTGAAAAAAAGGTTCGCGATTCCGGCGGTGCTGTTTTCCGCGGCACTGGCTGTCTGGCTGAATTTCGGAGCTCTGTGGGAAAAGCTCACTTACTATGCCGACGCGTGTATGCTGCTCGTGGAAGGAAGATTCCTGTATCCGAGAAGGCTGCTTTTTCACCGGGGAGATATGCTTGACGCGTCAAACCCCGCCTATGTTGAGGGTGTAGTTCTTGGTACAGTGCTGTTGTGCCTGCTTTACAGCCTGATAATTTCAGCCTGCTTTTCCGGCAGGCTTGTTCCTGTTCCGGCGGCTCTTTTGTTTGCTGCGCTGTGCGTGCCTGTGCTCATCTCTGAGCAGCTTGAATTTTCCTTCTGGCTTATTCCGGCGCTGGCGGCTCTTGCAGGGGCATTCGCAATAAAGAAAAACTATTCCGGCGGACTTGCTGTAAAGCACAGCAGTTCCTCAGACTATCGACGACGGATAAAGCATGAAGAGCGCACTTTTATAAAGCGTATTTCGTCTGCTCCGTTTATGAAGCGTATTGAAATGAAATGCAACTACCGCTATAAATATTTCAGTACCGGAATGTACTGCGCTGCCCTGACAGCCGTCAGCATAACCGTCGGGGCGCTGATAATCCCTGAAGGCGGAAGCGTTGACTACACATCAGTCTATGAATTCATAACAAGCCTTGGGTCAGACAACAGCGTTATTCAGTCTCCGTTTGAGTCCGGAACAGCCTCCGAGTATTTTACGCAGAACAGAGAGGAGAAACAGGACACTCTGAATATAATCTCGCCCGGCAGGGGAGAGCGCGAAATAATCCGCGTGACCTACACCGGAAACCGGCCGGTCTATCTCCGCGGCGACATCGGGATCGATTTTACAGGTTCCTCATGGACTACCGCAGTCAGCAGCGAGCCTTCTCTGTGGCGCGACAGCGGTCTGAAAGAGACATACCGTCCGTGTGAGAGCAGAGTTATTTCCGCACTGCTCTCAGCAACATCTGAATCAGTGACCCAGAGTGAGCCTGTAATCACCTCCTCGGACGTTAATATTGAATATCTTTGCGATACAAATGTCGTATTCCTGCCGCCGTACACTGCGGAATACTCGTTTTATAACGACGATAATTTCGATGTGTATTCAGATTATGCAGTCAGGGTCAGGGACGAAGCTGGAAGCGTCGTGAATTCCGTGCAGTGCACCGCTCTTGTTTCCTCGTTCACCAGCAATGAAAGATACCCCGGAAGCCCTGAGGCAGTCGCGGACCTTGATTATGCCTTCGATTCCGTAATGTGCGCTCCGAATGACATTTACAGCTCGGTTGTGCCGGAAATTTCCGGCGAAAATGTTCTGAGCGACTACGAATCATATGTTGAACAGACCTATACCAGTATCCCGGATGAATTTTCGTCTGAGATCGAAGAATACACAGAGCGTACCTTTAAATATATACTTGACGGCATAAAAGCCGAATATACCGTGGGTACCGTTTCCGAGGCGCTGTACCGGTACAATACGGCAGGCGCGGTCGCTGACTATCTGCGGACCCATTACACATACTCGCTTGATGGAAGCAACAACAGCCGGAATCCGGTCATGCAGTTCCTCAACGACACGAAGCGCGGTCACTGCTCGCTTTACGCCAGCGCGATGACCCTGATCCTCCGTGAGCGCGGTATACCCGCAAGATACTGTACCGGATTCTATGTTGAGGGCGAGGACGGCAGAAATTCAGTGCTTCTCCGTGAAAAGAACCTTCACGCATGGGTAGAGGTGTACCTGGGGCAGTACGGCTGGGCAACTTTCGATCCAACCAGCTCGTCGGCCTATCCGGACAGAAACACGGCGACAGCTCCGGATTCAACAGGGGACATCACTTCCGAAGCCCCGAACGATACTGCCGAGCCCACTTCTGAACCTGCTGTTTCATCTGATTTTGCAACATCTGACCCTTTTACTCAGCATACTGCCGGATCCGGAGAAATTACAGATGAGAGTACCGCTGAGACCGTTAACCCTCCTGATGTATGGGATTCGCTGAGACCTTTCATTCCCGCTGCGCTGGCGGCGCTGACAGTGATACTGCTGCTTGTTGCCGTGCTTATCCGAATGCACTCCCTGAAGAAATCCGCAATGCGCACGCTCTGTGAACTCCGCGCGGGAGGGAGCGGGGATTCCCGGACGGTTTACCGCCTTATCCTTGCACTCCTTGAATACGGGAATGTAAAGCCGGGCAGCGGCGAGCTTCCTGCGGATTACTTCCGCAGGGCCGATGAAAAATTCGGCACACAGCTTTCGGAGTGCTCCGATATATTCGCTGAAATGGAGTTCGGCGGGCACGAAATAAGCGATGAGGCCGCAGCACTGCTGATTTCTCAGCTTGAAAAACTGGTGGACGTTTTTAAGCCTTTCCGATTCCCCGGAAAGCTGAAAGTGCTCAGGCTCATAGGTGAATTTACAAAATTTTATTAAAAATATATAAAAACCTGTTGATTTTTACAGCGGAATTTGCTATAATGGTTTCAGACGATGACAAATTTTTGTTTGGCCGTCAGTATTTAAGTTATTCAGAGAGGTGCAGACATGAGATTAATTACACGTTCGGATTTTGACGGACTTGCCTGCGGAGCACTTCTGCTCTGTGCCGGCGTTGTCGAGCCGGATTCATGGACATTCGCCCACCCGAAGGATCTTCAGGACGGTCTTATTCCGGTAACCGAGAATGACGTCCTTGCAAACGTTCCCTTTGTTGAAGGCTGCGGACTTTGGTTCGACCACCATTCCAGCGAGGAGGAGCGCAGAAAATACAAGGGTAAGTACAAGGGTGAAAGCCGTATCACGCCAAGCTGCGCCCGTATTATATATGAGTACTACGGCGGCAGGGAGCGTTTCCCGAACTTCGACGACCTTATGGAGGCTGTCGATAAGGTGGACAGCGGTAATCTGACCCGCGAGGAGATACTGAACCCGCAGGGCTGGATACTTATTGGATTCCTTATGGATCCAAGAACTGGTCTTGGCAGATTCAGGAACTTTACTATAAGCAACTATCAGCTTATGGAGAAGCTGCTTAAATGCTGCGCGTATATGTCAACGGAAGAGATACTTGCACTGCCTGATATAAAGGAGCGTATTGCGCTTTACAACGAGCAGACCGAAAAGTTCAAGGAAATGGTTCGTAAGTATACACACACAGAGGGTGATGTCATCATCACTGATCTCCGTGGTGTTGACCCGATCTATACCGGCAACCGATTCCTGATATACAGCCTGTATCCCGAACAGAACATTTCCTGCTGGATAGTTAATGGCAAGGGTGGCAAGGGCTGCTCCTGTGCGGTTGGATATTCTATCCTTAACCGTACAAGCCGTGTGAATGTTGGTTCACTCATGCTGAAATACGGCGGCGGCGGACATATGGCTGTCGGAACCTGTCAGTTCAAGGATGAGGATATGGCAGAGTGCGTTCCCCAGCTTCTCAATGAGCTTGTGAACTACGATAAGCTCTATCCAATCAAGTAATACATATGTGCCATCCATCGGGTCGGAATTATTCCGGCCCGATTTTTGATGTAATTTGTACAAAAAGCATTGACTAAAATCACAATTTATGATAAAATAATAATGTATATTTAGAGAATAGGATAGATAGACATGAACAGAGGAAAGATAATCGTACTAGAGGGACTTGACGGCTGCGGAAAGTCAACGCAGCTTCAGATACTTGCGGATTCTCTGGGAGCAGAAAGAAAAACACGGCTCATCAGTTTCCCGAATTATGAAAGCAGTACCGGCAGGGTTGTTTCTGATTATCTTGCGGGTAAAATTCCGTGCGGCGGCAGCGCAGGCGCATATGCAGCTTCAGCATTCTATGCCGCCGACCGGTATGCAAGCTATGTCACGGACTGGAAAACAGACTATGATAACGGGACGATGATCGTTTCCGGGAGGTACGCGACATCTAACGCTATATACCAGATGACGAAGCTTCAACGCAGTGAATGGGACGGTTTCCTGGCATGGCTGTGGGATTTTGAATACAAAAAGCTTCAGCTCCCTGAGCCTGATGCTGTGATGTTCCTTGATATGCCGATCGATGTTTCACAGAAGCTTCTTTCCGCTAGATACGGCGGTGATGAGAGCAAAAAGGACATTCACGAAAGCAACCTGGATTTCCTCCGTGCCTGCCGTGAGAGCGCGCTTTACACGGCGGAGCGCTCCGGCTGGAAAATGATACCCTGCTCTGACGGTGAATCCCCGCTTCCGATAGCCGATATCGCCCTCTCAATAAAGAAAGAAACTGAGGGTCTGTAATGGCTGATTTAAATTTCAGAGCGCCGGAGCTTTCCGACCGCGGGTGGGCTGAAAAATTGCTCGCGCAGTCGGATTTTCGCGGCTGCCTGTACACTTTTGGAAATAATTACGTCTGGCGCAAAGTCTACGATGTGCAGATTTGCCGATGGGAGGATTTCTACCTCCTGCGGAATGCAGAGCACACAAACGGTCAGCCCCGTTTTCTTTACCCGGCTGGCAGCGGAGATATAAACCGCCTTATTGCAGAGCTCCGGAGCCATTGTGCGTCACTTGGGGTGCCTCTTCTGATGACTGCCAATCGTGAATGCACTGAAAAAATCCTCGCCGGGTTCACAGATGTATCTGCCGTGCCGGACAGGGACGGGTTTGACTATGTTTATGAAGCCTCGGCGCTTGCGGAATTAAAGGGGAGAAAGTACCATTCAAAGAGGAATCACCTGAACAGATTCTATGAAAATGACTGGCATTTCGAGCCAATACAGCAATCCAACATATCCTACTGCAGGGAAGTGCTGTCACGCTGGCTTGAGTCTGACCCTGACCCGGAAAAGATGGTCGAAGGCGGAGTAGTGCTTGAAAGTCTTGACAACTATTCTGAGCTCGGCTATTCCGGAGGGCTTCTGACGGCAGGCGGCACACCGCAGGCTTTCACGTTCGGTGAGCGCTCAGCAGCGGATACTTTTGTTGTTCATGCGGAAAAGGCGCTTTTGGATTACCAGGGCGCGTACACCGCAGTGAACTGCGAATTTGCAAAAACTCTCGCGGCGGAATACCGCTATATAAACCGGGAGGAGGATACCGGCTCCGAGGGACTCCGGAAAGCCAAATTATCCTATCACCCGGCATTTATGGAAGAAAAATATCTGATAACATTCGGAGGTACGACATGATTTACGTTTTTTTGGCAGATGGATTTGAGGAAACAGAGGCAATTGCCCCGATAGATATGCTTCGCCGTGCGAAGCTCACTGTAAAGACCGTTGGAGTTGGCACTAAGACTCCCACGAGCTCCCATGGAATCCAGGTTACGGCTGACATCACAACTGAGGAAGCACAGCTTGACAGTGAGTTACAGTTGATCGTGCTCCCCGGCGGAATGCCCGGTACGCTGAACCTGAAGGCTTCCGATACCGTACAGAAATCAATAGCTTTCTGCGTTGAGAACAAAATTCCGGTCGGCGCTATCTGTGCGGCTCCGTCCATACTTGGCGACCTTGGGCTTCTGGATGGCAGGGAAGCGGTTTGCTTCCCGGGCTTTGAAAAGAACCTTCATGGCGCGAAGGTTCAGAACAAGCTTTGTGTGACAGACGGTCAGTTCACCACTGCCTGCGGAGCCGGGGCGGCTCTGGTATTCGGTCTGGAGCTTGTAAAGGTGCTCTGCGGCGCTGAAAAGTCCGAAGAAATACGCAGGGCAATTGTTGCAGAAAGATGAATCTCGCAGAATATAAAAAGCAGCTTCGCCGCGAGCTGATACAGCGGAGGCGTGAACTTCCGGAGGAAGCCAGGTCACAGGCGGACGAGCATATTTTTAATGCGCTTCTTCCATACCTTGAAAGGTGCAGCGGAGTTTTCACATATGTGTCTGCCGATATAGAGGTGGATACAAGACGGCTGATCAGCTGGTGCTTTGAACACGGGAAGCCTGTCGCCGTTCCGGTTTCAGGAGACAGCGAGCTGACCTTCTTCCCGATAACTTCTTTCAATGGACTGGCGGAGGGACGTTTTCACATTCAGGAGCCGCTTGACCGAAGCGTTTCGTCTGTTCCAGACGTGGATTCGCTTTGCATTGTTCCGGCACTGTTATGCGACAGAAGCGGGCTGCGCCTGGGCTACGGCAGGGGGTACTATGACCGGTTCCTTGCGGGATTTCCGGGTAAGTCGGTAATTATATGTTATTCGGCTTTTGTCGGGGAGGTGCCCGCGGAGCCGCACGACAGACGCGCTGATTTTGTCATAACTGACTGAGCAAGCATTGACATGAGGTAAATATGGATAAATTTGATTTTGACCAGCTCGGGTTCCCGGCTGACGGCAGTGAAAACGACGCCGGAGCAACACGGGAACTCGACAGCATACACGGGGCGGACGAGAACTCCGGGATAGCCTCCCGAGAGCGGTTTGCGGAGCTTAACGGCGCAGACGAGCCCGGAAGCACCCGCATGATGGATTCCCTGACTCCCGCTGATGAACCAGAGCCGCAGGAAGCTCCTGCCAATCCGGTGCAGAAGCGAAAAAAGCGCCGTAAAAAGAAGCATCAGTTCAACCACACCCGTACTATGGGTCACGTCTTTCTTGGCGTTGTATTGTCTGCCGCCGCTATCTGCGTCGGAGTTTTCCTTGCATGGAAGGTCATAGTCGGACTGATGGACTACACAGGTATGGCGAAGAAAAGCCGCGAGGCGGATATCACCATAACAGACAGCATGAATGTTGACGATATCGCCGATGTTCTGCATGAAAATGGGATTATCGAGATGCCGTGGCTGTTCAAGGCATATATCAACTATTCGGATAAAGCGCAGGGATTCCTTGACGGCGAATACACCGTAAACGCGCAGATGTCCTATAAGAGCATTGTAACGCTCCTGAAAACCGTCCGGACTTACACGAATACCGTTACTGTAATGATACCGGAGGGCTCCAACGCTCAGCAGATAGGTCAGCTTCTTGAGGACAACCTTGTCTGCCGCGCTGATGATTTCGAGAAATATTACCGAACAAAGCTCGAAAAGTATGATTTCGAGGAAAAAATCGATGTTACCGAGGATCGTTTCTACGCACTGGAGGGCTATCTGTTCCCGGATACCTATGAGTTCTATGTAATAGACGACCTGACTGAAAAGCCGGATATGGACACCAGCCAGTATGCCAAGCAGGCGGCAGAGAAGATGTACGCTAACTTTGAAAGCAAGATAACCAGGAGTATGTACGCACGTGCAACCGAGCTCGGAATGACATTTGATCAGGTGGTGACCCTTGCCTCGATCATTCAGAAGGAGGGCACCAACGAGGATAACATGGCGCTTATTTCGTCCGTATTCCATAACCGTCTTTCCGATATGTATGATTATCCGCATCTCCAGTCCGATACAACGGAATACTATATTCAGGACTGCATAAAGCCGAATATCCCTGCAAATTCTGCGGCGCTGTATGAGAACATCATCACCGCTTACGACACCTACACCTGCGAGGGGCTTCCCGCAGGGCCGATATGCAGTCCGGGACTTATGGCGATAAATGCCGCACTTTACCCGGCAGAGACCGACTACTATTATTTCCTGAGCAGCAGCGACGGCAATTTCTACTATGCGAGCACGATTGAAAAGCATGAGCAGAACATTATTGACGCGGCTCTCCGTGAGGAGGACTGATTATGGGTTATACAGAGCTTCTGGCTCCGGCAGGCGATGAGGAGTGCCTGCGCTCCGCACTGGATTACGGCTGTGACGCTGTGTATCTCGCCGGAAAGAGCTTCGGCATGAGGGCAGGCGCCAAAAACTTCGACATGGAGGGACTGGAGCGGGCTGTAAAGCTTGCTCATTCCCGTGGGGTAAAGGTGCACCTGACCTGCAATACGATACCGCTCAACAGTGAGATAGACCAGTTCCCGCAGTTCATTGCGGCGGCACAGGAGTGCGGCGTTGACGCCGCCATTGCCTGCGACCTCGGAGTAATCTCAATGATAAAGGAAAACGCGCCAAAGCTGGAGCTTCACATCTCCACGCAGACCGGCGTTGTGAACTACCGGACAGCGCTGGAGCTCTACAAAATGGGCGCAAAGCGCGTGGTTCTTGCCCGTGAGGTCGGACTTTCCGATATCCGGGAAATACGCCGCCGTATCCCGGAGGATATGGAAATCGAAGTCTTTGTGCACGGAGCCATGTGTGTGAGCTTCTCCGGCAGATGTCTGATTTCCGAGTACCTGACCGGCAGAGGCGCCAACCGCGGTGAGTGTGCACAGCCCTGCCGCTGGGGATACTACCTGATGGAAGAAAAGCGCCCCAACCAGTTCTACAAGGTTTTTGAGGACGAGCGTGGAAGCTATATACTCAATGCCCGCGATATGTGCATGATTGGTCATCTGGACGACCTTATCGACGCGGGAGTGACCAGCTTCAAAATCGAGGGCAGAGCAAAGTCGGCATACTATGTTGCGCTTACAGTCAATGCATACCGCGCGGCTCTCGACAGCTGTCTCAAAGGAGAGAAACCCGCGCAGTGGGTGCTTGACGAGGTGAACAAGATAAGCCACCGCCCTTACAGCACAGGATTTTTCTATGGCAAGCCGACCGATGGCTCCGGCACACAAGACCCTAATACCGTCACCAATGGCGGCCAGTATTTCGCTGACAGCGGTTATATGCGCGACCATGATTTCGTGGGAGTTGTGGACTTCTGTGAGAACGGGACAATGCACCTGACCCAGCGGAATTATTTCACGCTTGAGGACGAACTGGAGCTTCTTCCACCGCACGCTGCTCCGATTAAATTCGTGCCTGAGAAAATGTTCGGAGCTGACGGCGAGGAAATAACGATAGCCCGCCGTGCCACAGAGAAGCTCACGATTCCGTCAGATATCATCGTACCGGAGCATACTATACTCCGCAAGAAAATGAAATAAAGCAGCAGAAGGCTGCGGAAAGGATATTTCTATGAGCGTTCAGGAATTCAAGTGCCCCGGCTGCGGGGCTAAGCTCAAGTGGGACGCCGCTGAGCAGAAGATGAAGTGCGATTACTGCGATAATACATACGATATCGCAACGCTGGAGGAATTCCAGAAGGAGGAAGGCGAGCAGTCAACGGAGGAATACGCATGGGATCCCTATTCAGCCTCCGGGGAATTATCCGGCGTCAAGACCTATATATGCCAGTCCTGCGGCGGAGCAATAACCGTAGGAGAGGATTCCGCCGCGGCAAGCTGTCCCTACTGCGACAGTCCGGTCGTCCTTGACGCTAACGTTACAGGGATGCTGAAACCCGATCTCGTTATCCCGTTCCGCAAGACCAGGGAAGAAGCCCAGCAGGCAATGAAGAATTTCTGCAAGGGAAAGCCGCTGCTTCCTCCGACATTCATTTCTGAAAGCCGCATTGAGGAAGTAAAGGGGCTGTATGTTCCTTTCTGGCTGTACAACTGTGGAGCCGCAGGGAAAATGCGCTTTGACGCAACCAAGGTCAAGAAATGGTCAACGGACGATTTCGACTATACCAAGACCGAGCACTATATGGTTATCCGCGAGGGTACCGCGCAATTTGACGATGTTCCGGTGAACGGCTCCAGCAAAATGGAACAGTGCTATATGGAGGCTATTGAGCCGTTTGAAACAAGCGAGGGCGTACAGTTCCAGTCTGCGTACCTTTCCGGATATCTGGCGGATAAGTACGATATAGATTCCGTTCAGGCACAGCCGCGTGCTAACGAGCGCGTAAAGGCAGGAATGGAGCAGCTTTTAACGAACACAGTGGTCGGCTATACGACGGTCACCACACAAAACAGCAGCACAAGACTTGAAACGGGTAAAATACGCTATGCCATGCTTCCGGTGTGGATACTCAGCACAAGATACCGCGGGAAGATATATAAATTCGCCATGAACGCCCAGACCGGCAAGTTCGTCGGTGAACTGCCGATAAGCTGGGGGAAGTTCTGGGCTATTTTCGCCGGAATCACCGCTGCCGTGACTGCGGTCGGCACGGTCGTTCAGCTGTTTCTTTAAGGAGGGGTCTGCATGAAAAGAATAACATCTGTTCTCGCAGCCGGATTTGCTGCAATATGCCTGACAGCTTCCGTTCAGGCGGCACCGCTCTCTAACTATGAAGCTGAGGCTCCTATAGTAGAGTACATAGAAGAAAACGTTTCCGCAGATCTCCCGGTGATGGTTCCTTCCGTAAAGAAAGCTGAAAAGCTGTATCTCTCGGATAACGCGGAGCAGTTCACGTACGAAGCCGAATCAGAAACATCAGCCGACGAAGCCGCAGCGACGCTTACCACACAGGACGTTTTAAAAATGATCCTGTTTTCGTTTATTGCAGGTCTTATCATTGCGCTTATTGTATGCCTTGTGATGAAATCACGCATGAAAACTGCAAGGAACCAGCTCACAGCCAACGACTACATAAGGAAAAACAGCTTCAATATCACTCGCTCACGGGATATTTTCATTTACTCTGAAATCGCAAAGAAAAAGCGAGTAAAGGAAGAAAACAAGAAATAAAAGATTGGAGGGGGAGCATATGCCGGAACATAGATTTCTCAACAGGACGCTCAGTTTTGACGAGCGCACAAAGGCGCTTCTGGACGAACTTACCCTTGACGAGAAGCTCGGTCTGCTTACAACGCACATGAACGAGATTCCCCGCCTTGGCATCGGGGAGTTCTGGATAGGCGCAGAGGTAGCCAGAGGGCTTGTATGCCGCGATGATAAGAACGGCGAAGCCCCTGCCACTGTATTTCCGGAGCCTTTCGGACTTGCTGCGACATTTGATACGGACGTAATGTCGCACATGGGCGAGATTACAGGAATCGAAACGCGGATCTACAAGGATAAGGGGAGAGCCTCGCTGTGTGTATGGGGACCGACCGTTGACCTCGAGCGCGACCCCCGCTGGGGGCGTACCGAGGAGGGCTACGGGGAAGACCCCTGCCTTACCGCAAACATGGCGTCGGCATACACTCTTGGAATGGCTGGAACTGATGAAAAATACCGCCGCGTTATTCCGACGCTGAAGCATTTTTATGCGGATAATAACGAGGATACCCGCACAAACTGCAACGCGAATATTCCTGACCGCTTGAAGCATGAATACTATCTCCGGGCGTTCGAGAAGCCTGTACGCGATGGCAGAGCCGGAAGCCTGATGACCAGCTATAACGAGATAAACGGAGTAGAGCAGATATGCTCCGCGGAGCTCCAGAGATTCTGCCGTGAACAGTGGGGGCTTCTGTTTGCTGTAACCGACGGCGGGGATTTTATTCAGAATGTGCAGTATCACCGCCGTGACAAGAACCATACTGAGGCTCTTGCCAAGATTTACAATCATAACGGCGCGGATATAATGACTGACAATGAAGAAGCGGTCCGGACGGCGGCGCGCGATGGCCTCGAAAAAGGACTTATCACGGAAGAAAACATCGACCGTGCAATTTTCGGAGCGCTTAAAGCACGCTTTATGCTGGGCGAATTTGATGACATCAAGCTGTTCACATATTCAGAGAAGCTGCTCTGCTGCGATGAGCACGCGAAAGCAGCCCGGACTGCCGCTGAGAAATCAGTTATACTGCTCCGCAACAGCCGCGGAGTGCTCCCGCTGGCAAAGGATAAATTAGCGGTTGTAGGCTATCACGCTGATATGATTTTCCGCGACTGGTACACTGGACTTTCGCCTAAATCCAACACGATACTTGACGTGCTGACCGCAGAGCTTGGCAGAGAGAATCTTGTTTTCGACAGTGGAAACGACATAATCGCGCTCCGGAATGCAGCAAACGGCTTCTATTTCTCCGTATCCGATGACGGCAGCATTCGCTGCGATTCTCCGCTGATCAACGAAACCTGCCTTTTTGAGCTTTTTGAATGGGGTGACGGCGCTGTTTCCCTCAAATCGAACTACAACAACAAATTCATGACTGACTGCGGCGTTATGAAGTGCACAGCCGACCAGCCCTTCGGGTGGTTCGTCCATGAGCTTTTCTACCTCGACCGGAACGGCAGGGACTGTCGCTTTAAAAACTGGCAGAAGAGATTCCTGTATATCAGTGACGAGGAGATAACCGTATCTGCGGCGCTGCGGGCCCCCAGGAACTCCTTATTCAATATCGAGATATTCTCCGATGGAACCGAGCGTGCAAGAAGAACTGCCACCGAAGCCCATCAGGCCGTCATATTCTGCGGGAATAATCCCATGATAAACGCGCGCGAGACCATCGACAGGAAACACCTCCGCCTGCCTGAAAAGCAGCAGAAGAATCTTGACGCTGTTCTCGGTGTGAATCCGAATGCTGTGCTGTTCCTTGTTTCTGGCTATCCATATCAGCTTGACTGCCATGCAGCCACTGTAATGCATATATCCCACGCAGGACCTGCGATGGGCACTGCGGTTTCCGAAACATTGTTCGGGGATATTTCCCCGGCGGGACGCTGTCCGATGACTTGGTACAAATCTACGGACGAACTTTGCGATATAGAGGACTACAATATAATTCGCACACGTTCTACATATCTGTATTATGATGGCGACCCGCTGTTCCCGTTCGGGCATGGAATGACTTACACGGCATTCCGGTACACAGCGCTCAAATCCGATAAAACGTCCTACGGTGCCGGCGAAGATATCACGGTAACGTTCCAGCTCGAAAACGTAGGCAGAATGGACAGCGACGAGGTGGTTCAGCTTTATGTTTCCTCGCCGAAGCTCCCGCTTACCGCTCCTAAAAAGGCGCTAAAGGCGTTCAGCCGGGTATTCGTCCCCCACGGGAAAAACGTCACGGTAACGCTCAGCTTCAACACCGACGACCTTCGATTCTGGAATGACGCTTCCGGTAAATTCGAGCTTTACAGCGGCGAATATACGCTGATGGCAGGAGCTTCGTCCGCGGATATCCGCAGGACGCTGGATATTCAGGTAAACGGCACGGAATACGAGGGCGCGGAGGTATCCGGAGAGGTTCCCGCAACAACGGCGCTGGATTATGTCGGTGTGAAATTTGACGCGGACGCCGACCTTAACGAATATGCTCTGATAAACGACTGGCAGAGCAGCATCACTTTTGAACACTGCCGGCTGAGGGCATACAATTCAGTCAGAATTACCGCTTCGAATCCGGGATCTTCCGTAAAGCTCACGATAGTGTGCGCCGAAAATGGAAAATCAGTCGCCGAGGTGGAAATACCTCCCACTGCGAGCCTTACGGAGTTCGTGACTGTTTCTGCTCCCACTGCGGAGAAGATAGACGGAACATTCTCGCTCCGCTTCACTGTCAGCGGAATGCTGTCGCTCAGGAGCTTCAGCTTTAGCTGAGCGCTCCCAAGGAGGAACGATGATCGTTCTTGATAAATGGTATATCAGCTATGACGGCTCGGGATATGTGGCGTGCGGAATAGTATACGGTCACATAAGCCCGCTGTGCACTGATGGTACGGAGATACACACATCCCTCATAGAGGAAGCGGAATACTCCGCCGATGAAGAGGAATTTATACTTCATACGCTGAACTCCGAGTATCATGTTAAGATAATTGATATGTACTGCGAGTGCTATGACCCGATGCGGTCTATGTGGCTCTTTGAGAAATTCGCGGAATACCATGGAATAGAAGAAGCCATGGAACAGGTAGCTGCACATTACAGAAAGCTTTCCTCAGAGCTGACTGACATGAAAAAAGAGCTGTATGACAGGCTCAGTGACAATTCACTGTACATTGAGTTTACCGATCAGCATGACTTTTACTTTGAATGCGGCTTGTACCGCGGCACTGACGGAGCAACCGAGTTTTTCGGCAGGATAACGGATTTTGATTACGACTTCACCACCCTTGTCGCTTCGCTGAATTATGTCGTGGAGTTCATTCCGTACAAGTATGGAAATATCCAGTTCATCTCGCATTCGGAGCATTCCATGCCGGGAGAGTTTCTCGGGATAATATGTAACAGCGGCGTTAATTCGCTGAATATCCGCTTTAGCTGGGGCGGAATGGTCATTGTCGCCCCGGGCACTGAACTGGAGGTATATGAAGGCATGGGAGCGCCGCTTCCCCTGCCGTCCCGCGAGCAGGATAACTGACTCGCTGAAGTATAAGCGTCAGGCTGCTTGAAACTGATGAGGTGATATTATGGCAAAACGTGTTTTTATTATCGTACTTGACAGCTTTGGAGTAGGCGCAGCGCCGGACGCTGCGGATTTCGGGGATACAGGTGCAAACACCCTGAGCTCCTGTGCAAGGACGGGAAAGCTATGCGTTCCCAATATGCAGAAGCTCGGTCTGTTCAACATCGACGGAGTTTCCGCAGGTGAAAAGGTTCACGAGCCTGCCGGAGCGTATCTGAAGATATCCGAGCGCTCAAAGGGTAAGGACACGACCACCGGACACTGGGAGATTTCAGGTCTGGTTTCCGAAAAGCCGTTCCCTACATTCCCGGAAGGTTTTCCGCAGGAGGTCATCGATAAATTCAAGGCTGCGACCGGCAGGGGAGTGCTCTGCAATAAGCCGTACAGCGGAACAAAGGTCATCGCGGATTACGGCGGGGAGCACCTCAGAACCGGAGACCTGATAGTGTATACCTCCGCCGACAGCGTATTTCAGATAGCGGCTCATGAATCAGTAGTACCGCCGGAAAAGCTGTACGAATACTGCCGCATGGCGCGTGAGATACTCACTGGTAAATACGCGGTGGGAAGAGTCATTGCGCGCCCGTTTGAAGGGGAATATCCGTTTACAAGAACTCCCCGCAGACATGATTTCTCGCTTGTTCCGCCGAGGGACACCATGCTTGACTGCCTTTCCCGGCAGGGATATGACGTGATCGGCGTCGGAAAGATTTACGACATTTTTGCGGGGAAGGGTCTTACAAAGTATGTCCGCGACATAGGAAATCTCTGCGATATGAGCCATACCGCAAGTTTCCAGGGTATTCCGTTCCATGGGCTGTGCTTCACTAACCTCGTTGATTTCGATATGAGTTTCGGACACCGACGCGATCCGGAGGGCTACGCGATGGCGCTAAGTGAATTCGACGTATGGCTTGGGACATTCCTTGAAAAAATGCTGCCGGACGATGTACTGTTCATCACGGCGGATCATGGCTGCGACCCCTGCTACACGGGAACCGACCATACCCGCGAGTGCATTCCGGTTCTGATATCCGGCGACGGAATAAAACCCGGCAATCTGGGCACAAGAGCCTGCTTCGGTGACATCGGAGCGACTGTCCTTGAACTCCTCGGGGCAGAGGGGAAGCTGGACGGCGAAAGCTTTGCAAATAAAATAACTTACTAAGGAGCATAATATGAACGGAGAAGTTTCACAGATCTGCCGCATTGTTGCGGCTGCAAGAACAGCACTTAAAAACGGTACCGACTACGAATTCACTCCGCTGAAGTATGAGGGAAGCATCACCTTTAACTTCTGCGACCGCAGGAAAGAGGGCGGACCGCTGTTCCGCGCAAAGGATCCGGCTGACTGGTTCGCTCACCTGAAAAAGGAGGGCGTGGAGAACATCTTCATGATAATGGGAATGAAGGTTGCGCGCCAGCAGCTTGGATATGTAAATCATGCGGCTACAACAATATTCGTGCGCTACGCTGATAATACAGTTACACGCTTTGTCCCGCACTGGACATTCAGCAACGAAACAAGCTTGTGGTCAACAGTTTACACTGAGACCGTCGCGGAGGGAGCCCCTGAGAACGATCCGGATTTCCGCAACGAAACATCACTCATGATAGCTACGCTGACAGATATCGGGAAGCTTGCTGAGGAACTGGGCGAAGAGAAGTTCGCCAGGACCTTTAAAAAGGCGGCTGGGATCCTTTCCGGAGATGAGATCCCGGAATTCAAGCCTGGCGCAGTTCCTCCGCAGATCCCCGAGGACATGATGAAATTCTATGTTGCTTCCGACATGGCGGACGTATTCGGCGCAATGGGAAGCTGGAACGATACAGGCGCTGCGGCTGCACAGAGCCACGACCGCTCCAGGGATTATGTGACGCTCTCCGACCGACTTGTATGCGGAATCCGTCTTATGACTATGTACGCAGTGAATTTCCCGATAAAATAATGTGAAAGGTGATAATAAGATGAGCGAATGCACACACGACTGCGGAAGCTGTTCCGCAAGCTGCTCTGAGAGAAAACAGGAGAGCATGGTCGCACAGCCGCACAGGGACAGCCATATAAAGAAGGTCATCGGAGTTGTCAGCGGCAAGGGCGGCGTTGGAAAATCCATGGTAACGTCAATGTCCGCAGTCCTGATGAACCGCAGAGGATATAGAACAGCAGTTCTTGACGCAGATATCACAGGTCCTTCAATTCCTCAGGCGTTCGGTCTGCACGAAAAGGCTGAGGGAAACGAAAACGAAATTTTCCCGGTGCTGACAGAAACAGGCATAAAGGTGATGTCAGTGAATCTGCTTCTCCCTGATGAAACTGACCCTGTGATCTGGCGCGGTCCGATAATCGCGGGTACTGCAAAGCAGTTCTGGACTGACGTTGCATGGGGCGACGTAGACTATATGTTTGTTGATATGCCTCCGGGAACCGGCGATGTCCCTCTGACCGTTTTCCAGTCTATTCCGCTTGACGGAATAATCGTCGTGACATCTCCGCAGGAGCTTGTTTCCATGATAGTCGGCAAGGCTGTCAAGATGGCTGAAATGATGAAGATCCCGGTGATAGGTCTTGTTGAAAACATGAGCTACGCCGTATGTCCTGACTGCGGAAAGCACATCAATGTGTTCGGTCTGAGCCATATCGACGAGACCGCGCAGAAATTCGGGCTTAAGGTTCTTGCAAAGCTCCCGATAAATCCTGAGCTTGCCGTAAGAGTAGACAACGGCAGTATCGAGGGATTCGACTGTCCGGAGGCAGAGCCGATTGCCGACGCCGCAGAGGCTATCACGAAATGAGCAGGGGAGACAAGGCTTATGAGCGTTCCGTCAATGTAAACGTGGTTCAGATCCACCTGTTCCTTTTGAAATATGTATTCGTTGACATCTGCAAATATCCTGTCGATATTCTCAAGCATAGTTTTATTCATGAAATTGTCTATCGTCGTGTGGCCTGGCGGCGGATTATCCTGCAATAACCACATATATCGTATGTCAGTTTTGCAGTATTTTTCGATCTCTCTTACCGACGCAGTTCACTGTTCGTATCTTTCCGGCAAAGTCGTAGATATACCCGAAAAGATACTTGTGTATCGCTTTAAGCGCAGAAACGCTCCCCGCCTTGAGTGTGTCGAGATCCTGTTATCAAAAAGATTTGCGGCTTTTTTCTTGGGCAATACCGCACAAAGATTGTGCGTGTATTGCGCAGGTAGATTAGCCAATAATACGCTTCGCTGATTGGCTAATCTCGATTTTTCGTCAGATTGTACAACTAGGAGTTGTTGACGGAAGCGATAGCGTTTTCAAGTCAACAACTAGCGACGCAAGGCTGGTCTGTCGTTAGTTTGGCGCAACATGAAACAAATCCGTTAATCAATATTGTTTTTTTGCGCCAAACTAGCCCCTCTGTCAAATTGCGTTGACACCTCCCCCACCGGGGGGAGACCACGCCTTGCTAGGACGAATTGTGCAATATAACGAAAAAGATGCAAGCAAGATGCGTACAAAATACAAAATATGGTCTTTGTGCGGTGTTGCCTTAGAGGTGGCCAATACTAAAACCGAAGATTTTTGTCGAATCCACATGAATAATTCCACGGAAAAGACAGACAATACCTCCACAGGCAGAAATGCTGTTATTTTCAAACAACGGAGGAATTTATATATGAAAGCTACCGGAATCGTCCGCCGTATC
>CAKSPH010000020.1 GCA_934481355.1 uncultured Oscillospiraceae bacterium | reverse complement strand
GTTCAGTTCTGCGGGAGTGCAGTCCGGGCTTACGAACGTGAAATCAATGCCCATCTTGCGCATGGTCACGTTGAACAGGTTGAACGTGCCACCGTAGATCGAGCTGGAAGCGACAACGTGGTCTCCGCAGCTTGCGATATTGAATACCGCGAAGAAATTCGCCGCCTGACCGGAGGAGGTCAGCATAGCCGCAGAACCGCCCTCAAGGTCGCATATCTTTGCGGCAACCGTATCGTTCGTGGGGTTCTGGAGACGGGTGTAGAAGTATCCGCTCGCTTCAAGGTCGAACAGCTTTCCCATGTCCTCGCTGGTGGCGTATTTGAATGTCGTGCTCTGGATTATCGGCACCTGACGGGGCTCGCCGTTTCCGGGAGTGTAGCCGCCCTGTACGCATTTGGTTCCTAAATTATATTCGCTCATTTTGTCCTCCTGATAATACCTATTTCGGAATAGGGTTTTGTCTGCATTACTATTATACAGCTTTTTCAGGATAAAGTCAAGGAATATTGACAAATCCGCCCGGATAGTGTATAATGTTCACCGGAGATTTTTTGATGAACGGAGTGGGTGCATTGCATTTCGTGCAGGCAAAGGGAATACTGTCCCAGAACAACGGAATAAACGTCTACCGCGGCTGTACGCACGGGTGTATCTACTGTGATTCCCGTAGCCTGTGCTACCAGAATCCGCAGCCCTTCGAGGATATCGAGGTCAAGGAGAACGCACCGCAGCTTCTGGAGGCGGCGCTGCGCTCCCGGAGAAAACGCTGCATGATAGGCACCGGCGCCATGTGCGATCCGTATATCCATGCGGAGGCGGAGCTCCGTATAACGCGGCGCTGTCTGGAGCTCATCAGCCGGTACGAATTCGGAGCGGCGGTTCTGACTAAATCCGACCTGATAATGCGCGACATAGATCTGCTGGACGAGATAAACCGCAAGACCAGGGCGGTAGTCCAGATGACCCTCACCACCGCAGACGAGGAGCTTTGCCGCATTATAGAGCCGAACGTCTGCACCACCGCGCGCAGGTTCGAGGTGCTGTGTGAAATGCGCGGGCGCGGTATTCCAACGGTAGTCTGGTTTTCTCCGCTTCTGCCGTTCATTAACGACACGGAGGAAAACGTGCTGAAAATCGTGGATTACGCCAGCCGCGCCGGCTGTTATGGAGTGATGTGCTTTGGCATGGGACTGACCCTGCGGGAGGGCAACAGGGAGTACTTCTACGCGGCGCTGGACAGGCATTTCCCGGGGCTGAGGGAGCGGTATGAGCAGCGGTTCGTGAATTACTACGAGCTTCCATCGCCGGACACTGCAAGGCTCATGAAGCTGTTCCATGAGGAATGCGCGAAGGCCGGGCTGGAATCCGACCCGAAGATGATTTTCGCGTATCTGAATGAATTTCCGGAGTGCGAACAGCTCACATTATTCTGAGGTGAAACATGATAAATAACTACGTCAAAACCATATGCGGAATGCTCGGTCTGCCAATGCCGCAGGTGTTCTATAATGACCGGGCGCTCCGGCAGGAGGAGCACGCCAGGCTCACGCCGGACGGCAGGCAGCTCTATCTCCGTAAGCTGAAAACCGCTTCCCTTGACCAGCTTTTTGCCGCCGCTGCGGAGCTCCGCCATGAGTGGCAGAGGAAAACGGACGAGCGGTTTTATTTCGGGGACTACAAATCCCGGGAGGAGCTTCCTCTGCGGGAATTCAGCTTACAGCCCTCGGAGATTGATGGCAATGCTTTCGCGGCAGTGATAGTTTCCGCGTTTTTCGGCGTGGAGCCGGTGTTCGACGAGCTTCCCGGGGCGGCAAGGGCGAGAATAGAGCGCCGCTGCGAAGAGATACGCCGGAATGAGTTCCCGACCCTCGGGAGCGCGGCTGACCACCATAAATAAACAAAAACGGGAAGAGTTCGTCTTCCCGTTTTTGTTATCTTCTTCGGCCTCCGCCACCTCCGCCGTGGTGACCGCCGCCGTGACCTCCTCCACGCCCGCCTGAGCTGCTGGAGCTTACCCGGTGGGATGTCGTGTATTCCCGGACAAAAACGTCATTGCGCTCGGTGAAGCGCGTCATGTCGTTCTTCATATATTGCCGCGCCGAAATCGGGAGTTTCTTCCTGTAGGAAGCCGCATGACCGTTTGCAATCGCAATAGCGGCTATCAGCGCAGCTATTGTTCCGACAATGTGTCCTAAGTTCAGGTGGAACTCTATCCCATCAACCGGGTGACCGCTTAGGTAATCGCAGAATCCCTCGACAGCGGCGTAGTAATTTTCGCCTGAGCCACTGTCAAATCCGTCATAGACATAGTCGAATATACGGTCTGTCTTGCTGTGATATTTGTCGTATGCGGCGTCCGTGGCGTAGATCTGGTCTACCTTTCCGCTGCCGGTCTGCACCATCATCAGTACGACAGAATCGGAATACTCGCCGAAGCTCCTGTTAAGGAAGCTCTTTGTATAGCTGACCTCGCTCATTCCGTCCATGTAGGAATCTGCGAAGATAACGCCGACATTCGCATGGATACTGCGCGCCGTATCGTCAAGCAGCGTCAGGAGCTGAGCTTCCTCGGAATCCGTCAGCGCGTCCTGATGATCCTCGATACAGCCGAAATAGCCGTAATCCGTATCGTCCGCAAAGGCGGTGAAGCTCATAAGGCCCATCATGCATACGAGCGCGGCGAACATCGCGCCCAGCATGGAGAGTTTTCTCTTAGCCAAGCAGAACACCTCCTAACAAACTGAGCACTATTCCCAGACCAGCGAACCACGCGGCTCCGAACAGGAATTTTTTCAGCCTGCTGACCGGCAGGATACCGAAATTTATTCCGGTCTGCCCGTTCATCACGAACGGGTAATCCTTGCCTTTGTAGGTGTAGTTTACGAACCACACCGGCATGAGAGCGTACACGGTCTGCTGGTTGGTGTAGTTCATATTCCGGCGCTTTTCCGTGACGGAGGAATAGCCCTGCATATCCTGCTTCAGGACGTCTGCGGCGGCATCGGCGACCCTCTGGTCGATACGCCGGGAGGCCTCCGCGCTGTCAACGTCGTACTTTTCAGCGCCGCAGCCGGATAGATAGCTCATCGAAAACGGCTTCAGACCATCGTAGTTGAACGGCTCTATGCTCTCCATCAGGCTGTCGTCTATCCTCCTGGAACCGTCGCAGGGCACCCTCACGAATACCATATCCGCGCGGCGTGTGACGGAGAATATTTTCGTGTTGGTGTAGCGCATATCGCCAACGCGCCAGCTGCGCACCTTATGACCTTCGGCTTCCATGAATGCGTTCACTGAGCCGCTTTTCAGCCAGTAGGGGACGTACAGCGGCGTGATGTTCTGTACCTGCGCCTCCGACCGGAAGCCGTTCGGGAGAAGTATCTTTCCCTTGCAGTAGTCCTTGAAAGCCTGTTCTGCCTGCTCCCGCGTCATTCTGAACGGAATTATCATATCCGGTTTGTATTCGCCGGAGAGCCGTCCGGTGAGTATTACCGGAGTATGGCAGAAGTGGCAGCGGGTCGAGGAGGTCAGGCTGTCGCAGATAACTCCCGCGCCGCAGTTGGGGCAGGTGTACAGCGCGGAGGCTCCGGCAAATTCCTCAGCTTCAATGTTGGATTCGTCAGCCGCGGCTTCGCGCTCAGCTTCGAGATTTTCCTGCGTGAGCGGCTCCGCCTCGTTTTCAGCGAAGTATTTTTTTATGTCCTCCTCGGTGAAGCTGCTGCCGCAGTACTTGCACAGAAACTTTCCGGAGGCATTGTCGAACTCCAGCGCCGCGTTGCAGTTGGGACACTGGTATGTAACGGTTTTTATTTCCACAGGCGCTCCTTTTCACTAATTACCACAAGGTCACCTCTAAAAACCTTGTTTGAGTGAAAATGTGTATAGCACACCGCCTGCTTCAGAAAACCTCCTCGTAAGGCATACAGCCTTACTTCGTCGGCTTTCATCGCATTCGGTGCACTCTACCCATTTTCCCTTTTCAAACCGGTTTTTAGAGGTTCCCGCAAATCATTCGGGAACCACGGCCTCCAGCCGGTAAATGGGCTGACCGAGGTCGGTGAAACGCTTTTCGTACTCTGTCATTATATTCCCCTCAAAGCCGCTGTTATGCAGGTCGAGTGAAACGTTCTTCATCGCGAAGCCGTTCTTTGAGAAATGCTCTATTGAGAACTCAAACAGGCGCATATTGTCGGTTTTCTGATGTATCTCAGAGCCGGGCTTCATCACCGCCTTGTATATTTCAAGGAATCTTGTGTGCGTCAGGCGGTGCCGCGCGTAGGTCTCTTTCGGGAACGGGCAGCTGAAATTCAGGTACAGCCGCTCCACGGTATGCGGGCGGAAAAGGTGCTCCAGATATTCCGCCTGACCAAGACAGAAGCGCACGTTCTTTATGTCGCTCTCCATGAGCGCTTCCGCGCCGGTGACGAGTACGTTCGGGGTCTTTTCCACGGCAACGTAGTTTATGTCGGGATTCCTGCGGGCAAGCTCCAGAATGAAGCTTCCCTTGCCGCAGCCGACCTCCAGGTGGAGGGGGTTGTTATTGCCGAACACTTTCATGCTGTCGAAGAAGAGATCGTCGTCCAGCGGGTCGTTGGCGTGTTCGTTCTGGTTCTGCATGACGAGCATGACCGGAGCGCAGGCTTCCAGACGTTCCTCGAGATGCTTCTTTTTTCTCATTCTCATTAAAGGTACCTCATAATAGTACCGCCGTGCAGTTTTTCCCGCACGGCGGCAATTTATTTTCGACAGAATTACAGGTCGTAGTTGAAATTTGCGAAGTCGAAAGTCGCGAAGTAGTCAGCGGCTGTCTCGGCTCTTCTGATGAGCTTTACGGAGCCGTCCTCCCGGAGCAGGAGCTCGGCGCTGCGGAGCTTTCCGTTGTAGTTGTAGCCCATGGAGAAACCGTGCGCGCCCGCGTCATGGATAGCGATGTAGTCGCCCATTTCTATCTTCGGGAGCATTCTGTCCACTGCGAACTTATCGCAGTTCTCGCACAGACCGCCGGTAACGTCGTACTTGTAGTCGCAGGGCTCGTTTTCCTTGCCCAGCACGGTGATGTGGTGGTAAGCGCCGTAGATAGCAGGGCGCATGAGGTTAGCCGCGCACGCGTCCAGACCGATGTACTCCTTGTAGATGTGCTTCTCGCGGATAGCCTTTGCGATGAGCATTCCGTTGGGAGCCAGCATGAATCTGCCAAGCTCCGTGCAGAGCCTGATGTTACCAAGACCTGCCGGAACAAGGATCTCGTCGAACTTCTCGTGAACCTTTTCGCCGATGACCGCGATGTCGTTTGCGGGCTGGTCGGGGCGGTAGGGTATCCCGACGCCGCCGGAAAGGTTGATGAAGCTCAGCTCAACGCCGGTCTTTTCCTTGATCTCAACGGCTGTGCGGAACAGTATTCCGGCAAGTGTGGGGTAGTAGTCGTTTGTGAGCGTGTTGCTGGCAAGGAACGCGTGCATTCCGAACTTTTTCGCGCCCTTTTCCCTGAGTATGCGGTAGCCCTCGATGAGCTGGTCGTGCGTGAAGCCGTACTTTGCGTCCTTCGGGGTGTCCATTACGTTGGGGCTTCCGTCGGTCTTGAACTCTCCGCCGGGATTGTAGCGGCAGGAGATGGTCTCCGGGATCCCGGTGAGCTTGTCGAGAATGTCGATGTGCGTGAAATCATCGAGGTTTATCAGCGCGCCCATCTTGTAGGCAAGCCTGAAATCCTCGTCGGGGGTAGCGTTGGAGCTGAACATTATTTCGTGCCCCTCCGCGCCAACCTGTCCGCTGAGCAGGAGCTCGTTGTAGCTGGAGCAGTCGAAGCCGCAGCCCTCGCTTCTAAGAATATTCATGATGAACGGATTCGGGGTAGCCTTTACCGCGAAATACTCCTTGAAGCCCTTGTTCCACGAGAACGCCTTGTTAAGGGAGCGCGCGGTCTCGCGTATCCCCTTTTCATCGTAGATGTGGAACGGGGTGGGGTAGGTCCTGGTGATCTCCTCGATCTGTTCCCTGGTAACGAATGGTTTTTTCATTTCTTCTGTCCTTTCTGTATTTTGCAGGGGCGGACGGCTCCGCCGCCTGAATGATTTCTGTGTGAACTCAGCCGAAAAACGGCATTGAAAGCAGTGCGCCGCAGATTAATTCAGCCTTTTCCGCAGGTGTATCTTACCTTGTCTGGAATCATACCTTCATGTACTTCGCAAGGAACTCCCCGGACATGGGTATCCAGCGGCGGACGTTATCAAGGAAGAACGCCTCGTTCCAGCCGGTGGCCTTGTCGCAGGTGGAAAGCCCGTGCGGACCCTCGTCAAACAGGTGGAGCTCTACGGGGACCTTGTTGGAAACGCACGCCTTCGCCATTACCAGCGAGTTGTGCGCGGAAACGCAGTCGTCGTTCGCGGTAGCCCATATGAACATGGGCGGCGTCTTGGGAGTTACGCGGTTCTCAAGAGAAAGCCTGCTCAGGTCGGAGCGCGCAGCATTTTCGCCGAGCAGAACCTTAAAGCTCCCCTCGTGCGGAGCGGTCACGCCGCTTATAACGGGGTAGCAGAGTATCGCGGCATTCGGGCGGAGGTCCTCCGGCTCGCAGCCGATGGTCTTGGTCAGCAGGACGTCGCTCCACATGGTGGCGAGGCAGCCTGCGAGATGTCCTCCGGCGGAGCAGCCGAGGACAGCCATTTTCTGCGGGTCTATGCTGAATTCCTCAGCGCGCATTCTTATCTTGTAGAATATGTATGCCGCATTCATGAGCGGCTCGGGGAATCTCTCGTTGCAGGCGTAGGTGACAACGAACGCCGCATAGCCCATTGCGAGGTACTGGAGCGCGATGGGTTCGCCCTCGCGGTCAGAGCAGTACTCATAGCCGCCGCCCGGGAAAATCAGCACGGAGGGGCGCTTTTCGCAGAAAGGGAGTCCGGCGATGGCGTCAGGAAGATATGCCTTTACGAACGCGGACTTATCAGAATTGATATTGAAAGTCTTGATGGTCATAGTTAGCTCCTCATTTCAGGACTTATGTCCGTGAACACAAAAATGTTCCGGAAACTTTACTTTAATATTGTACCATTATTTCGTCAAAAAATCAAGTGGTTAATCAAAATATGCGGGGTGAATCTGCCGTAAAAGCACATAAAACAGCCGGGGCACTCATAAACTGTGAAAAAGGAAACGCCCGCGGACTCCCTGCGGGCGGTGGAGAGTATAATCAGAACGATCCATGGGGGTGTTATCTGAGGTGAAGAGAGATAAACTAGGGGAAAACGATCAGGAAAGATGTGTCATACTCGGACATTACATAGTGGAAAACAACGCAACGGTCCGCGCGGCGGCAAAGCAGTTCGGGATAAGCAAAAGCACTGTCCATCAGGATATCACGGTGAAGCTGGCGCAGGTGAATCCCAAGCTGCACGACGAGGTGAAGGCTGTTCTCGACAGAAACAAGCAGGAGCGCCATATCCGCGGAGGGCAGGCGACAAAGAAGAAATACGCCGAGCTTTCCCGCAGGAAAATACGGAGCATATAAAAATTCTCTCCTGCATTTATGGGCGGATATTGTTTTTTAGAGGTGACCTTTTATGACTTTTCAGAGCTGTCATGTTCCGCTTTCTCAAAATAGCGGCACTTTGCTTCAGCGGAAGCCGCCGGGCGGGTCAGGTCGCACAGAGTGCAGGTTCCCTCGCTCTGCCAGCGGCAGTTTTCGCTGCATGGGACGATATTCATGCTGCGCCTCCGGATAATTTATTGCAGGAATATTATGCGCGGGTCAGCCGGGAATATTCCGCGTAATCCGCGGCTGGAAGAAAGAACCTCCCACGCTGCCGAGGAATTTCAGCGTTTCAGCGTAACCGAGCTCTATGCGCTTTGCGGCGTTTTCTCCGTCGAAATCCAGCGTGCCGACCTTCAGAATACGCTTTTCCTGCTTTCCGAGCAGTATCTCGTCAGACGGGAAAATCTCCAGAAATTCCGCGTCCGGGAACTGCGACAGGTCAGCCGCTTCACTTCCGAGGTAAGATATCACGAATCGGCGGATACCGATGTCATATAGCGGCTTCACGGGCGTGTTGTCCGATAATCCGCCGTCGCGGTAGAGCGCGCCGCCTATTTCCTTTGCCGGGAATACTCCCGGAATTGCCGTGCTTGCTGTGAGGTACTCCGTTATCATGGCGGGAGAAAACGCGCTCAGGTCGAAGTATTCCGGACGCTCTGCGGAAGCGTTGTGACAGCAGGCGAAGCAGGGCATTCCACAGCCGGAAACGCAGTCGTTCACGCCGTTCCTTTCGATGAGCGAGATGAGCCCTCCGCTGGAAAACAGCCCGGCTCGGGCGGTCTCTTCCGGGGTGGGGATATCTATCGTGCGGTTTTCCGAGCCGAGGAAGTCCAGAAATTTTGACAGCACGCGACCGGCGGTCTCTGCAGGGTCGGCGATGTCGGACTGACGCAGGGAGGTCCAGATATCCTCCGCAAGGGCTAGGTTCCCGCAGGCGAAAAGAGCGGCGTTCAGCGCGCCCACGGAGGAACCGGAAACGGCGGTGATTCTGCTGTCGAATCCGCGCTCGCGCAGGGCTTTCCATACGCCTGTCTGGTAGGCTCCGCGTCCTCCGCCGCCGCAGAGTACGAGTCCGGTCTCGTTTTGTGGCTTCATATGCATCTCCCTCTGATTTTCGGCGCGGTGAGCTGAAAGCTGATATCCGTCAGCAGCTTCAGCGTTTCGTCCGGAACGCTGCCGTCCAGCGCCACAGAGATCCAGCTCTGCTTGTTCATGTGGTACGCAGGGAAAATACCCGGCTCCGACCGCAGCGAACCGGACATTACCGGGTCGTTTTTCAGGTTCACGATGTCGATGTTCCCGCCGCCGGGAAGTCCCAGTTTTGAGCGCGGGATCTCCATTATCAGCGCGAACCACTTCCGGTTTTCGCTGTGCCGGAACACCGCGTAGTCCGGGTCGGAATCCCACGGGTGGTCGGGAGCCGCTGCGTAGTATTCGGCTATATATCGTTCAAATTCAGCACGGGTCATGGCTGTTCCTTTCTGATAATCAGACTGTCGGGAAAGGTGCAGATGCGTCAGACGCGCCTTTATCGGCAGTCTGAAAGGTGTCGGGATCTCCGGCACCTTTTATGTTATATGCATTACTTCTTGTCTTTGAGCCTTTCCGGCAGGAAAACGAACACCGCCGCCGCAATTATCGCCATTCCCAGCCAGAGGAATCTCAGCGGCGCGGAGGTGAAATACTCCCCGACAGCCGCGAAGCGATCGGCGTCCCAGAACAGCACAATGCCGGTGATAACCGCGAAAACCGCGAGAATCAGCACAGCTCCTGCGGCGCAGTCCTTGCTGCGGCGGATAAGCTCGCTGCGCTCCTTTGAGACCCTGTCGCACAGCCGCTCTATCGCGGTGTTGACCGCCTCCGCCGAAAGCACGGCGGCGAAAGTCAGCAGGAGCACCGCCCATTCCGCGCGGGAAAGCTCATAGAACCTCAGCGCGAACCAGCTCACGAAGCAGACGGCGCATAAATGAACCCGGAAATTCCGCTCGTTCAGGCAGTGGGCTATCCCGGCGGCGGCACAGGCGAAGCCCTTCAGGAATTTCTTCATGCCTCGCGGGTGATGCCGAGCTTATCCAGCACCTTTTCCTGCTTGCCGAACATTTCCTTTTCCTCTTCCTCGCTGTTGACGTGGTCGTAGCCCAGCAGATGGAACAGTGAATGGGTTATCAGGAAAGCCACCTCGCGGCGGTAGGAGTGACCGTATTCCTCCGCCTGCTGAGCCGCCTTTTCAAGGGATATCACGATATCGCCGAGCATTATCGCGTCGTTGTCCGGGTCTACCTCGTAGCCGTTTTCATCGTCGCCCAGCGGGAATGAGAGCACGTCCGTTTCGCGGTCTATTCCGCGGTGCTCGTTGTTCAGCTCCCGTATGCCCTCGTTGTCCACGAATGTAACGGAGACCTCTGCGGAGTCGTCTATGCCCTCTTCCTCAAGGGCGGCGGCGGTACAGTCGTCAATGAGCTTCTCGATATCCTGCGGCGGGTCGAGCTTATCCTGTTCGTTGCTTATCAGAGCGAATATCTTCATGCGTTCCTCCTGTTGGCGCGGTAGGGCGGCTTCGGTGCCTGCTCCTGCTTTGCCGAGTTGTATTTGTCGTATGCCCGGACGATGTCCTGAACCAGTCTGTGGCGGACAACGTCCTTTTCGGTGAAGCGGTTCTGCGCGATATCCTCGATGTCCTTCAGCACGCGGAGCGCCTCGATAAGTCCGGATTTAGAGGTTTCCGGCAGGTCTATCTGCGTGATGTCGCCCGTAATTACCATCTTGCTGTTGAAGCCCAGACGGGTCAGGAACATCTTCATCTGCTCGCGGGTGGTATTCTGTGCTTCGTCAAGGATTATGAAGCTGTCGTCCAGCGTGCGCCCTCTCATGTAGGCGAGGGGAGCTACCTCGATAACGCCGCGCTCCTGGAGCTTGGCGAAAGCCTCCTGACCGAACATCTCGAAAAGCGCGTCGTAGAGCGGTCTGAGATAGGGGTCTACCTTGTTCTGGAGGTCGCCCGGCAGGAATCCGAGCTTTTCTCCGGCTTCCACGGCGGGGCGGGTGAGGATTATGCGCTGTACCTCGTGAGCCTTGAACGCGCTCACCGCCAGAGCTACGGCGAGATAGGTCTTGCCGGTGCCGGCGGGGCCTACACCGAAAGTTATGGTGTTCTTGCGAATCATCTCGCAGTATTTCTTCTGACCGAGGGTCTTGGGTCGGATGGGCTTTCCGGTGTAGCTTACGCACACGCAGTCGGAGGATATGGTGTCAGCCTCGCCCTCCGTTCCGTCGTTCACGAGGGAGATGACGTATCTCACGTTCTGCTCGTTTATCGGGTCGCCCTTGAAGTACATCTTCGACAGGGACTCAAGACAGCGCTTTGCGCCGTTCACCGAGGAATCGTCCTGCCCGGTTATCTTTACGTCGCTGCCGCGGCTGAATATCGTCACGCCGAATGCTTTCTGTATAGTGTTCACGTTGCAGTCGAGATCTCCGAACAGTGCGTGAAGCTGCTCGATGCTTTCCATTGTGAGTGAAACTTCTGACATATTGCGCCTTTCGTAAATAAAATATGGGAATAGTGCCTGAAAACATTATACACCGTAACCGGCGGCTTGTCAAATACTTTCTCCAAGCAGCCGCAGGGCGTTCCTGTACAGGATATCCTCCTGCTCCGCGGCGGTGAGCGGGAGCCTGCGAAAGCGCTCCAGCTCTTCAACGGCGCTCCACATGGGGTAGTCCGTGCCGAACATCACGCGGTTTGCGCCGATTTTGCGGATAAGCTCCGCAGCGTGCTCAGGGGTCATGGCGTAAAGGCTGCTGGAGAGGTCCGCGTAAATGACCCCGCCGGAAAACAGCTCGGCGGCCTCGTCCCATTTCGTCCAGCCCGCGAGGTGCGCTCCGATTATCGTGAGCTTCGGGAAGCGCTTCATCACGTTGTACAGGCGCTTCGGCGAGGAAAAATCATACCTGCTGTCGCCGACATGGAAAAGGATCGGCAGCCTGTCCTCTGCGGCTTCGTAAATCGGGAACGCTTTCGGATCGTCAACGTTGAAATGCTGAAAATCCGGGTGGAGCTTTATTCCTTTCAAGCCGAGGGAGATTATGCGCTCTGTTTCGGCTTCAATGCCGGGGAAATCCGGGTGCAGCGCGCCGAATCCGATGAGCTCCTGCGGGTGGAGCTTCACCTGCCCGGACACGAAATCGTTGATGTTGTGCACCTGCTCCTGCACGGTCGCCACGGACTGCACGATGGCGCGGTCAACCCCCGCCTTGCGGTTGATCTCCAGCAGGGAGCCGACAGAGCCGTCAAACCTTACCTTCATGTTGTAGAAGCTGCTGATGCCGTCGGCGGCGCGGGCGGCTATCCTGTCCGGGAAAATATGCGCGTGGGAATCTATTATCATTGCTGTATCTCCTTTCATGCATATTAGATTATAGCACAGAATTTCTCTGTTGTCCATTATTTTTTTCGGTAAGCTTATATATTGGTCACCTCTAAAAACCTTGTTTGAGTGAAAATGTGTATAGCACACCGACTGCTTCTTCAAACCTCCTCGTAAGGCATACAGCCTTACTTCGTCGGCTTTCATCGCATTCGGTGCACTCTACCCATTTTCCCTTTTCAAACCGGTTTTTAGAGGTTCCCTATTGACAATCCCGCCGGAATATGATATCATAATATAAGTATCCGCACCGGAAGCCGCCCATGCGCCTTACGGCAAGGAAACGCTGAACATCTGCTGCCGAAACTCCGCAGGACTTGAGGCAAAAGGCAAATAGCACTGCTCCGCAGGGATGCGGGGGAGTATTCGTGCGCCTTTTCCAAGCAGAGGAAAAGGTCTTTTTTATTTCGGAGGGTAATATTATGCAGGAAGAAACGCGCGTTGCGGTAATCTCCATGATAATAAGCTGCGGGGACAGCGCCGGCGAGATAAACTCCCTGCTGCACGGCTGCCGGGAGTACATCATCGGCAGAATGGGCATACCCTACCGGGAAAAGGGACTAAATATCATCAACGTTGTCCTTGACGCGCCGATGGACGTAGTTTCGGCGCTGTCCGGCAGGCTCGGGCGGCTTCCGGGAGTCACCGCAAAGGCGGTGTATTCAAAGCAGGGCGCGGATAAAACTGACGGAAAGGACAATACAAAATGAGTATCAGTAAGAAATTGAAGGGAGCGCTTGCCGCGTTCCTCTGCATGGGAATAATGGCGGGCTGTTCCGCTTCGCCGGAGAGCAGCGCCAGGGAGAGCGCGCCGCAGGCTTCCACGGCGGAAAGCTCCGCGCCGGAGGAAAGCGCCGCTGAAAATCAGCCCACATCGCAGGCGGAGCCCACGGCTCAGGCAGAGCCGACAGCGGAATCCGAGACCCCTGCCCCCGCGCAGATAAGGATAGCCGCGCTGAAAGGTCCCACCGCAATGGGCATGATAAAGATGATGGACGATGAGAGCGAAAACAGCGAGTTCCAGTTCACGGTCGCAGGAGCGGCGGACGAGCTCACCCCGGGGATAGTTCAGGGTAACATAGACATCGCGTGCGTTCCCGCGAACCTCGCCTCCGTACTTTACAACAAGACGGAGGGCGGCGTGGAGGTGCTTGCCATAAACACCCTCGGCGTGCTGTACATAGTCGAGAACGGCGAGCCCACCATAACCTCCCCGGCTGACCTGAAAGGAAAGACCATCTACGCCAGCGGAAAGGGCGCTACCCCGGAGTACGCCCTGCGCTACATCCTGACCCAGAGCGGCATAGACCCGGACAGCGACGTCACCATTGAATGGAAGAGCGAGCACGCCGAGTGCCTGAGCGCGCTTGTTTCCGACGAGGGAAGCGCCGCAATGCTCCCGCAGCCGTTCGTGACCACCGCGCAGACGAAAAACGAGAATGTAAACGTAGTGCTCGACCTTAATTCCGCGTGGGAGGAGCTCAACAACGGAAGCGCCCTTGTGACAGGCGTGGTTATCGCCCGCAGCGAGTTCATCGAGGATTATCCGGCGGCGGTGGACAGCTTCCTGGAGGAATACGGCGCTTCAGTTGATTACGTCAGCGCGAATGTTGCAGACGCGGCGCAGCTTATCGGAAAGTTCGACATAGTTCCGGCGGCGGTGGCTGAAAAGGCTCTGCCGAAATGCAACATCGTGTTTATTTCCGGCGCTGAGATGAAGGAGAAACTCTCAGGCTATCTGGGAGTGCTGTTTGACAGCGCGGCGGCTTCCGTGGGCGGGGCGCTCCCCGGGGACGACTTCTACTACGGCGCGTAACGCGTAATTTTAATCAGGGGGAGCGCGCATGAAAAAGAAACTCATAATCGCCGCGTGCGTGTTCTTCTGGCTGGCGCTGTGGCAGGCGGGGGCAATGCTTCTGCGGCAGGAGATACTGCTGGTTTCCCCGGTGCAGGCGGTGCGCCGCCTTTTCGAGCTCGCCCTGACCGCGGATTTCCTGAAAAGCGTGGGATTCTCCGCGGGCAGGATAATGGCGGGTTTCGGGCTGGGGCTGGCAGGCGGGACCGTTCTCGCCGTGCTTGCGGGGAAGATCCGGTTCGTCAGAACGCTGCTGTCGCCGCTGGTGTCGGCGGTGAAAGCCGTTCCGGTGGCGAGTATAACGGTGCTTGCGCTTGTCTGGGTCAGCTCCCGGAATCTTTCAACTCTGGTGTCGTTTCTGATCTCACTTCCGATAGTGTATTCAAATATGCTGGAGGGCATAGAGAGCCTTGACCCGAAGCTCCGGGAGATGGCGGAGGTTTTCCGGGTGCCTGCGCTCCGGCGGGCGGCGGGGGTGTATCTGCCGCAGCTACTGCCGTATTTCCGGGCGTCTGTGCGGCTCGCTGTGGGGCTTAGCTGGAAGAGCGGCGCCGCCGCCGAGATAATCGGTATCCCTTCCGGGTCGATAGGCGAGAAGCTGTACGAGGCGAAAATCTACCTTGAGACCGCCGATCTTTTCGCGTGGACCATAGCCGTGATACTCCTGAGCTGGCTCAGCGAGAAGCTCCTGCTTCTGCTGGTGAACGCGGCGGCGGGGGCGGTTTCCGCGCTGGCAGACCGCAGGGGCGCTCCGGCGGGTGGATTTCGTCCGGCGGGGATCACCGTGCGCGGACTTACCAGGCGCTACGGCGGAAATACGGTGCTGGACGGCTTTTCCTGCGAAATACCCTCCGGGGAGCTTACCGCGGTGGCGGGAGCCTCCGGCTGCGGAAAGACGACGCTTCTTTCACTGCTTACCGGGCTTCTCGCGCCGGACGGCGGGGAGGTGCTTATCGACCCTCCCGGGGCGCGTTTCTCGGCGGTATTTCAGGAGGACAGGCTGTGTGAGAATCTCACGGTCTCCGCGAATATCCGGCTTGTGAACAGCGGACTTTCCGACGCGGAAATATCCGCCGCGCTTGATTCCGTGGGGCTTTCCGGCTGCGAAAAAAGACCCGTGCGGGAGCTATCCGGCGGAATGAAGCGGCGCACGGCGCTTGTCCGGGCGCTCCTTTCGGAGTACGGCGCGATAGTCCTCGACGAGCCTTTCAAGGGGCTGGACGAAGCCACCAGGAATCAGGTGCTGGACTACTGCCGGGAAAAGCTCCGGGGAAAGACGGCGGTACTTGTAACGCACGATATTTCCGAGGCCGAGGAGCTTTCTGCCATGCAGATAATACGAATGTAAACAGCGGCGCCCCTGCGTAAAAGCAGGGGCGCATTTTCATATGGTCACCTCTAAAAACCTTGTTTGAGTGAAAATGTGTATAGCACACCGCCTGCTTCTTCAAACCTCCTCGTAAGGCATACAGCCTTACTTCGTCGGCTTTCATCGCATTCGGTGCACTCTACCCATTTTCACTTTTCAAACCGGTTTTTAGAGGTGACCTTATCGCCTTTATTTCCGTGAGAATCCTGTCGAGTTCCGCCAAGTCCTCATTGTCTGGAGTTTCCCCGCCGTAGCGCACGCGGTCGTAGGTCCTTACCATCCGGCTGACCTCGCCGTTTTCAAGGCGCTCTCCGAAGGCGCGCTCCCCCTTGTCGGAGTGCACCGTAGTCGTGTCTGTGGGAAGATGCGGAAATGCCGAGGCTCCCAGCCGGACAAGATACAGCTCGTATCCTGCCCGGAATTTCAGCGCCGGGTCGCTCTCGCGGCGATACCTGCGGACGAGCCCGCGCTCGGTGCGGCGCTGCTCCCGCCCGGAGATCCCGCGCTGCGTGCTGTCGCTGAATTCGTCAACGAACGGCTGCCGGGATTCCTGCACCGGGAGCCTGAACAGCGGCTGGAAAAGCTCCTTTATGAACGCCCAAATCTGCCGCCTGAACCTTATCGCAAGGAATATCAGCACCCCTATCAGGACGTATATCAGAAGCTGGAACAGCGGATTTTCGTTCACCGGGAAATCGAAGTCATCGGCGGTGTTTTCGTCCATGGAGCCGTCCTGCGGGTCATCCGCGCTGTTCCTGTTCAGAAGCGATATAAGCCACTGTATCAGCATTTTCAGCAGCGAGAATATTCCTCCTGCAATCGGACGGGCGAACAGGCACAGCGCCGCGATAAGCCCCGCCGCGCCGGCGATTAGCTTTGCATTGTAGCCGCGCACTCCCGCCGGGAGTACGGCTTTTCCTCCGGCACGCTGGCGGGTCTGCATATCAATGTTTGTCTGATTCGTGAGGACTGCCGCCCCCGCGATAAGTATGATGAAAGACGCGGAAAGTTGCGTCATTCCGCTGTTTATGACAGCCACGTCATGCGTGAAATTCAGCAGAAAAGCCGCCACTACCGCCAGCACGAAATACACCGCGAACCATCCGCGCGTGAAGATGTCGCTGTAACCCTTTCCGGCGGAGAGGTACCCTCCGAAGTAGCCGGCGACGCACCCAGGAAGCAGATAAAGGAACACCCCCGCGTGGAGCCCGCACAGTCCGCCGACCACGCAGAACAGCGCTCCCGGAAGAATGAACCCCGTCCGCGCCAGGAACATTGCCCAGGGCTTCGCTTTCCGGGAAAGTCCCGCCCTTGACGACCACTGACCCAGCGCCCGCCCGGAAATATAGAACAGCGCGATCACCGCGTACATTGCGAAATAGTGCCACCAGACGAATTTCCCGAAAGCCGCGCCCTCGGTAACAACTACCGCCGGGTACAGCGTCAGGAACTGGCACAGCACCGCCAGCGTGCTCAGTATTTTTTCCTGCATGAGTTCACCGCCTATTCTTCGCCGCCGTCCGGCAGATAGTACTGTTTGCGCGGAATGTGGAGCACGTCGCAGAGGTCTGTTTCCTCGATATCCGTGGAGAATATCGTTATGCTCCTGCCGTTCCGGGAAAGCCCGCGCAGCGTTTCCGCGCACTTTTCGTCAAGGAAGCTGCTGACGAATACCACGTCTGTAAATCCCGTGAAATCCGCCCCGGAGATGAAATCGTCGATATGCTCCCCGCAGGAGCTTTTAATTTCCGCAAGGCTGCGGAGCTGCTCCATCATGTGGACGTAGCCCTCCCCGGGCTCGGAGTACACCGGCTTCGGGGAGTTTGCCGCAAGCGCGCACTCTGTGTGGGTGCGGCAGCAGTAATCCAGCATGAACGCCGCGCCCTTTATCAGCGCCTCCAGTATGGGCACGGATATGCGCTGCTTCTCTCCGTGGTAGCTTCGCTGGACGTTCAGCAGCACCAGCACCCGGCGCTCAGTAGTGAATTCGTTGTTGTAGACCATCAGCGAGCCGCACCGCGCGCTCTGCGCCCAGTGAATGCGGTTCATCGGCTCCCGCCCGGAGTATTCCCGCGCGCCGCTGATAACGAACGGGTCGGGCAGCACGAAGCGCCGCACCGGTAGCTCCCCGATGAACACGTCCCCGGACATATCGCCGCACTCCATGTCGGCGGGGACAGGGAGCACCCGCAGCTCCTGACCGAGTTTTATTATCCGGGCGGAGCGCACCAGTCCGAACAGGTCGCTGACTACGATCGAGGCGTCCTCAATGGTGAAAAGCCCGCGTTTCTCGCACTTCACCTTCCATGTGCGGCGGCATTTCTGGCGGCCCTTCAGCGTGAATATCCCGGAGATGAGCCCTTTCTGCGCCGGGTCCCTGGAGTTCGCTGAGCTCCCGTAGAAGCTCAGCCAGCGGGAGCAGCTTATTTCGGTCCTGACCCACGGCAGCGGCAGTATCTTCGCGTTGTCTATCTCCTCGATTATCTCGATCTCCTCGTCCTCAAAGGCTTCGATGACGGAGCCGCTTCCGGCGGGTACTCCCTCGGTGCCGCGCCGTCTTACGGTGAGCTTGTAGCTCAGCCCGCGCTGACCCAGCTTTTCGTACAGGTAATACTGACCGACAAGCACAGCCGCGAGGATAAGCGCAATTACGATAAGCTCCATATCAGCCTTCCGTCGGCACGGGGACGCTGTCCAGCACCTGCCGCAGAACGTCGTCCGCAGCCTTTGCCGCGCCGCCTGCCCCGGAGTACCCCCGGCATATAAGCCTGTGGTTTATGACGTAGGGAGCCGCCTCCAGCACGTCCTGCGGCATCGCGTAGTCCCGCCCGGACATCATCGCAAGGGCGCACGCCATTCTGCGGAGCGCCACGGCTCCTCTGGTGGAAAGCCCGAGCTTCACGCTGCCGTGGCGGCGGGTAGCCGCCGCGATATCCGCGATGTAGCTGCACACCGCTTCACCTGCCTTGCAGGAATTTATTTCCTGCTGAGCCTTTACCAGCTCTTCAGCGGAGCACACCGCTGAAAGCTCCCGTTTAACTGCGCCGCCTATTACCGCTATCTCCTCGCCCCGGTCGGGATAGCCCAGCGCCAGACGTATCATGAAGCGGTCGAGCTGAGCCTCCGGCAGAGGATATGTTCCCTGAGTCTCCACGGGATTCTGCGTTGCGATAACGAAAAACGGCTGCGGCAGTGGGTAAGTGTCGCCGTCAATGGTGGTCTGCTTTTCCTCCATGCACTCCAGAAGTGCCGACTGAGTACGCGGAGTGGCGCGGTTTATCTCGTCCGCGAGGATTATATTAGCGAACACCGGACCCTTTCTGAGCTGGAATTCCTGCTGCTTCATGTTGTAGAAGTTTATGCCGGTGATATCTGACGGAAGCAGGTCCGGCGTAAACTGTATCCTGCGAAAATCCGCGTCAACGGACTTCGCGAGCGAGCGTGCGAGCAGGGTCTTTCCGGTGCCGGGGACGTCCTCGAGAAGCACGTGGCCTCCCGCCAGCATTGCCGCGCATATCAGCCGAAGTTCCCGGCGCTTTCCCTTTACCGCGAGGGACACGTTGTCCGTCAGCTTTTCGGATAGTTCCTTTATCATTCTGTGGCTCCTTTCGCCGTTTCATGCGCTGCGTCCTCTTTCGGGAGCTTCCGGAATGTGACGAGCGCGATTATTCCGATGACTATTGCGCAGGCGGTCCAGATTATCGGCTCGGAGAGGATAACCCCCATGTATCCGAGCCACGGTATCATGAACAGTACCGTGCAGATCTTCCATATAAGCTCAATGCAGCTTGCGCCGATGGGCACGGCGCTCTGTCCGAGCCCCTGAAGCGTGCTGCGGAGCTCCAGAAGCACCACAAGGCAGAAATAGAACGGCACGTTTATCCAGAGGTACTGCACCGCCGTGTCCTCAACGTACCGCGCACAGTCCGGCAGAATTATCCCGACCATCGCCCTGCCTGCGGTGAAGATAAGCAGCACGTCGAGCGCCGCGCAGGCGAATCCCAGCAGAAGCCCCGAGCGCACGCCCTTTCCAATGCGGGAGTATTTACCCGCGCCGCGGTTCTGGCTGGTGTAGGTCACAAGGGTGGCGCTCAGCGCCGAGAACGGCATTATCGTGAATCCGAATATCTTTCTTGCCGCCGTGTGCGCCGCGATTATGTCCTCGCCGAAGCCGTTTATTCCGTTCTGGAGGACTATCGAGCCGATGTCAACGATGGAGTACATCAGCGCCATTCCGCAGCCCGCGCTGAGGAGTTCCGCAGATGAAGCCGCCGTGAACCTGAAATCCCCGGGCTTCACGATGAGGAAGGGGCGTTTCTTTATCAGGTAGACAAGGCAGACCGCTGCGGAAACGAGCTGGGCTATTACAGTCGCGAGAGCCGCGCCGGCAACTCCCATCTGCATTGCACACACCATCAGGAGATCCAGCCCGATGTTCAGCACCGTGGAGATCACCAGAATGACCAGCGGGATAACGCTGTCGCCCACCGCGCGCAGCACGGCGGATTCCAGATTATAGAACAGCGTAGCCACAAGCCCGATATCCACAATGATGAGGTAGGTGCGCGCCTCGCTGAAAATTCCCTGCGGAGTATCCAGCGCCAGGAGCAGCGGGTCGATGAACACCGCTATCCCGACGATGATGAGCGCCGCCGCAGCCGCCGAAAACGTGAGCGTCCGGGCGATGGTGCGGCGCATTTCGTCATGGTCGCCGGCTCCGAAGTTCTTCGCGATGATTATGGCGAAACCGGTGACAAGCCCGTTGATGATGTTGAACATCAGCGATACCACCGCCGAGGTGGAGCCTACCGCCGCCAGAGAATCCTGACCGAGCTGCCTGCCGATTATTATTGTATCCGTGAGGGTATAAGCCTGCTGGAACACAAGTCCCAGAAGCACGGGAAGGGCAAAGCCGATGATAAGCTTCATCGGCTTGCCGGAAGTTAGTTCTTTCATTTTTCTTTTGTTCTCCTTCAGGCTTCCGAGAAGCCTGTATATGTAATCTGTTTTTTATTCTATACCAGCATTCCAATAAGCTGGAATCCTGCGATTCCGAGTATGCACACAATGCCGCCGATTATATTCAGCTTAGTGCACTCCTCTTTTCGTATCACGCCGATGAAGAACAGCGCCACAAGTATCATCGGCTGAATGAACGAGTAGTTAGCCATGCTCTGCTGTGCCACGATGTTCTCCAGGATAAGCCCGATAACGTTCGGTATCTTGGTAAGCCCCACGATAAGCACGGCTTTCGGTTGTTCCCTGCAGAGCCTTATCGGGTGAACGAACGGAGCCAGTCCCACCGCGAGGATAACCAGCGCGAAAAACAGCGACAGCGTTGGGGAAACGCTCTGCTTCGTGAAAGTCACGATAAGCCCGTAGCCGAATTTGCACAGCAGATATCCCGCCAGGGGGAGCAGAATTTTCAGGTAGTTTATCTTCTTTCCGCCGGCTTTGGCAATCATGAAAAGCCCCGCCGCCGTAACGGCGATGAAGCAGAATTTCCACACTGTTACCAGCCCGAGCGCCGCGTTACCGAGGAGCAGGTCGGTCCCGTAGGACAGGAACACCGTAAGCCCAAGCCACGCTTTCAGCTCAAACGCGGACATCTCTTTCAGTATCACCGCCGCAAGCTGGAATTCCAGGAACTTTGACAGCACCATCAGCCCTATGGCAAGGAACGCCGCGAAGCTCCCGTCAAAGTGCCTGCTGTCGAACGGAAGATATGCCAGCATGAACAGCGAGGTCGCCGCCGCCATAATAAATGTCAGCGTGTTTCCGTTCATTTTCAGCTTTGCGACTGCGTATTTGTCGCTGAGGGAACAAATCGTGTAGCACACGACTACTGCAAGCATCAGCGCCATATCATTCCTCCGTTATCTCGTACTGGAGGTTCTCGTAGTGCAGGGTCATGCCGATATCCGTTCCCTCCGGGAGCAGGAAAAGCGCAATAAAAAGCTCCTCCCCGGAGCTGATATCCGTGAGGGTCGCGTATTCGCCCTCTATTTTTGTTACCTTGTAGTCATGCGGTTCCATGGTGTTCTCCTTTTCTCTTTTTATCCTTATTATTGTATCACACCGAAAGCCAAATTGCAAGAAGATTTTTTACGATTCCACGGTGGTTTGTGAATCTTCATTTCAGCGGCTTGACATAGTTGTAAAAAAATGATATAATGCCATCATACCGCCGATAAACCGCCATCTGCGGTCTGATCCAAGACGTATGATTTCAGGAGGATTCCGGATATGAAGAAAATGCTTTTCACCTATAACCCGAACTCAGGAAAGGGAGCTGTAAAGGCGGCTCTGTCGGATATCCTGAGCGTATTCACGCGGAGCGGCTACGATGTCATGGTGCACCCGACAAGCTGTTCCGGGGACGCGATAGAGTTCATCTCCCGCCGCGCCGGGGAATTCGACCTGATAGTGAGCAGCGGCGGCGACGGAATGCTCCACGAGCTGTCATACGGGCTGGCGGCAAGCAGGGTAAACGTGCCCTGCGGGTACATACCATCCGGCACGGTGAACGATTTCGCCTCTTCGCTGGATATCCCGAAGGATATGGTAAAGGCGGCGGAGATGATAATGCGGGAGAATTTCCTGCCGGTGGACCCCGGGCGGTTCAATGGCGGGTATTTCGCGTACATTTCGGCGTTCGGGTGGTTCACGGACGTAAGCTACGTCACCAGCCAGAAAAGCAAGAACGTCCTCGGTTCGTTCGCGTATTTCCTGACCGGGCTGAAATCCTTCGAGCCGAAGTACCTCAAGGAGAACTCCGGGCGGGTTAAGATAACCTGGGAGGACGGCGAAATCGAGGATGATTTCATCTACTGCATGGTAGGAAATACCCACTCCGTCGGCGGAATGAAGAACCTCGTCCCGGACGGCGCCTCCCTCACAGACGGAAAGCTGGACTGCCTGTTTGTCAAGGCTCCGAAGTGCCTGTCCGACCTTGACGCGATAAACCGGTTCATGGTGAACCACGACTGCGACACGGACATGGTGGTGTCGTTCAAATCCGCGAAGCTGTCGGTCTCCTGCGAGAAGCCGTTCCGCTGGACGCTTGACGGTGAAAACGGCGGGGAGTACACTTCGGCGGAAATCGAAGTGCTTCCGGGCGCGCTTAATATCGCGGTTCCGGAGAGATAAAATTGTGGCGCTGTCCTATGACAGCGCCACTTTCATGTTATCAGCCGAGGATATCAGCCGCCCTGGTGTTATCGGCGGTGACCGCGTAGTACACCGTGTTTCCGTCCTGTTTTACGAAGCAGTCGTCGAACTTGTACATCTCCTCAGGAGTGTAGTCTGTGTATGTAGCCTTCTGGGACTCAATGCGCTTTTCAAGGGCTGTCTTTATTTCGTCAGCCTTTTCGGAACTGTCGGCGGTGAAGATACCGAACTCGTCGGGATAAGCGCCGGAGCCGCAGATATACACGGCATAGTCCGAGATACCATCGGCAGTGAAGCCGAGGCGGAGCTCCATGGTGTCCGAGTCAACGGTAACCATTTCGCCGGAGAATGTCACTTCTGCCATCAGTGCGTCGGCCTTTTCGGCGGCGGTTCTGACGGATTCCGCAGCGGAAGCGGCGGGGGTGCTTTCGGAAGCGCTCTGGCTGGAGCTGTTTCCGCCGGAGCAGCCTGCAAGGAGCATTACTGCGCATATCGCAGCGATCGCTAAATTCTTCTTCATAATATTTTTCCCTTCTGTTAGTTGTTGTCTCTATTTATCCTATCAGGTTCTCAATGTAGTTGAGCATTACCTTGTATGTCGCGCCCTTGAAGTGCAGACCGTCATTCTCTGCGTAATCGTGCAGGAAATATCCGCTGCTGTCTGAGAGCTGGGAGTACAGGTCGATGTATGTAAGCCCCTTTTCGTCCGTGAGAGCCCTGATATACTTGTTGAAGTCGGTTATCATGGAGTTGTCGATGCCGGCGTTTGCGGCGGAAGTGCTGTCATCCGTCACCGGAGTTACGGAAATGCAGTAGACCGTGCTGTCCGGGCATCCTGAAGCCAGCTTGTCGAGAAGCTCGCGGTAGCTGTCCTCCATTGAAGCCGCCGAGGTTATGCCGTTGGAACCCAGCATGATGAAAATGCGCTTCGGCTGCATTTTAACCGCGTAGTCATACGCAGTGCCTGTGGAGCCGTCCCCGAGCTGGATTTCCGTGGAGTACGCCTTGTACGGAGTGTATCCTACCGCCGCCGCGACATTCTTCGGGGGAAGTATCCCATACAGCGAAAGTCCGGTGGTTATGCTGTCGCCGATGAACAGGTCGTCCGCGAAGAATGACGCGCTGTAACTTTCGGAAAGCTGCGATGTCTCGTCGGGGGCTGATTCCTCAGGAGTTGAGGCGTCATCCGGCGCGGAGCTTTCTCCGGTCGCGGATTCCTGCGGCTGGGATGTCTCCTGACCTGCGGTGGTCTGCGGAGCAGTATTGGTTATCACGGGCGCGTGCTTCGAGGAAGCCTCCGGCTCGGGAGTTTCCTGAATGAACCGCTGCGTGTAGCTGAGTATCAGGTCGTATGTCGGTGCGCTGATGTGCATTCCGTCGTACTCGTTGTAGTCGGATTTCAGGTACCCGCTGGAATCCGCCATCTTGGAGTTGATATCGAGATAAACGACTCCGAGTTCGTTTGTCATTTTCCTGAGGTACTCGTTGAAAGACTTAACGTCAGAATTGTCGAACCCTGCGCTTGCCGCCGCGGAGCTGTTTGCAGTCAGCGGGGTGATGGAGTAGCAGTAGATAACGGAATCCGGGCAGGCTTCCTCAAGCTTCTCAATAAGGGTGCGGAAGCTTCCCTCCATAGCATTCGGGGAGCTGAGTCCGTTGAATCCGAGCAGGAGGAAAATACGCTCCGGCTGCATTTTCTCAGCGTAGGACAGGCAGGTGCCGACAGTCCCGTCCCCGAGGGTTATGTCCTCCGCGTGAGCCTTGTACGGGGTCATGTTCACGCTTGCAGCAACGTTTGCGCCATTAAGCTTGGAGTAGTCGGTGAATCCGGTCGCGATGCTGTCGCCGATGAACAGGTCTTTTGAGAAGAACTCCTTGCTGTAATCCGCAGAGCCGAAAGCCACGTCCGTTATAACGGGTTCCGCGGTGGGTTCCACAGTCTGTACCTCAACGGTCTGAGCCTCTGAGGTCTGCGGCTGCGAGCCTGATGTTTCCTCCTGCTGGCCGTTTCTCATGCACAGAAGTATCACAAGTATCACGATGACCACCACAAGGGCGGCTGAAAGGGCAATAAGGGCTATCGCATTGCCGGTCAGTCCGCCTTTTTTCTTCGGTCGGCGCTTGTATTTTTTGTTATCCATATTTTCTCCAGTTATTCTTGTAATCCTGCCAGCAGGAACACTGCCGGGGAATTCCAGTATATTGTTACCTCGTTCAATGAGTAGCACTCCGTGTTGTCTGAGAAGCACTTCATCGGCGGGGCGCCGTCCGGGATAATTTCCCTGGCGCAGGGATCCTCGCGGCGGCTGTTGGGACCTCCGCTGACCAGGCCGGGGATACATTCCTCCACGCCGTCCGCGGACGCGGGGCGGTGGTGCGGGTAGTTCACGCAGAACTCTCCGTTTCCGGTCACGAAGCTGTAGCCGGTGGGATTCGTGCCGAGCAGGTAATCAAGCTGCATCGAGGCGAACCTCCGAAACCGCTGCCGTGTGTTGCCGGAGCGCTTTTCAAGGTGATCCGCGATGAGGAACGTCATGCCATTCGTGAGCACCGACATATTGCTGCCCCAGTTGTACTGCTCCGGGCTGAGGGAAACTCCCCACGCGTTTGAACGGCAGATGTCCGCGAGCTCCTCGGCGCGCGTAACGAAGGTTTTTTGCAGAAGCTTCCCGAACTGGGGGCTCATTCTGCCGCTGAGTATCAGCGCCAGCGTACCGAATCCGCCCACAGAGGCAAATCCGAGCGCGGTTTTGGAAAATTCCTCCGGCAGCAGCTCCATAGCCCGGCTGAAAAAGCTGGTGTCTCCGGTGGCGTTGAAGAGCTCCGCAGCCGCCCAGAAACGGTTGTCCCGGTCGCTGTGTTCGCCGTAGACTCCGGTGTCGCAGCCCTTGGGGTTCTGGAATCCAACGAACTGCGGGTTCTTTTCCAGCCAGTCCCATGCCGCGCGTGAGCACCTGAGCAGCCATGCGGAAAGGTCGGAGTCGTATTCCTTATAAATGGTGGAGGCAAGGGCGGTCACAGCCGCGAAATCCGCGGTGGCGCTGGATGATATCGGCATGACGTACATCGGGTCGGCGTCCTGCTCGGGCATGACAAACGGCGCGTGCTTGTATGTCGTGACCTTGTGCCATACGGAGCCGTCAACTCGCTGCATTTTGAGCAGCCATTCCAGCTCGTAGCGGCATTCCAGCAGGACGTCCGGCATAGCCGATGGCTTTCCGGGAATATTGAGATCCTGCTGCCGGAATATATCCGGGAACATCTTCCAGCCATAAAACAAGTGAGCGAGGGCGGTCGCCGCCGCTGTGACGTAACGTCCGTAGTCGCCGGCGTCATGCCAGCCTCCGGAAACGTCCAGCTTTATCCTGGTGTTGTCAAGCAGCAGGGCAGGGGAGCAGTGGCATTTTCCATGCTTCCAGACTCCTGCGTATCTGGATTCCAGCTCACAGCCGCAGCGCTGGTAATAGAACGCTTTCATGCAGTCGTCAAAGCATTTTTTATAGGCGCGGTCCTCTATCATAAAGTTCATTGAGAACTCGCTGCCGCACTGAACGTGGTATTTCCCAGGAAGCCTGAGCATTGAGAAATCCGCCCTGTAAAGCACCTCGCCGGAGCCGCGGTCGAATCCTTCATATGTCGCTGCGCCGGAAAAGCAGACGCGTCCGTGGTCGTCCACCACCGTATAAAAGGAAGCAGGGAACGACAGAATGGCATATTTTTCGTCCCAGGGCTGATATCCCGCCTGATTCACAAAGATATGGCAGGCGCTTTCCAGCCGCTCAGGGCGCGGTACTTCGATCTCATCGTTGTTCATGCTCTCACTTCCGTTCATATATAGAATTATCTGGAATCTGTATTCCATACATGATTATTCTACCACACTTCCCCTTATAAGTCAATAGAAAGTTTGGTGAAATACCACTATTACGGCGGGGAGCTCTGGTGAAAAAAACGACGGGAAGCCCCGCCGTTTTGTTTTGATCTCATAAAGCGAATCACCTGGCGCCATGCCGGAAATCATGAGCAGTAATCACCAATTTACATATCAGGTAACCTCTAAAAACCAGGACACGAGCAGATTTCGTATATGACTTATATCAGATGCCAGGTGTCAAACCGCAGCGTTTTCCGCCGCAGGCGGATAATGCGTTTACTGTATGTATTTCAAGGTTTGACAACGAAGCAGATGATATAAGTCATAGAAATCTGCCGTGAAGGAGGTTTTTAGAGGTTACCATCAGAACACAGTTTTCCAAGCCGGCGTGCCAGCTCCAGCAGGGATGTATTTTCCGGATTCGTTTCACCGCAGCTTCCGGGGCAGCAGATCACATACCCGCAGGAGCTCACAAGCTCTCTGCCGCGCAGCAGCGCGGATTCCGGAGCAGCGCTGAACGCCGGATATGACAGCACTTCCGATGCGAGTGCGTCTGCAACGGGGAAGTCGATGTCGTTCTCCGGTATGATCCCGGCTGCAAACGGTATTCCCAGCCGCTGTAAGCCACGGAATATTCCGGAGCTTTTCCCGCCGCCGGAAACGACGAATACTTTCGGCGTACCGGACGGTCTTTCAAGCTCCGCGCAGCCGTTTATCTCGCTGAAGCTGTGCTCGTCTATTCCGTATAACCTGCTGATATACCCTCCGGAAAAAATCTCTCCGGGGGCTCCCACGCGTCCGACCTTTCCGCCGTCTATACACACTATTTTATCTGAGACGCGCTCGGCTAAGTCAAGTTCGTGCAGCGACATGAGAACGGCGGTGTTCTTTTCACGGACTAGCTTTTTCAGCGTGTTCAGGAGTTCCAGCTTATGCCGGATATCGAGGAAGGAGGTAGGTTCGTCGAGTATAAGCAGGTCCGGCTGCTGGCATATCGCCCGTGCAAGCATTACGCGCTGCCTCTGTCCGTCGCTTATCCTGCTGAAATCCATCTCCGAGAGCTCCGCGGTGGAGGTCAGCTCCATTGCTTCGGCGACCGCGGATTTATCCTGCCCGGATAAGATCCCGAGCCGCCCGGTGTACGGGTATCGTCCGGATTCCACCACATCCCGGCAGGTCATGAGTTCCGGAGAAATGCGCTCGGTCAGCAGTATCGACAGCTTTTTTGCAAGCTCGTTCGGCGTTGTCCCGGCAAGGGACCTCCCATCGAGAAAAATGCTCCCGGACAGTGCGGGAAGCTGTTTCGCCGCCGTACGCAGCAGGGTGGATTTCCCACAGCCGTTTGGACCTATCAGCGTTGTTATCCTGCCGCGTTCAGCGGTGATTTCAACTCCGCTGAGGATAACCTTTCTGCCGTATCCCGCTTTCAGACCGTCAGTCCTGAAGAATGCTCCGTCCATTGCGCACCGCCTTTCACTTTTTCCTTGACATCATTATTGCAATGACAACAGGCGCTCCGAGCACCGCCGTCACTGAGCCTATGCTGAGCTCCGTGGGCGCAAAGACCGTGCGCGCGATAATGTCGCACAGCAGGCAGAAGCAGGCTCCGCCGAGAAACGCCGCAGGAATCACCACCCGCGGCCTTGCCGTGCCGAATATTTTTTTCACGATATGCGGAACAGCTATCCCCACGAAAGATACTGGTCCCGCAAACGCCGTAACGCAGGCGGAAAGCAGGCTTGACAGCAGTATCACCGCCAGCCGGAACGCCCGGATATTCACGCCGGAGTTGCGCGCGTAGGCTTCCCCGAGCTGATATGCGCCTATCTGCTTTGACATCAGGAACGTGGGTATCATCGCTGCGAAAATCACTGCGGACATCACGCCGGCTTCGTCCATTCCTATTCCGGAGAAGCTTCCCATTGACCAGTTGTGCAGGTTCACGATGTTGGAATCGTCCGCAAACGTCACGACAAATTCGGTTATCGCAGAGCAGATGTATCCTATCATTATTCCGCAGACGATGAGCATATAATTCTTCTGCGTTCTGCCGGAGACCGGGATTATCAGTCCGAGCGAAAGCAGGGAGCCGGCAAACGCCGCGATTATCAGCCCTGCGGAATCCAGCGCCGTTCCGTTCCCGAGGAACGCTGTCATCGTCAGCGCGACAGTCAGCTTTGCGCCGGAGGAAATCCCCAGCACGAACGGACCGGCAATGGGATTTGCAAAGAACGTCTGGAGAAGATATCCCGAAACAGCCAGCGCTCCGCCCAGAACTACCGCGGCGACGACGCGCGGCAGGCGGCTTATCAGTATGATATTCGCGGCTGTGGAATTATCCCCGCCGAAAATGGCTGCCGCGATCTCCTTAGCGGTTATTTTCACGCTGCCGAAGCATATTCCGGCAATTCCAAGCGCAAGGGTCAGGATAATCAGCGCCGCATAACATACGGCACAGCGGGCGGTTCGGTTCATGCGGCGCTCCTTTCTGTCAGCTCAGCTTGTGGAAGAATTCAAAGTTTCCGCTCCCTCCGGTGAAAATCCGGTGGAGTTCCTCGGTCATTTCTGCGGCGGCGGAGGTCTGCTGGAATACGTTAGCGTTGGTACACCAGACATTTCCGTTACGGAACGCCCGGAAATCCGCCAGCAGCGGATTCTTTGCGGAAAGCTGTTCCAGGGATTCAACTCCGCCGTCTATCGTTCCGTTATAAATAAGGTAATCCGCGTCCTTTGCCATCGCATAGAACGCCTCAAACTGGATATTAGCGGTTGACAGCGCGTTTTCATCGACTTTGAGGCTGTCCGCGTCCAGAATATACCTGCCGCCGGCAAGATCTATCATCTTGGAAATGTAGTCCCCGGGCTTCCGCACGACCGCATATCCGTTGGACGAAATATAGAAAAACGCCGCCGTACAGCCGGCGCTTTCCTGAGAGATCACATCGTCCAGCAGTGCGTATTTCTCGCTGAAAAGCCGCTCGGCTTCGTCTGTTTTTCCGAGGATAAGCCCGTAAAGCCTTACCCATTCCAGCCGCCCGAGCGGGTGTGATTCATAGCTGGAACGCTCTATCAGCACGGGGATACCGCAGTTTTCGATCTGCTCTATTATTTTCGGGTTGTGGTAGATCATCGTGTTTTCTATAGCCGCGTCGCAGCCCTCGGACATAAGCAGCTCGATGTCCGGCGAGGAATACTTCCCGGCGTACAGTATGTCTTCGTCTGCCATTGCCTGCGCTATATCCGGCAGTTTCCAGCCGCTTTCCGGGGTGGAGCAGGCTAAAATATCATCCAGCCCGCCTATGCAGCCGAAAAGATCCATCGCCGATGAGGATGCAAGGTAGATATTTTCCGGCTGTCTTAATACTGTGATATCGCCCGGGATATTTTCCGTGGGTTCTGCGCCGTCCGGTACGATGAGGTACCGCCGTCCGTCCGCTATCTCGGCAAGCGCGGAGCCGTCCTCCAGGTAGTCCACCGAAAACTGATCGGCGTATTTAAGCTCCATGCTGCCGACAACTTCCGGCAGGGAACCGCCGTCATTCTGAACATGGGCGGCGCATCCCGCGAGAGTTACCGACGCCAGAAGCGTCAGGGCAATTCCGTACAAAATCGGATAAATGTTCTTTATGCGGCGCTGTCCCGGTAATTTCTGAGCTATTATCATCACTTCACCGAAGCAGAATCGAATATCAGCTTATACTCGATTTCGTGAGGTTCGCTCATTGCGGTGGTGTCGGCGTAGACCGTTATTTCGCGGTCAAAATACGGTATCGGGATAATAAATGTGGAATTTCCCCCGGTATTCACCGGCAGAAACTTTTCTCCGCCGATCCGCATATAATCGTAGTTAGAGCTGCTCCACACTATCTCAGCCGAAGCCTTCCCTCCGGAAACCGTGAGCTTCGCCGGAGACTTCACCGAAGCTCTGCCGGAGCCTCCGGAAAGCGCTGCGTCAGCGGCGTACTCTCCGTCTGCAAGCCCCATGGAGGCGGGAGTTTTCAGCACTCCCACGGCGAAGGCTTCCGCCGGGATAAGGTCGGATCGGAACACTAACGTGCGGTCGTACCACTTTTCCTTGTTCTTGCTGAATGCCGCGCAGTCAACCGGGGTATCCAGCGCCGTGACCGGGACGGTGAAAGTGTGGGCTCCGTCGGAGTCCTCCGCGAACGGGATATACTCGGCTTCGTCCGCGTCCTCGCCCTTTCCCATGAAGAGGTACAGATAGCCTTTTCCGTGCATTGTCATAACAGCGGTCATCTTGCCGTCTGAAACGGTGAGCGTGCACTTTGTGATATTGAACATGGTCGAGCTGGAATCCACGGTTATTTCGTAGCTTCCGTCAAGGATATCTGCTGCAGTAAGCCCGGAAGCGGATACGGCTTCTGCAGTGCCGGCTTCCGCCAGTGAAGTCCGGGAAACACTGTTCCTGGAGCACCCGGAAAGCATGATAACGGCGGACAATGCGATAATTGAAACGTATTTTTTCATCTGTAAAATCTCCGAAAGGCGGCAGGAAAATAACCCGCCGCCCTATATGTATTCAGTGGAAAATTACTCGGCAATGGCGTTTACAGCAGCCTGTGCGTGTGCAACATAGAGCTGTCTGATGGTCTCGTTCTCGCCAAGGCCGCGGAGCAGGCAGGTTACCTCATAGCCTTCCTTCTCGAAGGCAGACTTCCAGCTGTCGTCCTCGTCGCCTGCCATATCGTTGTTTGCATGGTCTCCGGCAACAACCATCAGCGGCTCCAGAACGACCTTGGTGTAGTTTCCTGCCTTTACAGCCGCGATAACGTCGTCAAGGGAGGGAGTCGCTTCAACGGTGCCTACGAAATAGTTGGTGTGACCGCCGCTTGTCAGCAGATCCTGCATCTTCTGGTAAACTGCGTTGGATTCAGCCTCGGTGCCGTGACCCATGAAAACGATGGCGGTCTCACCGTCGTCGTAGTCCTTTGTCCAGTCAACGATAGCGTCTGCAACGGTCTGGAAATCCTCGTCAGTGGTGAGCAGCGGGTCGCCGATAACTACCTTTTCAAATGCGTCGGAATAATCCGCGATCTTCCCGCAGAGCTCGTCGTATTCAATGCCGTTCATCAGGTGAGTGGGCTGTACTACAAGGCGCTTTACTCCGTTTGCAACGGCTCTGTCGAGGGATTCGCCGATGTCGTCTATCTTCTCGCCGTCGCGTCTGTTGACATGGTCGATAACGATGTTCGCGGTGAATCCTCTCCTTACGGAATACTCCGGGAATGCGGCCTCGAGGTCGTTCTCAATGGCGCCGATAGTAAGGCGGCGGCTGTCGTTGAAGCTGGTTCCGAAGCTGAGCACCAGCAGCTCGTTTTCGCCGATGCCGTCCTGATTCCTGGGGTTGTCGAGTGACGCGTCGCCGGTGTTGTAGTTCTCGTCGTCAGCCTCAGCGGTCGCAGCGGATTCAGCAGTAGCTGCCTGCGCGGAGGAAACATCGGAATCCTCCTCTGCGGCAGCGCTCTCGGCAGTGGAAACTGCGGGGGAATTTACAGACTCAGAGGATGTGCTGTCAGCAGAGGAAGTTCCGCTTGAAGAACAGCCGGTAAGCGCGGTGGCGGCAGCAAGGACTGCCGCAAGAATGAGCTTTGATCTTTTCATGATGTTGTGTTCCTTTCTTTCTGGAACACGCGGAATGGGTGCATTAAAAAAGCCCTCTTCCAAAGGAAAAGGGCACGACAAACCAGACGCCGCAAACAGGGCGTCGGAAAAGCGTACGACCAATACCTCGTGATCCGGGATTTTATCCCTGTACATTCAGACGGCAGGTTTCCTGGCTTGAGGCTCATCGCAGAGTACCGCCTTCCCGGTTTCCCAGTGACTGAAGCGTTCGCTTCGTGGTTTCTGCTCCCCTGATACAGTGACGAGATCGTGCAGGATTTGCACCTGCTTCCCTTTTAACCTCAGTCATGGAGAGACTCCATGCTGCGGCACCGCCTTACTTATTTGATTTTGATACCGCGCATTTATCCGGAATGGCGCGGAGGCTGTATATACATTCTGCCAAAGTGAATTATACCACGAAATCATTTAATTGCAATACCTTTGTCGGATTTTTGTATCTTTGCACAAATAATTCGCTGCAAAAAATCCCGGCTTTGGTGATGATATCACCCAGTCTGATTGGAGGATATAACCAAAAATTATCTCTGAATATAGACTATTTTTATAGGCAAAACAGCTTGAATTTACGCCGATTATGGAGTAAAATAAAATGCAGACGGGACTGTCGGCTCTCCCCGGAAGGGGGAGATAATAGGGAAACAGGCGCAAGACCTGTGCAGTCACGCTGCCGTAAGGAACAGCTTTTTTCTCCATGCAGGGCGCAGCCACCGGGAAACCGGGGACAAAGCGCTTAATTCCTAGCCGGAATACCTGCCGGCTTTTCATGTCCCGCGTAACTCAGCGAGCGGCGGTGGCGCGCAAAATAAGTCAGACATAAGTCCGGCTTTTTTGCCGTGGAGTTTTCCGTGTGCTCCGGCATACGTTTTTTTCTGGAGGTTTTGTGGACAGATTTGTATACAGAGCGGGTGAAAAACTCCGCTGCGGATTCACCACCGGGAGCTGCGCGGCAGCCGCTGCAAAGGCGGCGGCAGCGGCTTTGCTGTCGGGGATTCCTGCGAATCGCGTGGAGCTCCTCACGCCAAAGGGGATCGCGCTTGAAATCCCGGTGGAGCGCTGCGAGCTCTCCGGAAACAGCGCGCTGTGCTCCGTTAAAAAGGACAGCGGCGACGACCCGGACATAACCAACGGAATAGAGGTCTGCGCACGCGTTACGCTTTCCGGCGGGGGAATCACGATAGACGGCGGCGAGGGGATCGGAAAGGTCACAAAGCCCGGTCTGGACCAGCCCCCGGGGAATGCTGCGATAAACTCCGTGCCGCGTAAAATGATATCGTCGGCGGTGTCGGAAATTGCCGAGCATTACGACTACCGGGGCGGATTCCGCATTGTTATCTCCGTGCCGAATGGTGCGGAGCTGGCCTCAAAGACATACAACCCGCGAATGGGAATAGAGGGCGGCATCTCCATAATCGGCACCACCGGAATAGTCGAGCCGATGAGCAATTCCGCACTGGTTGATACTATCCGTCTGGAAGAGCGTATGCGCCGCGAGGAGGGCTGCCGCAGCCTGCTGCTCACCCTCGGAAATTACAGCCAGAGCTTTATTCAGCGGAATATGCCGTTTGCGCTCGACCGCTGCGTAACCTGCAGCAATTTCATCGGTGAAGCTTTAGACGCGGCTCTGGAATACGGCTTTGAACGCGTTCTTATCATCGGGCACATCGGCAAGATGGTGAAGCTTGGAGCCGGAATAATGAACACGCACTCCGCACAGGCTGACGGCAGAATGGAAATGCTGGTCACCTGCGGACTTCTGGCGGGAGCGGATCCGGATACGCTTGTAAAAATAACGGAATGCGTAACAGCGGACGCCGCGATATCTTTGCTGATGGATTCCGGCGTATGCGAAAAGGCGATGGAGATACTCGGAAAACGCGCGGAATATTACCTGTCGGCAAAGGTTAAAAGCGCTGTTCCGACTGGCGCGGTGATGTTCTCGGACAAGTTCGGGATACTTGCTGAAACGCCGTCCGCCGCGGGGCTTATGGAAAAGATTTCGGAGGAGTACAATGGTTGATTTCGTAGGAGCCGGCTGCGGCGCAAAGGACCTTATAACGCTGCGGGGAATGAAGCTTATCCAGCAGGCGGACGTGATAATTTATGCAGGCTCGCTGGTAAATCCGGAGCTGCTGGAATACGCGAAGCCGGGCTGTGAGATCTACAACAGCGCGCTGATGACGCTGGACGAGGTGATATCTGCTATATCTTCGGCGGAATCCGCAGGGAAGCGTTCCGTAAGGCTCCACACCGGGGATCCGTGCCTGTACGGCGCGATACGCGAGCAGATGGACAGGCTTGACGCGCTGGGGATAGGATACGCCGTTTGTCCGGGGGTCAGCAGCTTCTGCGGAGCCGCCGCGGCTCTCCGGGCGGAATACACGCTGCCCTCTGTCAGCCAGACGGTTATTATCACGCGCATGGCGGGGAGGACTCCGGTGCCGGAGCGGGAGAGTATAGAATCCCTAGCGGCGCACGGCTCCACGATGGTGGTATTCCTGAGCACGGGTATGCTTGAGGAACTTTCCGGAAGGCTGATAAAAGGCGGGTATTCCGCTGAAACTCCGGCGGCGATAGTGTACAAGGCGAGCTGGCAGGACGAGAGGGTCTGCCGCTGTACGGTCGGAAATCTTGCGCAGACCGCAGAGGAAAATGGCATACGCAAGACAGCCCTGATAACCATTGGTGATTTCCTCGGCAGCGACTATGAGCTTTCAAAGCTGTACGACAGCGGATTCTCCACGGAATTCCGCGCGGCAAGGGATAACTGAGGGGGCTTTTTCCGGAGATGATCCTGAATAACAGCGAAGTCTGGTACGAAAGGGTAATTTGTGCAGAATAACCTGCCTTGCCGATTATCCGGCCGGACAAAATAAATCACGTCCGCTTTTTAAACAAATGTGGACGTGACATTAAGTGATTTACATACAGAAACATCTGGAAATCAGGTGGCAAGCAGATTGTGCGCGAAAGCAAAAATGGGCAGGGTGTGCCAGATTCTAGGAAAGCCTCCTCGTAAGGCTGTATGCCTTACTAGGAGGTTTGACGACGAAGATGGCGCGCACTGCACATTTTCGCTCACATGAGGTTTTTAGAGGTGACCATATACATAATTTATAGAAAAAGGACGCCTTTCAGTGAAAAGCGTCCTTTTATTGGTCAGGGTATGGTCTGTACTGGTTGTGAGGCATTACAATTTCTTGTGTAATGCGGGTTTGCGACTATATCCCCTTGATGTCCCACGCGTATTCAGGAGGGGGATAATTCTGACCAGTAAGCAGAAATTACTTTCTCTTTCTGGAAACTACAACTGCGCCGCCAGCGATCAGAGCCAGACCGGCAACTGCTGCGATACCCTCAACGCCGGTGTCAGGAGAGCCCTTGCCGTTGTCGGTGGTTGTTGCGGGAGCCTCAGCGTCTGCGGTAGCTGCTGCGGAGTCATCAGCTGCGTCGCCGCCGCCAAGACCTGTTACAGTGAATGTAACCTTGATGGACTCATAGGAATCATTCGGGATAGCTGCAATGTTGTCATATACGTTGATGAGCTGGATTCTGGCGGTGTTCTTGATGCTGAATTCCCAGTCGGAGTAGTCATCGCTTGCGGTAGCTGCGTCTTCGCTCATAACTGCAACGCTCTTGTCGAAGTCAACAGCTGCGCCGTTGAGCTCAACAGAGGTGATCTCGAACTGAACGGGTGTTGTGTCGAGGTCGATGTTGGACTCGAGCTTCAGCATATTCCAGCCGCCGTCCTTAACGCCGTCGAGTGTAACGGTGTACTCGCCGTCGCCGGTGATCTGTGCGTCGGTGAAGGAAGCGCCCTCGAGCTCAGCAGCTTCGCCGAGATCGTTGTCCCAGTAAAGGAGAGAGGACTGAGCTATGGTGTTACGGAACATATAGCTGGAAGACTGCCATGTAAGACCTGCAACGTAGCTCTCCTCAGCAGAGGTGGGCATTACGAGTGCAGCTGCTGCAACTGCGCAGGCTGCTGCTGCGGAAACGATGTTTCTGATTTTCATGATTAAATTTCCTCCTGTTGTCAGACGTTTGTCTGTGTTTGCTTGGCGTAAAGCCACTCGGGGAGACATTCTGCGGGGAAGCAGCATCCTCCCGATGTACAAACCTATTATAATACATCGCGTAAAATTATTCAATAGGTAATTATATATAAAAAATATTCCTCATTTCTGTTTAATTTGCAGAATAATCGGTAATCATTACTGATATTGCCCATAAATTCCGTAAATATGCGGTTTTACTGAACTGGAATGACTAGATGTAGTGAAAAAGTCAATAATAAGTTTATTAAGAAGTTCCGGCCGATTTTATGAAAATTATAAAATACTACAAAAAAAATTGTTCAATCTGCCAAAATGAAATTTTCGCTAAGCAAATTTTCAAAATCCACTTTCTTTTTTGAAAAGTATGTGATATAATATTATGGAATAAGTGCGGGTGTGCTATGCCCGTTTTACCTACATATGTGAGAATACCGGTCTTTGTGACCAGAAATATATATAAATTTTGATATCTGTTCCCGCTTGCGGGGACGGGGGGGAAGTGCAGTTTTGGAAAAATACGTTATCAGGGGCGGAAAGAAGCTCAGCGGTGAGGTAAGCATCAGCGGCGCAAAGAACGCGGTTGCTGCTATACTGCCGTGCACGATTCTTTCAGACGAGCCCTGCATTATAGAGAATATACCCAGCATAAGCGATGTTACCATCACGCTCCAGATCATGTCCGAGATGGGCGCGAATATCCGTATGCTCAACAAGACGACCGTGGAGATAGACACCCGTCCTCTCCGGAATATTCCAGTGCCATATGAAAAAGCGAAGCTCATGCGCGCTACCACATATTTCCTCGGTACTCTGCTTGGCAGATTCCACAGCGCGCACGTTTCAATGCCCGGCGGCTGCAATCTCGGCGACAGACCGATCGATCAGCACCTGAAGTGCTTTGCAGCGCTCGGCGCTGAGTGCGAGATTGACGGCGGAATGGTTAATCTCCGCGCCGACAAGCTTGTGGGAACACAGATCTTCTTTGACAAGAACACCGTCGGAGCCACCATCAACGCCATTATGGCGGCTGTAAAGGCAGACGGTCTGACAATAATTGAGAACGCTGCCAAGGAGCCGCACGTTGTTGACCTTGCCAACTGTCTGAACAGCATGGGCGCGGATATTCTCGGCGCAGGCACGGACGTCATCAAAATACGCGGCGTGAAGTACCTCCACGGCACAACATACAGTGTTATCCCCGACCAGATAGAGGCGGGAACGTTCATGACCATAGCCGCTTCTTCCCGGAGCAACATTCTAATAAAGAACGTTATACCGAAGCATCTTGAGCCCATCACGCAGAAGCTGGTGAAGATCGGCGTTCAGGTGGAGCAGTTTGACGACGCGGTGAGAGTCATCGGCGGTCCGGAGTATTTCGGCACCAGCGTCAAGACCAATCCACACCCCGGATTCCCAACGGATATGCAGCCCCAGATGTCGGCAGTGCTCACCTGCGCGAAGGGCGCGAGCATGGTCACTGAGAGTATCTTCGACAACCGCTTCCGCTATGTTGACGAGCTCCGCAGAATGGGCGCGAATATCTCTGTTGAGGGCAGGGTAGCTGTAATAGAGGGCGTTGAGCGGCTCAAGGGCGCTCCCGTAAAGGCGACTGACCTTCGCGCGGGTGCGGCGCTCATCGTTGCGGCTCTCGGAGCCGAGGGAGTTACCGAGATTTACGATATTTTCCATGTTGAGCGCGGTTATGAGAATATGGAGGTAAAACTCCGCAGTCTTGGCGCTGATATCCAGAAGGTTGACGAGCCTGACCCCACAGCAGAGGAAAAGGCGCTGAAGCAGGCGCTCTGATGGCGAGAATATACCCGATATGCAGTTCCAGCGGAGGAAATGCGACATTCATCGGTACCCGCGGGCATGGTATCCTGATAGACGCAGGGTGCAGCTTCCGGTCGCTGAAGAACTCGCTTGACCTCATCGAAACGCCGCTCAGCGGGATCGAGGCGCTGTTTATCACGCATGAGCATATCGACCATATTAAGGGACTGCTCCAGTTCACGAAGCACACGAAGATTCCCGTGTTTGCAAGCCCGGGAACTATTGCCCAGCTCCGCACGGCGGTAAGGGAGCCTATCCCGGAGGATGTCCGTATTTACGATATCGTCCACGATGTATACCAGAGTGCGGATTTCGAAGTGAGCGCGTTTCATACTCCGCATGATACCCCGGAGAGCATAGGCTACGCTGTTAAATACGCCGGAAAGAAGCTTGCCGTCTGCACTGACCTGGGCAAGGTGACGTCCGAGGTGGAAAAGAATCTTCTGGGCTGCGAGGCTCTGCTGCTGGAAAGCAACTACGATCCCGCAATGCTTGCAAAGAACCTGAACTACCCTGCCGACCTGAAGCGCAGGATAGCCGGCGACAAGGGGCATCTGTCCAACAATGCCGCGGCGGAATTCTGCGGGCGGCTGATAGAAAGCGGCGCGACCAAGATAATTCTCGGGCACCTGAGCCGAGAGAACAACACTCCCGCAACGGCGGAGAAATGCACCGCAGACTACCTCATGAGCCGCGGAATGCACCGCGACAGGGACTATATCCTGGAAATTGCCCCGGTTATGACGCAGGGAAGGTACATAGTTGTCTGATAGGAGAAATTATGATAAAGCATATAGTAATGTGGAAATTCAGGGAAGGGGAGCAGGAGAATATGCTGCTTTTCCGTGACCGTCTGCTTGCGCTCAAGAGAAAAATCCCGGAGATACGCGCGATGGAGGTCGGTATTAACATGAACCCGTCCGACCGCAGTTTTGACGCGGTTCTTGTCAGCGAGTTCGATAGTATGGAGGATTTAAGGGCGTATTCCACGAATCCGCTTCACGTTGAGGTATCCGCATTCTGCAAGTCCATCAGGACGGCCTCGCACAGCGTTGACTATGAGTTCTGAGCTCAGCCGGGTGGAGCATGAGTTCCCGCCGGTATACGATGAAAATTCCCGGGTGCTGATACTCGGGACGATACCCTCGCCAAAATCAAGAGAGCGGGGGTTTTACTATATGCACCCGCAGAATCGCTTCTGGAAAATGCTGTCGCAGGTTCTCGGCGAGCCGACGCCGCATGATATCCCCGGCAGGCGGGAGCTGTGCTTATCGCATGGCATAGCCCTCTGGGACGTCCTTGCAGAATGCAGCATAGACGGAGCCTCTGACAGCAGCATAAGGAATGCCGTTCCGAACCGGCTGGAGGAAGTATTTCTTGCGGCGGATATCCGTGCGGTGTTCACAACCGGAAAGAAAGCGCAGGCGCTCTACGAGAGGTTTTTTCCGGAGCTTACGCCGGCGGTATGCCTGCCCTCTACAAGTCCGGCGAACCGGACTATCTCCGAGGCGGAAATGCTGGAGAAATACCGTCAGATAGCACGATTCCTGTAAAGCAGCGTCCCCTGCTGACGTTATCAGCAGGGGACTTTTATATATTACCAAACCAATCTATGAGTTTTATGCATTCCTTAGCGGGCGTACTATGTATTTTCTTGTTTGCCCTTGTGATATAATTATATCAGATGTTTGTCGGGTTGTCATCACCTTTTAGGGTGAAATGAATAAAAGCGCGGTCACTTCCTTTCGGGTAATGACCGCGCTGTGTTTTATTCTCCCAATGACAGCCATCGGAATAACGCACAGGCCAAACAGAAAGCCGAATGGAATTACGAAAGCGGACCTTGAAGCAAGAAAGTCAGACGACCTGCTTAAACGCGATTTTAAAGCCGACAAGCCTTTCAGTAAATGCGTAACAGACATCACGGAAGTCAAAGCTAAAAATGGCAAGCTATATGTGTCGGCGATATTTGATTGTTACGACCTGACTGCAATCGGGCTGTCAATGGACGACAATATGAGAGCCGAGTATTACTCGGATAATACGGGCAAATCGGCCACTGCGATGGAATAAATTTTTGAGTAAAATGTGTAAAGCTATATTGACAATATCACTTTTATATTTGGTAGCAGAAAAAAGTATAGCAGCAAATCAACAAAAAGTGTTGACAAAATCAACTCGATGCGTTATAATACTTTCGAAAGGAGTTGATTGCAGTGAACACGGAATTCGGTAAATTCTTAAGAAAGCTGCGTATAGATAAGGGGGAGATTTTGAAAAATATGGCTGATAAGCTGGGGATGACATCGTCTTATCTATCGGCAATTGAATGCGGAAAAAGAAATATTCCCGATGATTTGATTGAAAAATTGACTTCAATTTACTGCCTGGACGAAAAGGAACAGCAGGAGTTATCCATCGCTCGTGACAGAAGTTTGAATAGCATTGAAATAGAATTGTCTACAAGCAGTGCCGACAAACGCGATCTTGCTTTGCAATTTGCAAGAAAGTTCAACGATATGGACGATGATGTTGTTTCTCAGATCCAAAGATTTCTTAATCGTAATAAGGAGTGATAATTATAAGCAGTTATTGTGTTGAAGCAAAATCAAGAATGGAGCTGCGGCAGCTCGCCAAGAAAATAAGAAAGATGTTCGGCTTGGAAAATGAACTGTATTTTCCGATAGTAGATGTGTTGGAGCTACTCCCGGAGTTTGACAGCGAGGCTCATTTTGAAGTTGTTGAGGCTGACGAACTGGAGCCGGCAGAACACGCTGTGACTGATGTTATTTCAAAAACCATAAAAATACGCAGCGATGTTTATGAAGGCGCTTGTAATGGCATTGGGCGTGATAGAATGACCCTGGCTCATGAATTTGCTCATTTTATCACATTGTGCGTCTGCGGTTTTAGATTGGCTCGTTCATTTGATGGATATTCTATCCCGGCTTATAAAGACCCTGAATGGCAGGCAAAATGTCTTGCCGGTGAGTTGATGATAGATTCCGAGCTTATAAAAAAAATGCCTGTTGAGGAAGTCAGCGACAAATGTGGTGTTTCAATTCAGGCAGCAACTATACAGAAAAATGCTTTGATATGAGGCGTTTGTAAAAATAAAGGTGGTGAGGCTTATTGAATGTGTATCCTAAGACAAAGAAAACGCACGGGTAAACTGTTGGCGCAGTAAACCCATGCGTTTGGCGGCTGTGCAATATACACAACTCTAGCAAGTTTATTATAGCACAGTTTGCTTTCTTTGTCTATTGGCAATGTAACTAAAAAACAACGACATTAGAAAGGATACTGTTTATATGACAAGTCTTGATATGCGTACCAACGACCTTTTTATGCGCAACAATTTTCCTACCATTGGGAAATGGCAAATTCCTGTAGTAAAAAAACAGGAGCTCTCAACAAACAACATTTCACTTGTAGCTTGTTCGGATACCCGTTCAAACGATACCGAAGAAAACAAAAAGCGTGGAGTTCATTTCTTTGTCGATGACTACCGTTTCAAAGGGATTTATGACAATCCTGAAAAAACTCTGAACCGTTACTCACAATATGCTTTCCTGTTAACGCCGGATTACTCTACATATTCTGATATGTGTCTATGGCGTCAAATTGAAAGCGTTGCACACAGCCGTTGGGTAGGAGCATATTGGCAAAGCAAGGGGCTTACGGTTATTCCTACAATTAGTTGGGGCGATGCAAGAAGCTACAGTTTCTGCTTTGACGGTGTTGAACAGAATGCTGTTATTGCTGTTGGTATGATAGGTTGCAAGAGCAATAAGCTTTCCTTTATGCGTGGATATAATGCGATGCTTGAAAAGCTGTCACCGTCGGCAATTATCTGCTTTGGCAAACCCTTTGAAGAGATGTTAGGTAATATTATTGCGGTAGACTATCTCTCATCAAGAAAGGTGGTGCGCTGATATGGGCGGACGAGGAACATTTGCAAGCGGTAATCCCGTATCGTATACTTACGAAACGGTCGGTATGGTGGATGATGTAAAGGTTTTATTTGGAATGCCCGGAACAGGATTGCACGATTTGCCCGCAGAATCACATTCGAGTAATATGTATCTTAAGCTTCACAAGGACGGTACATTAAATATGCTCCGTATCTATGACAATGACCATTACTTAATCGCTGAAATAGCTTATCACCCCGAACCCGACTTGACAGGAAACAGAGAACCTATTTTGCATATTCACTATTATGATAGGCACTTCAATCGAACAAAGGCAGAGTATCTTGATCGAGCAACTTTTGATAAGTATGAAAAATATCTTGTAGGGAGGAAATGGTATGATTGACGGAAAGGTATCTGAGTTTCTTGACAAGCTCTGTTATGAAGATCATTATGTCATCTATAACAACGAAAAGTTTTTTTTCAATGGTTGTCAATCTAAAATGAATACCGATGGAAAGGTTATTAGCGTTCGGTTGGAAGTATATAATCTCTCAACAGACGAAACCGTATTTTCAATTACAAAGACATCTGCTATCGAATGTATTGAAGCATTAGAAGAAGCGCCTATTTGGAATGGAAAATCATTTTGGGATGTTGAAAGCCAAATGAAATGGGTTGACGAATAGAAAGCTTAATGCAGGCACTCATTGCCGTTTGAATATGTAAGTGCCTGTTGCTGCATATGCAAGAAAAATCTCCGACTGCTGTTTGCGGTCGGAGATTATCATGCTTGGAATATCTTTCGCGCCCACCATCACATCACTTCCTCACACCCGACCCACACCCCGTGTATCGCTGCGAAACTGCTGTCACCGCAGACATATTCCCCTATACGCCAAATTGCCATATTCCACCAAAATAGTACAGTCTGCCCAATGCTCACAAATCGCACCGCCAAGCCATCTATCCCGATTTACTCCGTTTTTCGTGACATCGAAACCACGCACTCCACATGGCACGAGCCGTTGCAAACAATGTCTGCGGTGGTTTTGCGGTTTGATGGTGTGATCACTTTTGTGGGTGCGTACAGGGGAATATGTCCAAGCAGGAGATGAAGTCATGAAAATTACATTTGAGGGTGGAATTGAGATAATTACATAATGCTATAGCAAATGGTAGCATCTTACATATAGAAGAATTGTAATACATTTTTATCATACACTTTATTAGCCGCACTCAAAATTCTCTGCAACAATTGCGTTCAGCTTTTTGGCAATTTCTGAGAAGCCTTGATTTAAATCAAGAGTTTTTACGCTGACCTTATTTCCGCTCATCTGGTATATATTATCTGGTTGAATTACTTCGTCAGTTGCAGCATATAGGAGCATCCCGGACACCCGATGCGGTTTAGTGCCGAATTCTGCATCTTTGTTCTTTACATAAGTGAAAATCTGATACAGATTGCTGGAATGAAGGGTGTGCACATCGTACTGTGCTTGCGTGGTGTGTGTATAGTACTTGGCATCAATGATAAGAACCTCGTTATCTCTAGTCAGCATAATGTCGCTTTGCATAACCGGGAGCATAGTTCCGATACCATCGTCCAACGCCCATTGAATCTGAGAGGCCGTCGCCGTCACCTGCGGACATTCCTTTGCGTAATACTCCAGTATGAACTTTTCATACAGTCGGTTCATGCGCTGTTCGTCGATGAAAGAAGCCAGCCGGTATTCGCCAGAGTCCGTGGTCAACAGCATCCCTTCGAGAATCAACTGGCACAG
>CAKSPH010000019.1 GCA_934481355.1 uncultured Oscillospiraceae bacterium | reverse complement strand
GTATCGGTGTCTGTGTCCGTATCTGTATCGGTGTCTGTGTCGGTATCAGTGTCCGTATCTGTGTCCGTGTCGGTATCGGTATCCGTGTCAGTGTCTGTGTCCGTATCGGTGTCCGTGTCAGTGTCTGTGTCCGTATCGGTGTCTGTGTCTGTGTCCGTGTCGGTATCGGTATCCGTGTCGGTATCGGTATCAGTGTCTGTGTCCGTATCGGTGTCGGTGTCGGTATCCGTGTCTGTATCCGTGTCGGTATCGGTGTCAGTATCCGTATCGGTGTCCGTGTCGGTATCAGTATCCGTATCGGTGTCCGTATCTGTATCAGTGTCAGTATCGGTGTCTGTGTCCGTATCTGTATCTGAATCAGATTCATCGTCACCATCGTCAGGATCCGGAGTTACAGGAGTATCGCTGTCATCGTCATCTTCATCATCAACATCGATATGATAATCCCCGCGCGTTACCTGATGTATTTCATTGCCCTGATCAAATGTATCCGCAATGATGGCGCCGTTTGCAGCACCGGTATCCTTAGTGGAAACGGTTGCATACGGAGCAACAATGATCCCTCCGGAAGGTGCAACCACTCTGCCGCTGAATCCTCCAAAATTCCAGATAACATTCGCGCATGACTGCTTAAATACAACATTGTTGATATTGTTCAGCCATATTGTATCATTAAATCCCTCTGTATCAACATTCAGGATCACGCTCACGCCGTTGTTCTCAAGCAGAAGCTTCTCAACCTTGCTCTGGAAGTTGTTGGAGTTCCTCAGATCATTTGCGTCAACGTTGACAATGAGAGTATCGCCGGCCTCAACGCTGCCACCGGCAATGGCATTATATGCGTCCTCAAATGTGTTTCCAACAGACACTCCGTTCACTTTATCAACAGCGGAAATCAGTTTCTCTCCGGCAGCCGCAAGCGCATCGAGATTATTATTGATCTTCAGGTCGGAATCATCGGCGGTCGCACGCCTGATGGAAATGTCATTCTTATTTACGCCGAGGATCTCATACTGAATACCGCCTGCCTTAAAACCGGGTCTGTTGCCGTTATCAGTATTGGATATCTCGTAGTCAAAGCCGAGCACCAGCTCAAACTTAGTCCCGTCAGGAAGATTTGAGAACTTTATTGTCGCGTCGCTTGGGGCGGTTTCAAAGTAAGTCGTGAACTTGCCGTTGAGCATAGTCTGGCTGCAGGCATTGTAGCGCTGCTCCACCGTATTTATTCTGCCTACACAGGAATTACCCTCAAAATGTCCGGAGCTGTTCGCTGTATTTGCATAAACTCCGAAATCCTTGACCTTATTCAGAACATTATAAAACGCCTTTACCTCAAACGACTTTCTGGTCGCGGAGTAAACGTTATCAGTGATCTTGTTATAAGCCGGGAGCGAACCGGTATGCTCTGTGCTGACGAGATTAGGGTTCTGCACGACATCGCTGCCGGAGGTCTCCTCAGCCGCTGCCATAACAGAAACCGCATTTGCTGCAAGCAGTGACGCTGCAAAAGCCAGCATAGCCGCGGACTTGCCGTGTCTGCGCTTGTTCTCGCTCATATAATCAACCTCCTTCTGTTCCCATGCATTCCGCATGAACAAGGGCATAACCTGCTATTATATACAGTTCACCCTATATTTATCCATATTTTAATTATACACTGTCACATTTCATTTGTCAAGCGGACAAATAGTTCTCAGCCAAGTTAAAGCGCATCAGTTTTATCCATTAATGACCGCATTGCAATGCCATTCATCTAAATAATGCATAAGTAATATCGTTTTATCAGAAATTTACATAACCCGTTTTGCCATTATATCCGGATTATACGCGTGGTCAATGGCCGTCTGTGCTGTTATCCTGCCCTCCCGGAAAAGCCCGGCGATACAGCTGTCCATCGTCTGCATTCCACTGGAGGACTGAAGTATCGTGTCGATCTGGTGAGTCTTTCCGTCACGGATAAGCGTGCGGATCGCACTGTTGGTGGTCATTATCTCAAACGCCGGGATAAGCCCTCCGTCCACAGAAGGAAGAAGCTGCTGGCATACCACGGCGTTCAGCACCATCGAAAGCTGAACGCGTATCTGGTGCTGCTGATTTATCGGGAACACGTCGATTATTCTGTCTATGGTGTTGGCAGCTCCCAGCGTATGCAGAGTAGAAAGCACAAGCTGACCCGTTTCGGCGGCAGTCATTGCAACGCTTATGGTTTCGTAATCCCTCATCTCACCGAGCAGGATAACGTCCGGGGACTGGCGCAGAGCCGCCCTGAGCGCGTCGATATAGCTGTCCGTGTCTATGTTTATTTCACGCTGGCTGACTATGCAGCGGTTGTGTTTGTGAAGGAACTCGATAGGATCTTCTATCGTTATTATATGTCCGCTGCGCGTTTGGTTGATTCGATTCAGTATGCAGGAAAGCGTGGTCGATTTTCCGCTGCTGGCTACTCCCGTGATAAGCACGATCCCGCTCTTGCTGTCGCTCAGCTCCATGACCTGCTCAGGGATACCGAGCTTCTGTGCGTCAGGAAGCTCAAAAGGGACATACCTCAGCACTGCTGAGTATGAGCTGCGCTGTTTATATATATTCGCGCGGAATCTTCCTATTCCAGCGACTGAAAGAGAAAAATCCTTTTCGCGGTCAGGCAGGGAATTTTCGTCCACATTCTGCTTTGCCAGCCCGAATATCTGGAGTACAAGCCGCTTTGTTTCGTCAGGATTCAGCGGCGATTCGTCTATACGGTACATTCTGCCCTGTGCCTTGTAGCTCAGCGCCGCTCCGGACACGATGAATATGTCCGCCGCCTGATTTTCCGCCGCCGTTCTGAGTATGTCAAGAATATCCATTATGCACCTTTACCTTTCAGACCGCAATATCTCCGCCGTCCCAGACGTTCTGGCGGGAATCGTCCGATATGTCATTCGTCATGTTCTGCCAGCTTAGGATATCATATCTTCCACCAGGAGAACTGTTGTAAAACAGCACGCTAACCGCAAGGCTCTGCCTGTCGTTTATTTCTACGGAATAATCCACCCGAACGCCGCCGAGAGTACGCTCCGCCCTTATCCCGTCATAATCCGAAGCCGCCTGTGTGAACGCTTCCGCAAAGTCAAACTCCTGAGAAGCCTCGTATGCCGCGCCGTCAAGCTCCGCAAGTATTTCCTTTGCCCTTGAATCCGCTGTGTAGTACTGCTGAGTAAAACTCTCGCTGCGGCTTATCAGGCTGCTGTCGGAATACGCCGCCTGAAAACTCAGCACTGCAAAGATCGTCAGGCATATCACGGTGAAAATCAGCATTATCGAGATATAGCCGACCCCGACCGTGCTGCCGAATTTCGTTTTTTTATCCAACCGCGGCACCTCCCTCCGGAATGTATGCGCCGCAGTCCAGCGTGTAAAACTCCTCGCCGTCAGCCGTAAAGCAGATGGAAAGCTGAGAATACACGCCTGCGGAAAGCTCACGTCGGTTTTCAGCAAGGCTGAGCGTTATCTCCGGCTGGCAGGAGGGCTTCATTGAGCCGTCAAGCCCTATCGTGCCGTCGCCGGAATACTGTATGCCGCTCCCGAGTACAAGCTCCAGTGCGGTTTCCGCGTTTCCGCTCACAGAATACGCCTCGGCGATGGACTGTGCGCACAGTGAAGCCTGCTCGCGTCGGCGCTCACGGCGTTCCATGCCGTCCGCTGCCGCAAATATTCTAATTATTACAGCAAACGAAATGATGAAAAACAGCAGCGCTATCACCATTTCAGCAAACAGCAGATGACTGGTCTTTCTGTAAGCCTTCAGTTCCCTCACCCTTTCCGCACAAGCATTGAGGAGGTCTGCCCCCCGCTGCTCACCGTTATTTCATACAGCCCGTCGTGCTCCGTAATCCTCATGGTATCAATATCTGAAATTTTATCGCCGCCAGAGGGAGAAATGTCGTCCCCGACAACTGAGCTCTTCTCATAGAGCCCGCCGTCGCAGTATATAACGCTGACCATATCACCGCTGACTACCGCCGCACCGCTGTCCAGCAGGGTTACGCTGTCCGCCGAGCGAAGCTTGTTTGAAACGTATTTTATTGAAGCCGCCGTGCCAAGCGACTGCTGATAGCCGTTCTTTATGCGGCTGTATGTATCCGCCGCGACCGCGACAGCCATAAGCATACACAGCGCGAAAAGCACGAAAAGCAGCATACTTCCCACAGCCGAAGCGGTGTCCGCCATAGTGCGTCCGCGGCTGTCAAGACTTTTTCTGCCTGCCATATCAGTTATCCCTCCGAATCACCGTGACTGTCGGACGTACGTTCGCCGCAAAGCACTCGTAATGCACAAGATATTTTTCCTCGTTGATGACCACTCCGTAGTTCTCGGTCAGGTGGCCCAGCTTCTCGGGATAAGCGCCCTCAACGGCGTAGCACAGCGTTATGCCGTTTTCCACGGACTGCCGCACCTGCTCCAGCCGCTCCTCGTCAGTAGCTGCGGAGACGTTCCCGACTGCGGCTATCAGCCAGACTATCATTGCCGCAAACAGAACGACTCCAAGTATCACCGGGACTGCCGCCCTGATGCCGTCAGATCTCTTCATCATGCTCACCCCAGCACAGACATTATGTTCATCAGCGGTATCATCAGCATCAGGAGTATCGCGCCTATCAGCACGCCGAGTATCACGATTATAGCGGGCTCGATGACCGCTGTAAGATTCACAAGGCTGCGGGAGGCTTCCTCGCTGTAATTACCGCTTATCTTTCTCCAGACCTCTTCAAATCTTCCGGAATCGTATGCGAGCCGAAGCGATTTTGCATAAAGCGGGGGCAGGATTCCGCTCTCCTCCAGAGCCTGCGGGAATCCCTCGCCGTCAAACACGCGTTTTTCGCAGATATCGAATTTCTCGGCAAGCCGCCTGTCCCGGATAAAGCTCCGCAGATTTGCGTGGGTCAGCATTTCCGCAGGAGAAACGCCGGCGGAAACCGTAATGCTTATTGCACGGGTGAGCTCCGCTAGGGACAGCTTTTCTGATATACCACGGGTAAGCGGGAACGCCGCTGCAAATCTCCGCAGAGCGCCACCGGTTTTCTTGGTTAAGGAAAGCAGCGCCGTAACTCCGGAAACTGCGATTATCACCAGCAGCACGATCATAATGACAATTCCGGAATTGTACGCGAGATCAATCGTTTTCTGCACAGCAGCGCTGACGGAGCTGTCAAACTGCGAGAATATATCTCCGAACATCGGGATAACAGCAAGCACCAGCACAATTATTACTACCGTCATCATCAGAAGCAGCACCATCGGATGAAGCACGGCGGAGCGCAGAGTCCTGCGGATATCGTCGCGCTCCTCGTAATATTCCGATAAACCTCTCAGGACATCCTCAAGCTTGCCGCTGAGCTCGCCGAGATATATCATGTCCGCCGCGTAATCCGGGAATGAGCCCGTAGCCCTTACTGCTCCGGAAAGCGGAACACCCTTTTCGGTCTCGGCGGCTATCGCCCTGCATACCTCCGTAAGCTGCCGGTCAGAAGTATCGTCGCACAGCAGCGACAATCCGTCCGGAATGCTCATGCCTGAGCCAAGTATCATCGAAAGCTGCTCGCAGATAAATTCCACCTGCGCATAATTCAGCCTTTTGTTTCGCATTTAGCGCACCTCCGGGTCAATAGTAGTACAGCGCGGAATAATTCCCGCTGTCAGATATATAAGCCGATATCTTCTCCTTGTCGGAGGAACCGGCATAGAACGTTGCGTCAGTTATATTGTAGCCGCGCTTTGACAGCAGCAGCTCCGGGGTTATCCAGCCGGTCTCGCTGGTATAGACCTCGTTCCATGCGTGATAGATGTTATCCGCCGCGTAGCCTATGACAAGCCTCGTCGGGATATCCTGTGAACGCGTCATCGCCGCCATAAGCGAGGCGTAGTCGAAGCATATCCCGGTTTTCTTTTCAAGCGTGCGGTCGGGATCCGGGACATATCCGCTCTGCACCGTTGCCGCAAGCTGCCTGTCATACGTCACGCTGTCGGTTATCCACTGGAATATCGCCGCCAGCTTCTCTATCTCATCTGTCTTTCCGGCGCAGAGCTCCGCCGCCTTGCGGACGCATTCGGACTTACTGCTGAAATCCACATATTTGTTCGGATACAGGAACGGCGAGACATCGCTTTTAAGCTTCACGTCTATCTGCTGCTCCAGAGCCTTGCGGTACTTGTTGCCCTCGGTCTGCTCATAGAGCTGTACCGTGTAGTCTCCGCTGCCGCAGGATATCGGGAAGTATTCGGTCGCTCCCCCGCCGGAAACATCGTGGTCGTACACCTTATCTCCGTATGTGAGCCGCAGCTTCACGCGCTTGCCGGAATCCGCCCAGCACACCGAAATATACCCGTCCGCCGAATTGCTGTAATCAACAACGGCGGGGCCATCGGATATCGTTTCCGTGCCCGGCGACAGCGGCACCCTCACGTCCGGGATAACTACCCTGACCGGCTCTGCGGGAGGCGGCTGGGTAGTCGTTACAGTCGTTGACGGCGGCTGAGTCGTCTGGACGGTGGTTACGGTCGTCTGCGCCGGGATATCCGGCTTTGTATCCGGTTCTGCGGAATCCTCGGAAGATACCTGAACTGCCTGTACAGTGGAATTTTCCTCTGTTGCCTGAACCGTCTGCGCGGTTTCGGCTGAGGACTGATCAGTTTCAGCGGAGCTCTGAACCGTTTCAGGCGCGGAGGTCTCCTGCTGTTCCAGAGAAAATACTTCCGCAGTTTCCTGTGGTGCTTCCGATGAGCATTCCGAGGTAATAGCGGTGCGGGGGCTTTCCGCGGGAGAACAGCCGGAAAGCAGCGAAATAGCCAGCAATACCGCTGGACCGCTCCGTTTTATTCTGTTTTCCACGGAAAACGCCCCCTCTCGTTTTATCTGTTGAGCTTCAGATTCCTCAGCAGCAGGTAATTGTCGTCAACCGTGCTGAATACACGCCTGCTGCTCCCGCCGATTATCTCTGTGATATACTCGCCGGTCTGGCGGTAGAATTCGTCCTCATAGTGCACGATATGCGCGCCGCCCAGCGGAAAGCTGTCCGAAGAATAGAAGTGCTTGGATATATCTATCACATAGCACCCGGTAACGCTCGCAAAGCGCTCCTCGCACAGCGAAATGAACTTTTTCTTTATCTCGAACATTCCGTCATCCTCGAGCGGTTTAAGCCGATAGTCGAGGTCGATGTACATATTCTTGGGTTCGGTCTTTATCAGAATGATGTGCTCGCCGTACTTTTCAAGTATCATCTTGGCGAAGCGGGTCATCATCTCAAAGCAGAATTTCATGTCCCGCTTTTCGAAAAGATAGCACTCGCGGCACTCCGGCTGTATGCTCTTGTAGAAATCCGTGCGCAGAATGAAGTCGTCTATCTCGAAAAGCCCTCCCCTGTAATCAGCCATGCGGCTTATCAGGTCGTAGAAATCCAGAAGTATCCAGCGTGATTCGCTGTTTTTTATGTCCGCGTCGCCGCTGCGCAGGAAGGAATCTTCCATGGTACGGCGGCGCCATTTGTTGCCGCAGAATGCTTCGGTGCCCTCCGGGAGCTTAACGTCTACCGGCTGGTCGAATGCAAGCAGCGGAGACTGCTTGAAGATGTATGTGCCGATGTACGCGCCTCGGCTCCTGTTGGCGGATTCCCTTGAAACGCAGCTCCCCCATATATCAAGGGTCATACGGTTAAGGGCGGAAATGTAGCGCTTCATCTGCGTCTTGCCGCGAAGCAGGAATGCAAGCTCCGCACTGTCCTCGTTTACGGAAGCGCCAATCTCTGTCGAAAGCAGCCTTACCATCTTGCGGATTATGTTGTAATGTCCGCGGAAAGCCGGCTCGAAGAAGTCGTAGGAACGGTCGATGTGCCCGTTTAACAGCGCATGGATAAGATCCGCCGCCTTTATTATCTCATCAGCGCCGCTGTCGCCGACAAAGAAATCCCGCACCGAGGAAAGCTCAGCGCGCCCGGAGTGCTTCAGACGGAGCAGGCGCTCGCTGTTGCGCCCGGCAAATTCTGCGGAGGTGTACGCTATCAGCAGGTCTGCCGCGCAGTCCATGTCCATCAGCCAGCTCTGGTAAGCGCGGGCGGTCATGCTCTGGTAGTACTTCATCACACGCTGGAACCACAGCCCCTCGTCCGGGACTGAAACGCAGGTTCGCCCGCTGCCGTCCGTCAGCTTCACAACGGCGTTGTATGCGTCAATATAGTATGCTTCCTCGTACTCCATCGTTCCGTCGCCATCGGAGAAATAGTGCTTGGACAGATCAACGACCAGCGGCGAGGCAATGGCGATGAAGTAGTCCTCCATCGCGCGGATAAAGCGGTTTATGCTGTTTTTAGGCTGGCAGTTGCGCAGTTCGTTGTCCTTTACGGAATGGCTTCCGAAAGTGTGCCTGAAAAGTATGACGCGCTCCGGCGGGAATACTTCCAGCACCTGATTTGCGTAGCGCTCAATGAGCGGCTTCCAGACGGATTCACCGAACGGAGGGTTTATCCTGGCGAACTGCTCCCTGTGCTCCTTGTAGAACGCGCTCCGCTTAAAGCTCCTGGAACCGGTGAAGAACACCGGAGCTTCTCCGGGCTCCCCTGCCGGCTTGTAGCAGGCGGCAGCCGCAGCCGCCAGGAAATCCACGGCGCAGTAATCCGCCTGTGATTCTCCCATATTTCCGGCTAGTTCTTTTGAAAGATCCAGCTTCAGGCGCTCGTCGCCTTCCGCCGCTTCTATCGCTTCCTCAGGAGCAGATTTGCCGCAGCCGAGCGAAAGCTGGGAAAGCAGCAGCGCGGTGCGGTCCGTGCGGAATCCCCTTCCGGCGGAGAATATCCTGTTCAGCAGCCTGGAGCCGCTGAGATAAATGAGCGGCCGGAATTCAAAGTGGTTTATGCCTGTTCCGAGAACCGTCTTTGTGCGCTCGAATGAAGCCGCGCTCTCTTTGTCGTGCGGCGGGAAAACCGGGACGATCTCATAGCCCCAGCTCCTGTCCTCCGTCATGCAGGGAATGTAGGATACGCGTGTAAGTATCGCGCCGTTCTCCCGGCGGAGCTCCGCACGGAGTACCGCGCCGTCGCGGTTTCCGTCTATCTCGGACATGGCGCTGAGCATATTTCCGAGCGAGTACGCGCACGGCACGCGTCTGCCGTCAGCCGAGCGCAGCCAGCTGAATCTTTGTATAAGGTGCGGGTGAGAACCCACGATGAGATCAGCGCCCGCGTCAGCAATGAACTGTGCCTCGTCAAGCTGGTGCTTTCTCACCCGGGGGGTGTTCATGGCTCCCCAGTGGATGAATGCAACTATGTATTCCGCGCCCATGCTTCTGGCGCTGTTCACAAGCTCTGTAAAATACTCGCGGCTGTATGCGCCGTTCGGATTCACTCCGGCGAGCCCAAGACTTCCCTCGGTGCCGTTTGAGATCATGGTGCAGGCGATTATCGCCACGTTTATGCCGTTCACATTCACCATGACCGGGTTGTCGCCGAGTGTGCCTATATTCTTCATGCCGCAGCGTTTTATGGCGTCCGCAGTGGAATAAAGTCCATCCATACCGCAGTCGCAATTGTGGTTATTGGCGGTTATCATCGCGCTGAATCCGGCAGAAGCCGCCGCTGCCACGAAAGATGACGGTGAATTACAGTTAGGCGAGCCACTGTCCAGCCGGAGCTGCTCGTACTCATACGGCCGGGTATCGCAGCAGACAGTTTCCAGAACTCCAGCTGAAAAATCCGCCTTGGAGATTATATCACGGAGCTGGCGGAACGTATCGTGGAAATCAAACCCGCATTTCGCCGCAGAGCGCTGCTGCTTCGCGGTACACATCAGGTCGCCGGTAAACATCATGACCGCGCGCTTTTCCGCACAGGAATGATCCCTGTCCACGGCTATCCTTGTCACGAAAGTCTGGCTGTCATTGAGGGATGTCAGCGTGATGTTCGCGGTGCCTCGTGATTTAGCCGTAACAGTTCCCATACTGTCAACGGAAGCCACCGCAGGATTGTCGCAGGAAAATGACACCGGCGGCATTCCCATCGCAGATTCCCATGAGATCTGCCCGCTCTGGCCGCTTTTCAGGCAGAGCACCCGCTGAGCCTTCAGACGGAGAACATGGGGCGTGAACCGCTTCTTCTCCGAGCGCTGACCGGGGACTTCCTTTCCGTCCTTTACGGTATAGGCGCATATTTCAACAAGGTATTCCTTCTTGTTCTGGAAACCGAGTATCCCCTTGCTGGTTCCCTGTGCGTAGCGCGTCTTTATCACCGTGTCGGGATCGTCGGAGCTGTAAAAGAACAGTCTGTAACCTGCCGCGCCGGGAACCGGATTCCACTTCATGAAAGCGCTGCCGTCCCTGCCCGCTGCCGTAAATCCCTCTGGTGCTCTAAGAATTGGTGCCATTGCCGTTAGTCCTCTCGCTTATCTTCCAAAGATGTCCTGAGCACCTCCAGCTTCCCGTAATTACGATAGAATGAATAGTAGGCGCCGCAGAAATGCTGGATATCGTCTATTCTTATCCTGTAACCGTCATGCCGCACAAAGAAAGCTCCCAGCGATGTGTTCGGATATTTCAGGTACATGACGTACTCCGGATAACCATAGCCGTTGAGCATATATTCCGCGCGGTGATATATCGTCCTGATGAACTTCTCCGTATGGAACTGCTCCAGATACTGGCAGGAGAGCCCCTGCTCCATTATCCGGCTGTAAAGTTCGAACGTCACGCAGAGAAGCTCAAGATAGGTGTGGTAGGTGGTGTCCTGATTGTATATCCTGTCAAGGTTGACGTCCGCGTTTTTCAGTCCGAAACTCAGGTACTTGTCCTCCGGGAGGTATTTCGTGAGCTCGTTCATCGCATAGGCTACCCAGTGGTCGCGGTACTGTTCGTAGCCCTTGCGGATAAATCTGTCCGCAGCCATCGCCGCCGCGTCCAGCCACTTTTTGTCCCTGGTGAGCCCGTAAAGACGGCACAGTGCAAATGTCGCCTCGCCATCGTAATACACGGTTCGGAACTGGTCTTTCGGGGAAAGCGACGGATAATTCAGCACATGGAAAAACCTGCCGCAGCGCGGGTCGAAAAGCTCCATCAGGCCATTGCCGAGCTCCCGGCAGAGCTTAACGTACCTCTGCGAACCGGTAGCGTCCATATACTCCGTCAGCATTATGACGGCAAGCGCGTTTCCTCCGAGCTTGACTTCGTTAAGCTGTAAATCCGCAAGGTACACTGTGTTGTCAGAGTCCTCCCTGTCCGGATATTTCTTGAATGTGTTCGCAACCATAAAGCCTATCGCCTTTTCGATCTGGTTCAGGGTGAACTTGTCGCCGGTCAGGCGGTAGGCGCATATCAGGCTCCATATTGAGGAAGCATGGCGCTGGATATTGTAACCCGGTATCTCCCTGTGGAATATCGGGTAGTATCCGTAATCGAACTTTCCGTTCATCGCGACCTGCATGGACAGATACTCCGACGAGGTCCTGATGACTTCCAGGGCAAGATCGTCGTCAAAGCGCTCTATGACACGTCTGCCGCAGTTGTTACCGCTTCCGTAGAGCTTATGTACATCGTTGTTTTCCCCGCAGAACCGGCTTTCGCAGTCGAACAGCGTTACCTCCTGCGGAAACTCCGTGAGGGTTTTAAGTCCGCACGCCGCGAGGTATTTGTTGACGCGCTTCAGCTCAATGATGTGCTGTTTGTAGGTTATGACGCGGCTGCCGTTTATTTCCGCCTCAATGAGAGCGGTTTCGAGCCTGTCGTCAAAGGAGATCCCCCTGCGGAAAAACTCGTTGCGACTCTTGGCGACCTGCTCCATCAGCTCCGCAAACGTCGCCTTTTCACTGCTGGAGGTGATATCCGCCTTGACCCACACCGGAAGTATTCCGGATTTCCGGACATACTCGGAGGCGGCACGGCAGGCGCTGTTCCATGCGGCTTCCGGAGTTCCCCCATGACCGCGAAGCACCGCCGCCCTGACCGTCGTATCGCACACTGAGATAAACGCGGCGTATTCCCCGCCAGCTTTCATCGCGGGAGAGAACCGCTCCTGAAGCTGGGAGAAATCCCCTCCGTCAAGGAAACTTTCCCGCAGAAGCGCCAGCTTTTCGTCTAACTTGTTTGTGAAATCGGACATATGGACCTCCCGCGCATAAAACTCTTGGAACTTTTGAGTTATAGCTTAACCGTATGGTTACCATATAATTATACCATATCAAATCGGATTTGTAAAGACGAACAGTCTTTATATCTCGATTATGTCCTCTTCCTCGTTCTCGCCCTTTATCTCCTTGACGAGCTTGTCAGCGTACTTGACCCCGACAACCACTGCCGCAAGAATCGCAAGGCTTGAAGCCAGCCTGATTATTTCCTTTACCATAATAAAACCTCCATTAAAGTCCGTCCCAAAGGAATCTGTCCAGATCTACCCTTCCGTCCACGGAAACCTCGACGCCCTCAGACCTGAGAAGCTCCGCCTGCTTGTCTGCGCCACCGAACGCGAACGCAGGAGCCGTCCCGCCGAACCTGTTGAGCACCCGATGGCACGGGATCACTCCCGGCTCTGGATTAGCGTGGAGAGCGTACCCCACAGCCCTCGCCCACCGCGGATTTCCGGCGAGCATTGCCACCTGACCGTAGGTCGCCACCTTGCCGCGCGGGATCCTCCGCACAACGTCGTAAATCTTCTCAAAAGTTGATTTCTCAGCCATAATGCCCCTTTCCACAAAAAGATACAAAAAACGGCAAGCATTTCTGCCTGCCGTCAGTGTCAGTTCTTTGCCGTTTTCTTTGCAGGCTTCTTTTTGCCATGCTCTATCTCCGGGCTGCCCGTGCCGTTTACACAGTCGGCGGTGATAGTGATTTTCGTGATAGTCTCATCGCTCGGGGCGGTGAACATCACATCTCGCAGCGTCTGCTCAACTATGGAGCGCAGTCCTCTTGCGCCGGTGTTACGCTCGATGGACTTCTTTGCTATCGCCTGAAGCGCGCCCTTGTCGAACTCAAGGTCTATACCATCTGCATTGAACAGGTACTTGTACTGCTTGATGAGCGCGTTCTTCGGTTCGTCAAGTATCCTTACAAGCGCGTCCTCGTCAAGCGCGTCAAGCACCGTGACTACCGGGAGTCTGCCGATAAGCTCGGGGATTATGCCGAACTTCACAAGATCCTCCTGACTTACCTGATGGAGTATCTTGTAGCTCTCCTTCTCCTTCTTGGAGGAAACCTCCGCGCCAAAGCCCATTGCAGAACTGGAAACGCGGGAGGCTATCATCTTCTCCAGACCCTCGAACGCACCGCCGCAGATGAACAGAATATTCTTCGTGTTGATCTGAATGAACTCCTGATGCGGGTGCTTTCTTCCGCCCTGCGGTGGAACGTTGGAAATGGTACCCTCAACAATTTTCAGAAGTGCCTGCTGTACGCCTTCGCCGCTGACATCTCTGGTGATGGAGGTGTTCTCGCTGCGGCGTGATATCTTGTCTATCTCATCAATGTAAATGATGCCGCGCTCTGCCGCCTCTATGTCGTAATCCGCCGCCTGAATCAGACGGAGCAGCACGTTTTCAACGTCCTCGCCGACATATCCTGCCTGAGTGAGCGTTGTAGCGTCCGCGATTGCAAACGGAACGTTCAGCAGCTTCGCCAGCGACTGAGCCAGCATTGTCTTACCAACGCCGGTAGGACCAAGCAGAAGCACGTTGCTCTTCTGTAGCTCTACCTCGTCGTCTTCCTCCTCATCATTGAGGAATGTGCGCTTATAGTGATTGTAAACGGACACGCTGAGTATCTTCTTAGCCTCGTCCTGACCGATTATATACTGATCAAGATAAGCCTTTATCTGCTCGGGCTTGAGAAGCTCCCCGCTGTTTGTCATAAAGCTGTCAGAAGCCAGCCTGGCAGAAGGAGCCACGGAGCGTCCCGGCTTTATGTCGCCGCTTTCGACCAGCATATTGTATGAAGCAAGCACGCACTCATTGCAGATAACAGCCTTGTCGCCTATGCCGGCGTACAGCAGCCTGCGTACTCTGTCTTCGCCCTTTCCGCAAAAGGAGCAAACCATCATATTTGTGTTCCTCTCATAAACAAAACGCACAGAGAGCCGTAAATCAGCCCTCTGGCGCATTATATCCTGATTTACTTGATGTCGTTTCTGCTCTTGTAAACCTTATCGATAAGGCCGTACTCCAGAGCCTCCTGTGCGGACATGAAGTTGTCACGCTCAGTATCGCGGCAGATATCCTCGTAAGGCTTGCCGGTGTTGTCGCTGAGTATCCGGTTCAGGCGCTCCTTGGTTCTCTGGAGGTAGTTGGAGTGTATCATGATATCCGTTACCTGACCAGAAAGTCCGCTGCCGGAAATAAGCGGCTGATGGATCATTATTTCGCTGTTGGGGAGCGCGATACGCTTGCCCTTCGCACCGGAAGAAAGCAGAAAAGCACCCATGGACGCTGCCATACCAGTGCAGATAGTGGACACATCGCACTTGATATACTGCATGGTGTCGTAAATCGCCATGCCATCGGAAACGGATCCTCCGGGGCTGTTGATGTAGAGATAGATATCCTTGTCAGGATCCTGCCCCTCAAGGTAGAGAAGCTGTGCCACAACAACGCTGGCTGTCGCAGAATTTACCTGATCGTGCAGAAGGATTATTCTGTCGTTCAGAAGTCTGGAGAAAATATCATATGAACGCTCTCCGTGCGCACTCTGCTCAACTACATAAGGAATATAAGCCATACAAGCTCCTTTCCCCGCTTATGCGGTGCCGTGAAATGCCTCTTTAGGAAAAAGTGCCCTCCCCGGGTTCACCGGGGAAAGCGTTTTCGTGGAATTTACTCAGTAACCTCTTCGATCTTAGCGGAATTACGAACCAGATCAAGAGCCTTCTCAATTCTGAGGTCGTTCTTGATAGCGTCAGCAGGAACGGCTGCCTTGACCTTATCAGCCTCCATCTTGTACTGCTCAGCCATATCTGCGTATTCCTTCTCAATGTCCTCGTCAGAAACCTGAACATCCTCGATCTCAGCGATCTTCTCAAGTGCGAGGCGAAGGTCTACCTGACGCTTGGCAACCTCTGTGAAGTTAGCTCTGAACTGATCCATTGTCTGACCAACATACTTGAGATAATCCTCAACTCTGATCCTGTTTCTTGCGGACCACTCACGAACGATGTCGTCAATGCGGCGCTGATACATTACCTGCGGAACCTCAGCCTGCATCTTGGAAACGAGAGCGTCTACAAGCGCATTGTCGAGGTTTGTGTCAGCTTCGTCAGCAGCAGCCTTCTCAAGCTTGCTCCTGATGTCAGCCTTGTACTCGTCGAGCGTATCGAACTCGCTTACATCCTTAGCGAAATCATCGTCAACAGCGGGGAGCTCCTTGCCCTTCAGCTCATGCAGCTTGCACTTGAATACAGCGGGCTTGCCAGCGAGGTTCTCAGCCTGATAGTGCTCGGGGAATGTAACGTTTACGTCGAACTCATCACCGATATTCTTGCCAACGATCTGATCCTCAAAGCCGGGGATAAAGGAACCGCTGCCGAGCTCAAGCGGGAACTTCTCGCCCTTGCCGCCCTCGAAAGCAACACCATCAAGGAAGCCCTCGAAGTCGATAACTGCTGTGTCGCCGTTAGCTGCCGCCCTGTCCTCAACGGTCACGCTGCGTGCGTTTCTGTTGCGGATCTTCTCGATCTCAGCGTTTACATCCTCGTCAGTTACAGCCTTGGTCACTTTCTTAACTTCTATTCCCTTGTAGTCAGAAATTTCTACAACAGGCTTTGTGATGATGTCAGCCTTGAACTTAACGCCGGTCTCCTTGTTTACCTCAACGACCTCGGTGTTCTCAACGTCAACGACCTCAAGACCGGTCTTTTCTACAACTGCTGCGATATTCTGGTTGTACAGGCTGTTTACTGCGTCCTCATAGAAAACGCCCTCGCCGTACTGTGCCTCGATGACCTTACGCGGAGCCTTGCCCTTACGGAAGCCGGGAACAGTGATGTTCTTCTTTCTCTTGTTGTAAGCAGCGGAAACTGCGTTCTCGAACTCCTCTGCTGTGAATGCGAACTCAATAGCAGTGGTATTTGTTGCTGTGTTGTTCTGGGAAATGATCTCCATGATTTTTATTCCTTCCTCGTCCGTTAGGACAATTTATTAACTTTTATTCCGCGTGTGCCGCGGGTTCTACCAGAACCGGATCGAATCCGACGCTGTCGGCCGACACCAGCCGGTAATCTATGCCGTTCCTTACGCCAACGACTGCGCCCTTTATGCTTCCGCCGTGGAGATGCGCGTAATAGCACCGCTTCACGCCGTAGCGCTGGAGCACATCGGTAAGATAAACATTTTCCTCCGCACGATAAATCGGCGGATAATGTATGAAAGCTATCAGCTCGCCGCCGAGCTTCACAGCCTCCTTAACAGAAGTCTCAAGACGTCCTGCCTCGCGCAGAAGCACCTTCATGTCCGGAGTTTCACCGTGCTCGCTTATCCAGCCGCGGGTGCCGCAAAGCGCCATTCCCTCAACCAGAAACGCATTGTTGAACAGGAAGCTTATCGAATCAAACCCGCTGCTTTTAACAAAAGCATTGAGCTTGTTCATCGTGGACCACCACAGGTCGTGGTTGCCCTTTACGAATATCTTCCTGCCCTTCAGCCGCGTATGGATAAACTCCAGGTCCTTGTAGCTTTCTTCAAGTTTCAGCGCCCACGAATGGTCGCCCAGAAGCAGCACAGTGTCCTCGTCGGTTATCTTGCTGTTCCAGTTCCGTTCCAGACGCTCAACGTGGTTGCCCCAGCCCGGAAATATATCCATCGGCTTATCAGTGCCAAGCGATAAATGAAGGTCGCCTATTGTGTAAAGCAACGTCAGCCTCCGTTCAGATGTCAGGACTTAAGAAAATCGCATACGACTGCGGGCATTTCCTGCTTCTCTACGCAGCCTGTGAATCTGATCTCCTTGTTCTTGGTCGCTGCGAGAGGAGCGGGCATCCTGGTGCCGGTCTTTGCCTCAAGGTCAGCGATAGTCTGCCACTCGTCCTCGGAAACCTTGCCGCCAATTGCCTCGTAAACTGCGCCGCTGAACTTGTAGGGGTTTGCGGTGGAAGCGATAACGGTCTTGGTCTCATCGCCGGTAGTCTTTCTGTAATCCTCATAAACCTTTACTGCAACGGCAGTGTGGGTGTCAAGGAGGTAATTGTAGTTCTCAAATGTGGACCTGATCTCTGCCTTGGTTTCATCATCGCTGCAGCAGCCAGCCCAGAACAGGCCGTCGATCTTAGCCTTTACATCGGCGGAGATCTCATATCTGCCCTCGGACTTCAGCTTGCCGAACCAGTCGTTGATAACAGCGTCGTTGTCGCCGGACAGGTGATACAGCAGGCGCTCCAGATTAGAAGAAATCAGGATATCCATGGACGGGGAAACAGTGGTGAAGAACTTTCTGTTTCTGTCATATACGCCTGTATTGATGAAATCTGTCAGTACATTGTTGCTGTTGGAAGCGCAGATGAGCTTGTTTACCGGGATTCCCATCAGCTTTGCATAGTACGCTGCGAGGATATTGCCGAAGTTTCCGGTAGGAACAACAACGTTGATCTTCTCACCGTATTCGATCTCCTTGTTTTTCAGGAGCTCAGCGTAGGTGGAAACGTAGTAAACGATCTGCGGCGCGAGTCTTCCCCAGTTGATGGAGTTCGCGCTTGACAGCAGTATGTTGTTCGCAGCAAGCCTGTCTGCGATGGACTTGTCAGTGAATATAGCCTTAACGCCGTTCTGGCAGTCGTCAAAGTTGCCCTTTACGGCGCATACGTTGACATTCTTGCCCTCCTGGGTGGTCATCTGGCGCTTCTGCATCTTGCTTACACCGTCCTCGGGATAGAAAACGGAAATGCTTGTGCCGACAACATCCTTGAAGCCCTCAAGGGCAGCCTTGCCGGTGTCGCCGGAAGTAGCTACAAGAATCGCAATCTGCTTGCCGTCTACTGTCTTCTTCGCAGAAGTTGTCAGCAGATAAGGCAGGATCTGGAGCGCCATATCCTTGAACGCGCAGGTCGGACCGTGCCACAGTTCCAGCACATATGTACCTGGAATGAGCTTTGCGAGCTCAGCTATGTTATTGGAATCAAAATTCTTGTCGTTGTAGGCGGAATCTACGCAGTGACGGATCTCATCAGCGGTGAAGTCTGTCAGCAGGCGGCTGAAAACCTCGAACGCCCTGTCAGCGTAGCTCATGTCGCACATAGCAAGGATATCTTCCCTGGAAAGCTGCGGAATGCTCTCGGGAACATACAGTCCGCCTTCATCGGAAAGGCCCTTGGTGATAGCGTGTGCGCTGGTCACGTTAAGGGAAGAATTTCTTGTGCTTCTGTAATTCATGGTTATCGTCCTTTCATAGACTGAATAAGCTAATTGATAGTGTAAACTCCGTCCGTGGAGAACGCGTCCTCACAGATATCCACTGCAACGACCCTCGGAGGTTCGCCTGCAAGCGTCACCTCTGCGATATCGTACCTCGGCTGGAGTCCCGTATCATTGTCTGAAAGCCACAGATCTGCGGTGCGGATTATCTTGACCTGCTTGCTGCGGTTGACAGCTTCAAGTCCTGACACCAGACTACCGCGCTTTCTTGCCTTTACCTCGGTAAATACCACGAAGCCGCCGCATTTTGAAATGATATCGATCTCGCCGCAGCGCCTGTGATAATTCCGGGCAAGTATTTCATGCCCATGCTGTTCAAGGAACCTGCAAACTGCGTCCTCGCCCAGCTTACCCTTTTCCTGCCTGTCCATCGGCCGCCTTCTTTGCGTTATACTTTCTCAAGAAGAATGGTCTGTGAATCTCACAGGGTCCGTACTCATCCAGCGCCTCATAGTGCGCCTTTGAGCCGTAGCCTTTATTGTTTTCGAAGTGATACTGCGGATATTTCTCCGCCATCTGCTTCATATATCTGTCTCTGGACACCTTTGCAAGGATCGAAGCCGCCGCTATGCTCGCCGACTTTGCGTCGCCCTTTACGATACTCCGCATGGGAGCCTTGATATCGGGGAGCATATTACCGTCAACGATTACAAGATCAGCGGTCATTCCAAGACCGGAGTACGCCCTTTCCATCGCGCGGAAATCGGCCTGAAGAATGTTTATCCTCTCGATCTCTTCCACGCTTGCGGTAGTCACGCACCACGCCCTGGCCCTGGCGCAGATCTCATCAAAGAGCTTCTCGCGTTTCTTCTCAGTGAGCTTCTTGCTGTCGTCAAGCCCTTCGATAAACACACCCTCGTCAAAAATGACCGCAGCCGTGAACAGGTCGCCCGCCAAGGGTCCCCTGCCCGCTTCGTCAATGCCGCAGACAACTCCGTGCTCAGCCCTCAGTTTGCTGTCGAATCCGAACAGATCCCGTTCTTCCTCGTCAAACATCGTAAGCTGGGTCAGTTCATCTTCCCGGCTTTTCAAGGGTGATCCTGCCAATCCTGCCACCTCTGTATTCATCAAGAAGCGCCGCTGCTGCCCGCTCGGTGTCGGGTTCTCCGCCCGAAACAAGCATTCCGCGAGCTCTGGCAATATCGCAGAGGATATCGTCCTCGCCCTTCAGCTTGTAGCGTGCGTTCAGCAGCTCCGGGTACTGCTCCTTAAGCAGCGAGCCCAGCGCCCTCGCCAGCGCTTCCGTGTCCATTACATCGTCTTTTATCGCCCCGGTGAAGGCTAGCCGCTGAGCCGCCTGCTGGTCATCGAATTTCGGCCAGAGTATGCCCGGCATATCCAGAAGCTCTACGTCCTTGTCAATGGAGACCCACTGCTTTCCGCGTGTAACTCCCGGCTTGTCGCCCACCTTGGTTTTCTTTGTTTTTGCCATGCGGTTGATGAACGAGCTTTTGCCGACATTCGGAATGCCAACGACCATGAGGCGAAGCGCCTTCCCTATCATTCCGCGCTTTTTTCGGCGCTCAATGAGTTCGGACAGCAACAGCTTTACCTCCGGAATGAAACGGTTCAGACCTTTTCCGCTCCGACAGTCGCAGGTAAGAACTCGGATGCCTTTTTTCTCATAGAACTGCTTCCACAGTTTAGTGGCATTCTCGTCCGCATAATCGCATTTGTTCATCAGCATGATGCGGGGCTTATCCTTTACCAGCTCGTCCAGAATCGGATTTCTGCTGCTTTCGGGTATGCGTGCGTCCGTGATCTCCACCACTGCATCGACCATCTTCAGATCTGATTCGATCATTCGCTTGGTCTTGGTCATGTGGCCGGGAAACCACTGGATATTTCCTACATCACTCATAATAAAGTAAACTGGTCTATCGGGAACAGACGAACGAACGCCTTTCCCATGATCAAATCTGTGTCAACGTCTCCAACGAGATTACTCCGGCTGTCAAGCGAACGGTTTCTGTTGTCGCCCATAACGAAAACGCAGCCCTCGGGAACCGTATGTTCCTCGCCGGTATGGCGGTCAAGAGGGTTAAGGGTCGGCGCCGCGATGTAATCCTCTTCCAGCAGTTCGAAATCGCTTTCGCCCGCTTTCTTAAGATATACCCCGCCGTTGTCGAAATCAAACCTTATCGTATCGCCTGCAAGAGCAATAACGCGCTTGATTATCGGCTCGCCGTATTTTCCCGTCACCTGATTGACGAGCCTGTCGGCCTGAATAACTACGATATCTCCCCTTGAAGGAGTATAAAGGAAGTTTGTTGAAATGACCCTGTCCTGATCCTGAAGCGTGTTGTTCATTGACTCTCCGTCAACGGTTATAGATCTGAACACGAACAGATTGAGCACGATCATAGCAAGAACGGCATAAACAAGACTTCCGGCCCAGTCCATTGCGTTAGCGAACGGCTTATAGGAAGCCTTTTCAATGTCAGAAGCAGCCTCCGCAGCCTTTTCGATCAGCGGACGGTGGTCAGCCTGTTTTTTGTTCTCTGCGCCGGACTTCTCTTCGAGATTCTCGTTATCAGACATTGCACATACTCTTTCTCAGCATATCCACGCAAAGCCCCGCCGAAGCGGAGCGAACGTGAATAGGAAACTGGTTTGAAAATCAAACCTTGGACTTAACCTTGGCAGCCTTACCAACTCTGTCGCGGAGGTAGTACAGCTTAGCTCTGCGAACCTTACCGTTTCTGATAACCTCTACCTTCTCAACGATCGGAGAATGTACCGGGAATACTCTCTCGATGCCAACGCCGTGAGCAACGCGTCTTACAGTGAAAGTCTCGTTGATGCCGCCGTGCTTCTTAGCGATAACGGTTCCCTCGAATGCCTGAATACGGTACTTCTGACCCTCCTTGATCTTAACGTGAACCTTTACAAAGTCACCAACTTCGATCTGGGGTGCCTCAGCCTTCATGCTGCCCTGCTCAATGATCTTTAATGCGTCCATAATTTTCCTCCTGTTTTTTCGGATATTCTTGATACCGACCTTTTCGAACGTTGTACGCCAGGGCTTCTGCCCTGATATCAGCGGACTATCCGTCTTAATGTTTGGCTTTCGCCGCGCACTAACTCACATTATCCTGTATAAAGCAGAATAACGGATACTAAATGCTTTAATATTATAGCACCTTTCGCAAAAAAAATCAAGTGCTTTTTTGATATATTTTGTTACAATTTCGCAGCAAATCCAAGATGATTTATGTATAATTCGTTGAACTGTTCCAGTATATGCTCCGTAATATCCTCCGCGGAGGCGCATATTTCATGAAGCTCCCCGGCTAACTGGGGCGACACAAGACAGTTTATCAGACCCCGCTCCCCGGGACAGCGGCTCCAGCCGTATTTGTCGGCGATGCCTCCCGGTACCGCCCCGAGCTGTGCAGTCAAAGCCGCGCCATGCTCCGAACCGAAAGCCTCGCCGGAAATTATCACGCGCTCCGACTTTCCCGCCATTTTTCCGAAAAGCTCCAGTGCCGCGCGGCAGGACGCCTTATCGGACTGCAGCGCACGGACGTCCGCCTGAGAAATATACAGGTCCTCGCCGATATAGAACAGGTCGCGGTCGGTCATTATCCCGTCGCTGTCGAGAACTCCGCTGTCCAGCATGAGTTTTACAGCACCCAGTGCCGCCGGAACAGATATTCCGGCGGAATCTCCGTCGCCTGTCACGCTGTACGATATCGTCCCGTCCTTTTCCCGGCTCAGCGTATCAACAGCGCCCTCCTCCAGCGGCATTCCGCTTTCTATCGAGGAACCGTCGAAGCCTCCCGCCATGGGAATATGCGCATATTTCACAGAACCGTCCCGGCAGGAGGCCATTCGCAGACTCCCGGAAACATCGGCGGCAAGCACATTTCTGCCATCAGCAAGAGCGGAGGCAAGCGCTGCTGAGAAATCCCCTCCAAGCACCGAGTTCATCATCGGAAGAACAGCTATTTCGGTATCAGGGTGCAGAAACAGATCGCCCGGAGTTATCTGTTCCTCCACCGCCATAGTTATATCTGACGGAGCTGCAAATCCAACCCGCTTTATCACATTTCCGGGAGTCCCGCTGCCGCGCATGACACGCTGTATCGTCAATGCTATCGGCTCCGCTGAATCAGCGGCAGTGAGTATGCTTCCGTAGCTCACAGCCCGGGCATATCTTCTTGACAGCGCCATATCGTACAAAACTGCACTGACCATATGTCTGGTTATATAGCACGAAAGTGCCATCTCCCCGCTCCGCTCGTTCCGGTATTTTGCAAATGCAGTTCCCTTTACCATATTAACCCTCCATAACCAAAAGCCGCCCTTATTCGGGGCGGCATGGTTTTACTTTAATCCATCAGTGTACGCTCATCGCAGTACTCGCACACAAGCATATCGCCATATTTCTTGAAGCTGTGCGGCAGATAGGTTTCCGTCTGCGTAATACACTTCGGATTCGAACAATGGCAGTTGTTGTGTATCGTTCCCACCAGAAGAGGATTCGCTTTCAGCTCACTGTTCAGCGTTGTCAGAATAAGCGCCATTCTGACATACATTCCGCACCTTGCCTGACGGAAATACGCCGCACGCGGGTCATCGTCTATATCGACCTCGATCTCGTTTACTCTGGGCAGCGGGTGCATAACGATCATATCTCTCTTTGCGAGCTGCATTTTCTCGCGGGTAAGGATATACACGCCCTTCTGTTTCTCGTATTCCTCACGGGTCGGGAAGCGTTCCTGCTGTATTCTCGTCATGTAGAGCATATCAAGCTCCGGTAGCGCTTCTTCGATTGTTGCGACTTCCCTGTATTCACAGCCGCGGACGCTCAGCACATCCTTAATGTACTGCGGAAGAGCAAGCGACGGGGTGGAAATCAGGATAAACTTATTGTTTTTGTAGCAGGAAAGCGCTTTCAGAATTGAGTGAACCGTTCTGCCATATTTCAGATCTCCGCAAAGTCCGACCGTCAGGTTATCCAGCCTGCCGAGCTCGGTTTTCAGCGTAAGTAGATCTGTGAGGGTCTGCGTCGGATGAAGGTGTCCGCCGTCTCCGGCGTTTATTACCGGGCATTCAGCGGAAAGAGCCGCCGCCCTCGCGGAGCCCTCCTGAGTGTGACGCATTACCAGAATATCCGAGTAACTGCTCACTATTTTAATAGTATCCTTGAGATTCTCTCCCTTTGACACGGAGGAATTGCTGGGGTTGTCGAATCCGATAACGCTTCCGCCCAGACGTATCATAGCCGCCTGAAAGCTCATCTGAGTTCTTGTGGAGGGCTCATAGAAGAGTGTAGCCATGATCTTTCCACGGCACTTGTCCGCATAACTCTCCGGGCGACGCATGATGTCCTCTGCAAGCTTGACTATTGCATTCCACTGGGAAACGCTGTAATCGTCCATGTCTATAAGATGGTTGAATCTCTGGTTCAATTATATCACCTTTCCTGTTTTGATTTTTCATGTTTAATTATATCACTATCTGCACTCTTTTTCAATATCTTTTTTCGACATATCAGATATTCATTTTAAAGGTGACCTTTAATCAGGAGCGCAAAAAGGCGGCCCGGAAAACCGGACCGCCTGAAAGTTTAACCAAGTACGCTCAGGAGAACGCCCGCCGCAACAGCAGAACCGATAACGCCTGCAACGTTCGGACCCATAGCGTGCATGAGCAGGAAGTTGGAGGGGTTTGTTTCCTGACCAACCTTCTGTGAAACACGAGCCGCCATAGGAACCGCAGATACGCCCGCTGAACCAATGAGCGGATTGATCTTTCCGCCGGAAAGCAGATACATCAGCTTGCCAAGGAGTACGCCGCACGCAGTACCAACGCAGAACGCCAGCAGACCCAGTGCAATGATAAGGAGCGTATCTACCTTGAGGAAGTTCTGGGCAACAGCGGTAGCGCCGACTGTTACGCCAAGGAATATCGTGATAATGTTCATCAGCTCGTTCGTAGCTGTCTTTACCAGACGTTCGCAGACGCCGGATTCCTTCATCAGGTTACCGAGCATCAGCATACCAACGAGGGAGGTGGAGTCCGGAACGATAAGGGAAACGATAACCGTAACTGCGATCGGGAATACGATCTTTTCAAGCTTGGATACCTGACGGAGCTGACCCATCTTTACGGAACGCTCCTTTTCGGTGGTGAGCAGCTTCATGATAGGCGGCTGGATTACAGGAACCAGAGCCATGTAAGAGTAAGCCGCGACTGCGATGGAGCCGAGCAGCTCAGGAGCAAGTCTTGAAGTAAGGAAGATGGCCGTAGGACCGTCTGCGCCGCCGATGATAGCGATGGAAGCGGCCTGCTTCAGCGAGAAGCCGTCGCCAAGTCCGATAGCGTTGATCGCGCACGCGCCAAGGAATGTAAAGAAGATACCGCCCTGTGCAGCCGCACCAAGGAGGAAGCTCTTCGGGTTTGCGATAAGCGGACCGAAGTCGGTCATTGCGCCGATTCCGAGGAAGATGATTGGAGGATAGATACCGAGCTTAACACCGAGGTAAAGCATATCCAGCAGACCGCCCTCGTGAAGAACGCGCCCGTAGTCAAGGCTGACTTCCTTGGTATAGGTCACCAGAAGGTTTGCGCCCTCCTGAATGTATTCCGGAGCAAAATATGGGTTTGTGGAAGGATTCCACAGCTCAGCGTGATAAAGTCCGCTGAAGGGGAGGTTCGTGAGCAGCATACCGAATGCGATAGGGAGCATCAGCAGCGGCTCGTACTGCTTCTTGATCGCCAGATAGAACAGGACGAAGGAAAGCAGAATCATAATTATGCTCTGCCAGCCGTTTTCAACGCCGAAGCCTGCAAAGCCCGAGCCGGTGGCGAGCGATTTTATGGTATCAACAAATATTTCCATGCTTCATTATTCCTTTCTGTCTGTTCTCAGAACGGGCGGGTGTTCTCGCCGATTCCCGCGAGGCTCCATGCAGAGCGCGCTCTCTTGTCGCGCTTCTTGACATCTCTTATCGTATAGGAGGTGCCCTCTTCCTCTGCATAGGCTGCGATGGCAGCGCTGATAACAGCCATTATCTCATCATCGTTATCCTCTTCCTCAACGACCTCTTCGACCGGTGCGGGAGCGGGAGCAGCAGGCTTTGCAGCTTCAGCGGCAGCCCTGGCAGCCTCAGCCTTCGCCTTCTTGTTCTTGTCGATGGTCTGGAATGTCTTGCCAAGCACCCAGAACAGGAAGATCAGGATAGCAAGGATAAAGAATACTACCAGAATACCAGTCAGCGTCATAATGCCAACGGAGCCCCAGTAGTCCGGATCGCCCAGCTGTGCATGAGCGTCAGGCAGCGCCTGGATCCGGTCGATAACGTTTGCTGTTCCGTCTTCTACTGCCTCGGCAGTGGACTGAATGGCATTATAGACGTTTTCCCACGGTCCGGAGTACGCTTCTGTTGTGCCAGCCGCTTCCAGGGAACCTGCCGCAGCCGACAGAATGGATAAAGCGATGTTCATATTAAGTCTCCTTTTTTGCCGAAATCGCCTTTCGGATTTTCAATCATATTTATTATACTATATTTCCGTCCAAAATTCAACCGGAAACTTTGTGTTTTTTTTGACAAAACATTTATTATTTCTGCGTTATTTTTTGGACAAAATGTTAAACCGATTTAACGTCATAAACCGGGAATCTCAGCAGAAGCCGCCGTCAACTCCCAGCACCTGACCTGTTATAAACCTGTTCTCAGCCAGCGCCCGCACTGCCCTTGCGACCTCCTCAGGCTGACCCAGACGGCACAGCGGCGTCTGCCCGGCGAGCTCTGCAAGTTCCTGCGTGTCAAGGTGGGAGCTGTTCATCGGGCTGTCTATAACTCCCGGTGCAACGGCGTTCACCGTTATCCCGGAAGCTCCCAGCTCCCTTGAAAGAGCCTTTGTAAGCCCGATAATTCCCGCCTTGGAAGCGGAATACGCCGACTCGCACGCGCCGCCGTAAACTCCCCAGACTGACGAAATATTAACAACCGCGCCGCTCTTACGGGATATCATCGGCTTCACCGCCGCCTGTGTCATATTAAACACCCCGGTCAGATTCACGGAAATCATCCTGTTCCAGTCCTCTGGGGTCATGTCCGTGAAAAGCTTTATCTGCGCAATACCGGCGTTATTTACGAGCACATCCAGCCTGCCATAGTCATGCACGACCTGCTCCACGGAGCGCCGTGCGGAATCATAGTCTGATACGTCCGCCTGCACTGCCTGACAGCGGAGCTTCCGGCAGAGCCGCTCCGCTTCGTCAGCACGGGAATTGTAAGTTATCACCACATCATCGGTTTTCGCAAATTCAGCGGCAATGGCGCTTCCGATGGCTCCGGTGCCGCCGGTAACAAGGATAACGCTCACTTTCCGGTCACCGTTATCACATCGCCGTCCGTTCCGAGATTTATCTCGGACAGCGGATTTTCTGCGTGGTCGATGATAAGCTCAGCGATACTGTCTTCAATGTCGCTGCGGATAACCCTGCGGATATCTCTGCCGCCGTACTTTCCGCCGTGGGCTTTCTTTGCGACTGCGTCGTAAACGCTGTCGTCAATGGTAAGCCTGATGTTCTTTTCCTTCAGCGGAGAGTACAGCTCGCTCAGCATGAGCCTGGATATCTTTGCGTAGCTCTCAATGCTCAGCGGCTTGAACACGATGACCTCGTCAACTCTTGCAAGGAATTCCGGTCTGAGGAAATCCCTGAGCCCCTTCATTGCACGCTCCCTGGTTATCTCGCCCTCGGTCCTGGTGAAGCCTACGCCGTTAGTTCCGGTGGATGAACCCGCGTTCGAGGTCATGCAGATTATGGTGTTCTCGAAGCTTACCGACCTGCCGTGGGCGTCGTTTATCTTACCCTCGTCAAGGATCTGGAGCAGTATGTTCATTACGTCCGGGTGAGCCTTCTCTATCTCATCGAAGAGCACCACGGAATATGGCTTGCGGCGCACCTTTTCGGTGAGCTGTCCCGCCTCGTCATAGCCGACATATCCGGGAGGCGAACCGATTATCTTGGACACGCTGTGCTTCTCCATGAACTCCGACATATCAAGCCTTATCAGCGGCTCAACAGTATCGAACATTTCCTTTGCAAGGACCTTTACAAGCTCGGTCTTACCTACGCCCGTCGGACCCACGAATATGAACGAAGCCGGTCTGCGGCGCTCGGTGAGCTGCACTCTGGTGCGCTTTATCGCCTTTGCGACAAGCTCGCACGCCTCGTCCTGACCTATGACGTGCTCCTTGAGATTCTGCTCAAGGCTGCCCATGCGCTTGAGTTCCGTTTCCTTTATCTTGTTGGCGGGAATACCCGTCCACAGCTCTATGACCCTGGAAAGGTCGTCCATCGTTACCTGAACATCGTCAGCCCTGCCCTTTATCTTGTCAAGTGCGTCGGTAGTCTGGGCTATCTGCATTTTGATGTCGGCGAGCTTCTCATAGTCCACTTCGGAAGCTGAAGTTGTCTTATCCTCGTCAACGCGGAGCTGGGCAAGCTTTGCCCTGAGCTTCTCGTTTTCCGTGATGTAGGGATTACCGAGGCTTGCGCACGCACAGCTTTCGTCCAGCAGGTCTATCGCCTTGTCCGGCAGGAATCTGTCGTTGATGTAGCGCTCGGAAAGCACTGCGCACATTCTGGTTATCTCCGGGGAAACCTTTACCTTATGGTGCTCCTCATAGTAGTCCTTTATTCCCTCAAGGAGCTTCACTGTATCCTCGATGGAGGGCTCCGCCACCGTTACCGGCTGGAAACGGCGCTCCAGCGCGCTGTCCTTTTCGATGTACTTGCGGTACTCGTTGAAAGTGGTAGCTCCGATCACCTGAAGCTCGCCGCGGGAAAGCGCGGGCTTGAACATATTCCCGGCGTTCATCGTGCCGTCTGCGTCGCCCGTACCGACAAGATTATGAACCTCGTCGATGAACAGCATTACGTTTCCGGCGTTCTTTATCTCGTCTATAAGGGACTTCACGCGGCTCTCGAACTGACCCCTGAACTGGGTTCCCGCAACAAGCGCAGTGAGGTCGAGCAGATAAAGCTCCTTGCCCTGAAGCCTGAACGGAACATCTCCGCTAGCCAGCCGCAGTGCTATCCCCTCGGCGATGGCGGTCTTGCCGACGCCAGGTTCGCCGATAAGGCAGGGGTTGTTCTTCGTTCGGCGGGAGAGGATCTGGATAACTCTGTCTATCTCCTTGTCCCTGCCGATTATTCGGTCTATCTTGCCGTCCTTTGCGCGGCGCGTGAGATTCGTGCAGAATGTCTCCAGAGTCTTGCGCTTCTTGTCGGTCTTTTCCGGCTTCTCGCGCTTTTTCTTCTGATCCTTGTCAGCGTCTGCGGAATCCTTGTTCTCCTGAAGCCCGAAGAACTTCGCGAAATCCGAGATAGTGCCGGAGCCGCCGTTCTCAAAGAACTGCTCTGAGCCGTTCTCTCCGTCCTCATCGTCCTCGTCATCGGGATCATTCGGCTTGAAGCCGTTGGTTATATCAGTCAGCCCGATATTCTTCAGGAATTCCTGATTCGGGTTGCCGTTTTCGTCAAAGAACTCGTCGTATGCCTTTTCGAATTCCTCCTCGGATATACCCATCTGCTTCAGGTAATCATTCACCTGCGGCAGACCCATTTCCTTTGCGCAGTGGAGGCAGAGTCCCTCCGTGCGCCTGTCGCTGCCCTGCATTGAGGATATGAACACCACCGCGGGGCGCTTCTTGCATCTGGAACACATCATCATAGAATAAAACCACCTTTATATCACACCTCCGATAAAGCCGGAGGGCAGTTGCCTTCAGGAAAGAAAATTCAGCAGGTCGAAGTTGTAGAAGTACCTGAATACATAAGTCGCCTCTATCGCCTGATCGTTCAGGAGCATTACCTCTCCGTTCGTAAGCGTCACGATGAAACGCACCACTATGCAGATGATGCACACGGAAAGAAGTCCCTTGACAAGCCCGGTACAGCCGCCCAAAAATCCGTTAAGGCTGCCGATCACCGGTATCTTGTTGACCACCTTCAGCGCTGACGCGATTATTTCGAGCACTGCGGTCACTATCGCGAAAATCAGCACAAAGAACAGCGTTTCCATCGCGATCATGAATGTCGGGCGGATAATGTTGTCAACCACTGCCGTTTTCACGGAAGAGGAGGTGTTCATCATCGTAAGGACCAGCGAACGCAGCGCGGAGAGTTCCCCGCCGTCTATGCTCTGTGCCATTCCGCCGAACAGCGCGGGAACCGCGTCGCCTACTGCGGTAGTGTATTCGGTGAGCGCTGTGAAAACGCTGCTCCCCTGGAGCTTCACGGCGATGACCTGCGCTGCCGCCAGCTTACCGAGCCCGTTCTCGCTGACCTCGTTCATGGTAAGCTCTGCGGTCTTTCCGTTCATGGAGGAAAGGTCCTCCGTGCCGTCAAAACCGAAGCTGCTGAGGTCTGCTTTCTCGAATCCAGTGCCGGAAAGTCCGACATCTGAAAGTTCCACTATCACCTTTCCGGTGCCCTCGTAATTCAGCTTTACCTCGTCCGCCGGGATCCCGGATATCGTTACCTTGCTGTAATCCATGTCCGAAAGGGCGCTCAGCGTAAGCTTTCCCATACTGTCGTCAAGCGTACTGCTGACCGCCTCGCTGACCGGCTTTTCCACAGACGTTTTGTACAGCCATTCCGCCGCCGGGCTGCAAAATCCCAGCGCACAGAAGAACGCAACAAATACCGCCGCCATGCTTACTATCGTGCTCACGAATCCCCTGCGGAATCCCCCGAACACCGCCATTACCAGCACCACAGCCAATACCACGTCGTAAATTATCGCAAACTGTGAACCCATACATTTCTCCTTTATGTCAGCGCCTGTCTCTGAACCTTATTATAGCCCAGAAGATAGGCGTTACTGCCTATTATGATCATATCGGAATAATCATCGTCCAGTTCCTGACGGCTTACCTCGGAAAGAGTTCCGTCATATCTGACAAGCTCCCTGCCCGTCAGCACATAGAAGCTGTCGCCGGAACTGCGAACTCGGGTGACGTCGCTTATCGCAAGCGCCGCAGAGGCTTCCAGCCCGTCGCCGTAGATTGTCAGCACGTCGCCGCCGGAGCTCTCTTTCAGCAGAACGGAATGTATCCTGCCGCCGGGGATCTGCGTCACATTCTTGACGAATCCGGCTTCCGCAGTTATCTCTCCGGAGGAAGTATCCAGCAGCTTGACGCCGCCTGCATTCACGATGAACAGCTCCTGACCTGAATATTCCATATAGAACACCATATCCGAACCTACGTCCGTCTGCCATATGCTTCCGTCCGCGTTGTCAAGGTCAAAACGGAGTATCCGGTATTGCAGCGAGCCGTTATCGGTTCCGCAGACGGACACGAAAATGCTGTTGTCATCCTGTGAGAACTCCACACGGTCTATAAGGTACATCGGAGAAGCCCAGCGGAATATCTGGTGTCCCTCGCCGTTGAACACATACAGGCAGTTGGAATATTTCGATGACTTTGTGACGACTGCACAGCGCTCGTTATGACCTATCTGCGCGAAATCTATCGTATCGCCTGTCGAGGTCGCGTACACCCCGCCGGTTCTGGAATACAGCCTTAGATCCCTGCCATTGCGGTCGTAGATGAGCGCGCGCCGGCTGCTGCTGGTTATCTCCGGATTCTGCATTCCGTGCTGCTCGTTCATTATCATCGCACCGTCGGAATTATAGGTGTAGAAGTAAGTATCCGTCAGCAGACAGAAATTCTCGCCAAGCTCCTCCAGAACATAATCCGTGCTTCCCGGCAGGTCCACCGGGAAGCCACCCTCGCCGACATCAAGTGCCGCGTCTTTCAGCGGAGCGATTATAGTGCCCCAGTTTGCCGCGATGACCATTATCACCAGCAGAGCTGCAACGATTATCAGCAGCCTGACGCCGAAGCGCTTTGCCTCGCGCTTTCTGCGGAATCTTCCTATATCGTTTTTCTTATCCATCATGTACCAGCTTTCCCCAGCTTAATACCACACCTCGTTGAGATATAATCCCTCCGGCGGGAGCGTCTTTCCGGCATAATTCCTGTCGCCGGTCTCAAGGGCTTTTTTTATGTCGTCCGGCGTCAGCCTGCCCTCGCTGACATAGATGAGCGTGCCCGCGCATATCCTCACCATATTGTACAGGAATCCGCTGCCGCTTATTCGCAGCTCGCACACGTTCTCCTTCTTTTCCGCCGTGAAGCTGTATATCTCCCGGACGGTGGACTTCATTCGTGCCTTTCCCTCAGCGCGGCAGAATGCTGCGAAATCGTGCTCCCCGACAAGGAGCTGCGCAGCTTCGTTCATCTTGTCGATGTCCAGTTCATAGGGATAGTGATACGCCAGCTTCTGGAAGAACACGTCCCGCTGCGGGGCGTTTGTTATCAGGTAGACGTACTCCTTGCCCCTGGTGCAGTAGCGCGCGTGGAAATCCTCCGGTGCATCCTCGCAGGAGAGCACCGCGATATCAGGCGGCAGAAGCGTGTTCATGCCCTTCATGAAGCCCTCGCAGGGAATCCGGCTGTCCAGATGGACGTTGAAGCAGAACCGCCTCGCGTGCACTCCGGTATCCGTCCTTGAGCATCCGTATATTACGGGAGCGGGAATTTTCAGCAGCTTTCCGATGCATTTTTCGACTGCCTCCTGAACGGAAATTGCGTTGTCCTGCCGCTGGAAGCCGTGGTATTCCGCGCCGTTGTACGCTATGAAAACCTTAAGATTACGCAAATCTTACCTCCTGACATTCATGGAAGCACCGGGAAGCAGTTTATGACTATGACCGCCGCCAGCAGAAGCGTCATGCAGCCGATGGCAACATAATCCCTTGGAGCGGTGTGCATGACTTTCAGCCGCGTTCTTCCCTCGCCGCCATGGTAGCAGCGGCACTCCATTGCGGTGGCAAGCTCGTTTGCACGCTTGAACGCAGAAACGAACAGCGGTATCAGCACCGGTATCAGGGACTTTGCCTTTTTGACAAGTCCGCCGGTGTCTATCTCCGCGCCCCTCGCTTTCTGCGCGGACATTATCTTGTCCGTTTCCTCCACCAGGGTGGGTATGAAGCGCAGCGCAATGGTCATCATCATTGAAAGCTCATGCACCGGGACGTGTATCTTCTTCAGCGGCGAAAGCAACCGCTCGATGGCGTCCGTCAGCATGATAGGGGAGGTCGTGTAGGTCAGCAGGGACATACCGACAATGAGCGTGATAACGCGTATCAGCATGAACAGCGCCGTATCTATGCCCTCCGGATATATCTCGATGAACTGCCACTTGAACAGCGGAGTTTCACCTTTCACGAAAAACAAATTCAGTATGCCCGTGAAAATCATCAGCGGAAGAATAGGCTTCACGCTTTTCAGTATCATGGTGAGCTTTATCTTCGCCAGCACATAGCAAAGCACCATGAAAAGCATTCCCAGCAGCAGACCCGTGTAGCTCTGCGCGGTAAAAAGTATAACAAGGAACAGGATATCCAGCACGAGCTTTACGCGGCTGTCAAGCCTGTGTATGACCGAATTACCCGGAAAATACTGCCCTATCGTAATGTCCTTTATCATCTTTTGTTCTGTTCCTTCTGTTTCAGCCCTTTATCAGCGGAAGCAGACGTTCTGCCGCCCTTTCAGTCGTGTAGATGTCGCTGCCGATATCGGTGCCGAGGTCCTTTAATATATGGCTCATTCTGGTTATCTGCGGGACGTCAAGCCCTATTTTCGCCAGCTCGTCCGTCCTGCTGAACACGTTATCCACGGTATCATAGCAGAAAAGCCTGCTCTTGTTCATAACGAGCACCTTCCCGGCGTACTTCACGATATCCTCCATCGAGTGGGATACCAATAATATCGTCTTGCCGTACTGCTCGTGATAGCGCTTTATCTGCGCCAGTATCTTGTCCCTGCCCTTGGGGTCGAGGCCTGCTGCCGGCTCGTCAAGAATCAGCACCTCCGGGTCCATCGCTAGGACTCCCGCGAGGGCTACCCTGCGCTGCTGACCGCCTGAAAGCTCAAACGGAGACCTGTCCAGCAGATGGACTATATCCATGCTCTCTGCGGCGCTGCGGACGCGCTTCCTGATGTCCTCCTCGGAAAGTCCCATGTTTTTCGGACCGTATGCTATATCCTTTGCCACGGTCTCCTCAAAGAGCTGGTGCTCGGAATACTGGAACACAAGCCCCACCTTGAAGCGTATATCCCGGATATTCACTCCCTTGCTCCAGATGTCCGTACCCTCAACGAGGACGGTTCCGGAGGTGGGCTTCACAAGTCCGTTGAAGTGCTGTATCAGCGTGGATTTTCCGCTGCCGGTGTGTCCGATTATTCCCACGAATTCGCCCTGCCTGATGGACAGGTCAACGCTGTTCACAGCGGTCTTTTCAAACGGAGTGCCTATGCTGTATTTATACGTCACCTTGTCGCACCGTAGCACCTCCGGCCGGTCGTCCACGGAATTATCCGCCTGCTTCGGGGGGATCACCGCGCTTCTGCCCCCGGTGAGCCTGAAAAGCGATTCGGCGCATTCCTGTTCGCCGATTATTTCCGGGGAAATATCAACATTCTTTTCACGGAGCATATCGCAAAGCTCCGTCACCTGAGGAACGTCCAGACCAACTGATTTCAGCCGCCTTACCTGTGAGAATATCTTCTTCGGAACATCGTCCATTATGATGTTTCCGCCGTCCATTACCACAACGCGGTCAGCCTGCGCTGCCTCGTCCATGTAGTGCGTGATGAGAACCACTGTAATGCCCTTTTCGCGGTTGAGCGTGTGTATCGTGTTCATGACCTCGCGCCTGCCCTTGGGGTCAAGCATTGCGGTTGGCTCGTCCATGACTATGCATCGCGGCTGCATGGCAATAACTCCCGCGATGGCTACCCTCTGCTTCTGACCTCCGGAAAGCTGGTGAGGAGCGTGCTCGCGGTACTCGTACATATCCACCTGCTTCAGCGCGTCGTCTACCCTCTGGCGTATCTCCGGCTGGGGAACGCCCATGTTTTCCGGCGCGAACGCAACATCCTCCTCAACGATAGTCGCAACGAGCTGGTTATCGGGATTCTGGAACACCATTCCCACTGTCTGGCGGATATCGAACAGTCTGTCCTCATCGGAGGTATCCATGCCCGCGACAGTCACCTTCCCCTTTGTCGGGGTAAGTATCGCGTTGAGGTGCTTCGCAAGGGTGGATTTTCCGCAGCCATTGTGTCCGAGGATTGCAAGGAACTGCCCCTCCGGCACGGAAAGGCTGACGTCCTTCAGCACGTTGCTGCGGCTTATCTCTTTTCCGTCTTCGTCACGGGTAACGTAGTCAAAGCTGACGTTTTCAACTTCTATTATATTCAAACGTTTTCACCTGTTATCTCAAAAATGTACTATCGCGGTGCTTCCTGCGGGGAGCGCCATTCCTGTCTGCTTCACCGGGAGACCTATTTCCTGAGAATCCACCGTGATGTCAAAGCGCTTGCCGACCGTCGTCTGGAGCAGATAGCTCATTACGCTTGCGGAAAGCCCGGTGGTGTAGCTGTTCAGCAGTACGAACAGCGGTTTGTCGGAAAGAAGCTGCGTACAGCTTTCCATCAGGTCGTAAATACAGTCCTCCAGCTTCCACATCTCGCCGTTTGTGCCCCTGCCATAGCTCGGAGGGTCGAGGATAATGCCGTCGTAGTGATTCCCGCGGCGTATCTCGCGGCTGATGAATTTCTGCGCGTCGTCCACTATCCAGCGTATCGGCTTATCCGACAGCCCGGAGAGCTTCGCATTGGTGCGCGCCCAGTCGACCATGCCCTTTACCGCGTCCACATGGCACACGGAGGCTCCCGCCGCCGCGCAGGCAAGCGTGGCTCCGCCGGTGTACGCGAACAGATTGAGCACGTTTATCGGGCGGTCTGCGGAGCGTATCGCGTTCATGCAGTAGTCCCAGTTGACCGCCTGCTCCGGGAATAATCCCGTGTGCTTGAACCCGGTGGGCTTCACCATGAATGTGAGCTCGCCGTACCTTATCTGCCAGCTCTCCGGGAGCTTCCTGCGATAATCCCACGAACCGCCGCCCGATGAGGAGCGGTTGTACTTCGCGTGGGCGGTGCGCCACTCCGGGGCTTCGCCGGTGCATTTCCAGATTATCTGCGGGTCTGGGCGGATAAGGGTAACGTCGCCCCAGCGCTCCAGACGTTCGCCGTCTGATGTGTCGATAAGGCAGTAGTCCTGCCATTTGTCTGATAGTCTCATTCTTTTGTCCTCTGTTCTGCTTATTCTTATAACGCTTTCCCTGCTCTGACCGGATGGCGGACAACAGTTTTCAGCCTTTCCGGCGCACATTTTCGCGGGTCTGAAAGATAAATTTCATGATGCATTCGCTCTGCGCTTATATCCGGAACAAATCCGTTCTGTGCCGCGTATTCATGCATTGCTTCTATGGTTTTCGGCTCGTCGTCATATGAACCGATGTGCATACACTGCACACATTGCCCTTCATCATATGTGAAAAATTCCACTTTGGAAAGATCAAGTTTCTTCTTTCTGGAAGCTTCCCCCACCGCCCAGTTAAATTCATCAGCAGTAACAAAATCGGGCAGCCTTATTGCCGAAATGAAGTGGAAATCCTCCTTATGAGAATAGTCGATAGAATCAGAGCCATCCTGCCACCAGAATCCCTCAAGCGGCGGAACCACATAATCAAAATAGCCGTCCATTCTGTGGCTGCCCATTTTGCTCATCTTTATAGTGAACGCAACAGCGTACAGCAGCCCGATGGACTCCCTGTACTCGCTGTTCTCACTGTTGGGGTCGCCTGTCCCGCGGACCGCTATATAGTTTATCACAGGGACGTTTACAATGCCCGGCTTTTTAGGCGGCATATAGAACTCTTTATATTCCTTTTTGAAATCAAACGGCATATTTCAGTTCCTCCCTGTTGGTTCAGAGCTTTTCCCACCCGATACAGCCCGGGAGCTTCATCTCTTTCATGAACTCCTCCGCTGTCTCAAGTATTTTTTCCTCCGGGACTATCTGCCCCCTGTCGAGCTGGTAGACTTCGCCGTCTATATCAACATTTATCACGCCGTGGAGCTTCCTATCCCCGATGGAAACGTAAGCCGTGCCGCCCTCGCTCTCAAAGTAGTTTATCGAAGCCCCGTCCTCGCAGCAGAGTATCGCCATGCATGGGTAGGTGTCCGTTCCCTCGCCGAGCCATATCTCGCCGCAGGCAGCTTTCAGCGCGGTTTTAAGCTGTTCGCTGTCGTCAGCCGGAAAATTTCCATTGTTTGCACAAACTAACATTGTATCCTCCGCCTTATGAAAGGCTGTTTCTTACTTCGTCCGCTATGCTGTCAGCAAGGCGCCTGACCATTTCCATGTCCTTGCCCTCGACCATCACGCGCACCAGCGGCTCCGTGCCGCTCTCGCGGACGAGGACGCGGCCGTTTCCGGAAAGCTCCCTTTCAGCGGCTGAAATGCTCCCGGTTATCGCGGGGACTGTGTTCCACTTGCCCTTGCCGCTCTCGGTTATCTTCACATTCACCAGGAGCTGCGGGTAATCCACGATATCACGGCACAGCTCGGAAAGCTTCTTCCCGGTGTCCTGCATTACCTTTATCAGCATTGCGGCGGTAAGCTGACCGTCTCCGGTGGTGGCGTGGTCGAGCATGATTATATGCCCGGACTGCTCCCCGCCTATATTATAGCCGTTTTTCAGCATTTCTTCCAGGACATATCTGTCGCCGACCTTTGCGCAGACGGTTTTCATGCCGTTCTGCTTCATGAAGTCATGGAATCCGAGGTTGCTCATAACGGTGACTACCGCGGAATTCCCCTTCAGTATGCCCTTTTCCTTCATGCGCTTGGCGAGAACTGCGATTATACGGTCGCCGTCTATGACGTTTCCGTTTTCATCGACCGCAAGACATCTGTCCGCATCGCCGTCGAATGCAAATCCCGCAGCCGCTCCGCTGTTCCTGACGTACTCGCAGAGCTGGTCTATATGCGTGGAGCCGCAGTTGTCATTGATGTTGGTTCCGTCCGGTTCGTCCGCGATGAACTCGCAGTCGCTGCCGAGGTACGCGAACAGCTTGCGCGCGGTAGCTGCGGAGCTTCCGTTTGCGCAGTCGAAGCAGAACTTCTTGTTGAGCCCTGCGTAATCCCCTGCCCCGGCGCAGCCGCGGATATGCTGTATATAGTCCCTGCAGGCGCTGCTGAGCCTTGTTATCCTGCCGACCTCTGTTCCGCTGCACAGCGGGATCTCGGCGTTCTTGTCGAGGATCAGTGCCTCTATCTCCTCCTCGGTGCTGTCGGGCAGCTTGAATCCGCTGGAGGAAAACAGCTTTATGCCATTGTATTCCACAGTATTATGCGACGCTGAGATCATAACTCCCGCGTCCGCGCCGTACTCCCTGACGAGATAAGCTACCGCCGGGGTAGGAACCACTCCGAGCTGGAGCGCGTTGGCTCCTACGGAGGCAAGACCCGCAGACAGCGCCGCTTCAAGTATCTTTGAAGAGATTCTGGTATCCATGCCCACAAGGATATTCGGGTGAGCCTTGCCGCTCTCCTTTGTCAGGACGTAAGCCGCAGCCCTGCCTATCTCCATGGCTCTTTCGCAGGTGAGTTCAGTGATGGCAACGCCCCTTGCGCCGTCTGTGCCGAAAATTCTTCCCATATTGACCCCCATGTTATAATTCGTAATTTATAATGCGTAATGCGAAATTAATGTTCGATTTGCGGTTTTTCCTATTAAAAATCCAGCGTCTGCTGACCGTTCTGGAGTATCCCGAGATGTCTGTAAGCAAGGGCTGTGGCTGTCCTGCCCCGTGGAGTCCTCGCAATGAAACCGAGCTGCATAAGGAACGGTTCGCAGACCTCCTCCAGCGTGACGGATTCTTCGCCAAGCGCCGAAGCCAGCGTTTCAAGACCCACCGGACCTCCGTTGTAGCCCTTGATTATCATTTCGATGAAGCGGCGGTCAAGGCTGTCAAGACCCAGCTTGTCGATATCCTCCCGGGCTAACGCGATATCCGCTATCTCCTGTGTTATCTTTCCGTCCCCGAGCACCTCGGCGTAGTCGCGCACGCGCTTTAACAGCCGGTTCGCGATTCGCGGAGTTCCGCGGGAACGCTTCGCTATCTCCATCGCGCCGTCCCTGGTACAGGGAATCGCGAGAATTATCGCCGAGCGCTGCACAATGCTGCAAAGCTCCTCGGGAGTGTACAGCTCCAGCCGCTGAATTACGCCGAAACGGTCGCGCAGCGGCGCAGAAAGCTGCCCGGAGCGCGTTGTAGCGCCTATCAGCGTGAACCTCGGCAGGTCAATGCGGATAGACCGCGCAGACGGACCGTTGCCCATGATTATGTCCAGAACATAGTCCTCCATTGCCGGGTAGAGGACTTCCTCCACCTGCCGGGAGAGCCTGTGTATCTCGTCGATGAACAGCACGTCGTTCGGCTGGAGGTTCGTCAGCAGGGCCGCGAGATCGCCCGCCTTTTCTATGGCGGGGCCGGACGTCACGCGGATATTGACCCCCATCTCGTTTGCGATAATGCAGGAGAGCGTGGTCTTTCCAAGCCCGGGAGGTCCGTACAGCAGAACGTGGTCAAGGCACTCGCCGCGCTTCTTTGCGGCCTCTATGTAGACCTTCATGTTCTCCTTGACCTTTTCCTGACCTATGTATTCGTCAAGTACCTTCGGACGGAGGGAATACTCGATATCGGTATCTGCCTCATTATATTCCGGCTCGACTATTCTGTTACTGTTCCCGGGATTTCCCCCGAATTCAGACATTTCAAGCATCTTTATCGTTCTCCTCCGTGTCCTGTGGTTCTTCCTTTTCTATGCGGCGGTAGTAATTCGCCGGAAGATCTTCGCCGTCCGCTTCCTCCGCATGGTTGAACATACGAAGCGCGGTCATGCGCTTTGAGAGCTGCTCCGGCTCCTTGTAGCCGCAGAGTATCGCCTTGTCGTAGTGCTCCTCGGCTGATTTTTCATCATCGTGCATTGCGTACCATGTGGCAAGCTCCGCCTGAACAAGCGGGTGACCCGCCTGTATGGTTTCCAGCTTTTTCAGAGTTTCAAGTGCACGGTCGTCCTCGCCGCGCAGCATATAGATGAGCGACAGGCTGTAATAGGAATATCCGTGATTCGGGTCGTATTTCAGCGCCTGCTCAAAGCAGTACTCCGCGTTTTCGAGCTTTCCGTCAGCGTAATACGCATGACCCAGCCGGGACTGTACTTCCGGATTGTCCGGTGCGACCTCCGCCGCCTTGCGGAATGCCCACAGCAGGCGCGCTTCGTTTTCCGTCTCCTCGTACAGCTTCACGAGCCACTCCACGCAGAAAAGCTGATTCTGCCGCACGCCCGCCATGCTGAGGGATCTCAGCAGAAGCTCCTCCGCGTCAGGGTAATAGCCCTGGAACAGTTTCACGATTCCCTTGTAGGCGACCCGGGCGCTTTCGTCGTTCGCCATGACTTTCAGTCCGTGCTTTCCAAGCGCCTTTAATGCAGCACGGCGCATTTTGATTTTTTCGTGGAAATACTTCCACACCAGATAAATGATCGCCCACGCTGAACACAGCGCGCCGATACACATGAATGTGACCGCAAAAAGAAGCTCGTTTTTCGTGGTTTCCTCGCTGTACAGATAAAGAAGAAACACTGCGGCTTCTCCGATAGCAGCAGCTCCCAAAACAATGCAGAGCCTCATTTCTCTTGTAGCCTTTTCCCACCATTGCTGCATTAAATCACCACCCTTACCAGACTGTTTTTGATCAGCCAAGCCGCTTCAGCGCGTACTTTATAAGCTCCTCAACCGTGCTGTCAGGGTTCGCGCCTGCAAGCGCCGCCTGAGCCTGAGGCAGCGCGAATCCAAGCACGCAGAGCGCCGTGACTGCCTCCGCAGCCGCATTTCCGCCAGCTGCCGCGGCTGTTGCTGGTTCAACGCCAAAATCCGCCGCTGAAATGTGCTGCTCCTTTGCGACCTTGTCCTTGAGCTCCATCACGATTCGCTGGGCTATCTTGTTGCCTATGCCCGGAGAGCGGGTCAGGGTCTTGCTGTCGCCGGTGGTTATGCACAAAGCCAGCTTTGACGGTGTTATATCCGAGAGTATCGACAGCGCCGCCTTGGGACCTACTCCCGAAACGGAAGTAAGCTGCCTGAACGCCTGTAACTCCGCAGTATCCGCGAAGCCGAACAGATCGACCGCGTCCTCCCGGACGTTTAACTGCGTGAAAAGTTTCACATCGCCGCTGCTTCCTATCTTTTTCAGCGTGTTCATCGTGGTACGGCAGGCGTAGCCCACTCCCCCGCACTCCACCACCGCAAGGTTAGGTTCAGTGTGGATAAGTTCGCCGTGTAAGCTGTATATCATGTAAATTACCTCTTGTTCCTGTGGAATATTTTTCCCCGCGCGCCGTCGTTCTCTGTCGCCTTTGCAATCAGCGCAGAGAGCTGGGATCCGCTGGAATGTCCGTGGCATATGGCAAGAGCCACTGCGTCCGCAGTGTCGTCCGGCCTGGGTATTTCGTTCAGGCGGAGAATGTTCTTCACCATCTCCTGAACCTGATGTTTTTCCGCCTTGCCGTAACCTACGACAGCCTGCTTTACCTGCATGGGCGTGTATTCGTAGATATCAACGTCATGCTGAACGGCGGACAGCAGAATTACCCCGCGCGCCTGCGCAACGTCGATTCCCGTGGTCTTGTTGTTTGTGAAGTACAGCTTCTCGATGGACATACAATCCGGTCTGAACATATCCAGCACCTTGTTCATATCGTTGTATATCTCCATCAGCCGGAGGTCAAAACTTGTCCCCGCGTCAGTCGTTATAGCACCGTAGTTCACCACGGAAAACTGCGCCCGGCTGTAATCCAGCACTCCGTAGCCGACTATCGCATATCCCGGGTCTATCCCGATTATTCTCATGTGTAGCTTTCGTTGTCTGTGATGTACTCACGCACCCTGAGCGGTATCCCCATGCTGTCCGCCAGCTTCTGACAGCGGTCTATCTCCTCCCCGGAGATAACATCGACCACCGTGAACTTGGTCTGCACGCCCATGTTCTTCATGTCCCTGGCGAAATCCAGCATTGCCTGAAATGCCGGCTCGCCGAAATGCGGCCTTGTGACCTCGTTGTAGCGCTTGGCGTCCGGCGCGTTAAGGCTGATTGAGGCAATGTCGATAAGCCCCCGGAAGCGCTCCACATCGAAATCCGGGTGGATCATACGGACAAGTCCGTTGGTATTAAGCCGTATCTTCATATCGGAGTGCCCGCGGATATACTCCGCAGTCTTTACCAGCATATCCGCCCGGACTGTGGGCTCGCCGTAGCCGCAGAATATCGCGTTCGTGCAGCCGGTCTTGTCGAAAGCCTCATAAGCGGAAATTATCTCCTCAAAGGATGGCTCATGCTCCAGCCAGAGACTGTCGTTATCCTTTACGGAATCGGAATTGTTCCGCAGGCAGAATACACAGTTGCAGGGGCAGCCGTTGGTTATATTAATGTACATCTGACCGTCAAATTTGTAAAAAATCGTCATTTTGATACACCTCTACGCATAAAATTATTCATTATATTATACCACTATATTGCGGTTTTGTCAAATCGAAATTCACTAAATCTTGACCGTACGGCGGCTCAATTACAACATTCAGCACAATTTTCATAAAAATTTCAGCCGGAAGAGATCTCCCGGCTGAATATGGTTATTCTGACACTATCTGTCCGTCCGTGGTGATAATATCCACACGGACCGGAATATTCTTTCCGCTGGCGCTGACTGCGCGTCCCACGGCGCTGACGATTCCTCCGCAGCAGGGAACTTCCATGCGGACAACAGTTATGCTCCTGATGTCATTCACGCGGATTATTTCCCCGAGCTTCTCGGCGTAATCCACATCATCAAGCTTAGGACAGCCGATAAGCGTTACTCTGCCGCTGATGTACTTTCTGTGGAAATCGCCGAAGGCGTACGCGGTACAGTCTGCGGCGATAAGCAGGTCGCAGCCGCTGAAGTACGGAGCCCCTGCTCCGGCAAGCTTTATCTGTACCGGCCACTGGCTGAGCATACCGGGAACCTCCCCCACGCCCGCCGGAGCCGATTTCGGCTTCATCTGAGCCGCTCTCATTCCGGGGCATCCTGTGAATACCGGCTTCGGAGCTTCCTTTTCCGCAAGGTGGCGCTTTACGGCTTCCTCGTCAAACTCCGGAGCTTCGCGCTGAACAAAGCTGATAGCATTCGTTGGACAGGCTGGCAGGCAGTTGCCAAGCCCGTCGCAGAAATCCTCCCGGAGGAGTTCCGCTTTTCCGTTAACTATGCCGATAGCGGCTTCCTTGCAGGCGTTTGCGCACAGACCGCAGCCGTTGCATTTCTCTTTGTCTATATGTATTATCTGTCTTATCATGTTAAATCTCCGTTTCTCCTGATAATTCGCGGCATTACCGCCGCATTATATATGATAACGCTTTTTTCACAGAATGTCAATAGAGTGGCATAAACTACATTTCAAGCCACATTTTTCTTGCAGCTCATACCAAATAAACCGCGGGCAGATAAAAACTTTTTTTGCGTTTCTGCTTGACAGTCCGAATAATATGTGCTACAATTATGTTTGTAATTTCTGTCGAATGATCGATGACAGCTTAATCAAACCAAGGAGGAATTATAAATGGATAATATTCATGCAGGAGACAAGGTAGTTGTAAGACTCAAGGAAAGCTATTACAGCGACGGAAACACAAGACCCATCGTTCAGGGCGAGGTCGTATACGCTTCCCCGAAGGGTACATACGCAGTCGTAAATGTTGGCAAGTACAACGTTACCTACTGGAACAATGAGATAAATCTCTTCGATACAAACAAGTACAGAATAACAAACGGCAACCGCGTTGAGCCCATCCCCGGCGCAGCTTCCGATGACAACCAGCAGTAATTTACGGCTGACATAACTGATCCCCTCCGATTACAGGGGACATCAAAGGGATATAGTCGCGAACCCGCATTACAAAAGGAATTGTAGTGCCGCACAACCAACGCAGACCATACCCTAACCAATAATAAGGACGCTTTTCACTGAAAGGCGTCCTTTTTCTATATATAAATATAGTATAGACATTCGGCAAACCAGAAATCGAATAACAAAAAGGGAGAGTTTTTTCAAGCTCTCCCTTTTTGTTAATAATTCTGCCAGTTGCTCAATTTATAGCATAAGCGTTTGTTAATAAATAACAAAGATTTCATCACCACGCACAAAACGCAGACAAAATTTTGGCATAATAGCCGAATTTGTTTGCTCCACAATATACCAAAACAATCTAAAAAGGAGACTATCATGTTGAACATTCTCTATAACACCAAGTCGCCCCGCTGCAATTCCAGTAAGTGCTTTGCCTATTGGGACGGGAAATGCTCTGCTTTGGTAAGCAGCAGCTTTAAGGGCGGCTGCCCGTTCTTCAAAGATAAGGAAGCGAAAGCAGCAGAAGATTTGCGCTGCAAGGACAGGGTTGAAAAGTGGAAAGCATCGCAGAAAAAATAATTTCCATAATTCTGCAATTATTTTTCAGAAAGGCGTGATTTTTATGAACGCAATATTCCAAATGCTAAACCCCAGCAACACGCTGACCGTGAACCGCTTGCTTGCTCACGCAATCGGTTTGTCAGAAGCGGTGATATATGCCGCCCTCATATCGAAATGCAGCTACTACGAGCGTAACGGTATGCTCGACGATGGCGGCTGGTTCTACTCGACCGTTCCCGACCTCGAAGCAAGCACCGCCCTTTCTGAGTATCAGCAGAAACGCTGCATAAAGAACCTGGTGGAATCCGGACTTATCGAAAGCAAGAACCGTGGACTTCCCGCCAAGCGCTGTTTTCGTATAATCGAGAATATAGAGCTTATTTCAAAGCTCATTTCAGAGGGCGAAAAGAAGCAGATGTCCATAAAGCCGGCTGCGGCTCTGTCCTATGAGAAGAAGCGTAAGAACAAGGCTGAAAACGAAGCACCGCCCCCTTGCTCCGAAAAAACTCCGGAGCAAGAAATCCCTGACGAGCCTATCCCAGATAACTCCGGTGCTTGCTCCGAACATTCTCCGGAGCAGGGTGTCAAGGAACTTCCGGTACTGCTCCCCACAAACTTCGGTGCTAGTTCCGAAAAATCCGATTTTCCCTCATTATATAAATCTAAAGCTAATAAATCCATAGTTAATAATCATCTATCAATCAATCCTTACGACAGCGATGATGGGATTGATAGGAATGATTCATCAATTCCGGATTTGAGTTCCTCCGATGAACGTTCGGACTACCTGGACATTATCCGTGATAACATATCCTACGATTATCTGCTTGAAAGCAGTCCGACGCAGAAAGGCAGGATAAACGAAATCGTCGGGATAATGCTCGACGTGGTATGCTCCACCAAAAAGTATATCCGTGTGAACGGCGAGGACTTCCCGCAGAGCGTTGTGAAATCACAGTTCCTCAAACTGGACAGCACCCATATTGAGTA
>CAKSPH010000018.1 GCA_934481355.1 uncultured Oscillospiraceae bacterium | reverse complement strand
ATAACTGCCGAAAGCTCCATACGGTTGTTGGTGGTGTGCGCCTCGCCGCCGGAGAGCTCCTTCTCCCTGCCGTCGCACCGGAGGATTGCCCCCCAGCCTCCCGGACCGGGATTCCCGCTGCACGCGCCGTCCGTGAATATCTCTACGAATTTCATATTACCTCCATGACTGTCAGCTGAAAAAAATGCTGCTGAGAAAAATACATACGCAGGAAAACAGCAGATGTGCCTTTATCAAACATAACAGCCCCGAAGAAATCCGGGGCTGCATTTGTTTTGCCTGAACTCAGTTAGCAAGACCAGCTCTTGCGATACCTTCGGTGAAGTACTTCTGTAAGAAGATGTACATGATAACGATAGGTGTGATCGCGAGCAGGCAGGCTGCCTCCATCCAGACGATAAAGTCGGAAGCAACGCCGACCTCGCCGGTCAGGTACATGGACATGATGTTCGCAATACCATCGATCTTCAGCGAAATGGTGTTCGCCTTGGTGAAGTACATCGAGGATACATAGTAGTCGTTCCAGTACCATACAACGGAGAAGATGAATACCGTCAGGAATGAGCTTGCCGCGTTCGGAACCATTACGCTGATAAAGGTCTTGAACGGACCGCAGCCGTCGAGGTACGCAGCGTCCTCAAGCTCCTTCGGGAGCCCGCGGAAGAACTGCCTGAACAGGTAGATGAACAGTCCGGCACGGATACCGTTGCACATCAGCGCAGGTATGTACATGGAGAGGTTCGTATCTACAAGGTTGATGGAGTCGCCCATCAGTGCGTTGAACAGTCCGAAGATATCGAAATATCTGAACTGTGAGAACTGCGGGATAAGTATGATCTGTACCGGTACGATGATCTGGAGCAGTACCAGTGCAAAGAAGAAGTTCTTACCCTTGAACTTGAATCTCGCGAAGCCGTAGCCGGTCAGCGCGCAGGTTCCAACCTGAAGAACGGAGGATATGATGTTCAGTATCAGCGTGTTCCACAGGGTGCCCGGGTAGTCGATAGCGGTCCATACTTCGGAGAAGTTCTCGAAGCGAATGGACTTAGGTATCCACATGACGGACGGGTCGTTCATCTCCGCCTGCGGACGCAGGGAGGTGGAGATCATGTACAGGATAGGATACAGAATGACGAACGAAAGGCCGAAGATGATGATAGCCCTGAATACCGGCCATACATAGCTTGCTATGCGGCGCCAGAACAGGTAGCTGTAATGCTTCTTCTCCTTTGCAGTGTACCGGTGGTAGTTCCTGATGATATCAAAGTTGGATACGCGGTACTCGTCCTTTTTCTTCTTTTCCTTCCTGGGCTTCGCGGGCTTTCCGGTGCTGATGGGCGTAACCGCAACGGCAGCGTCGGAATTGATGTCAGCGATAGTCTCGGCGATCGCCTCGGCAGTGGGCTCCACGGGAGCCTCTGCCTCGGTCCTGAAGCTGTCCCCGAATGCGGTCTGCGCAGTTTCGGGCTCAGCGGTAGTTACATTTTCAGCAGGCTGATCAGTAACATTATTTCCCTCGTTCGGGAGCTCAAAATCTTTTTCTGTCACTTCTCTAACCTCCTTAATCATTCTCGTAGTAAACGAACCTGTTGATTATCACGCAGATAATTCCAAGGCACGCACCTACTATTGCAAAGTAGATCCAGGCAAGCGCCGCGGAGTAGCCGTGCTCCCACATTCTGGACTGAGCGAGAACGTATTCCATTACAACGTTGTCCGTGGAAACGAATGCGTCGATAACGGTATATACGAGGTTCGTCAGGATCATCGGTGAGATGTACGGGAAAGTGATCTTCCAGAAGAATTCCCATGCGGTCGCGCCCTCGATGCTTGCCGCTTCCTTTGCGGACGGCGGTATGGTCTGGAGTGCGGAAAGGAATATCAGTATCTGGATACCTGAGTTCCATACGAGGTTCAGGACGTCAGACGTGATGTTCTTGATAACGTCCGTGAACGTCTGGTTCAGGTTGTAGATTCCTATGAATTCCATCAGCTCTGTAACAAGGTCTGTCTTGAACAGCGTGCTGAACTGAGCTGCGTCGGATACGCCCTGGGAAGCCATATCACCGTTGATTACGCTGATGACAGGACCAGTCGCGATAAGAACCGGCAGGAAGAAGACAGCTCTTGCAAGAGTTCTTCCCCTGAACTTCTGGTTCAGGATAACCGCGATGAACAGGGAGAATATCATGATAACGATGGTATTCGGAAGGATCTCGCCGAGCGCCTCGCCAAGCTTTGGCAGGAACGTCGTATCAATGGTGAACGCCTTTGTGAAGTTGTAGAAGCCGTTCCACTCGGTGTAGATACCAGCGGAGGTCATACCTTTCTCAAGCGCGCTCGCCTTGTCGAGAAGCTGTGTGTTGCACAGTGAATACCACAGGGATGTAAGTACGGGGATAATGAACAGCCACAGCGTACCGATGAACCAGAGAGCTATAAAGCCGTAGCCGTAAAGTCCCTTTTTCTTCTCGTATGCGATCTTTGTTGTCTTGATCTTTACCTGTGCCTTTGCTCCGTCCCTGCGGCGGATATCTACCTCCTCATTCGCTGCGTTGAGCGCAGCGGCTGCGGCGGTGTTGTGAGCAGACACCCTTACAGGTGCGGGCGCGGGTGCGGGCTCCGCAGCCTCGGGCACTGACCCGGTTTCCTTGGTAAGCTCCACAGCCGGCTCAGCAGCGGTGGGTTCGGTCTGCGCGGTGGTATCGCCGGTCTTGCCGAATTCAAGTTCGTCACTCATCAGTCAGTTGTCGCTCCTTTCGTTTCAAAATCGGACAGCTTGACTTCTGTTCCGTTTACCCACATCTGGAGGGTGCCGAGGTTTGCCTCAACAACTGTTCCGTCGGAGAATGTGGACTTGCACTCGACGCCGTTGATCTCGAAATCCTCAATGGTCTCGTCGGTCAGCGGAAGAACGTACTGCTTCATCAGCTTGTACTCGGCTACCATGTCGTTCACCCAGCCCTTGTAGTTGGTGTAGAACAGCTCGTCATAAGAGCAGTCGGTGAACTCGTTGGGATCCTGATACATTACCTCGTAGTGCAGCGGCGTGCCGGTAACTACGGAGTAAACGAACAGCTCGTCAGCGCTGGAGCTTGCGTTCTTTGCCTTTGTGGTGTAGGGGATATAGCCGTGGATAACCAGCTCATAGAACGGGATATCGTAGTCGAATACGTCAAAGTTGCTGCTGTAAAGCGGAACATCCTTCAGGTAATCGACATAGGGCAGCGCGTAGTCGTTCGCCGCGCCGGACACGAATGTCATACCGCTCTGGTTGATCATCTCGTAACCCCTGATGAGGTTGTTCACAGCCTGCTGTCTGGAGGTGTTGCGGCCTGCGTTGGAGGTGTAGTCGCTGTAAAGCGCGCTTGTACCGCCTGCAACGGAGATCGCATTCATGCCCTCTCTCTGGCAGCTTGAGATGACCTCGCCGTAAACTCTCTCGAAGAATGCCGGTGAAAGAATGTACCAGCTGTCGCGGGTGTCGTGCGGAGTACCGAACGCCAGCTCGTAAACGCCCTGTGTTGCGTAAGCCTTGGTGATGGCGATGGCGGAGGCGCCGGTCTTGGTGTAGCCGTTGCCGCTGCGCTCGTATTCCATCAGGTCAAAGCTCGGCGCGAGGGTGATGCCGCTTGCGTCGCAGAAGCTCTTGAGCTCCTTCCACTTGTTCTTTCCGCCGAGGGTGCCGGAGTAGTCAACGGAGTTCGAGATCCTGCTGGTCACGCCTGCCGCGTTGAAGTCCTCGTAGGAAACGATGATGTCGTCAACGCCGTTGGCTGTGAGCTCCTGAATGATCTCCTTGGCCTGCTCGTATGTGGTTGCGGCCGTCTCCAGCTTTACCGGGAAACCGAGCACTGACTGCTCCTTGACGGTGCCGCCGTAAAGGTCGAGGTAAAGCGGCGAACGCTCGCTGTCTGCCTTTGTCAGGCCCTTCTCATCAACGAGGTACTGCTGATAGCGCTTAGCCACGTCAACGTAGCTTACGCCTTCCTTGACTATCGGATAGTAGCGTACTGTCACGCGGCTCTCAGGGATTATCTTCTCCTGATAAGCGTTCAGCGAGGAAGCGTTCTGACCGCCCATGAAGTAGGAGTCAGTAGCCCTGAGCTGGAAGTTGAACCACGCGGAGTTGTAGCTTGTGGACTTCTGTCCTGCGACTGCCGCCCTTGCGGTAGCATAGGCGGAGCCTTCAGTAACTACCTCGAGGAGCGCGTTGTCGCTTCTTACGATACCCATGATCGGAAGGAATGCCTGCTCGGTCTTTGCCGGAGCCATATCCTGGCTCTTTGCAAGATCCCTGCCGTAGACGCGCTGGGTGTACTCGTTAGCCTTTGTCTTGCCGTTGTTGAAGTTTATCACCGCGCCGGAGCCGTCCGGTGTGATGATGTATCCCTCTTCATCGGAGCCTGCCGCGCCGAGGTCCTGAAGCAGGTTCACATCAACGATGGAACGCGAGCTTTCAGTTATAAGGCTCGGGTCACTCTCGTTCTCAACGATCTCATCGACTGCGATGGAAGCCTCGATGTAGTCGCCGTTGAGAGTGATGTAATAGGGGATCATGATTCCCTCGTTGGGGAAGGTATACTCGGCTCTGAAGCCGTTGTCTACCATCGTCACAACAAGGCCGGGTCTGATGTCGTCTTCCGTTTCAACTATGGAGTTCACGCTGTCCTTCCATGAGCGGACGGTAGTTGACGGGGACTCGGTATCTGTTACCTTAACTGCGTTGATTACCAGGGAGGACTTCAGGTCCTCCTTCTTGGAGTTGTTCGCAACGGGGTCGTCATCTGCGTTGTAGGGATTGCTCCACCAGATGTGCTCTCCGTCCTTTGTGCGGAATGCGAACAGACCGGTCTGCGTATTCACGAGCAGCTCGAAGTTCTCGTTGGAAGCCGCGAGCTGGCACTTTGCAAGCTCGTCCTCCTCGCTGATGAGGGTCTTTTCCTCCTCAGCGGGCTGTTCCTCCGCGGAAGCCTCCGCAGTGGATTCTGCCTCCTCCGGCTCAGCCTCTGCCGAACCTGCTTCTGCTGTCATAGTGTTAGCTTCAGACCATGCAACGCTCTGGCTTGCCGAAAGCACCATGCCTGCGCACAGGACTCCGACAAGTAATTTCTTGCGAATATTAAGCATTTTTACACCACCATTTACTATATTTGCGCCCTCCCCCGCCGGGGGGAAAGCCTGTCAATGCTCTAATCAGGAATTCAGCTTTTTGCGTTCCTTTGCGATCTGATGCTTTTCATAAGCAGTATAGGCTGCTACGATTATTGCGATTATTGCCGCGATAACGCCGATGAAAATGAATATCAGTGCCGTAGGCTCAAGGTTGGTGAATCTGTACAGCAGCTCCGTGTAGATGGAGTTCACGAACAGATATACCTGCTGGAACAGGGAAACCAGGAGCACGATCAGGATAAGGATAACGACCATCGCGAGAAGCGTGATGACCATGAACAGGATCGTCTTGGGTATCGAGTACTGGTGAACCGTTTTCATGCCGGATATCAGCAGCAGCGCCGACCAGAGTATCGTAACGTAGGATACGAAGGTGATGAACGCGGACTCTGTACGCAGCAGGCAGTTGGAGAGGATTATGTTGATGACCTCGCCGATGATGTAGGGAACCAGGGCATACGCGGTGTTAACGCAGATGTTCTTCATGGTGCCCTCGCCGTCGAACAGTGTGCACAGCGCCCAGTTGCCGATTACCCATGTGAAGAAGATCACTATCGTGCGGATAATGATAGGAACGATGTTGAAGATCTTAACGTCGCTGGTGTTGAAAAGGAAGCCCGTCATCAGCTCCTTGCAGACGCTCACGATGAACAGGAGCGCTACGATAACCAGTGCGACCTTCATGTTGTACGCCTTTTTCCAGCGAAGATCCTCAAATCCCTCGAACGGATGACGCATGATGTAGAACGGCCATTTCCATGCCGGCATATCAAGATTGAATCTCATAGATCAGACGTCCTCCTTTCCTTTGTTCTTTTCCCTGAATAACTTTTCCTGCTCCGCCATCTTCTTTGCACGGATCTTTCCGCGCCATGTGGAGAAGATGTAAATGAATGCAAGCAGTGCGATGATTATTACAGCGAAAAGTGTGAAGTTGTCTCTGATGAAGTTCATACGCCAGCTCTTGAACGCGTCGTTATAGCCGGTCCTTGAGTTGTGATAGAAGTACTTCATCGCGGTGTCGTACTGACCCTCGTTCAGGTAAGCGTTTCCGAGACCGATGTATGCCAGCCAGTAGTTGCTGTCGCGGCGGAGGGCTTCCTCCCACGGACCGCGCGCCTCTTCGTACTTGCCCTTGTTGAACAGCGCGATCGCGTTGTGTACGATAGCTCCGAACTCTGTCTGCTTGAATACTGTGACCGAGCACTTTCTTCCGTCAAGGACGTAAACCTTGTCGCCCTTGCTCTCTACGGAGTTGACGATGTTGAAGGTACCCTTCTGCTGACCGATGCCGCCGAAGATGAACAGCAGGTTGCACTCGTCGTCGTACTGGAACACACGGCCGGTCTTGAGGTCGAGCAGGTTGATGACACCGTCGTCAGCAACGTCGATGTCGGTTATCTGTGAGGAGTAGGTCTGACCTCTGTAATACTTCGTGAGCGCGTCGCCGAATGTGTAGTCTGAATATCCGAGGTTGGTGTAGATGTTGGTACCCGCGGAGTTCAGCTTCTTCAGGATATCCGTTTCAGCGGACTTGGATTCGGTGACGGTATAAATAAAGTTGTCGGTGTCGATATCGAAGTTGGATATCTCGACAGGAACGCTTCTTCTCATCTTCTTCGCCTGTTCACGGCTGAATATGAGCTTCCAGAATGCGTTCAGGAGCACCTCGCCGGTCTGCTCAACGCGGTTCGCGCCGAAGTAGCCGTTGAAGTCGCCCTCCTTGGAGAACACTACCGCGCCCTTGGTGATGGACTTGATGCACACATACACGTTCTTCGCAGCGTCCACCAGCACCTTGCTGGGGTTGAACGTTACGGAGGAATCGTACATGGAGGCGTCAGGTCTGGTGTATACCACCTTTACCTTTCCGACTGCGGTCTTGTACCTGTCGTCGCCGGCCTCATTGATCTCAAAGGCAACCACTCTGTCGTTTGCGTTGTCAGCAACGTAGATGGTCTCCTCTCCCTCGTCTATATCCACATAGATGCCGGAGGGGCCGTTGAACGCGAGGTTCGTTACCTTATTGTAGTCAGCCTGGGAGAGAGCTCCGGTCCTGAGCTCGCTTCCCTTCAGGTCCAGCCAGTCCTGCACGCCGGAGAAGTCGAGGGACTCGACGGTGTACTTAAGCTGGAAATCGCTGTCCAGAACAACGATGCGTCCCTTTGCGGAATCGCTCGCCGGGTTGGACGGCTTGTAGGCTGTGTCCGCGAGGAACAGGTCGTCATTGTCGGAGAAGAACATATCGCTCGGCTCGGACAGGCTGTCAACGCCCATGTCGAGTCCGGTGTAAACCTTATCTACTACATAGCCGTTCTGTGAAGGCACCGGATCTCCCCACCAGTCGTAATTGTAACCGGTGTAGGGCTCATCAGCAAACGCGGTGCTGGTCAGCAGGGTCGCCGCCGCCATTACCGAAGCCGTCACGCACGTTGCTATGCGCTTAATTGATGGCACTAAAATCATCCTTTCGTAAATAAACTGATGTACGCGCTTAATCCTTAAGTCCGGAGTGAGCCATTGTTTCAACGACGTTGCTCTGGAGGATAAGGAAGAGTATCATAGGCGGCAGCATCAGTACCACGACTGTTGCTGAGGATACGCCCGTTCGTGCAATACCTGCCGCTGCGATCTGCTGCATTACGATAGGAATAGGCTTTAACTGCTCGGAATATACGAACAGGTAGCCGGTGATCTGCCATGCGCCCTGGAATGCGAATATCATCAGGGTGAGCCATGCAGGCTTAACGTTCGGCATTACGATCTGCCAGCAAACTCTGAGATGGCTCGCGCCGTCCAGCTTTGCCGCTTCGATCATACTCTCGGGGATCTGACCCATGAACTGTTTCATAAGGAACAGTCCCATAGGAGTTGCGATGTAGGGAAGCGTTATAGCCCAGTAGGTATCGATCATACCCATGGCCGCCATAACGATGTACTGTACGATATAGGTTACGGAGGAAGTGAACAGCAGGGCGATCTCGATCACCTTGTTCATCGCCTTTACGCCGGGCGCCTTTACCTTCGCCAGCACATAGGCCGCGGAGGATGACAGGAAAAGCTGAGCCACTGTTACCACAACGGAAACGAATACCGAGTTGAATACATATCTTGAGAACGGTACGTCAAGGCTGCCCGCAACCTTGAGCATATCCTCGAAGTTCTGCGACGTAGGCCGCTGAACATAGAGTTTCGGCGGGAACACGAACAGTTCCTCAACCGGCTTGATGGACTGAATTACCGAAAGGTAGATCGGGAAGAGCATGAACAGACCGATAAGCACCAGCAGAATGAAGATCGCTATATCGCCGCCGCGGGAGCCTCCCCACTTTTTTCTTTTCTTAATAATGCGCATCTTCCGTCCTCCTTAAGTATCCAGAATTCCGCTCATAGCCTTGCGGATAACGTTGTTAACTACGATCATGACTATGAACAGCAGGAAGCATATCGCGCAGGCGTAACCCATCTCGTAGCGGACAGAGCCGTAGTCGAACGCGTGGGTCATTATGGTGTGCGCTGCGTAGTCGGTTGACGGGAACGCGGTCAGAAAACGTCCGATATCACCGGCGGTGAAGGAAGATGTGATCTGCATTACCGCTGCGAACAGAAGCTGCGGACCCATTGCCGGGATAGTGATGTAGATGAGTTCCTGGAAACGGTTCTTGATGCCCTCGATAGCGCCGGCCTCGTAACCGGACTTGTCGATGCCCTGGAAGCCTGCACGCAGGGAAAGGAAGCCTGCGCCAAGAGCCATCCACATCTGTACGATGATAACGCACATCAGGATATATTTTGCGTCAGTCAGCCACTGCTGCGGGCCGTGGATAAGGCCAAGGCTCATGAGCACGGAGTTCAGGAAGCCGTAGGTATCGCCGGAGAAGATGAGCTGCCATGTTGCGTAGATGTTGCCGGCAAGCGTCGGTGCGTAGAAGATGTATGTAAATACAGTCTTGAGCGGACCGGGCATCTCATTGATGAGCCATGCCAGCAGGAAGCAGAGTACGTAGCTGACAGGACCAGTGATTATCGCGAACACCAGGGTATTCTGGATAGCGATAAGGAATACGTCGTCCTGAAGGAACAGGGTATAAAAGTTGCTGAGTCCGACCCACTGCGGGAACTGAACCATGTTGAAGTTCGTGAATCCGACAGGGAGGGAGATAACGACCGGTATGCCCGTAAATATCAGGAACAAAAGGAAGTACGGAAGGGCGAGGATATACGCGCTGCCGTTCTTCTTCATTTCGCGCATCGTATAACGGAACTTGCTGTCCTCGATATACTGCGATTTCTCTTTACCGAACAAGCTGATTCCTCCTATTTTTCTTATGGTACGGTATCCCTCCGGCTTCCGCCGGAGAGAATTAAACCTTAACCCTTGTAGTAGCCGAGGTCTGTCAGCTTTCTTACGATCTCAGAGTTGATGTCTCTGTTGTAGGAGCTGAGCTGATATCTCGGGTTCTTCTGGTTGTTTACTACCGCTCTGAATGCGTTGTAAACGTTACGCGTTACCGCATAGGAAGCAGGAATGATCGGTACTTCCTTCAGGTTGCTCATCTGGTCGCTGATCTTGTTGTACTCAGTGGTGGACCAGTTGAGTCTGCCGAGAGCCTCGGTGTTTGCCGTGTCGTAACGGCCCATCGGGCCCATGATAGCTTCGATCGTCTTACCGTATTCTACCTGAACGTCTGTGGTGGTGAACCAGTCAATGAAGTTCCAGGCAGCGCCGATGTCCTTGCAGCTGTTGAAGATAACGGCGCCGGAAGAACCGGAGTTCGCGGTGTAGTTGATCTTGTAGGAGCCGTCGTCGTTCTTTGCCCTGTTGCCGTTCTCATCGTAAACGTAGGAGCCCGGAATGTGTGTGAACGACCACAGGCCCTTGATCTCAGGAGCCGCAACGCTCAGCTGGTTGTAGAACGCGTAGTTCTGGAGCAGGATCGGCATCTCACCGGTACGGAATCTGGTGAATGCGTCGTAAGTCTGGTCGAAGTCGTAGATGGTATAGAACTTTGTCCACTTGGTGAACGCCTCAACCGCCGCCTCGGTGTCGAACGTCGTGGAGATGTACTGACCGCTGGTCTCGTCGAAGTTGTAGAAGTCCTGACCGGTCTGGAGCATCAGCAGAACGAATGTGTTGCCTGCGTCGAATACCTGGGAAGAGATATTGGACGGGAGGATAAGACCTACCTCGAGGTACTTTCTCTGGAGGTCAGGCAGCATATTGATGAGTTCGTCCCATGTTGTCGGGGGTTCTGTGTAACCGAGCTCCTCAAGTACGTCGGTGCGGTAGAAGAGCATCGGGAAGTTCTCTGTCAGCGGAAGTCCGTAAACGCCGCCGTTGAATTCGTAAAGCGTGGTAACATCGGGTGTGAAGCGGCTCACTACGTTTTCGTAGCCGGGCTGCTCCTTGAGGTTTACGAGAAGTCCTCTCGAAGCGCAGACAACCGGGAAGTCGCCGCCGATGAACAGTGCGACCTCAGGGCCCTTGCCGGCGAGCGTAGCCTCAAGTACCGCGCCCTGTACCAGCGAGATGTTTACCTTGGTATCGTTGTTGGGGTTGTACTCGGAGCTTACCAGCTCGTTAACTACCGTTGCCTGGTCACGGCCGAGGGAGATCCATACGTTCAGGGTCTTCTCAAGTCCTGTGGAGTCGGAAACGGAGGTGTAGTCCTCAAAGAAGGAGCCAATGAACGACTGGAAGCCGAATGCGAGGGACTCAAAGAAGTTCGCACCGCTCTTGCGGAAGTCGTCATGGCAGGTCTTGACCTCGATGTAGTCGAGCTCAAGGGGCTGGTTGCGGTAGTCTCTCATCCACGCGGAAACAGCGGAGATCTGATCCTTGATGGAGGAAAGCATCTGCGGGAGGTCCTCAGGGTGATCCACCGCCATCTGGAGGATAACTGCGAGGGTCTGGAGCGTGGAAGCCTCAGAGCCGGCGCCAGTCAGCGCCTCGATGCCGTTCTTCTCAGCGTAGAGCTGGTCGATGGCTCTCTCGAAGAAGTCGAACAGACCGTCGATCTGGTCCTCGAGGAAGTAGTCGTTGTACTCGTCGGGGCTCGGACCGGTGATCATGAGGATACGTCTGTAATAGTAGTTCAGCTCGAATACGAGATCGTCCAGACGCTCCATTACCTCGCCGATATCGCCCGGGATAGCTTCAAGCATGATCTCGTTCACGCCCTTGTTGAGGTGAACGTAGATGTAGTTGCCGTCGTCATCCTTGAGGTCAACGGTCTGCCAGTTGGGGTTGTACTGGATCTTTACGTCGTCAAGCTCATTGCAGGGAACCTCGCCGTTAATGTACACGCGGCGGTTGGAGAAGAATCCGCGCATCGTGCTCTGACGGCATCTGAGCTGTATCTTGTAGTAGCCGTCCTCCGGCACGTCTACCTGCCATGCGATGGACTGAGTAGCCTTGTTCCATGTATCGGCGCCGATCGTGTTGTAGCGCTTGTTTACAGGGTGCGAGGGGCTTACGGAGCAGTCCGTTCTGTCGTATGTGGGGTAAAGTGTGGAAGCGGTGGTGTAGTAGCTGTTTTCCGCCTCGATATGGCCGATATCGGTGTTGCTTCCGAATGCGGGAGTAGCCTCGATCTCAGCCTCGGAGGGAGCTATCTCTGCATAGGAGGGGAGCTCCCCGGAGTTGAAGAACTTCATGCCCTTCAGATAGAAATTCGTCTTGACACCTGTGAGGGACAGTGTGTGCTCGCCCTCGGAAAGGTAGAAGAAATACGGGGTGTTGATAAGTCCGTCCTTATCCTTTATAGGATAGTTGACCCATGTGTTGTACTCGACCTGCGGGGGGCGCTTCTGGTTCTTCTTGCGTGCGTCCCAGCCGATGGCAGTCTCGTTCTGCCAGTAGCGGTCCAGCTCAACGAGCTTTACCTCGTCGAACGGATACTCGCCGTCGATCTTCATCTCCACCTCGATGGTGGTGTTCGTCGCCGTAATGGGGTGATAGAACATCTCGAGGTTGTACAGACCGGCAGTCTTGACATCGAAGTGCCATGTGAGTGTGCCTTCGCAGTCAACCCATGCGACGCACTTCTTTTCGCCCTCGTAATCCTCGAGCTTTACGTCGATATCGTCGCTCTGCTCGAAGTCGGTGACGTCGATGCTGACGTCTTCCATCGGTTTAGCCGCGTCCGTATACTTTGCTATGTACTTTCTGTACGCGTTTTTGTTGCTGACGATGCTGAGGCTCTCCATATCGGAGCTGGACGATGTGCTCGTCTCAGCTTCCGCTGAAGCGCCCGGCGCCAGCTGAACCTGAATCATGGTCGCAGCCACCACAGCCGACATGAACAGTGATGTGACCCTCTTCAGCTTCGCTTTTCGCTCAATTGCCACAGTGAAATCCACCTTTCCTAAAAACTGCTTTGCAGCAAATCGGGTTCTCCCTCCCGATCATTTACATTGTTACCCACGCGGGTAAATGGAGATCCTTCCGTCCTCCAGCTCTACGCGGACCTTGTCGCCGCCCTTTATGCCGAGTTCTTCGAGGTACTCCTTTGGGATCTGGAGCCGTCCTGCGCGGTCGAGCACCGTCAGCTCCTCATGGGCTGCGGCTTCCTCCTCCGAAAGTTCGCCGAACGACTTTGCAATGCCCGGCTTCCGCACTAGCTCGGTGGAGGTCTTTCCGTCACGGATCGCCACCACGCGGTCTATCTGTGCAGACAGCTTTGTATCATGCGTTACAATGATTATCGTAACGCCCATTGCCTTGTTCAACTGCCGGAACACGTCAAGTATCAGCCTTGACGTCGCCGTGTCCACGGAACCCGTGGGCTCGTCAGCCAGCAGCAGCTTCGGGTTGTTGGAGAGCGCTATCGCTATCGCGACCCTCTGCTGTTCGCCGCCGGACATCTGATCCAGACGGCTGTTTTTTCTGTGTGAAAGCCCCACCATATCAAGCAGCTCGTTCGCGCGCTGGCTTCTTCCGGAGTAGCCGGAGAGCAGCATAGGCATTTCAACGTTCTGCTTCGCCGTGAGGTAAGGGATCAGGTTTCTTGCGTTATTCTGCCAGACGAATCCTACGGTCTTGCGCTTGTACTCTATGAAATCCTTTTCCGTGAACTTCAGGAGATCGGCTCCGTCAACGTAGAGGCTGCCCGCCGATGGTCTGTCAAGCCCGCCCAGCATATTCAGCAGCGTGGATTTACCGCTGCCGCTGGAGCCTATCAGTCCCATCAGCTCGCCGCGCTCCACCATGAGGTCAAGCCCTTGCAGAGCCATTACCTCAACGTCGCGGGATTTGTAGATCTTTACGAGGTTTTCCGCCTGCACCATGATGTTTTCGGGCGGGGCCAGGAGTACTTTTTTAGGCATCTGCGCCCTCCCCCGGAACATTTTCCTTAACGTCAGAAATCACGCCGTCCTCCAGCGTGTAAACGATATCAGCCTGTTCCATCATTGTGGTGTCATGCGTCGTCATGACTATTGTGAGATCGTTCTGCCTTACGAGGTCGCGGAACAGCTTCATTACCGCCATTGCAGTGGGGGAATCAAGCTCTGCCGTGGGCTCATCGGCGAAGATGATCTTCGGTGAATGTGATATAGCTCTGGCGATCGCAACTCTCTGCTGTTCGCCGCCGGACATCTCTCCGGGTCTGTGGTTCATCCGCTTCTCCAGACCTACCTGAATCAAGCTCTGTCGTGCTCTTTCGACGCGCTCCTTATACGGGAGCTTTGTGAGCCGCAGCGCGAACTCCACATTCTCAAACGCAGTCATCGTTGAGATGAGAGCCACGGACTGGAACACGAACGCCATCTCCACGCGCCGGAGTCTGTCCCGTTCCGGGTCAGGGAGCCTGGTGATATCCCTGTCGAGGAAGAGCACCTCGCCGGAAGTCGGGCGGTCAAGCGCACCGAGAATGTTGATCAGCGTAGTTTTGCCGGAGCCGGAACGCCCCCGAAGGACGGAAAGCCGGTTCGGCGGGATCTGTAAATTGATCCCCCTGAGTGCATGGACAGTGCTTCCGTCCCCGATTTCAAAATCCATGCAGATATTTTGTGCTTCTATAATGTGTTTCATAATACCTCGCCTGCACAGGATTTGACGGATTGACCACCATTCCATAACACCGCCATCATAAATACCTTTTTAATTATATCAAATTTACCCGCTAATGTCAATAAGGATTGAATTTTTTTAGGCATTATGGAGAAATTGCCGTTCATAATCATTTTTTGAGGCAATGCTATGCTGCTAAACGTTTCCACTCTATATATTGTGGCTTACTCTCTGCTTCTGCCTTTTTGCAACAATATATTGTTGTCGCCTTTAGACCGGTTTTTTTAACTTTAGCTAAATTCCTTAAATAAGGCTTTTGTACCTTTTCTTCTGGCATTTTGCACAAACTTTATAAAAAAAGTTTATTAAAATGTACCATAGGCGTTACGCCTGATAATTAGGAGCCCAGAACTTTGTCAAAACACAAAAAACCCGCCCCTTCCGGAGCGGGTCTTTCTTATCGTTTAGAAGCGATGTCGTTCAGCGTGGCTGAATTACTTTCTCTTCTTAGCAACTACGATAGCAGCGCCAGCCAGAACAGCAGGAACTACAGCGAGTGCGATACCGGTCTCAGGGTTGCCCTTGCCGTCGCCCTTGTTGTCGCCATCAGCAGCGTCAGCGGTCTTGTCAGCGTCAGCAGACTCATCGCTGGAAACTACGCCACCGTTGTCATCAGTTGTTACAGTCTCATCATCAGTTGTTACAGTCTCGTCAGTTGTGGGAACGAGGTCAGTATCAGATGTGTCAGCGCCGTCAACTACAACAGCTGCAACAGCGTCAGCAGCGATGTCTGTGAAGCCAGCATCGGGAACGAGAGATACGGAAACCTCATCGTCAGCAGCAGCGTCAACAGTGTAGGTCAGGGTGAGAAGAACAGTGCCGTCAGCGGGTACGGAAGTGCCAGCCCAAGCAAACTTGTTGGTCTCAGCGGAGAACAGACCGCCAGCAACAGGAGCGTTGTCAACCAGTGTGAGGTTGTCAGAAGCCTTTACAGTAAAGGTTGTAGCGTCCTGAGTCATGCCGTTAGCAACGATCTCAACAGTAACAGTCTCGCCAGCTACGGGAGTAGCAGGGGTCATTGTGGGTGCGATAGCAGCGGAAGCAGCAACAGCTGTCAGGGACAGAACTGCAGCAGCAGCACCGAGAGATAAAATCTTCTTCATATAGTTTTCCTCCATATTTTATAGCTTTTTAATAAGCTCTGTCTCGGGGCTTGCGCCCCGGGAGCAGAACATATTAAGTATTAGTCTGATTGCCTGTCAGCAATTAGCCCTGAGATACAACGAACTTCAGGATTGCAGAAGCATCGAGAGCGTTTACAGTGCCGTCAGCATTGTAGTCGCCAACCTTAACGTCGATCTCTGTGCCAGCTACAACAGCCTTCAGGATTGCAGAAGCGTCGAGTGCGTTAACAACGCCGTCGCCGTTTACATCGCCGAGCTTAACCTCAGGATCAGTCTGCTTCTTAACCTCTGCATCGAGTGCCTTATATGCATCGTACAGATCAACGTGAGAAGCTGTTACAGCACTGTTGTCCTTATTCAGGATTACAGCGTGACCGTTTGTAAGAGTAAGTGTGAACTTCTCGTTAACAGTGTTCAGACGGTTGAAGCTCTGGAATATACGATCAGAAGTGAACGCATCGTTCTCTACATCGTACTCTTCCTCATAAGAGCCAACGGTGGACAGAGCGTAAGCTGTCTTCTCGAGTGCAGCAATCAGCTCGTCAGTAGCCTTGATCTCGCCCTCATCGATAGCAGACTTGGTATCAGCGATCTTGTTGTATACATCGCCGAAGGATACTGCATATCTGTTGAACATCTCCTCAAGCTTGGTGTAAGCGCCGTTGAGGTCGTTGTACATAGATGTAGCAGTGTTGCCGTTGATGCGGGTAACATTGTCCTTGTACTTCTTATCCTTGTTAGCAGCCTTTACCCACTCGTTAGCAGCCTTACGGAGGTCAACGAGGTTCTGGTGATAGTATGCGAACAGAGCAGCGTCACCGGTCTTCTCAGCCAGATCATAAGCCTTCTCGATGAGAGCTACAACCTCAGCCTTGGTGTGAGTAGCGTTGTCTGCATCATACTTGTCGGACAGAGCATACTTGAGGTATCTGTAAACCAGAGTCCACTCAGCAGAGGAGCCCTTAGCGGTATCCTTTGCGATGCTGTCTGTTGTATCGATTGCGTAGATATCAGAAGCAGCGATTACATCCTTATCGCCGGTGAGGTAATCAGCAGCAAGCTGCATAGCCTGACCGAGCTTAGCAACTGTTGTTACAGTCTTGCCCTGGGATGTTGTGTAGGTAGGAACAGTGATCTGTTCTGTGCTCTGAACAGAGCCCCACTTACCGTCTCTATCGCAAACAGGTGTACCGTCTCCGCCCGGGTGATCGTGGCCAACTTCGCAAGCTACCCAGCCGAACTCATCCTTACCGTCGAGTACGTTGTTGAGCTTAGCATTGTCAGCGTCTGTAACATCGTCAACGTTTACTGCAACGTAAGCGGACAGATCAACAGCAGCATTCTTGGTGAGCTTCTTGTACTTGCCGGTGGGCTTGGAATCAGAAACGCCAGTAGCTACGCCATTATCATCGAGAATGAGGTAAAGGTCCTTAGAGGGCTTTACGTTGATCTTAGCGGAGATGAGCTTCTTAGCATATGTGCCGTGACCGTCGTTATCAGCGTCAACCAGTACATCGCCTGTGGGAGCAACCCAGATCTCCTGGCCTGCTGTTGTAACCTTTACATACTCAGTAGCGCCCTCGGAGCCAGCGATCTCGGTCTCAACCTTGAGATCGGAATCCTTAGCGAGAACCTTGTCGAACAGTTCCTGTGCAGCAGTTGTTGCATAGTCGTGTACGAGTCTGCCGTGGTATGTGTTGAGGAGCTTCTGAACAGCGGACTTGGAGCCTCTTGTTGTGTCGTCAGCCTTCCAGTCGTTCATAACTGATACAGCGTTCTCAGCAGCGAAGCAAGCCTTTACGATGTCAGGATCAGAGGTCTTGTTGAGGGACTTGATCTCATCCATTGTGTCGTACTTCTCTCTGATTGTGGACTCTGCGCTCTGGAGATGTGCATAAAGTGTGCCGTATGCATACTTCTGTCCGGAGTAGCCCCACCAACCTGCTTCGTCGTTTACGGTGTTCAGGTTGATCCAATCGGTGCCGAGGGAACCAACTCTCCAGGACTCATACTTGAACTCGTTCTGGAGCATAGACTCGTATGCCTTCAGAGCAGCTCTGAATCTGGACTTGGTTACTACGGGGTACTGCTTGAGGTGGTTGAACTGATCCTCAAGGGTATCGTAAGCGTCGGTGATGATTCTGCTGTCTGCGGAAGACAGAACGGAATCAGCCTCATCGTAAGCGTCTACGAAGTAGTTCCAGCCATACTTGTGAAGATCGTTGTTGCCGCTGTTCTCCTCAACGTAAACCGGGTCGCCCAGGTCAGCGTTGTAGATGTTCTCGGTGTTGTAAGCTGCCTTGCACTTGTTTACGAGAGTCTTGAGCTCATCAGCAGTGCGGATTGCGAGCTTGTTGTAAACAGCCTCGAGCATGGAGTAAGCAACAGTGTAGTCGTCAACGGTGGATGCAGAAGCATCGAGAACGTTCTCGGCATACTCAAGGGCAGCCAGGAACTTCTCACCGGAAACGGAACCGTAGTCATACAGACCGTCATCACGGAACTTGTCGAAGCTCTTTACATATGCCTCGAGGTCAGCCTTAGTCTTTACCAGCTTGGTAGCTACTGCAGTCTCTTCTGCGTTAGCTACAACGGCAACAGAGCCAAGAGCCATAACAGAAGCCATAGCAGAAGCAAGAATTCTTCTTCTTAACATAATTGTCCTCCTAAAAGTTGTTTTTTAAAACATCTCTGAGTTATCGGGCACTCGGATGTAATAAACGGGTTTAACTGCCGTCTGGTACCGTAGTCATGCGGTATCCGCAAAAAGTTTCAGAATATTCTGAAAAATTTTGTTTTTATCGGCTTGCACTACGGTAGTCACGGCTCGTGCCGGAAAAGTTTCAGCAATTTTTAAAAATTTTCTGAATTTTTTCGGACTTTTGTCAATGTATGAGAAATTACTTTCTCTTCTTGGACAGTACAACTGCGCCGGCTGCAACTACTGCAACGCCTGCAACTGCAGCTACACCCTCAACGCCTGTATCAGGAGAGCCCTTGGAAGGAGCGGTTGTGGTGGTGTCAGCGGGAGCCTCAGCGTCAGCGGTAGCAGCTGTTGTATCGTCAGCATCAGCACCGTCAGCAGGAGCTGTTGCGAGATCGCTGTCTACGTTGCCGTCGCCGTCAAAGGAAATGATCACGTTGCCGGCTGCGTCATAGCAGGTCAGGTCGAGAACGGTAATATCAGTCATGGTAGAACCCCACTCCTGCATACCGATCTGAGCGTAGCCGCCCTCAACGGAAGTTACATCGTAAAGGCAGTTTCTATCGTCGAGAGTGATGGTGCCGGTGTATGTGAGGTCGCCGGTCTTCTCGAAGATATAGGGCTTGCCAGCGTCTGTCTGTGTGTCGATCTCAAGCTCAGGATCGTTTACGCCCCAGAACTCGTTGGAAGGCCAGTTGTGGTCAGCGGGAGTTGCGGAAGCAGGGCCGCAGGAAGTAATGAAGGAACCGCCGAATGTGCCGTCCCACCAGTCAGGCTCTGCGGGGGTAACTGTGATGGAGAAGGAAGCAACGGAAGTGAGGTCGATACCGTAATCGGTAGCAGGCTTGTTCTCTGCCTCGTTGCCCTCGTTGTAGAGCTGAACCATCCACATACCAGTTGCTGTGGTCAGACCGGGGTTAGGATTGGAAACAACAGTCATAGTTGCACTAGCGGTTGCTGCTACTGCTGCGGAAGCTGCAACAGCTGCAACTGCTGCGGAAAGAATCTTTGCGATTTTCATGATAAAAATCCTCCTTAATAATTGCCCTGACCGGAACGCGTCCGGAGGGAACGTTACCATAAGGCATACGCTGTGCATCGGGACACAGATACCCTTGTAATAAACTATAACATTTTAAGGGGCATTTCGTCAATGTGCAATTTGTATAAATCTTTCGTCATATTTTATTCATAATTGTTAACGTTCTGTAACCGCTTAACTTTTCAGCCCGCAGAACCGCATTGCAATGCAGTTTAAATCGTTTAAGCAATTTACCTAAACTTGTCTTGCGAGAGATTTTTTCCGCCGGATTTTCTTATATTATGCGTTGGCTGTCCGTCCGTATTCCACGCGTTATACAAATCCTGACGTAAAATTTATGCAAAATCACCAAAAATCCATATTCCCCTTGAATTTCTTCTTTTTTTGTGCTATACTATCTAATGTATTTGAGCCTCTTTAGTTAAATGGATATAACAGCCCCCTCCTAAGGGGCAGTTGTAGGTTCGATTCCTACAAGGGGTGCCATTCGTTTCCGCTGATCAGTCAGCGGAAACCGTGCAGATATTTTTCAGCCGTTCCGGAGTGGGGCGGCTGTTTTCAATATACAATGGTCACCTCTAAAAACCTTGTTTGAGTGAAAATGTGTATAGCACACCGCCTGCTTCTTTCAACGAGCGAAATTTCTGATGCGACGGCGTCCATGCCGTCGCCTGGTTATTTCGCTTTGCAACATCGTGTTGCACCTCCTCGTAAGGCATACAGCCTTACTTCGTCGGCTTTCATCGCATTCGGTGCACTCTACCCATTTTCACTTTTCAAACCGGTTTTTAGAGGTTCCCCAATATAATATCCCCCTCCGTTACCGGAGGGGGATTCGTTCTTGCAATTTAAAAGTGCGTTGTCAGCCTGTGACTTTTTTCAGGACGGCCGCCGCGTCAAGCGCGTTGACGCTGCCGTCGCCGTTCAGGTCGCCCACGCCGGGGTTCGGGAGCTTTTCCGCGCCCACGATGTCCTTGAGTATCGCCGCCGCGTCAAGGGCGTTGAATACGCCGTCGTTGTTCGCGTCGCCCGGCAGGTCGGAAAGTCCGACCATAACGATGTACTCCGTGTTTTCGCTGAGCGCGCCGAATTCAGCGGAACCGTCCCCGGATATCTTCGCGGTGCCCGCAAATACGTTCCTGCCGTTCTCCACGCGGTAGAGGTTCGCAAACTGTCCTGCGAACTCCCCGCGGAAGTATAGCTTCATTCCTGCGGGAACCCCAGTCTTTCCGGTGATGAACTTCGCGCCGTTCGTTCCGCGCAGGTCCCCGCCGGAGGAGCGCCCGGGCATTACCCCCAGATACGCACTGACGGGAGCCGTGATATCCGCGCCGCTCATCGTGCGGCTCTTTGAGCTGTCCAGCCTGAACTCAGCTCTGAGCTTCCTGTCGGCGATGACCTTTACCACCGCCTGAGGAACCTCGTTCAGACCCGCCATATCAATTACCGCGCTGCTGTTCACCGGAAGCTTCTCAAGCTGCTTTGCGAGATCGTCCCAGCTCATTGCGCTACCGTTCATCATCGGCAGGGTCTCGCCTGGGGTATCGGGTACGGACGGGCGGATATGTCCGCCGGTGATCCCGCCTGAAGTGCGCATCTCAGTCCCGCACACATCGCAGCGCTTGTCGCCGTCAGCGTCCTTATGCCCGGCGGGAGGAATTATTCCCGCGCAAACCGAGCAGAGGGTCTCCCTGGTGCAGGAAACGGGATTCGTGTTTCCTGTGTGGCCGCACAGATTCCACCTGGCGGTAAGCGTAAGGTTTCCGGTTATCTTTGTGCTGAAATCGAACTCTGCGGAGCCGCTGAACCAGCCGCCGAAGATATATCCGGTCCTTGCCGGGTCTGCGGGCTTCTCCGCGGTGCCGAAACTGTTCACGGTCTGAGCGGGTACGGCAGTGCCGCCATCCGTTTCAAACGCCACCACGAATTCTCCCATACTGCCGCCGCATACGTCGCACCAGCCGTTGCTGTCATCGTCCCTGTGGCCTGTCGGCTGTATCGTGGCGCCGCATACGGAGCACACGGTCTCCCCGGTGCAGGAGGTCTTGTTCGTGTTGTTTTCGTGCGTGCAGTCAGTCCATACCGCAGTCAGGGTGATATTTTCCCTGACCTCGGAGCTGAAATCGTAAGCAGCGCCGTCCAGCTCCCATCTTACGAATGTGAATCCGGTCTTTGCGGGAGCCCCGGGCTCTGACGCGCTCATATACTTGTATAAGTTCTGCGCCGTTACGTCGGAACCGCCATTGCTGTCAAATGTGACGGTCACGATATCGAGTATATCCTCGAACTCGTCCGGAACGGATACCCTGCCGCCGGAAACCATCAGCGCAGCCATGTCGGAAACATTGCCCGCCGCGTCTACCGCAACAGCGGTGGTCACAAGGGAAGTCAGCGCGATAACATTGCCGTCGCCGTCAGTAACCCTGCCGAGGGTACCCTGATAACTGAAGGAGCCGTCGTCGTCCGTACTGATGACCGTGCCGTTTTCATCGGAGAGCACCACAAGCGCGCCGGGCTCTGACTGACCGGTAATGGTGTAGGCTCCGGTTTCGGGGTCTGCGGTGAAAGAGCCGCTGCCGTCGAATGTGAGGACGGGGGCGCAGTCGTCAAAGTAAGCCGTGATGTATCTGACGGTGACATCTCCGGTGTTCTTGTTCACTGCCTGTGCGCGGAGCATGAGCGCCCCTTCAAACGAGTCGCTCCGCAGCATGAATCCATTGCAGGAAGCCTCGTAGGCAAGCTCGGAGCCGTCGTCCGTGCGGAACAGCCTGTATTCGGTATCCGCGCTGTCCGCGCCGGCGGCGGAGAGCTTTATAACGGGAGGATTCTCGCCGTTGAACGGGAAGCTTAACATTCCCGTTTCGCTGTCGCAGTCCGCCTCGATAAATGTGCTGCCGTAATCCAGACTTACCTCCGCCTTAATATCCAGCGGAACGTATTCCGGCAGGAACTCCGGGTTGGAGAGCGTTTCCGCACTGGGAACCGCGGCGCTGCTGATGCGTTCGTTCGCCTCATCGGTCATGTATCTGAGCGCCTGAACGCCTATCCTGTAGGTTTTGTCAGCGGAGAGCGTATCCCCCTCGCCGCTGGCGGTGAGCGCCATATCCATGCTGAATTTTCTGGCGGCGCCGTCATAGCCAAGACCGCTCTTACTGGAAAATTCTTCGCTGTCGTACTTGTAGCCGCGGTCGGTTTCGATGAGCTCACCGTTTTCAGCGACCTCGTAAACGGTTATCTTGTAGCCGTCTGCGTCTGCGGATTCGTCCCACTCGGCGTGGAGCACCTCGTTGCCCGCCGCCTTTATGACGGCGTCAGCGGGAGCTTCCGGCTGGAAGCTGTTGGTATATCTGATATTTCCAAGGGACTTGCTTCCGATGGTTACATAAGCTGTGTCTATCTCGCCGTCAGCGTCAAAGTCCTCCTCGAACTTTTCCATCAGGTATGCGTTTACAACGTAATCTCCGGTGGGGGCGAGGGTTCCCGCCGTTTCCAGGACCTGAGAGAAGCTGTCGGGGTCGGAAACCTCAAACTCCCCTGCGAAGTAGTCGTTTATGCCTGTCTGGTCGTTCTCGGAAGCGTCCTCGAGGGGTCTGCTTCCATAGTAAACGCGTACAGCGTACTTCGCGCCGTCGGCAGGGTTTCTGACAGAAGCGCCGAGGGTATCGCCGCTCAGGGAAGCCTCGAATCCTGAAAGGCCGCCGGAGTAATTCAGCGCGGCAGTGAAATTGCCGGAAGCGCTGATATCCCAGCTGTTCAGCGTGCCCTGAACGCCAAGGTTGACAAGGAGCGCCGCGTTTCCGTCGTCGTCCGTTACCTCCATCGTGTTTGCGGAGTCCTCGTTTGTGATCACCTGATTGCCGTCCGTATCTTCCGCAAGTTCGGCGTATACGATATCAAACGCGCCGCTGCCGCCGGTAATCGTCAGGCTGTTCTTAAACTCACTGGTAACGCCGCCCTCCGGGGTGATGAGAAGCATCATCTCGGTGTCAAGCGGGTCGGTGGGTTCCATCCCGATGTGCGCGCTGTCAGAAGCCGCGGAGGCGTCAGCGTACAGCGCCATCTCCTCTGACCGGACTGCACGCAGTTCATCGAACGGCACATCGGCGGTCACGAATCCGACCTCCATTCCGTCGGAATCGATCAGCGAGAGCGTGTAGGGGCTCTTCTTTATTTCATCGCGGAGATTCCAGTTACTCAGCTTCTTGAACCAGCCGGCTGTCTGCACGCCGACTTTCTTTGGAGCGATGTAGTAGACGCGATACTTTATGCCGAGCAGCTTGCCGGTCTTTACCGCGCCGAAATAGAACTTCATGTTCTTCAGCGCTTCACTGGCGGCGCCCTTGAACGAGGTGTTCCTTACCCTGAAATCGGTGTTTCCGCCCAGCGCGAATTCAAGGTCGGATTTCGCGATGGTCTTTCCGCCGATTATTTTCCAGTTCTTGGGGAACTTTACCTTTCCATAGATCTTTCCGTTTGCGTCAGCGGAGAGGTAAACGTATCTGGGTTTGCTCCAGTTGTCGAAGCCGCCGAAAATATTCGCGTCGAAGCTTCCTCCGGCTTCGATGATGTTCCAGCCTTCCGGAACCTCCAGCCTCATGGACATACCGCCGTTCGCTTTCAGACCGGTGTATTTCCTGCCGTTAACAGTTCTCTGTTCTCCTGTGAGGCCGATGTGCGTTTCGTATTCGGTAAGCAGGCCTGCAATGCCGGCGAGCTTGATATCCTCAACGCCCCACTGTGCGTACAGCGGACCCACTGTCGCGGTCGCGGAGCCGGATATCATCTTAAGGTAGTCTCCGGTTCCCTTTATCTTGAACCTGATGGGAGGTATCGCAGTGAAATTCCCGTTTAAGGTATCCGCCAGACCGTCCACTCCGCCACCGCCGCCGGTGAGGGCGCCGACAACCACCGGAGGAACCAGCGGAATACCGGGCTCCGCGTTGACGTAGAACCATATCTTGTTGGGCATGAGATCTCCGGTCTTGTTGAAGCGCTTGAGCTCCAGCTCAGCCTCCGCCTCGAACATATCGAACGCGTTAAGCTCCAGCGAGAATGCGTAGCGCTCCTCTCCCTTGAAGGTGTTGATCTCACCCTGTATCCCGGCAAGATCCAGACCGACCAGCGAGGCTGTGCTGATGCTTCCGCTGGCGGCAATGCCGTTGCACTTGAACTCGCCGTTTTTCAGTCCGTATCCGATCTTTTCGATGGAGAGCATATTATCGTCGCCGAATAGCATTTTAAACGCTATTTCGCCGCTCATGACAATGTTTCCGTCGGCGGGCATATCAACGCTGTCCACTTTCACGATAACGTTCGGGATATCCACGCTGATGACAGCCTTGTTCTGTCCGGGGTCTATCCCGGCGGCGATTCCACTGTCGGTGAAGGACAGCTTAAGGCTGTCCGCGTTGGCGGGAGAATAGAACTTGAACTTGGGGCAGTTCAGGCTCACGCCCCTCTGCACTATGCTTCCGTCCGAATATATGCGCAGGTATCCCCCGCTCCCCCACGTTGCGGTAACGGTGCTGCTGAGAGCCGCCTTGCCGCTGGTGTACTCGTAGTATTCCCTGCCGTTTTCCATGCCGGTCTCCAGCATTCCGCGAATGGTGAGCAGCGGGGCGCTGCTGCTGTAATTCCTGTTTATGGACGCGGCATAGCCGGAGCCTTCCCGGAACACATACAGCTTGTCTGCGGTGGAGCTCACCCGCGCGTCGTCGCCCGGAGTCACCACAGGCGCGCTGCCGCACTCAATAAGATCGCGGTAGCCGACCACGTTCACCAGTTCCTCGCGGAACTCGTCAGAAACGGACAGGTCGATGTAGCTATACGTCATCGCAGCGTCGTCGGATCTCTGATAGGAAACATTCATCGGCAGTCTGCCGGTGTGACCCTCTATCATGCCGCGATTCTCACGGTAGAAATAATCGCCGGCGAGAATGAACGGGTTCCCGTAGGCATAGCTGTCGGAGTATATCTCGGTGACATACTCGGTGACGCGCCTGGTTTGAAAAAAGCTGCCGCCCTTTCCGCTCATCCACTTCATTAAGCCGGACACGGAAACCGAGGTCAGCGTGGTCCGCTGCGAATAAGCGGCGGCATTCGAAAGGCCGTTGGTGATATCGACGGCTTTCAGGCTCTGGGAGCTGCCCTTGTCAGTGAAGGCGTCAACGTATGTCAGATTGCTGGAGTACACGCGTCCCTTATCCTTGCTGGTCGGGTGACCCATTCGGCTGAAATTTGACTGATAGTCCTGCCACTCCAGCCTGGCGGAGCTGTATCCGCTCCTGACGCCGCCGAATTCCGTGACATTGAGCGTTGATTTTACGCCGTAGCATTTCACGGACTCGTCGCTGTTGTTTATCGGCAGCTGAAGGATATCGCCGCCGTCAACGGAGTCCCAGCCTTCCCTGGGTTCTCTTGTGTAGCCGGAGTTCAGCTCCACCAGCGTGAGGGTCAGCGTTGCGGAAACCATGCTGTCGCTCGTCTGTAGCTGATAAACGATGGCGTCGTTTTTATCGCTGAAGCCAACGCTTTTTGCAATGAGATAGTCGTAATCCGCCGGAGCGCCGTTGCTGTAATAAACCACTTTCGGCATATTGAGGTTCGGCGCATTGCTTTCAAAGGGGTTTGAATCCTTCGAGGTCTCAGGTCTGACGTAGTACGCCGCGAAATTTCCGGTCATGTACGCCTCCGCCCTGATGTATTCGTTTTCCAGCACAAGGGTCTCATACTTCTGACCCTTGTACGAGTAGGTGGTTTTGCCGGTGCGTATCCCGCCGGAGTCGTGGTACAGGTCGCCGACTGCGGCGAACGCTGTCACCGGCGCCGCAGTCAGGAGCATACACAAGCCCATGAATGCAACGGCCAGCTTCTTCAGTCGCTGTTTCATATAATTCCTCCATTCCAACTGATTGCGCCGACTATATGCGCAATTTACAGGAAAGCACTGGTTAAATCCGGTTGCAGATTGCGTTGCAGATTTTTCGTCAGATTGTACAATGAGAAGTTGTTGACGGAAGCGTCAGCGCATTCAGGTCAACAGCCATCGGAGCAGGGCCGGCCCTTCGGTCAGCCACTCTGGCGCTGCGCGCCGCCACCCGCAGCGGGGGGCGCATTGCCAGGACGAATTGTGGTCACCTCTAAAAACCGGTTTGAAAAGTGAAAATGGGTAGAGTGCACCGAATGCGATGAAAGCTGACGAAGTAAGGCTGTATGCCTTACGAGGAGGTTTTCTGAAGCAGGCGGTGTGCTATACACATTTTCACTCAAACAAGGTTTTTAGAGGTGACCTTGTGCAATATAGCGGAAAAGATGTAAGCAAGGTGCACGCCAGGCCGTCAGGCGTGATTTAATCAGTGCTTTTTCAGTATTATATCATACATATTAAGGAAAGTCAAGAAAAAAATATAGAAACAGGCGCTTTTTTCTGTACAGACATATGCCTCAGGACAATTCGCACATTCGGGGGATATGTGAAAAATCCCCCTCCGCGATGGCGGAGGGGGGACGGAATTATCCGGGTTTAGTCCTTGTAATACATTTTGATGAAATTCTCCAGCAGGTCTACCGAGCCGTCAATGCCGAGGGCGGAGCTGTCAAGGCAGAGCTCGAAGTTCTCCGGGGTGCCCCAGCGCTTGTCGGTGTAGTAATTATAATAGGAAATACGCTGCTTATCCATGCGCTTTACATACTCTGCGGCGTGCTTTTCGGCGATGCCGTAGGCGTTGATGGCGCGCTTTATCCTGTCCTCGAGGGGGGCGGTTATATAGATGTTCACAACTCCGGTGAAGTCCCTGAGCGCGTAATCCGCGCACCTGCCGATGATAAGGCAGGAGCCCCCGGAAGCTATCTTCTGGATAGCGTTGAGCTGGGCGAAGAACAATGCGTCGTCAAACGGCACCCCTCCCTGACCGTAGGTAGTGGAGAGCAGGTACAGGAAACTGTTCGTGCGCCGCTCGTCGCTTTCCTCGAAGTGGGTCTTGTGGATCCCGCTGTCCTTTGCCGCCACATCAAGCAGCTTATTGTCGTAGAAATCCACGCCCAGCCGCTTCGCGAGCTTTTCGCCTATTTCACGTCCGCCGCTTCCGTACTGTCTTGTGATGGTAATTATACGTTTTGACATATATATCGCCTCCGTCTGCTTATGAGCTCCGCCTTCTGGCGGTTTCTGACTATATTATAGCACAGATTTGCGGATTTGTCTACACTTTTCACAAAAAAGCACCGATACAGCTAAGGTTTTTGTGCAGATAGTCAATTTACGGCGGGGGAAATTCATCAAAATGACAAATGCGGGGAGGTAGCCGGGGAGATAACGGTTTGCCCTCCTGCTGTATCTCGGTTGTTCCCTCCGAAACAGTCCACCGGACTGTTTCGGAGGGCAGGGGAGATTAAGACGATAACGCGCTTGAGGGGGAAAAACTCTTGTTTTTCCCCCTTTCCCCCCTTTAGCGCCTTTTGAGCGTAATCAGACGCGCACGACAGAGATGAGCATGACAAAGAAGTGATTTGTGAGGGGTATTTCGCCGTCTGCAGACGGCGACAAGGGCGCTGCCCTTGACCCGCAAGGGGTGCGACCCCTTGACCGCGAGTAAACGCCGCTGCTCAAATTTTATGGGAGATACGGTCGCGGATCACGCGCTCAGATACAGTTGCGCGGAGAGGGTCTCAGCCTAAAATGATCTTTTCCAGCTCCCCGGCGTCATGCGCCAGGTATGTCGGATTCTGCGCGGCAAGCTCGTCATATCCCCTGAATCCCCACAGCGCCCCGCACACGGCTATGCCGGCGTTATGTCCGGTGATGATGTCAACATCGCTGTCCCCGACATACAGAGCCTCCTCCGGCTTCACGCCCGCCCGGCGTATTATCTCCAGGGCCGCGCCCGGGTCGGGCTTCGCCCCGAATCCTGCGCCGTAGCCTATCACATGGGTTATCTCCTTCCCGAAATTCAGCCGTATCAGCTCCTGCGTGAACTCATTCGCCTTGTTGGAATTTGCGCCGCAAACCACGCCGTGCTCCCGCAGGGTATGTATCAGCTCCGGAATGCCCGGATACGGCTTCGTATGGTCGCACTTGTGCCCGGAATAGTACTCCATGAATATCTCGTAAGCGAGGTCGATGACCGGCTTCTGCGTGCCCGCCGGGAGCATTCTCTCGATAAGCTTCGGTATCCCGTTGCCCACAAAATGGCGGTATTCCTCCTCCTTGTGCGTAGGGTATCCCATATCGGCAAGGGTGTAATTTCCCGCCGCGGAAAGGTCGCCGATGGTGTTGAGCAGGGTTCCGTCAAGGTCGAAAATTACTAACTTGAACATCTCGTTTCTCCTTTGTTCTGTTTTATTTATGTGGATTGTAGGGGAGGGGCAAGCTCCTCCCGGCATAGGTCATGTGGCTTTCTTTGCGAAAATCAGCTTGTCCTGTGCGGACAGCGTTATCACCTGTCCCGTGTACAGCAGGAACGTCCCGTTTGCGCGGACTATCGCGAAAAGGCTCTCACCCTCTTCAAGCTCGATATCTGACGGGAGCTTACCGACGAATCCGGGAGGCATATCCATCGTTATGAACCGCACGGTACTGCGCTGTATGCGGAGCTCCGCCTGTTCGCTCACGTCCTCTATCGCCGCAAGCGCCGCGTCCACCGTAAGGGCGGTGGGGCAGACCGTCTGTATGCCGAAGCCCTGAAACACGTCCACCTTGTCCGGGTCGGATATCCGCGCGAATACGCGCTCAACGTGGAATATGTCCTTTGCGAGCTGAGCCGCCATTATATTCAGATTATCGTCCTGAGTTATGGCGCACACCGCGTCGCAGCTCTCGATGCCGGCCTTTCTGAGCACCTCCTGGTCGATAGGCACTCCCGCGGTAGTGAACCCGCTGAAATCCCCGGGCAGGCGGTCGAAATTCCGCCCGTCCCGGTCTACCACCGAAACGTCGCTGCCGCGCTTGTCAAGGACTCCCGCTAGCTCGCTGCCGACTTTTCCGCAGCCGATTATGATTATATTCATGCTTCACCTCATTTGCCCACGCAGAAGCGCCTGAACACCTCGTCTATGACTTCCTCGCCGGCGCGCTTTCCGGAGAGCTCGTAGACTGCGTCCAGAGCCTGCTCCAGCATTACGCCGACCGCGTCCGGAGTTACGCCCAGCGCCGCCGCGCCGAGCGCCTGCTCCACCGAATCAGCCGCCCGGATAACGCAGTCGCGCTGGCGCTCGTTGGCGAGGAATCCCGCGTCCGGGTCCAGCCGCGACAGGTCGAGTTTTTCGCTTACCGCTCCGGAAAGCGCCTTTGCCGCGCCGTCCTGCTTCGCGGAGAGCACCACGGGAGTCCCGGCGGCACGCTCTATTTCGCTGATATCCAGCTTCTGGGGCAGGTCGGATTTGTTCACCACCGCCACGACATTCCTGCCGGAGATGAGCCCGAGAAGCCGCCTGTCCTCCTCCGAAAGCTCCCTTGAGCCGTCGAACACCGCAAGGATGATATCCGAGCTTTCAAGCCGCTTCAGCATGATGTCCACGCCTATCTTCTCCACAGGGTCGTCCGTTTCGCGTATCCCGGCGCAGTCCGCCACGCGCAGCACTATATCCCCGAGGGAGATGGTTTCCTCCACGATGTCCCGGGTAGTCCCGGCGATGTCGGAGACTATGCTCCTCTGCTGACCCGCGAGGCTGTTCATCAGCGTGGATTTCCCGGCGTTGGGCTTGCCGACTATCGCGCAGGAGATACCCTCCCGGAGCATACGCCCGGTGTCGTAACCGGAAAGCAGCTCCCGGAACATATCCCGCACCGCCGTCAGCCGGTCTGTGAGCCACTGCTGAGTTACCACCGGGGTGTCGTCCTCGGGGTAGTCTATCCACGCGGAAATCTGCGCGGAGATGTCCATTATCCTGTCGGCGCAGTCCTCCATCCGGCGGTAGAGAGCGCCCTCGCGCTGACCGTTGGCGCAGCTCAGGAACTGCCCGCCCTGGGCGCTGATTATATCGGCGACCGCCTCCGCCTGGGTGAGCGACATCTTCCCGTTGAGCAGGGCGCGCCTGGTGAACTCCCCGGGGGCCGCCGGCTGAGCCCCCGCCTTTACGCAGGCGGAGAGCACGCGCCTTGTGACGTATATCCCGCCGTGGCAGGAGATTTCCGCCGTATCCTCGCCGGTGTAGCTGTGCGGGGCGCGGTACATCAGCAGCACTCCGTCGTCCAGCAGCTCGCCGTTATCGTATATCTTTCCGTATGCCGCCCGGTAGCCCGGGAGGTCTGCGGCGCTTTTTCCGGAAACGGGTCTGAACACCCTTGCGGCTATCCCGGCGGCGTTTTCGCCGGATATCCTTATCACGGAGATCCCCCCTGCGGCGGGGGGAGTTGCAATTGCACAAATCGTTGACATTGTTTCCTCACTTCTTGCCGAAAAGCTTCGCGAAGAAGCCCTTTTTCTCCGGCTTTGCGGAATTTTCCTCCGGCGCGGGCTCGGATTTCTTCTGATTGCCGTCCGCTATCTCCTCGTTGTCGGAGAAAACGTTCAGCAGCAACGGCTTGCGCCTGAATTCCTCGCCGGTGTCGTTGAGAAGATATGTGTAGGTGCGGCTCGGCACAAGCGGCTGATAATCCGCCGGGGAGGGAGCCGCAAGCAGCTCGTCCAGCTTCTCCGCCATGCGCTCCGGCAGGCTCTCCGCCGCGCCCTCGTAATATTCCTCGCAGGCAATGTTGTATTCCTCGGCGGGATTGCGCCCGGCTATCTGGGTCAGGTGTATGCCCTCCCGGAGATAGGCAGTGTAGTCGAGGTAATCGCACCAGAATTCGTTCAGCAGGGCGGCAAGCACGATGTCCTGCTTCTGCCGGAGCTTTTCCTCCCCGAGGAGCTTCACCGCCGCCGCGTACTGCCGTGGCGCGTGCTTCTGCCACATATCGCTGTGCCATGAGCCCTCCAACAGTGCGGTGCGCTTCTCAAAGGTCATGGAGCGGTGCTTCTCGCCTATCATCGTGTATTTCATGAGGTTCACACGCTCGTCAAAGGCGGCGCCCTCGGCTATGCGCTGTACGCGCCCGGCTTCCTTCAGCAGAGCCCTGTCCTCTATCGCGCCGCTCACCTTTTCGGCGGGATAGTGCCTGCCGGAGACCAGCGAACGCAGGTTGCCGCGGGTCATTATCTCATCGTCCAGCGCGGCGAAGAACCGGCTCTCGCCGACGTCGCCCTGACGTCCGGCGCGCCCCCGGAGCTGCTGGGTCATCCGGGAGGAATCCCGCATTGCCGCCGCAATGACCAGCAGACCGCCCGCGGCTTCAACCTCGGATTTCGCGTGACAGTCAGCGCCGCCGAGCTTTATGTCTACTCCGCGTCCCGCCATGTTGGTAGAGATGGTGACGGCTCCCGGCTCCCCCGCCCGGGAGATTATGTCCGCCTCCGCCTCGTCGTTCTTGGCGTTGAGCACGGTGCAGGGGATCCCGGCGGCATCCAGTTCTGCGGAAAGCCGCTCGGATTCCCCGATATCCGCCGTGCCCACGAGCACGGGACGGTTTATCTCATGCGCCTGTTTTATCGCGGAGATGACCGCGCGGCGCTTCTCGTCCTGGTCGTAGTACAGCTCCATCGGGTGGTCGGTGCGCCGGCATGGCAGCCGCGTGGGAATGACCTCGGTGGGAAGCCCGTAGATGGTGTCGAATTCCTCCCGGGACTGCACCGCCGTGCCTGTCATTCCGGCGAGCTTCGGAAACAGCCGCAGGAAGTACTGGAGCGCGATATTGCCCATTATCCTGCCGCGGGAGGTGATCTTCAGCCCGTGCTTCGCCTCCACCGCCGCCTGCAGGTCCCCCGGGAAAACGCGCCCCGGGGCGGCTCTTCCGGTAAATTCGTCCACAAGCAGCACCGCGCCGTCCCGCAGAATGTAGTCCTTGTCCTCGTGCAGGAGCTCCCGCGCCTTTATGCAGGCGCATATCTTCGCAAGCAGAGCCGCGGAATCCGCGTCGTAGATGTTGCAGGAGAATATTTCCTCCGCCCTGTCTGCGCCCGCGTCCGTGAGGTACACGTTGCGGCTGTCCTCGTCAACGCCGTAGTCCGACCCGGTGAATCCCGCCACCTTCCGGTAGACCTCTGCGGTGGAGCCGTCGTCCCGGGCTGCGATATCCCCGGCGATCACCAGCGGAATGCGCGCCTCGTCTATCATGATGCTGTCGGCTTCGTCCACTATCGCGAAGTTCAGCTTCTCCGGAAAAGCCATCCTTTCCGGATCAAAGCACGCGAAATCCCGCAGGTAGTCGAATCCCGCCTCCCTGGCGGTGAGGTAGGTCACCTGCTTCGCGTACTGCTCCCGGCGCTGCTCCCGGGGAGTGTCGGCGGTGATACAGCCGAGGGAAACCCCCATCGCGTCATAGACCGGCTTCATCATGGTGAAGTCCCGCCGGGCAAGGTAGTCGTTGAAGGTCAGCACCATGACCTGACCGCCGTTCAGCGCCTCGTGGCAGGCGGAGAAAACCGCCGCAAGGGTCTTTCCCTCGCCGGTCTGCATCTGCACCATGCTGTGCCCGGAGAGCGCCAGCGCCGCGCCGATCTGCTCCTCGTAGGGAGTCATGCCGAGAGTATTCTTTACTGCGCAGTATACCCGGGAGAATACCTCGGATATCCCGTTCCCCTCCGCACCGCCGGAAGCGGCGAGGGAAACGATATTTGAAATGGTCCTGTTATCCATAAAAACCCCACTTTTTTAATTCGGAATTCGGAATTCTTAATTCGGAATTAATTGTGCCGCTGTCGCGGCAGTTATCCGATTGTATCAGAAATTGAAATCCGCCGCGAAGCGGCACCGAAATTCCGAATTCCTAATTCCGAATTCCGAATTCCCCTCAGGTGTTCCATATCAGCTCTATCATTCTCGGGAGCTGTTTTCCGCGGTATCTGCTGAGCTCCTGCTGGGCGCGGCGCTTGTAGTCGCGGTATTCATCCGGTATCTCGCTGCTTACCGACAGGCAGTATTCCGAGCGCATATCCACCGACAGCCTGTACGCGCGGTTTTCATCGCACTCCACCAGCACCGTCACGGTGAGGATATTCCCGTCAAGCATGAAATCTATTATTCTGAGCATTCAAAGCACTCCTTCTGAAATTGTACTCGTAGATACTCTTTATATTATAATGCTATTTTTATTGCCTGTCAACCTTGGGCAATACCGAACAAAGATTGTGCGTGTATTGCGAAGTCAGATTTTTCGTCAGATTGTACAATGAGGACGCAGCAAGGCTGTCGCCTTGCAAGGACGAATTGTGCAATATGACGAAAAAGATGCAAGCAAGACGCGTGCAAAATCCCAAAAAAGGTCTTTGTGCGGTGTTGCCCTTGAAATCTTTCCGGATTTATGCTATAATGAATATGTATTGATTATTTATAGACCCGGGAGCTTTATTCACCCCGGAAGAAAGGATTTATTCATGCTGACAAAAGAACAGTTCGACGCAAGACTTGCAAAGCTTATAAAGGCTCAGGAAGAGCTCATCGCCCGCCCGAATCCAGAATCCGACTTCTACAACGGCATTTACACCCGCTACCAGAATCCGGTGCTCACCGCGGCGCACGCCCCGATAATCTGGAGATACGACCTCTCCTACAGCGATAACCCCAACCTCATGGAGCGCCTCGGCGTTAACGCGGTCATGAACTCCGGCGCGATATACCTCAACGGAAAGTACTGCCTCGTTGCCCGCGTGGAGGGCGCGGACCGCAAGTCCTTCTTCGCCGTTGCGGAGAGCGACAGGCCTACCGAGGGCTTCCGCTTCAGGGATTACCCGGTTATCCTCCCCGACACCTGCCCCGAGGAGACCAACGTGTACGATATGCGCCTCACCCAGCACGAGGACGGCTGGATATACGGCGTTTTCTGCTCCGAGAGCAAGGACAGGGAGAACCCCGATCTCTCCGCGGCCACCGCTCAGGCTGGAATCGTCCGCACAAAGGACCTCGTTACATGGGAGCGCCTGCCTAACCTCATCTCCAAGTCACCGCAGCAGAGAAACGTTGTACTCCACCCCGAATTCGTGAACGGAATGTACGCGTTCTACACCCGCCCGCAGGACGACTTCATCTCCACTGGCTCCGGCGGAGGCGTATGCTTCGCGCTGTGCAAGGATATCACTAACCCTGTTCTCTGCACCGACGAGGTGGTCATCTCCCCGAGAGTTTACCACACCATCACCGAGGTAAAGAACGGCGCGGGCGCCGTCCCGATAAAGACCCCCAAGGGCTGGATACACATTGCGCACGGCGTAAGGAACACCGCCGCAGGCCTGCGCTATGTCATCTACGTTTTCGCAACTGACCTCAACGACCCGTCCAGGCTCATCGCAAGCCCGTCCGGTCTGTTCATCGCGCCGCACGGCATCGAGAGAGTCGGCGACGTTTCCAACGTTGCATTCACCAACGGCGCCATCGTACGCGAGGACGGCAGCGTTTACATCTACTACGCTTCCTCCGACACAAGGCTGCACGTTGCCTCCACGACCATCGAGCAGCTCATGGACTACACGTTCAACACCCCGTCAGACCCGCTGCGCTCCGCTGACTGCGTAAAGCAGCGCTGCGGGCTCATCTCCAAGAACCTCGCCGGAGAGCGCAGTGTATGAGCGAATACTTCGACCTATACACCGCCGACAGGCGCCGCCTTGGCAGAAGAATACAGCGGGGCGCGCCCGTCCCCCACGGGGAATACCACATCGTGGTGCAGATAATGACGGTGAACAGCCGGGGTGAGATACTGCTGACGCAGCGCGTTCCCGAAAAGACCAGCGGCGGCAGGTGGGAGTGCAGCGGCGGCTGCGCCATAAGCGGCGAAACAAGCCGCGAGGCGGCAGTGCGCGAGCTTTTCGAGGAGACCGGGATACGCGCGAATACCGCTGAGATATCACTTGAATGGACGCTCACGACCGAAAGTATGCTCCGGGACTTCTACATGGTCCACCGGGACATTCCGCTGGAGGACCTCGTGCTTCAGTCGGCGGAGGTGTGCGCCGCAAAGTGGGTGACTTTCGACCGCCTTCGCGAGATGGCGATGAGCGGTCAGACAACGCGCGCCGTTGCAAGATGGCTGGAAAACCGCGGCGGCGACCTGCGCCGCAGGGTATGCGACATTGCACGCTCCGCACGGCTTGGCAGGGCGCAGTAGACCGGAGGTGCTTCTATGAAAATAATCATCGTCGGCGGCGGCAGAGTGGGATACTACCTTGCGGAATCGCTCCGCAGGGCCGGGCACGACACCGTCATAATCGAGCAGGACAGGGAGCAGTGCAGCGTCTGCGCCAATCTGCTGGACGTCACCGTGTGCGCCGGGGACGGCACCTCGCAGGAGACCCTCCGCGCCGCGGGAGCCGATAAGGCTGACGTAGTGGTCGCAGTCATGGGCAGGGATGAAAACAACCTCGTCTGCTGCCAGACCGCGAAAAAGGTGTTCGGCGTGAAAAAGACCGTCGCCAAGGTGAACGACCCGAAAAACGTCGGCGCGCTGAAAGCGCTCGGCGTGGATACGGTGGTCTCCGCGACCGATTACATCATACAGTATCTGGAAAGAGAAGTGGATATCTCCGCAGTGAAGGAGCTCATAGAGCTAAGCGGCGACGCCTCCCTGCTGGAGATAACCCTGCCGGAAGAATACAGGCTCGCCGGCACCACGCTGATGGAGCTCTCCCTGCCGGTCAGCTGCAACATCGTCTGCATAAACCGGGGCGGGAACACGATAATCCCCCGCGGTCAGACGAAGCTGCACAGCGGGGACGTGCTGCTGGTGGTGGCGCTAAGCTCCATCGAAAAGGATCTGCGCAGAGCGCTGAAGCTTAAATAAATTCGGAATTCGGAATTCTTAATTCGGAATTGAATGTGTCCGGCTTCGCCGGACGGATTTCAATTACAGCTATTTTAAATCAGTCCGCGACAGCGGACACCGAAATTCCAAATTCCTAATTCCGAATTCCGAATTAAAAAAGTGGGAGTATTATGGAAGAAAAAAAGCCGCGCATAACCGCGGGCAGTAAGTCCGGCGGAGCTCCGCGCACAGCCGCGAAGAATCCTCCGAAGAAAGCCGGAGCCGCTAAGTCCTCCGCGCCGAGGCGCACCAGGAAACAGCAGGGCGGCATGATATTCGCACTGGATATCGGCACCCGCACCGTCGTCGGGATCCTCGCCGAGAGGGACGGGGACGGCTACAAACTCATCGACATGGAAACAAGGGCCCATGAGAGCCGCTCCATGACCGACGGTCAGATAGAGGACATCGACGCTGTTGCGGCGGTGGTGAAGTCCGTGCGCTCCGAGCTGGAAAAGCGGCAGTCCGTGAAGCTCCAGAGGGTGTGCGTCGCCGCCGCCGGAAGGGCTCTGCGGACGCTCCGTCATAAGAGCGACTCCGACGTTTCCGACAGGCGGGTCATCTCCGCCGGGGATATCAGCGCCGCCGAGCTGGAAGCCGTGCGCTCCGCCGAGGAGCAGTTCACCGGCGAAAACGGGAACGGCTCTTTCTACTGCGTCGGCCACAGCGTTATTTCGCTGGAGCTTGACGGCTACAAGGTAAGCAAGCCCGAGGGACACCGCGGAAACACCCTCACAACGGAGGTCATCGCGGCTTTCCTGCCGGCTTATGTCGTGGAGAGCCTCTGCGCCGCAGTAGACGCGGCGGGTCTGGAGACCGCAGGGCTCACGCTGGAGCCTATCGCGGCAATAAACGCAGTCGTACCTAAGGAACTGCGGCTCATCAATATCGCCATGTGCGATATCGGCGCGGGCACCTCGGACGTTGCCGCCTCCCGGGACGGAAGCATCGTAGCCTACGGAATGGCGACGGTCGCCGGGGACGAAATAACCGAATCCCTGATGAAACAGCTCCTGGTGGATTTCAGCGAGGCAGAGCGCATAAAGACCTCGGCGGAGCCGCAGACGGAATACACCGATATCCTGTTCACGAAGCACACGATAACCGCCGGGCAGGTGTCGGAGCTCCTGCGCCCGGCGGCGGAGCAGCTGGCTCAGGCGATAGCTGACGAGATACTCGCGGCAAACGGCGTGGCTCCGCAGGCGGTGTTCCTCGTCGGCGGCGGAAGCCGTCTTTCCGGGCTGCCGGAGATGGTGGCGCAGCGCCTCGGAATGCCCCCGCAGAGGGTCGCCGCAGGCACACGCGAGATGATACGCGGCATTTCCGCGCCGAAAAACATCGTTATAGGCGCGGAGCACGCAACTCCCATCGGTATAGCGATAACCTCCTCGGACGGCGTTAAGTACGATTTCACGACTGTGACCCTCAACGGCAGGAAGATACGCGCGCTGGACACCCGCAGGCTGACGGTGTTCGAGCTGTGCGGCCTCGGCGGGATAAAGCCGGAGCAGCTCATGGCGCGCTCCGGAAGATCCCTCGGCTTCACGCTGGACGGCGAGCGGCAGCTGCTGCGGGGCACTCCCAGCGTGCAGGCGGAGATGACCCTCAACGGGAAGCCCTGCTCACTCAACACGCCGGTGCGCAAGGGGGACGAGGTGCGGGTAACTCCCGCGGTTCCCGGCGAGGACGCGGCTTCGCTGCTCTCCGACCACTACGATATGGCGGGAATGTTCACGGCTGAAATAACCGCAGACGGAAAGCGTATCCTCGCCGGAAACTATCTTCTGGTTGACGGAGTCCCGGCGACGGCTGACGCGGACATTGAAAACGGAAGCTCCATCGTACATATAAAGCGCGGAACTTATTCGGATATCCTCGCGGAGCTCGGGCTCGACCCGGCGGGCGCGCTGGTCAACGGCGCGGCTGCGGAGCCCTCTGCCGCCCCGGCTGACGGCGATGAGCTCACTGCCGCCCCGAATCCCGCCGAATCCCCGGAAACTCCGGTTGTGCCGGAAGCTCCGGTGGTGCCGGAAACTCCCCCGGAGGAAAACGGAGTGCCGATAGTGTTCAACGGAATGCCTGCGGTTTTCCCTGCAAAGCCGGGTAGCCAGCCGATATTCCTTGATATCCTCGCGGCATTCGCGGACGAGCCGACAGAGCTTCTGGCGCGCTCCGCAACGGTCACGATAAACGGAAAGACCGCAAGACTTAACGAGGTGATACACAGCGGTGATGAGATCGTTATTGAATAAAGGCAGGGGCGCGGCGCTCCTGACGGCGGCGCTGCTGTGCGGGTGCTCCGCGATACCGGACCATATCCCCCCGGCGGCCACGCAGGAGGGCTCCGTGCAGGCGACCGGGGAAGCAACGGACGAGGCGCACTACGACGAGGTCCCCGCGAAACAGTACGTTATTGAGAACACCGACTTCGCCGTGAAGCTCAACGCGGAGGGCGGCAGCTTTGAGGGCAACGTCCGCACGGACGGCGAATACGACGGCAAGGGCTACATCGTCCTCGACAACGGAATGAAGCTCCAGCACATCGTGACGGTGCCAACATCGCAGCACTACCGCATTGCGATAGCGGCGCACTCCTATGACGGCGCGGTGATAAGGCTGCGCACGGTGAACGAAACGGTGGGCGCGTTTTACGTCCCCGCCGCGGAATCCACGGAGTTCACGATGTTCGCGGTGGACAACGTATATCTCGCTTCTGGCCCTGATATACTCGGGTTCGAGGTCATAAAGGGCAGCGTGGCGCTGGATTACATCACCGTCACTAATTCCTCGCAGGTGGACAGGGAGGTCTACGGCATTTCCGGCTCCTGCGCGGGAAGCACCACGGCGGTCTCCACGCTGGGACTTATGAAATTCTTCCGGGACAGCTACGGAAAGAGCACGATAGTCGGGCAGAACGTCACTCCGGGCTCCAACGCGGAGATAGAGGCCGTGAAAAAGGAGACCGGCAGGAGCCCCGCGATGCGCACGGGCGACCTGATGTTCTCCACGCCGGAGCAGTATGAAAAAAACCAGGGCTACGCCGACGAGGAGCTCCGGCTGGCGCTGGAGTGGGGGCGCTCGGGAGGTATCGTGTCGTTCAGCTGGCACTGGTACTCGCCGTCGGCGCACTCGCAGTACTACGCGGATACATCTGACTTTATCCTCGGGGAAGCGGTCACGGAGCGCGACATCTCCATGGCAGGCGCTGAGGAGCTCGCCTCCCTGCGGGACAGCGGGCTGATATCCGACGCAACGATAGCCCTTGTGAACGACATAGACGCGGTGGCGGAGGCGCTCAAGCAGTTCCGCGCGGAGGGGATACCGGTGGTGTTCCAGCCGATACCGGACGGCGACGGCAGTATGTACTGGTGGAGCGGAAGCGCAAAGAACTACAAGTGGCTGTGGAAGCTGGTGTTCGACCGCATGGACAAATACCACTGCCTGAACAACCTCATCTGGGTGTGGAACGGCAGCGATTCCGAATACTATCCCGGGGACGACTGCTGCGACATTATCGGGCAGAGCTTCTATGAGAACTCCTCGGCTTCGTTCGCAGGGAGGTTCACGGCGCTGGCGGGCATTCCCGCGGAGGTGCCGAAGGCTCTGGCGGTGACGGCGTGCGACCGGTTCCCCTCCCCGGATTATATGCGCCGGGACAATGCAGTGTGGCTGTGGTTCTCGACAGGCAGCGGGGAGTGCATAATCACCACCTCCGGCGAACTTTCAGAGAAGTACAACAGCTGGCAGTCGCTCCACGACGCGTATAACAGCGAGATGTGCATTACACTGGACGAGCTCCCGGATTTTCAGGAGTACGCGTTTCAGGAATAATTCGGAATTCGGAATTAGGAATTCAGAATTAAAGTGCCCACTTCGTGGGACTGATTTTGAATAACACAATGGGGCTGTGAAAAATCACAGCCCCATATATTTAAATCCGTCCCGCGCAGCGGGACACAATAATTCCGAATTAAGAATTCCGAATTCCGAATAAAAAAAATTCCCCCGCCAGACGGCGGGGGAATTTTATCCGTGAATTACTTGAGCGCGTACTCAGCGGCGATAGCGTCAACTATCGGCGAGAATTCTGCGCTGGTCTGAGTCCAGGAAGCGCCGTTCTCTACAACGTCTATAACGACAGTTGCAAGCTGGCTCTGGAAGTCAGTGTTGAAGCCGTAAGCGTCCTCAGAGATGAAGCTGAAGTTTGCAGGGTCGCACATCTCTCTCCAGAGATCGTATTCCTGCTCGCCCCATGTGATCTGCCACTTCTCCTTGCCCTCGTTTGAGCCCTTCTCGAAGTAGATCTTCTTGGGAGCAACGTGGTCGTTCTTTACCTGAGCCTGGATAACGGGGTCAACGTCGTAAGCTCTGTTCAGGTTGATGAACTCAACGGCGCCTGCGGAGTTCTTTGCGCCCTTGGGAATAAGGTAGCCGAAGGTGTCGTAGCCCTGATAGTAAGCGTCAGCCTGGGAATCTCTCGGGAACGGAACGAATGCGAACTCGGAAACGGTGTCGAAGATATCGTTGTCAACGCCCTTCGGGTTCTGGAGCTGCTCGGTAGCTGCTATGTAAGTCCACTCAGGCTCCATGCAGAGGAACAGGAGTCTGTCGCACTCGGTAGCGAAGGTCTGCGGAGGAACCCAGTCGCCGAGCTGCTTGCCGTAGGAAAGACCGTCACGGCAGAGGGTCTCGATGAACTGCATCGCTCTTGTTACGTTCGGGTTCTGGATATTGTTGGTGATGGTGCCGTCCGGCTTGGTGTCAACGATGGAAGTGCCAGTTGTCAGGATGAATGCGTCGACGGTGGTATCGGTAGCGTAGAAGCCGATATTGTCATCGTCCTTGTCGCAGAACTGGATCATCATGTCACGCCATGCGTCCCATGTCCACTCGCCGTTTCTGTACAGCTCGTACGGATCGGGGAGGTCGTTCTCCTCAACGGTCTTCTTGCTGTAATTCAGCGCGAAGGAGGTAGTTATTCTGTGCGGATAGTAGTAGTGCTTGCCGTTCCATGCGTAGGAATCAGCAACGTCCTTTATATCCTTCCACAGCGCGGAATCAGCGTCTATAAGGTCATCCAGCGGCTCGAAGAGGTTCTTGGACACGTTGCCCGGATAGAGCATAGCGGACTTCTCAACGAGGTCGGGGGAGTCATCGGAAGCGATCTTGTTGGAGAGCTTCTCGAAGAAGGCAGCACCGGAGGGCGTGCTCTCATACTCGATGGTGCCGCCGAACAGGTCGGAGTTGAATATCAGGCACTGCTCGGTACCCTTCTGGTCGGAGTTGATGTCGTAGTAGCCGAGGTACTTTACCGTTCCAGCCTTGCCGGAGGGCTGATACAGGGAGGTGTCGAACTCCTTGGTGTCCTTGTCGGTGAGGTCAAGGGCGTCGTTGGGGTCCGTGGTGGTGGAAGCGGAAGTGGTGGTGGTCGCCGCCGCAGGAGCGGTCATCTGGTTGCTCGCGTTGCTTCCGCCGCTGGAAGCGGGAGACTCTTCATCGCAGGCGGTCAGTCCGGCTACCATGGTGAGCGCCAGTCCGCAGGCGAGGATTCTTTTAGCAGTATTCATTTTGGTTCCTCCTTAAATAAGTGGGTATTTGCCTATAATAACCGTGAAACGGTGTATTAACTGTTCATATACGGTGCGATGACTCCGTCCGCAACCGGGGAGAATTCCGCGCTGGTCTTTGACCAGGATTCTCCGCGCTCGACAACGCCCATCAGCAGAACGCCGATGTCGTCCTTGAACTCGGAATTGAAGCCGTATGCGTCCTCGTCGATGAACGTGAAGTTCGCGGGGTCGCACATCTCGCGCCAGAGGTCGTATTCACGCTCGCCCCACTTCATCTGCCACTTCTCAGTTCCGGCGTACTTGCCCTTTTCGAAGTAGATCTTGGTGGGATTAACGTGGTCCTCGCGCACCTTTGCGATTATCGCGGGGTCAGTGTCGTAGATTCTGTTGAGGTTGATGAACTCGACAGAGCCGCTGATGTTCTTCGCGCCCTTCGGGATAAGGTATCCGAACGTGTCGAACTCGGTGTAGTACTTATCCGCGCTGGGGTCGCGGGGGAACGGCACGAACGAGAAATCCGAAACGGTGTCGAAGATGTCGTTGTCCACGCCCTGCGGGTTCTGGAGGTTCTCGGTCTCGGCTATGTAAGTCCACTCAGGCTCGGTGCAGGTGAACAGGAGCTTGTCTGAAACGGTGGAGAACACCTGCGGGGAGACCCAGTCGCCGAACTGCTTTCCGTAGGTCAGGCCGTCCCGGCAGAGCCCCTCAAGGAACGTCATCGCACGGGAAACGTCCGCGGAAAGGAAGTTGTTTGTTATGGTGCCGTCCGGCTGGGTGTCGATGAGCGTTGTTCCGGTGGTGGCGATGAAGCTTGTTATCGTGTCGTTGGTGGTGTAGAATCCAACGTGATCATCGCTCTTGTCGCAGAACTGTATCATCAGGTCGCGCCATGCGTCCCACGTCCACTCGCCCGCCCTGTACAGGTCGTAGGGGTCTGTGAGGTCGTTGTCCGCAATGGTCTTTTTATTGTAGTTCAGCGCGTACTTTGTCGTGGTGCGGTGCGGGTAATAGTAATGCCTGTCCTTCCACGCGAAGCTGTCCACAACGCTCTTCATGTCAGACCACAGCGGCGTGGAGAGGTCGAAGTAGTCGTCGAGCGGCTCAAAAAGGTTCTTGCTGACGTTTCCGGGATAGAGCATCGCGTCCTTGGTCACGATGTCCGGGGAATCGTCGCTGGAGATAAGCGTTGTAAGCTTCTCGAAATACGCCGTGCCATAGGGGGCGCTGGTGTACTCGATGGTGCCGCCGTACAGGTCAGACTGGAAGATAAGGCACTGCTCGGTTCCCTTCTGGTCGGAGGTGATGTCGTAGAAGCCGAGGTATTTTATAACTCCTGCGTTTCCGCTGGGCGGGCAGGCGGAGGTGTCCAGCTCCTTGGTCTCCTTGTCGGTCATGTCGAGCCCGGCGTTCGGGTCGGTGGTGGTGGAGGCCTGCGTTGTCGTTGTGACGGCAGGCGCCATCGCTCCATTCGGGACGGAGCCCTGCTGCGGAGCCTCGTCATCGCACGCGGTCAGCCCTATCGCCATCGCGAGGGTCAGGGCGCAGGCGGCGGATCTTTTTAAGATATGCATAGATTTCTCCCTTTTACTAGTGTGCACTCCACGATAACGCCGCAGTCCGTCCAATTGCGGTCGCAATTGGAGTTTGGCTCTGCAATGCGGGTTAATAGCTTTTTAACTTAATTAACCAAGGCATAACCAACAAAATGTAATCGTTATCTTTAGTGAATATGCACAATCTTTTTTATATCTTGCTGTATAATATTATTATATTCTCTATAATCGATTTGAGCAATTGACAATATTCCCGATTTATATTATAATATTCCCAAGGGACATATTAATTCTGATTTGACCAGGGGGTGTGTGTTTGGAAGAATTCCGTATGCCGCTGAAAGAGAACTTTCAGGAGCTTATCCAGCATGGAAAGACCGAGTTTCCTATACAATACTATGTCAATTCCCTGCATATACCGGGGAACAGCGTGCCGCTGCACTGGCACCCGAATCTTGAGTTCTTTGTGGTGCACCACGGCACCGTTAAAATCCAGGCGGGAAACAGCGAGATAACGCTGGAGGCGGGTCAGGGGATATTCATGAACACCAACTGCCTGCACAGCTACTCCTCCTGCGGGGAGGCTCCCTGCTGGTGCCCTAACGTCGTGTTCCAGCCGGAGTTCATCGCCCCCGTAAACAGCGTGATAAACTCCCGGTACATAATGCCGATAACCCTGAACTCCCGCCTGCCGTTTGTGGTGCTGGACGATTCCGCCCGGTGGAAGCTGGAGATACTCGACTGCCTTGACCGCGTGTTCTCCATGCTCCAGAGCTACGGCGAGGTGGGAAGCTACGGCGAGGTGCCCATGCTGCAGTTCAGTAACCCCCCGGGTCCGCCGGAGTGCTTCGAGATACGCGTGCAGTGCGAGATGAACCGCGCGTGGGAGCTCCTTTTCATTCACCACACCGAGATAGAGCTCGCCCCCGCCGTCAGGAACGAGCACGTCCTCCAGATAAGGATGCAGAAGATGATAGGCTTCATTCAGGAGCACTACGCCGAGGACGTTTCCCTTCAGGATATCGCGAACGCCGCCAGCATAAGCCGCAGCGAGGCTTCAAGGTGCTTCCAGAGCTACCTGCATACCTCCCCGGTGAGCTACCTGCTGAGACACCGCGTGGAGTGCTCCATGCAGATGCTCCGCGACAGCAATATGACCGTGGAGGCTGTCGCCTTAGAATGCGGATTCAGCAGCTCCGCGTACTTCTGCAAGCTGTTCCGCACACATACCGGCATGACCCCCAAACAGTACCGCAGCGACCGTGAATAACCAGTAAATTCCATAAATCATTCCCCGGATTCCGTGAGATTCCGGGGTTTTTCACTGTTTTTCGTGTTAATATGACGTTAAGGAATATCTGCGCATTCTGTGCGGAAATGTCCGTCAAGCGCGGTTGTATGCGGTTTCGCGGGTTTTTTCTTCTGGAATTCAGGCGGTTTATCGCGCTTCAAGAAATTTCCAAAAACCTCTTGCATTTAAATCCAGAATATGGTATTATTTAGTTACCGGACAGAAAAAGATTGAATATGGTAACCTCTAAAAACCGGGACACGAGCAGATTTCGTATATGACTTATATCAGATGCAAGGCATTATACTAATTCCAAATACACATAATATGCACAACTGAAAAGTGGTTCTGGAATTAGTATCAACCGCAGCGTTTTCCGCCGCAGGCGGATAATGCGTTTACTGTATGTATTTCAAGGTTTGGTAACGCAGCAGATGATACGGGATACGCTGAATATAGCGAAGCGTAACAAAATCAGACGCGTGAGCCCCCTCGTTTGAACGGGTCGATTTTGTTTTATTCAGCGTTTCCCTTTGGAATAGAAATCTGCCGTGAAGGAGGTTTTTAGAGGTTACCAATATGAAGTCCGAAAATTAGGCGGAAAGGGGAAAAATTCCGCCGGGGAAAACAGGAACCGCCGGGAGCGTAAGGAAGCTTTCAGAGTTCCGCGAGAGTAATTATATGGAGGAAAAAACATGAACAGCAAGATCAAGGTACTAATCGGAAGCGACACGGCAGACTGCGGCATGGCATGGGCGGGAGCCCTGAAGGGCGCGGGAATGTACGCGATAACCCGCCACTGCGACGGAAACGCAGTGCTCAGCTCCATAAAGTCCGAGGCGCCGGACGTGGCGGTGCTGGAGGCTAAAATGCCGTTCTGCGACGCCGTGGAGGTGATCCGCAGACTAAAGACCGAGAAGAAATACTGCCCGAATGTGCTCATAGTTTCCGGCAGGGAGGATCCCTCGCTGGAGCGCGAGGCAATGAACGCCGGCGCGGCGGGATTCATGGTGAAGCCCATCGATCCGGATTACCTCGTCAGCCGCGTGACGCGCCTGTGCTCAAACCGCGAGGAGCCGGAGGCCGTCCCGGACGAAACCGACCTTGAATGCGCCGTCACTGAGATAATCCATCAGGTGGGGATCCCCGCGCATATCAAGGGGTATCACTACCTGCGCACCGCGATAATGCTCTCCGTCAATAACGATGATATGATAAACTGTATCACAAAGCTCCTTTATCCGACAGTCGCAAAGTATTACCAGACGACCAGCTCCCGGGTGGAGAGGGCTATACGCCACGCCATCGAGATAGCATGGGACAGGGGCGACGTGGACGTGCTGACAAGGATATTCTCCTACACGGTGCACACCACCCGCGGGAAGCCCACAAATTCGGAGTTCATCGCGCTTATCGCAGACCACCTGCGGCTGAAGTTCAAGCAGAAGAATAACGTACCGGCATACCAGAGGTAATCCGTCACGGGAGGGGTCAGCCCCTCCCTTTTTGCTGTGCGGCTTACGCGTCCCGTATCTCCCATAAAATCTGAGCAACGGCGTTTACTCGCGGTCGAGGGGGCGACCCCCTCGCAGGTCAAGGGCGGCGCCCTTGTCGCCTCCGCAGAGGCGAAACTCCCATCACTAATGGTAACCTCTAAAAACCTCCTTCACGGCAGATTTCTATGACTTATATCATCTGTTGCGTTACCAAACCTTGAAAT
>CAKSPH010000017.1 GCA_934481355.1 uncultured Oscillospiraceae bacterium | reverse complement strand
ATTTTTATCACCCTTTTTTATTATACCATATTTACGTAAAAAAGCCCAGCTTTCGCTGGACTTTTTCGACAAGCTGGGACGCCTTTCAATGAAAAGCGTCCTTTTTATTGGTTAGGGTATGGTCTGCGTTGGTTATGCGGCACTACATTTCCTTTTGTAATGCGGGTTTATGACTATATCCCTTTGATGTCCCCTGTATTTCGGGGGATTTCTGATTATATAGTTACTTGTCATGCCGCCGTGTTGTCATCTGCGGGAGCCTCGCCGTTCTGCTGCCTTATTCCGTCCGGCTTGTCAGGACGCGTGAAATCTGCATTGTTGCCGGTGTTTCCACCCCACGGTCCCTTGTCCTGAACCCAGCTTCCGAAGCCGGAGCCGGAAGCGCCGCCTCCGCTCACGCCGTCTGTCGCGGTGACTCTGGCGATCTCCTCGTCATCTGAAAAAAACGTGTAGGTGTTTGAGTTTGTAAATTCAGGAGTGGAGAATATCAGGGATTCGCATTTTTTAGGAGTTATCGTGCTGATTATTATATTTCCCTCCGGATCCCGGACTTCAATGGTGCTGTCTGCGGAAACATCCGCATAGATCGAAATGCACGGCTGCGATAGCGTGCTTGGAGCCTGCGCCATTCTGCTTGAACCAAGGGCGATAAGCGTTCCTCCGCTCATTGCGAATGACTTGTCGTAATCCAGCGCACCGTCAGCGCCGCTTGTGGGACCAAATACCACCAGGGTGCCGCCGCTCATGGAAATTGTTCCGTTGGAATCTATGCCGTCGCCGTCCGCGTTGGCGGTTATGCTTCCTCCTGAAATTGAGATATACGCTGAGATTTCACCAGAATCGCTGTCGTTTGCATTAATTCCGTCGTCTGAAGCGCGCAGGGTGATAGTGCCGCCGCTTATTTCGATCCCGCAGGCTTCAAGTCCCTCATAGCTTGTGCTGATGTTTATTTCGCCCTTTGTTATCGTAAGTATATCATCGGCGTGAATGCCATCGTCCCCGGTCGCAAGCTGGAAAGTTCCGCCGTCAATATTTACGGTCCCGTTTGAATGAATGGAGTCGTCTGCGCAGTCAGCCGTAATGTTTCCTCCGGTGATATTCACGGAAGTGCCCGCTTTAAGTCCTTTCATGCTTTCCGCTGAGGCTCCGTCGGAGCTTGTGAGCTCGCTGAAATCAAAGCCGCCGTTCCCGCCGTGGAAATCACCCCAGTGACCGCCGTCATTCGTGTGTTTGACTGTGGAGCTTCCGCCGCCTGTCGTCATTTCAACTGTTCCTCCGGAGATGTTAAGATCAGTTTCAGCCTGTATTCCATCGTTGCCGCAGGTCAGTGACAAACTGCCTCCGGATATAGTAATATATCCCTTCTCAGGGTTTGATGAATTTGTTGACTTTATTCCATCGCAGCCGCTGTTAACCGTTATCGTTCCTCCTGCTGCAAGCAGGTAATCCTTTCCTGCCATTCCGTCCTCGGCAGCAGTTACGTTTATTGTGCCTCCGCAGAGCTTCAGGCCGTCCTTGCTCTTTATTCCGTCCTTGTATACGCCGTTGACGTTAAGCGTCCCGGTTCCGTTTATGACCATCGTATCCTGCGAAAAAAGCGCCGCCCCGGTGTCCTCGGCGGTTTCGGGCGAGTATCCCGTTCCGTCGGACAGGGTGTTTACGCTGCCTTCTGCAAGCGTTATAGTCAGCTTGTCAGCTTTCCTGCAAAGAATTGCCGGTCCGTTGGAGCAGGTTAGTTCCAGTCCCTCAAGGACAATGAAAACATCATCGTCCCTGCCGCAGTCGATTATGAGCTGTCCGTCACTGCATACTCCGCTCAGATAATAATATCCTGATCTTGTCAGCGTAACTGACGTGCCATCAACTGAAATGCCGCTTCCTATGACTTCTGCGCCGTTTTCCGAAAACCTGACCGCGCTGCCTGATTTGGAAACGGGCTTCATATCTTTTTCGCTTACTGTATGGTAGCTGGTAGTTGCCTTTTCGGTGGAATCGGCAGTTTCGGTGAACTGCGCGGTGGAAATATCCTCTTCTGCGACTCCGCTTCCGGAAGTCCCCGGATTCCTGCTGCACCCGGTGTTGACTGATATTGCAAGTGAACAAAGCGCCGCAAGCGCCCTAATGCCAGATCTCATAAAAACAATGCTCCTTAATATAGCCAGAAATTCACAGTGTATCACAGTTTTCGGGAAGGTTCCCGATTGATATAGTCAGGTTTCCGTTGCGTGCGCGCAGCTTATCGATCATTTCTTTCTCGCGGGAGGCGTCCTTTTCGGTGATCTCATATCGCAGGTCGAAAAGCGTTCCCATCGCGGTGGTCTTGACCTGAACAAGTTCAGACCCCGAAAGGTACTCTGCGAATATATCATCGAAAATCCCGGTGTAATCGAGATTTTCGGGTATCGTGATCCTCAGCAGCTTTTTCCTGGCTGCGTTACGGAAGCATGGAATGAAGCTGAGCACCGCGAGGACGGCTCCGACGCATACGGCGATAAGCACCGAAAATCCCAGGTACCCCATGCCTGCCGAAATACCAATGCACATCGTGTAGAAGATGTAGCAGATATCTCTTGCAGACCCGGGCGCCGAACGGAATCTCACAAGGTTGAACGCGCCCATTACCGCGATTCCGGCGCCGACTGAGCCGTTTACAAGCATTATCACCGCCTGGACAAGAGCCGGAAGTACGATGAGCGTTATCATCATGCTTCTGGAAGCGCGTTTGTTTCCCAGCCGATAGAGAAGTGCCGCCAGCAGCCCGAGCCCCAGGGATAAAACGGTGCAGAGGACTGCGGACAGCGGCGTAAGCCCGTCAGCGGAAATTATCGAATCAAACATTTGTTTCACTCCGTGTTGTAGAATTTTTTGAAAGAAGCCCGCTTCGGTAGACGGCGCCGTATTTGGAGAAAGAGCCGGGATACAGTTCAAGCTCAGATAGAACGGAAACAAGCTCCAGCGGAATACCGGAGGCTGTCTTGATCTCCATTATGCTGTGAGGCTGACCGGGAACATTCCTGCCGTCAGTACCAAGCCGGGGGTCGAGCCTGTCCGTCCTGAAACGAACGTTGCTGTCAATTGTGAGCCGGAACTCACGGTCGTATTCAGAAAAAAAGGCGCGGCGGTCGTAGAACAGAGCTACCCGCGGCTTCAGTGAATACCTGCCCATGAGCCATTCGATCTCTGACAGCACCTGACGGTCTGTGTAATCTTCCTTTTCCGGAAACACCTCGGAATGCAGGAGTTCCATCGCTTCGCGGCAGGTGAGTTCCGCCCTGCGCTTGTAGACGATTCCGTCAAACTTTTTCTTGATCTCCAGAAAAACCGTGGAATCATCAGCGGGAACTCCATAGGCTCTCAGACGCAGTTTTTCCTTGTATATCGGCTTGTCAAGCGACGTTCTGATGAGTATATCATCGCTGCTGTCGCAGTAAAGGGAGCTTATCGTCTGACCCGAGTAGCTGTCCTCGCGCATGAATGCGGAGATACGGCGGAGCAGCTCCGCTTCTTTTTTCTCGTCCAGAAGGTACTTTATCTCTGAACGTTTGAACGTATTTGCGTAAGCCACCAGATCACCGCCTGCATTTAGTCATGGTAAAATTATATATCGTCAATGTGAAAATTATATGATAAATGCTAAAGTATTTCCGCCACTCTGGGAAAATTATGTGTCAATAAATTGTGCAAAATGCCGGAGCGCATAAAAATCCCGCCGTATGCGGATACAGCGGGAGAAATATTCTGGTAACCTCTAAAAACCTCCTTCACGGCAGATTTCTATGACTTACCAAGAAACGTCGCTTCGCTCCTTATTCATCATCTGTTGCGTTACCAAACCTTGAAATACATACAGTAAACGCATTATCCGCCTACGGCGGAAAACGCTGCGGTTTGGTGCCTTACATTTGATATAAGTCATATACGAAATCTGCTCGTGTCCCGGTTTTTAGAGGTTACCATTCTGGAAGATTACCTGATATCGCCTATATACATGGCGTCGCCGAAGGAGAAGAACCTGTATCTTTCCTGAACTGCGACATCATAGGCGTGCAGCGTCTTTTCCCGTCCGAGGAACGCGCTGACCAGCATTATAAGCGTACTTTCCGGCAGGTGGAAATTTGTTATCAGCCCGTCGATCACCTTGAATTCATAGCCGGGATAGATGAAAATTCCGGTATCCTGCGTGAGAATAGGGGAAGAGGAGCCGGTAAGCGGCGCAGTGCCCTTATCCGTCTCAGTGGGAGCGAAGAGCTCCGGCCTGATTCCGGCGGCGGATTCCAGCGTTCGGCAGGAGGTCGTGCCAACTGAGATGACGCGGCCGCCGTTGGCCTTGCAGCGCCGTATCTTCTCGGCGGTTATTTCCGGTACGGAGTAGTGCTCAACGTGCATTTTGTGGTCGAGGATATTGTCCTCCTTTACCGGGCGGAAAGTACCGAGGCCAACGTGAAGCGTGACGTATGCGGTATCAACGCCCTTTTCCCGGAGCTTCGCGAACACGTTTTCCGTGAAATGCAGTCCGGCGGTAGGAGCCGCCGCAGAGCCTGTCTCGCGGCAGTAAATCGTGTTGTAGCGGTCTTTATCCCGGAGCTTCTCGGTGATGTAGGGCGGCAGCGGCATCTGACCGATACGGTCGAGGATATCGAAGAAGTCGCCCTCAAATGAGAAGCGCACAAGGCGGTTGCCTTCGTTTACGATGTCAAGGATCTCGGCGGAGAGCCCCTCCGGGAAATCAACGACAGTGCCGGGCTTCAGGCGCTTTCCTGGGTGCACGAGGGTCTCCCATTCGGTGAGGCTGAGCCGCTTGAGCAGCAGGAATTCAACATGTGCGCCGGTGCCGCGCTTGGTGCCGTAGATCCTTGCAGGGAAAACCTTGCTGTCGTTCATGACCAGCAGGTCACCCGGACGAAGATACTCGCATATATTGTAGAAATGATCGTGGGTTATCTCGCCGGAGCCGCGGTCTATCGCCATCAGGCGCGAACTGTCGCGGGGCTCCGCAGGGGTCTGTGCGATGAGCTCCTCCGGGAGTTCATAGTTGAAATCTGATTTGAGAAGAGTCATAATTTATGTTCCTTTTCGCATATTTTTGATAGCATGATAATATTGTACCATAAATCGCGCGATAAATCAATTTTTCTGCATTGTGAATTATCAACAAATAATGCGGCATATTTGAAGAATATTTATACGAATGGGGGTTGACAACAATGCGCTTATGTGATAAAATAAATAAATAGCAGGGGTCTGAAAGCCCCGGGAGCTGATAGAGGTGCGGGAATGAAAAGTAGCGCTGTCCCGATGGTCTGCGGAGACCGGCAGTGCGAAAGGCTCACCGCCGAAGAGTGCATATTCCGCAAATGTGCATATCTGGCTTTGCACCGAACAGGTACACGGCTGTCATCGGTCTGATGGAGTGCTATCGCAAGTATATTACGATATTGCTGTTACAGCCGATGAAGTTTTTACCTCGTCGGCTTTTTGTTTAGGGAACCTCTAAAAACCGGTTTGAAAAGTGAAAATGGGTAGAGTGCACCGAATGCGATGAAAGCCGACGAAGTAAGGCTGTATGCCTTACGAGGAGGTTTGAAGAAGCAGTCGGTGTGCTATACACATTTTCACTCAAACAAGGTTTTTAGAGGAGACCTTTAGTTTAATTTTCAAAAAGAGAAAGGATCAACACAGTCATGAAAGAAAAGTACAATGTCGGTATAATCGGCGCAACAGGTATGGTAGGACAGCGTTTCGCTACCCTGCTTGAAAACCACCCGTGGTTCCACGTAGTTGCTCTCGCAGCTTCTCCCCGTTCTGCCGGCAAGACCTATAAAGAGGCAGTCGGCAGCCGCTGGCTCATGGATTCCCCGATGCCCAAGAGCATGGAGGACATCGTTATCATGGACGCTTCCGCCGATGTAGAGAAGATCGCCTCCATGGTTGACTTCGTTTTCTGCGCTGTTGACATGAAGAAGGACGAAATACGCGCCCTCGAGGAGAAGTACGCAAAGGCAGAGTGCCCGGTAATGTCCAACAACTCCGCGCACCGCTTCACTCCTGATGTTCCTATGATAATCCCTGAGGTAAACGCTGAGCACGCTGCCATCATCGACGCACAGAAGAAGCGCCTCGGCACAAAGCGCGGCTTTATCTCCGTCAAGTCAAACTGCTCTATCCAGAGCTATGTTCCGGCTCTTTCCCCGCTGAGAAAGTTCGGCATCAGGAACGTGCTCGCTACTACATATCAGGCGATTTCCGGCGCAGGCAAGACCTTCGATACATGGCCTGAGATGGTAGACAACCTTATCCCGTTCATCGGCGGCGAGGAAGAGAAGTCCGAGCAGGAGCCGCTGAAGGTATGGGGCAAGGTAGAGGGCAATGAGATCGTAAAGGCTCAGTCCCCGCTGATCACCACACAGTGCCTGAGAGTTCCGGTTTCCAACGGCCACTTTGCAGCAGTATTCGTAAACTTCGAGAACAAGCCCACAATGGCCGAGATCAAGAAGATCTGGGCTGAATACTCCGGCGAGCCGCAGGCTCTGAAGCTTCCGTCCGCACCGAAGCAGTTCATCCATTATTTCGAGGAGGAGAATTATCCGCAGGCTAAGCTGCACCGCAACCTTGAGGGCGGTATGGCTATTTCTGTCGGCAGACTCCGTCCTGACACACTGTTTGATTACAAGTTCGTTTGCCTTTCTCACAACACACTGAGAGGCGCAGCAGGCGGCGCTGTTGAAATGGCAGAGCTCCTTGCGGCCAAGGGCTATCTGGACTGATCATTCCCTGAAAGGAACGACCATTTTATGAAGAAAACTATTTTTACCGGCGTAGGCACAGCCATCGCCACTCCCATGAACGCTGACGGCTCCATCAACTACGATGAATTCGGCAGAATGCTGGATTTTCAGGTGGAGAACGGCGCTGACGCGATCATCGTGTGCGGCACCACCGGCGAAGCCTCCACAATGCCTGACGTGGAGCACCTTGAGTGTATCGCATACGCAGTGAAGAAGATCGCGCACCGTATCCCGGTGATTGCGGGAACCGGCGCGAACGACACCGCTCACGGAATCAGGCTTTCCAAGCGCGCCGAGGAGCTCGGCGCAGACGCTCTGCTTCAGGTTACGCCTTATTACAATAAGGCTTCCCAGAGAGGTCTGGTAAAGCACTTCACGGCGATCGCAAACAGCGTAAAAATCCCGATAATCCTGTACAACGTGCCCAGCCGTACCGGCGTGAACATCTCCATTGAAACCTACAAGGAGCTTGCAAAGGTTCCGAATATCGTTGCCACCAAGGAAGCAAGCGGCAATATGTCCCTTGCAGCGGAGATCGCGGCCTACACCGACCTGGACATTTACTCCGGAAACGACGACCAGGTAATGCCTATCCTTTCCCTCGGCGGAAAGGGCGTTATCTCCGTTACCTCAAACCTCATGCCTAAGGAGAAGCACGATGAAGTCGCCCTCTTCAACGCAGGGAAGCAGGCTGAGGCTCTGGAGATCCAGAAGCGCATACTCGCTTTCGAAAAGGCGCTGTTCATGGACGTTAACCCGATCCCCGTAAAGGAAGCCCTGAACATCATGGGCTTCAGGGCAGGGGAGTGCAGACTTCCGCTGGCTTCCATGTCAGAGGAGCAGGTCGCAAAGCTGAGAAGCGCAATGGAGCCTCTCGGACTAGTCGGCGCGGTAAAGTAAATAATGCGGGCGGAATGCGGAATATGTGCTTCCGCCCGATATGCTAACTGGCATTTCTGCAAAAATCTGAAAGGAATTACAAATGACTGGAATTGCAATAACAGGCGCCTGCGGAAAGATGGGCAGAGTTATCGCGGGGCTGGTGGAGCAGCGCAGCGACTGCAAGGTCGTTGCCGGAATCGACCTGCTCGGCGAAAAGTACGCGGATTTCCCAGTGTACAAGAAAGTTTTCGACCTCACCGAGAAACCCGATGTTATCATTGATTTCTCGCACCCCTCCGCGCTTCCTGACCTGCTGAGCTACGGCAAGATGAACAACGTTCCGCTGGTGCTCGCGACAACGGGCTACACCGATGAGGAGCGCAGCCAGATAACCGCTGCGGCTTCGCAGATCCCGGTGTTCTTCACATTCAATATGTCCCTCGGCATAAATCTTCTGGTGGAGCTTGCGCGCAGGGCTACACAGATACTCGGCGACCAGTTCGATATTGAGATAGTTGAAAAGCATCACAATCTGAAAAAGGATGCACCCTCCGGCACGGCAATAATGATCGCCGAGGCGATAAACGAGGAGCTTGGCGGCAGGGATCATTTCGTATACGACCGCCACAGCGTAAGAAAGCCCCGCGGCAAGGACGAGATAGGAATGCACGCTATCCGCGGCGGCACCATTGTCGGAGAGCACGATATAATTTTCGCAGGACACGACGAGGTCATCACTCTGTCGCATTCTGCGCAGTCCAAGGAGGTTTTCGCAGTGGGAGCGGTCAACGCCGCCGTATTCCTCGCGGGCAGATCTGCCGGACTTTATGCAATGTCTGATCTTATCAAGGAGGGCTGACAATGAACATCACAGTAACAGAAAACGTATCGGCGGTAACCTTCAACAACGTACCGCTCTACAAGACCATCATGGAGGACACCCTGACCGCTGTCGCCGAGGCGGGAATCAACATCGACATGATTTCCATGACAGCGCCCACCTCCGAGCGTTTCGGCTTCGGGTTCACGCTGGACGACGACGATATGCCGAAGCTCCTGAGCGTAGTAAAGACGCTGAAGGACAAGCACGACATCACCCCGATGATAAACAGCGGCAACCGCAAGATAGTTATCAAGACCGGCGAGATGGAAGCTCAGGCGGGCTTCGCCGCAAAGGTATTCAATCTGCTCAACAAGATAGACGCAATGATACTCCTCATCACCACGGGCGTTGACGAAATTTCCGTGCTTATCCGCGAGAGCGACGGCGAGGCGGCTGAAGCGGGTCTGAGGGATCTGTTCAAGTGATCGTCCTGAATTTAATAGCGACAGCCGCCTCGACTGCGGAGGTCTCAACTCATGAGAACACCCTGAATGAAGCGGTTCAGGACCTCGTGGATCACCCTGAAGAAACCGTCTCGAAAATGGGCGAGTTCTTCCAGAACCTCTGGAACAGCATAGTCCATGCGGTACCGACTATTATTCTTGCAGTTATCGTGCTTGTAATAGGACTTATCGTATGCAAACTGGCTCTCAAGGTGCTTGGCAAGGGGCTTGACCGTTCGCGGCTCGACCTCACGGTTACGAATTTTGTCAAGCAGTGCTGCAAGATAGTACTTTATGTTCTGCTGATAACCGTAGTTCTCTCAATGCTGGGAATCCCGGCAACCTCGATCGTTACCGTTATCGGCACTGCCGGCGTTGCAATAGGTCTGGCACTCCAGAACAGCCTTTCCAACGTTGCCGGCGGAATCATGCTCATGATAAACAAGCCGTTCAAGATAGGCGATTACATAGCAGTTTCCGGCGTCAGCGGAACCGTAAGGCAGATAACCATTCTGTACACAAGGCTGGATTCCGACTCCAATCAGGCTATATTTATCCCGAATGGTCAGGTTTCCGGCGCGGTAGTCACCAACAACAACGGAAACGATATACGCCGCGTTGACATGAAATTCTCCATCAGCTATGATGATGATTTCTCAAAGGCTCAGCAGGTGATAACCGAAGTGCTGAAGCGCAACGAAAAGGTGCTCAGCAATCCGGCTCCCACCATCAGAATGCTGGAACACGGAGCGAGCGCTATTGTTATCGCAGTTCGTCCGTGGTGCAAGGCTGCGGATTACTGGGATGTGTTCTTTGCTGTCACTGAGGACATCCGCGCGGCGTTCATTTCGGCTGGTATATCTATTCCTTACGACCAGATTGATGTGCATGTTGTCAAGAATTGACGATATAAAGGTAACCTATAAAAACCTCCTTCACGGCAGATTTCTATGACATACCATATCATCTGCTTCGTTGTCAAACCTTGAACATCAAGTAAACGCATTATCCGCCTGCGTCTGAAATTTCAGCTGGTAATTCCAGCTGAATGATTTTGCGGGTCTTGTTTTCTCACAATTACATTATACCACAAAAAAGGCTGCATCCTTTCTTTTTCGGGATGCAGCCTTTTCTTTTGTTGCTTTTTTACAGCGCCTGCTTTTGTCTGATTCAGCAGGCGTGCTGATAATCCAGTCTTTTTTCAAATTCAGCCACTGGAAGCGGCTTGTCAAAATAATAACCCTGAGCCAGATAGCATTTGCACTCAAGCAGAAGTTTCACCTGAGCCTTTGTTTCCACGCCTTCAACGAGGCACTCGAGTCCCAGATCCTGCGACATTGTGATGATATGACGAAGCATTTTGACCTTGGTCGGGTCATGGTTTTCTTCCATGTCTGGCAGGAAGCTCTTGTCTATTTTCAGAACATTCCACGGCATTTCCCTGATAAGGTTCAGCGAGGAATAACCGATTCCAAAATCGTCAACGGAGGTGCTTATTCCTTGATCGCGCAGACCGTTTACTATTTTTTTCAGCTCTGCGTAATCAACGTCGGTGGTTGTTTCCGTGAGCTCTATCTCGATATACTTGTGGGGCACGTTATGGCGGTCAACTATTTCGAGAATGTTGTCGAGCAGTTCCTGATCTCCCAGATGGAGCCTTGACAGATTCACTGAGACCTTTACTACCTCGCGTCCCTCGTCCAGCCATCTCCGGATATCGGCGCACACATGATCCAGCATATAGAAATCGAGCGTACATATCGCCTTGCTGCCCTCCAGCACAGGGATAAAATCTCCGGGAGGAACTATCTTACCGTCCCTGTACCAGCGGCAGAGAGCTTCGGCTCCGGCGAGCCTGTTGCTTTTGAGCTGCGTTTTGGGCTGGTAGTAGACCTGAAATTCTTCGTGCTTGATCGCCTGCGGAAAAATCTCTTCTATTTTTTTTATGCGCTCCTGCTGCTGCATGATATGATCGTCATAAAACAGGAAGTCGCGCTTGTAAACCGTTTTTGCAAGCTGTATTGCCGTGCTGACCTTGTCCATGATATCGGTTTCCGTGTCGGTGCTCCCTGACGGGATAAGATAGCAGCCGGCGGTGGTGGAAACGTTGACCTTATCATCGCTGTTGTCGTAGATGACGGACGCTCCGGAAAGGTAATTCTGTATGAACGGAAGATTGTCCTTTCTGAACAGCATCACAAAATTATCTCCGCCCAGCCTGCAAATGCATTCCTCATACCGGAGATGTTCCTGAAGCCCCTGTATGTATCGGCGGAGCGCCATGTCGGCCATCTCTCTGCCGATATGCTCGTTTATTGCTGAGAACCTGCGCAGATTAAAATATACTACTCCGAAATTTCCCTGTTCGTTTTTCTCAATGACTGAGCGTACGGTCGAAAGAAAGAACGGCAGCGAATAAATTCCGAGGGATATATCCTGTATGGTCATTTCCTGCACGAGCTTCAGTGCGTAATTCCTGTCGTTCATTAGGAATATGAGATTTTTCAGAACGTTTATCTGTTCTATTTCCTCGGGGAGCCAGTCCGCGCCTTTTTCGGCAAAAACTGAGTAAAATGCTGAGCCTTCAGTGGAGGCGGAAAAATCTATCTCACCGGATAAAACACGGTTTTCGTCATAATTGCCGCTGTCGAAATAAACGTAAGGAACATTGACTATTTTCCTCAGCAGACCTTCTGAGCTCCTGACCGAAGCTTCCAGTCTGCCTATATGCAGGAATCTGCACAGCGGTTCCAGCAGTTCAAGAAATTCCGGAGCGCGGAATTCCTTTAATTTCTCACTCTTCCTAATGAATTCATTAGTCAGTTCAATATATTTTCTGCTGTCGAATCCCATCAGAGTGCTCCTTCCTTATTCGTATCTGATTTTTAATTATATATTTAGCTAATTTACCATAATGTATTGTATCATCTTTGAACAGTTTTGTCAAGTCATATGGTCACTAAATATTATTATGACAATAAATCAATGCAGTAAAATGACGAAACCTCATTTTTTTTATACGGTTCACAAGTTTTTTTACGGAAAACATATTGTATTTTAAGACAAAATGTGATAAAATGAAACTAGTTATGAGTATTTGAAGGCGGTGAAATTATGAGCGCAGACCCTGGCTTATGTCGAAGTTGTAAACACAGAACACGTCAGCAGGAGGTGCGCCATGGCAGCTTCCTGCGCTGAATGCGTCCGTCCATGCTGCGGAAAAGGGAGTGCTGAATTTGGTCAAATATTACAGAAACATTGAAACACATCTGTGCGAGATAGAAAAAGCCGAGCCCGGCTGCTGGATATCCGTAATAAATCCTACCGAAACCGAGATATCCGACCTTGAGGACGATCTCGGTATCGACAGGGATTACGTCCGCGCTGCACTGGATGAAGAGGAGCCTTCGCGAATCGAAAGCGACGACGGCGTTACCCTGATAGTTGTGGACTACCCGGTTGCAGAAACGGACAACAATCCGGACCGCACGCTGCTGTATTCCACAACGCCTATGTCTATAATCATCACGGACAAGAATGTCGTAACGGTAAGCGCAAAGGAGAACTCCGTTGTGGAGGACATCGCGAAAGGCGTTGTCAAGGGGATCCAGACGAATCTGAAAACACGGTTCGTGTTCACGATACTTCTCCGCATAGCCGCAAGATATCTGCAATACCTGAAACAGATCGACAAGATACAGACATATGTTGAGGGCACTCTTCACAAGTCCATGCACAACAAAGGGCTTATTCAGCTTCTCGGGCTGGAGAAATCACTCGTATTCTTCTCGACCTCGCTTAAAGCGAACGAAGCAGTGCTTGAGAAGCTCATGCGCGGGCGTTTCATAAAGCTCTATGAGGAAGACCAGGATCTGCTTGACGATGTGCTTATCGAGGTGCGTCAGGCAATCGAGATGACTAATATCTATTCGAACATTCTTTCGACCACAATGGATACTTTTGCGAGCATAATCTCGAACAACCTGAACATCGTCATGAAGCGCATGACAACGCTCACGATAATCATTGCGGTGCCTACGATCGTGTTCAGCTTCTACGGAATGAACCTGAACGAAGCCGCCAACGGACTTCCGCTGGCAAATGTGTGGTTTCCGCTGGTGCTCAGCCTTGTGCTTGCCATAGTTGTCGGTTTCATCATAAATATAACGCAGAAATTCAAATAAGGTCACCTTTAAAATTGCGGAGGACAAAGCGTCCTCCGTTTTCCGTATATAAAAAACCGACGTCAGAAGAAGCCGGCTTTTTGTGGTAACCTCTAAAAACCGGGACACTAGCAGATTTTGTACATGACTTATATCAGATGCAAGGCGTTATACTAATTCCAAATACACATAATATGCACAACTGAAAAGTGGTTCTGGAATTAGTATCAACCGCAGCGTTTTCCGCCGCAGGCGGATAATGCGTTTACTGTATGTATTTCAAGGTTTGACAACGAAGCAGATGATATATGTCATAGAAATCTGCTGTGAAGGAGGTTTTTAGAGGTTACCTTGTATCAATAGAAGTTTGCGAACAGCGCCGCTCCGGCAACGGTGATAAGCCCGGAAACGGCTATTGAAAGACTGCTCATCGCGCCCTCGGCCTCTCCGAGCTCCATGGCCTTTGCGGTACCTATTGCATGGGCGGAGGTTCCCAGCGCGATTCCCTTTGCAACTGGCTCTGTTATGCGGAACAGCTTCAGCACAAGCTCGCCGAGGATATTTCCGAGAACTCCCGTGATAATGATTACGCCGGCTGATATGGAAACAATGCCGCCGAGCTCCTCGGAAACGCCCATTCCTATCGCGGTGGTGATGGATTTCGGCAGGAACGTGATATATTCTTCGTGCGAGAATCCGAAGACCGCCGCAAGCCCCAGCACACTGCCGAGGCTCGACAGAACACCTGAGATTATGCCCGCGGCAACGGCCGCTGCATTGTGCTTCAGCAGACTGAACTGCTCATACAGCGGAACTGCGAGCGCTACGGTCGCAGGAGTCAGCAGCCATGCAAGGAACTTTGCCCCCTCGTAGTAGGTAGCGTAGTCGATGTGAAGTAAAAGCAGCACCGGTATCGTCAGGATTATCGAGATTAGCAGCGGGTTGATGAGCGGAGACTTGAACTTCTTTTTTAGTACAGCCCCCAGCCAGTAAGCGACAAGGCTGATAAGGACGCCGAAATATGCTGATTCTGAGAGAAATTCGCTCATTTATTGTCGCCTGCCTTTCTTTTCCTGGATCTGATGACCGCCTGAGTAATAAGCCCGGAGACCGCCATTACAACGACTGTAGTGACAACTGTTACTATCAGGAACTGTATCCATGACGGCGCCAGTATCTCCCATGTGTCGATAAGCCCCACCGCCGCCGGAATGAACATCAGCGGCATTATCTGTATAAGGAACTTTGACGCGTCCCTGACCTCCGCCAGGGGAACTATTCCGGTCTGGAGCCCCACGAAAAGCAGCACTATACCATATATTCCCGCGGGAACCGGAATAGGCAGAAGCGTGTGCAGGATCTCGCCGATAAATGTTATCAGCAGGATTATCCCGAATTGTTTTATGTACTTCATTTCTCTTTTCTTCCTTTGCTATACACAAGATTTATGGTAACCTCTAAAAACCGGGACACAAGCAGATTTCCAGAGATTGCTTTATATCAGGCGTCAGAGCCAGCCAAGCCCCTCCGCGAGTATTTTAATTCCAAGGAGTATCAGCACGGCTCCTCCTGCGATCTCGGCCCTGGCGCGGTGCCTTGCGCCGAAAACTCCGCCGAGCTTTACGCCGACAGCCGAGCACAGGAACGCCACGGCGCCGATGATTCCCGCCGCCAGAAGTACAGGCACATCCAGAAATGCGAACGTGACCCCGACGGCAAGCGCGTCAATGCTTGTCGCGATCGCAGGCATCAGCATTTTCCGGGGAGCCAGCGAAGCGTCCGGAAGTTCATCTTCCCCTCCGCCCAGCGCCTCGCGTATCATGTTGCCGCCGATTATCGCCAGAAGTCCGCAGGCTATCCAGTGGTCGATATTTTCGACAAACTGCGAGAATGCATTTCCGAGGAGATACCCCAGCAGCGGCATGACCGCCTGAAATACTCCGAACCAAGCTCCGACAATGCAGGCGTGCCGCAGACGTATCTTACCAAGCGCCAGTCCCTTGCAGACCGACACCGCGAATGCGTCCATTGAAAGACCTGCCGCCAGCAGAATTATCCCGGCTGTTCCCATAGCGTACCTCCTGTATAATATGTAATACCATTATTATACAAGCGCACACACTCCGGGGTCAAGGGGAAATAACGCGCAGAATGACAGTTTTTGTGATTGACATTGATGGCGAAATATGCTAAACTATATTTTATGCTGCCGCATAGTGCGGCTTATCACATATTCTGAAAGCTGAGTGAAAATGAAGAGATTCCTTCCATTTGCCGCTCTCCTGCCGCTTTTGTTCTGCGGCTGTGCAGGCGATAACGCCGTGCCGGAACTTCCGGAAACTGCCGAGGTCACGGAGCAGGTGCTGATACCTGCCTCAAGCGAAGAGCCGGAGTTCCGGGGTACGTTGGAGGAGCTCCCTCCGACAGAGGAATTTACCCCTGCCGACCCGCTGAGCGGGCTTGATATTCAGCCGTCCGATTATTTCAGACCGGGCGTCTACACGTCCAGTTACACGGACGATACCGGCAACTTCTACATATTCGACCCGGACGGTATACACGGGCGGCTTATCCCCATGGCAGACGCCGAGGGAGTGGATTTCACCTATTCCGTTGACGGAAACAAGATGACCATGTACGTCGGTGAGGAGCTTACGCCATATTCTGCCGAACTGGAAACGGCCCCGGACGGGAACATTATAATCCACATGACCTATCTGGGGACCAGCGACGAGCTTGAGTACCTGAGGGACGTATCTCCGGACGGATTCTCGTTTTACCCTGCGAAAAAGCTTGCGCAGCTTGCTGAAAAATACTACGAACAGCAGACCGGGCGTGAACTCATGGGAGTCGAATACTATATTCATCAGGGCGACCTTGTGGTGCTCAATCTGTATGATGCGGATCAGAACGGCTGGAGGAGCGATGTTGACAGTTATACGCTGAGTATGTTTTCAGCAAAGGGCTGGAGCAGCATCACCTATGATGATATCGACCTGAGCGCAGTAACACTCACAGAGGAGCCGTTGCCGCAGACCTCCGACGACGTCCCTGATATCGATGAACCACTTTGATCCGGATATAATTCTACTACTTTTCACAGCTTAAGTCAAACGAAATTTCGCATTATGTGGCGGGATTCAACTTTTTTCGGCGTTTTTTATACAGTTTTGCGATGTTGTGTAAAATAAGTGTAAATAATCACAAGAAAACGTTATCCTTTTTCACAATATTACCTCAGACAATTAGTACAATCTGACGAATTGCACAAAAATCATATGGCTTAAGCTGAAATATTGTTGATTTTTTGCAAAGAATATGTTATAATTTAGGCGATATATAAAAGGAGTGCCTGACAATATTTCCGGCAGGCATGCCATACACAGGAGGGAATACCATGGCACACAGTAAAAGAGCTGAAAAAGCAATGCAGGCAGTCGGGGCTAAGGTCATCGAGAAGATACCGCGCAAGACGAAGATAAAATACCGCATACTCCGTCTTTCACTTATCAGTGTGATATCGGCCTGCGTGATAATGATGGTGATGATGGGCGTATTTGTTGCGACAACATCTCATTCGGACTATGTAACGCAGACTTCGGAGCTTGCGGAGTCCTATGCGCACCTTATTTCAAATAACGTGAATTTCCTCTCGCTGGAAATTCAGGCTGCGGGTAATAATGAGAACATCATAAACCATGACGTCCCGCTGGTAACGCGCAAGGATAAGCTGACAGACATAGCTGCCACTTCTATGTTCAGGGATTTTTCCATAGCATACAGCGACGGCTCTACATACAATGACACCAACATCGCCGACAGGGAGTACTTCCAGAAAGCGTACAGCGGCGAAGTCGCAGTTTCTCCCCCGGTCATCAGAAAGACTGACGGCTCCGTAGTTACCATGATGGGCGCTCCGGTGAAGTACAACGGCCAGACCTATGTCATCTACGGCGGAATCGACCCGACGATGTTCTCCAACGGACTTGAAAATGTTGACCTCGGCGCGGGAAGCAGCATTATGGTTATCGACAAGAACGGTCAGATAGTGGCTTCCAACGATACCAGCCAGGTACTTAATATGGAAAAGCTGACGGAGAGCGAAAACCCCGGAGAGGTCAAACTTGCAAGTCAGATGATGGCGAAGGGGTTCGGCACATATTCCTATTCCGCAAACGGGCACAGAATGCTTGCCTCCTACCAGCAGATAGACGGCACGGACGGCTGGATAATTGCGGTGTGTGCAAATTATAATCAGGTCATCAGAGGGATTATACTTGATATCGGCATAGGAGTTGCGGTCTGCCTCGCGCTTATTGCCTGCTCCGTAGTTGTCGCTGTCCGCGTGGCAAGAAATATATCCAGACCTATCGAGAATTCCGCAAATCGTCTGAAGCTCCTCTCAGAGGGCGATGTCACCACCCCGTATGAGGTCACTGCTCTCGGCGATGAAACGCTTGTGCTCGAGGATTCGCTCAAGAACACCGTTGACACTCTGCGTACCTATATCCACGATATCAGTCAGGTACTGGAGGCTATGGCTCAGGGAGACCTGACAGCGGCTTCCGCAATCAGGTATGCGGGAGATTTCGAAACCATCGGAACCTCGCTTGACAGCATAACTTCCTCGCTCAACTCCGCTATGACAGCGGTAAAGAACAGCGTAAGCAATATCCAGTCCGGCTCCGGTCAGGTCGCAGAGGGCTCCGCAAGCCTTTCCGAGACCGCTATCACGGTAGCTCAGGCAGTGGACGAGATCTCCTCCACGATAGGCTCCATTCAGGAGAAGGCAAACCACACCGCGGAAACCTCCGCGAATGTAGCTGCTCTTGCCGAGGAGGCCAACAGCACGGCTCACGAGGGCGGCGAGCTTATGGGACAGCTCCTTGAGGCTGTCGGGGATATCAAGGAAAAATCCGCTTCCATCAGGAATATCATCAAGGCCATAAAGGATATCGCATTCCAGACAAACATACTTGCGCTTAACGCCGCCATAGAGGCAGCTCGCGCAGGCGAGGCAGGAAAGGGATTCGCAGTTGTCGCAGACGAGGTAGGCAACCTTGCCGCCAAGTCCGCCGAGGCAGCCCAGAATACGACGGCGCTCATCAACGATTCGCTTGCTGCGGTCGATAGGGGAACCCAGCTTGCCGACAGCGCTCATACAGCGATGAACAGCATAGTTTCAGGAATCAGCAAGATCTCCGATGAAATGCAGGTCATTACAGCGGCGGCGGCAGACCAGCAGAATGCGGTCAGCCAGATAACCACCGGAATCACCAGCATAGAGTCGGGAATGCACTCCACCACGGCGACGGCGGAGGAGAGCGCAGCTTCCAGCGAGGAGCTCTCAGCGCTTGCGACTTCGCTTGCCGGCGAGGTAGAGAAGTTCGTTACGGAGTAACTGTATAAAAAAGCAGGGCGGAGCTGATTCCGCCCTGTTTTGATGATAAAGAAACGACCGGAGAGTTCCCCGGCCGTTTTTTGTTCCTTGTAATTACTCGAAGCTGTCCTCTTCATCGCGGGCATTGAACAGCTCAACGAGCTGCTGCATTTCCTCTTCTGTCATGGAGATTCCCTTGCTCATGCGGGTGTGGTCTGCGTTCCAGTCGCGGATATCGTACTTGGGCTCGCGGTCGTTCCAGCTTACGAGGTTCAGCTCTCTTGTCCAGCCCTTTGCGTTCTCGGAGATAACGCCCAGTTCCTTGGTGATCTTGAATGTGATTTCTGCCATTTCAGTTCTCCTTATTCTTTGTTTTCACCGGGGACTTGCGCGCCCGGTGCTTTTTGATCTTCGTATCGTCAGCGACCACGATGTGGTCGTAAACTGCGTAGTATTTCGGCGGTATCAGCTTGTTCAGATGGAGCTTCCCGAAGAACCACCGCCCGAAACTTATCCGCTCATACACGTCGTTAAGATAGGTGTTGATGTGGTTCCTGTCGCCGCTGTTGTGGTCGAGGAAGTCGTGGAGCTTTGACGGCGGCTCGTATGTCACCACGATATCCACCCTGTTCCCCGCCTGTTCAAGATTGCGGAGTCCCTCTTCGAGCTCGTGCTCCGAGGGAATTTCACGGCGCCACCAGTTTTCGCCCTCGACAAGCTCTACTGTTGTATCGTCGCTCTGACCGCCGCCGAATGCGAACACGGTCTTTTCCGCTATCTCGAACACCTGCCCGCGCATGAGCTGCCGCAGCCTGCCGGAAATGGGACGCGTTTTTCCGCCGCACCATTCCTCAACCGGGTAGTCCTCCAGCAGATCGTAGTTATCGTGAGAGCCCTCCACGAAAAGCACGTTGTAGCGCAGCTTCCCGATTTTTTTGAGCAGCTTTTTCTCCTTTTCGGAGCCGTCCCAGATAAAGCCGAAATCACCGCATACTATAAGCGCGTCGTTCTTCCGGAGTCTGCGGAGCACAGGCGACCTGAACCGCGTGAAGTCCCCGTGGATATCTCCGGTTATGTAAATCATTGAATGTCCTCCCAGCGCAGCCGAAAAATTAAAATTCGGTTACAATTTGCAAAAAGCCCTTTACAATCAGCGCCAGATTCGGTATAATTATAAAGAAAGCCTGAGCGGCATAAGCCGCCTCTATATATAATAACGCATTACGGGAGATTTGTCTATATGCGAAAAGCAAAAATTTTTTCAGTATTTCTGTCAATAATTTTACTATGCAGCATTTTCGGCGGGAGTTTCAGCGCTTTTGCAGCGTTCACGCCGAAATTTGCCCTGCACAGCGAGGGCGTGTACATGGTGAACCTCGACACCGGAATAGTCATCGTTTCCAAGAACGCCGACAAGCAGCTTGCGCCGGCTTCGACCACCAAGATAATGACCGCGCTCATCGCACTGGAAAACATCAGGGACTTCGACCAGACTGTAAGCATAACCTCGGAAGCCACCGATGAATTCTGGAGCGGCGACCCGAATTATTCCGGGCCATCGACCGCCGACCTGCGTGCGGGTCAGGAAAATGTCACCTACTGGGACTGCCTTTACGCGCTGATGGTGTGCTCCGCGTGCGAGGCGGGAAATATCCTCGCGCTGAACATTGCGGGCAGCATTCCGGATTTCGTGGACATGATGAACATGAAAGCGGCACAGATAGGCTGCACCGGAACCCACTTCGCGAACACCCACGGTCTGTATTCCAGGGATAACTATACCACCGCAAAGGATCTGTACCTCATCACAAAGTACGCTATGGACAATTACCCCGGCTTCATGAAGATAGCCAGCACGACTGACTATAAAATGCCGGCAAATTCCGCCAACCCGGACGGATACAGCATTCACACCACAAACAAGCTCATGGTGGACGGAAACTATTACTATGAGGGCGTTCAGGGCGTAAAGACCGGAAGCATCAACGAGTATTACGAATACAGGGACGGCGCGTGGGACACCGCAGATCCTCTGCCGGGTTCAATGGCGCTCGTTTCCACCTGCCAGAAAAAGGGGAGCGACGGGCGCGGCTATCATTACATGATAGTTTCCCTCGGCGCGCCGTTCTTTGATGAAAACGGCGAGAAATCCAACTATTCGTTCAAGGATCACATCGCGCTGTACGACTGGGCTTACAACGAGTTCGTCTATACCAACATAGTCAAGGCGAACGAGCAGATAACTCAGGTGGACGTAAATCAGGGAAAGGACGCCGACAAGGTTGGAATATGCGCCGCCGAGGACTACTACACGCTTCTTGAAAAGAGCCTGAACAAGACCACCGTTTCCAAGGAGATAAAGCTCTATCCGGAGCGCGTGCCCGTGCAGGCTCCGCAGAACAAGGGCTACGAAGTCGGCGAGCTGGAGCTCAGGCTGAATGATGAAACGCTCACAACGGTGAAGCTCATCACGGAGTCCGATATACAGATAGACGCCAACGAATTCTACATGGAGAAGATAAAGCAGATAATCGCAAATCCAATGTTCAAGGCGATAGTCGCGCTGTGCGCGGTGGAACTGGTACTCGCGATAGTGACGCACCAGCTCAGGCTGAATTACCGCCGCAAGGTCGCGGAGATGAACCGCCGCCGCAGGATAAATCCGACCCCGGCAAAGAAAAAGGGAAAATGGTAATATGAACATCAACTTTATTGCAATGGGCAAGCTGAAGGAATCGTGGTACCGGGAGGCCTGCGCGGAGTACCTCAAAAGGCTCGGCGCGTACGTTTCCCCGAAGGTTTCAGAGCCCGCGCCCGCTGACCTCCCGCAGAAGCCGTCGCAGGCTCAGATAGAAGCCGCGCTCCGGCAGGAGGCGGTGAAGATACGCGAGCAGATAAAGCCCGGCAGCTTCACGGTCGCAATGTGTATCGAGGGCAAAACGCTCTCCAGCGAACAGCTTGCGCAGAAGCTGGAAACCGCCGCAGGGCAGGGGTTCAGCACCGTGAATTTCCTTGTGGGCAGTTCTTTCGGGCTTGACGGGGAGCTGAAAAAGCAGGCGGATCTCCGGCTTTCAATGTCGCCGATGACGTTTCCGCATTCCCTTGCGCGGGTAATGCTGATGGAGCAGGTCTACCGCGCTTATTCCATAATCAACAACGGAAAATACCATAAATAAGGAGTACGACATGGATATCACATTAAAATCAGGCGAAGTTACCGCTAAGATAATCTCAAAGGGCGCGGAGCTGAAGTCCCTTAAAGTGGGAAACCGCGAGCTCATGTGGAGCGCCGACCCGGCGTTCTGGGGCAAGACCTCTCCGCTGCTTTTCCCAATGATAGGTACGTTGAAAGACGGAAAGACCCTTATAAACGGCACGGAGTACAAAATAACCAAGCACGGCTTCGCCCGGGACCTTGAATTCACCCCGGAGGACTTCAACGGAAACAGCGCGATGTTCTCGCTCACCCAGAACGACTACACCAAGGCGATGTATCCGTTCGATTTCAGGTTTACGGTGCGCTACACGCTCAAAGCGGACGGGATCACCGTGACCTACCGCGTACATAACAACAGCGGCACGGATATGCCGTTCTGCATAGGCGCTCACCCGGCTCTCGCGACCCCGGGCGACATGACGGATTACCGCCTTGAATTCCCAAAGCTGGAGACCGCCGCAGTGCCGAATTACAACCTTAAAACCGGGCTCCACGAGGAAAACAACCGCCGCGAGCTCATGAAAGAGGCGACCGTGCTTCCGCTGTCCCACGAGATGTTCTACGAGGACGTGTGCTATTTCGACAAGATACGCTCCCGCTCCGTACAGCTCCTGAACAGGGAGAACACCGGCGTGCGCGTGGATTTCCCGGATTTCACCAGCCTCGGCGTATGGCAGGCGAAGGACGCGCCGTTCCTGTGCATCGAGCCGTGGTGCGGCTCCGCTGATTTCGACGACTGCACCGGAGTTTTCGCGGAAAAGCGCGGTATAGAGATACTCCCGCCGGACGGCGAAAAGGCGTTCACCTACACCATCACAGCGGTGGAGCACAAGGCGAAAGTTTGATTTTCTGAATTTTCTGATAAAATTTCAAAAACCCCTTGAAAACCTATCAAACCTATGGTATAATAAAAAATAGCAATATGATAGGTTTTCTGAAAGGGGCAAATAAATGAAAATATCTACCAAGGGGCGCTATGCGCTCAGAATGATGCTCGACCTTGCAATGCACAGCGCGGACGGATTCGTTGCGCTCAAGGATATCGCAGAGCGGCAGGATATATCGAAGAAGTACCTGGAGCAGATAGTTCCGCTTCTCAACAAGGCGGATCTGCTTCGCACAAACCGCGGCTATCAGGGCGGCTATGCCCTTGCCAAGTCCGCGGACAAGTACACGTTGGGCGAGATACTGCGCGTTACGGAGGGAAATCTCTGTCCTGTGAGCTGTCTGCAATACCCGGTAAACGAGTGCCCGCGCGCTTCCGAATGCATGACCCTGCCAGTCTGGGAGGGGCTCTACAAGGCGATAAACAACTACCTCGACAGCGTTACGCTTCAGGATATAATCGACCGGGCGAACGCAGGCGGGGATTATTCTATCTGATGAAATACCGCCGGGGCTTCGCGGTTCCGGCTTCAGGAGGACTATATGACTACAAGGGAAATACAGGAAAAGATAATGCAGCTCAAAAAGGAGAAGGACGTCTGTATCCTTGCGCACTGCTACCAGACCCATGATATTCTGGAGGTGGCGGATTTCGTTGGGGATTCCTTCGGTCTGGCGCAGAAAGCCGCCAAGGCTCCGAACGGCACCGTTATGATGTGCGGCGTGCGCTTCATGGCTGAGACGGTCAAGATACTCTCCCCGGAGAAGCGCGTTCTTATCCCCCGTGAAGAGGCCGGCTGTCCCATGGCGGAGCAGCTCGACGCTGAGATGCTCACCCAGCTCAAGCAGATGTATCCCGACCATAAGGTGGTTGCCTACATAAACACCACGGCGGCGCTTAAAACCCTGTCCGATGTCTGCGTTACCTCCTCGTCTGCGGTGAAGATAATCCGCCGCCTTGACGCGGACAAGATACTGTTTATCCCGGACTGCAATCTCGGCGATTATGTGAAGAAGCAGGTTCCCGAAAAGGAGATACAGCTCGTTCACGGCGGATGTCCGACCCATGCGAAGCTCACCGCCGCAGAGGTGCGCGCCGCTAAGAAGCTCCACCCGGAGGCGCTTGTGCTGGTTCACCCGGAGTGCCGCCCGGAGATAGTAGAGCTCGCTGATTTTGTCGGCAGCACCACTGAAATTATGGACTTCGCCGCAAAGAGCGAAGCCGGGGAATTCATAATCGGAACAGAAAACAGTATAGTTCAGCACCTCGGGATCGACCACCCTGAGAAGCTGTTCTTCCCGCTTTCCAAGGACTGCGTATGCCACAACATGAAGGTCACCACCATCGCGGACGTGCTCCACACGCTGGAGGGCAGGGACGGCTTTGAAATCAGCATTGAGGAGCAGGAGCGCCTTGCGGCAAAGCATTGCATTGACGAAATGCTGAGGCTCGGCAATGGATAAACCCACCGCGGTTGTCGCGATGAGCGGCGGAGTCGACAGCTCCGTTGCGGCTGCGCTCATGGTGCAGCGAGGCTACGAGTGCATAGGCGTCACGATGAAGCTCCGCAGCAATAACGACTGCGCGTGCACGGAGAAATCCTGCTGTACCGCGGACGACGCAGAGGACGCGCGGAATGCAGCGTACTCCATGGGCATGAAGTTCTATGTCTTCAACTTCACGCAGGAGTTTGAGCGGGAGGTCATAGACCGGTTCGTGAGCTCCTATGAGCACGGGCAGACACCGAATCCCTGCATAGACTGCAACCGCTACATGAAATTTGAGCTCCTGTATCAGCGCGGGCGTTCGCTCGGGTGCGATTATATCGTGACGGGACATTACGCCAGGACGGAATACCTGCCGGAGCAGGGAAGATGGGTGCTGAAAAAGGCGAAGAACTCCGCAAAGGATCAGAGCTACGTCCTCTATTCCATGTCCCAGGAGCAGCTTTCACACACGATTTTCCCCCTCGGGGAGTTTTCCAGCAAGGACGAGGTAAGGGCGCTTGCCGAGAAGCTGGGACTGCTGAACGCGCACAAGCACGACAGCCAGGATATCTGCTTCGTACCGGACGGCGACTATGCGGAGTTCATCAGAATGCGCACCGGAAAGACCTATCCCCACGGAGATTTTGTGGATATAAACGGCAATGTGATAGGCGAACATTCCGGGATAATCAGGTACACGATAGGTCAGCGCAAGGGGCTTGGCGTGGGCTTCGGAGAGCGTATGTACGTCTGCGGAAAGGATATGGAGCGCAACACCGTCACCCTTTCCCGGGAGGACGCGCTGTATTCCCGCAGCCTTACCGCCGGGGACTTTAACTGGATACTTTTCCCGGAGGCTCCACGGGAGCCGGTAAGGCTCACCGCAAGGACCCGCTACAACGGCAGGGAGGCGGCTGCGGAGGTCCGGGCGGACGACAGCGGAATAGTCCATGTGCGGTTTGACGAACCGCAGAGGGCGGTCACGGCGGGTCAGGCCGTCGTGCTGTATCAGGGAGATATCGTTGCCGGCGGCGGAACTATTATTTCCGCGGAAAAGTAAATTGTCAGGCTTCCAGGAAACTTATAGGGCAAAGTGAACAGCTTTGCCCTTGTTTTTTTGTCTGAATCAGATATTCTGGTTTGTTTTTTGTACAAATAAGGAAAATGTATTTTGTTGATTCTGCCCGATATGCTAAATATACATGGAATTATATCAGTTACGCAATACCAAAATTTCTGAATGTGTGGTACAATTATAGTATTGTTAAACAAATATCAGACGTGTTAGTTAAAAATAACTGTATATTTTTTATCTATCTGGCTGGTAAAGATACAGAATAAGCATGAAACACCTTGTTCTGTTATGGCATACAGGAGGTACATGATCTATGCAAAGCAGCATTCAGTTGGCCGATGTTGACGCAATTATCGACAGGATCGGCTGCGAGGAGAAGAACATCATCTCGATCCTGCAGGGCGTTCAGGAGCACTACCGTTACCTGCCGAAGGAGGTGTTCCCACACATCGCGAAAAGGCTCGGAGTAGGCGAGGCGCGGCTTTTCAGCGTTGCGACCTTCTACGAGAATTTCTCGCTTGAACCCAAGGGGAAGTACGTCATCAAGGTGTGCGACGGTACCGCCTGTCATGTGCGGCAGTCGCCGCCCATCCTTGCAAGACTGCGCGAGGAGCTGGGGCTCTCCGAGAGCAAAAAGACCACGGACGACCTGATGTTCACGGTGGAGACAGTGTCCTGCCTCGGCGCCTGCGGACTCGCCCCGGTTATCACGGTAAACGACCATGTACACGCGGAAATGACCCCGGACAAGGCTTCCGCTATTTTAAAGCAGCTTAAGGAGGGCGTGGAATGTTAAAGGACAGACAGGAGCTTAAGGCGCTCCGCGAAGAATGCGTGAGATCCTACAACGCGTACCCCCGCAAGATCCTTGTGTGCGCCGGCACCGGCTGCGTTTCCAGCGGCTCGCTGAATATCTATGCAAAACTCCGGGAGCTCATAGAGGCAAACGGTATTCACTGCGCGGTGGAGCTCGAACACGAGCCGGAATCCGGGGGCGTTGCGCTTAAAAAGAGCGGCTGCCACGGCTTCTGCGAGAGAGGTCCGCTGGTGCGTATCGAGCCGGAGGGCTGGCTCTACACCAAGGTAAAGCTGGAGGACTGCGAGGAGATAGTGGAGAAAACTATCCTGAAGGGCGAGCATATCGAACGCCTTGCGTTCCAGAAGAACGGAAACGTGTACAAGACCCAGGAGGAGATCCCCTTCTACAAGAAGCAGACCAGAGTTGTTCTGGAGCACTGCGGGCACATAGATTCCCTGTCCGTCAAGGAGTACCTGTCGCAGGGCGGCTACTCCGCGTTTGAGAAGGCTCTGTTCGACATGACCCCCGACGAGGTCATCGAGGAAGTCAGCGAATCCGGGCTGCGCGGACGCGGCGGCGGAGGATTCCCGGCAGGGCGCAAGTGGGCGCAGGTCAAGCGCCAGAACGCCCCGCAGAAGTACGTTGTCTGCAACGGCGACGAGGGCGACCCCGGCGCTTTCATGGACAGAAGCATAATGGAGGGCGACCCCCACAGAATGCTCGAGGGAATGATGATCGCGGGAGCTGCCTGCGGCGCGACCGAGGGCTACATATATGTCCGCGCGGAGTACCCGCTTGCCGTTGAACGCCTGCGCACGGCCATAGAACAGGCGAAGGAGATAGGACTTCTTGGAAAGAATATCCTGAACAGCGGCTTTGATTTCGAACTGCACATCAACCGCGGCGCGGGAGCTTTCGTCTGCGGCGAGGGCAGCGCCCTGACCGCCTCCATCGAGGGCAAGCGCGGAATGCCGAGGGTAAAGCCCCCGAGAACAGTCGAGCACGGACTTTTCGACAGCCCGACAGTTCTCAACAACGTTGAGACCTACGCGAATGTTCCGTCAATAATCCTGCGCGGTTCCGACTGGTTCAAGGGAATCGGCGTTGAAAAGAGCCCCGGAACAAAGGCTTTCGCCATCACCGGCGATATCGAAAACACCGGTCTTATCGAGGTCCCGATGGGAACAACGCTCCGGGAGGTCATCTACGATGTGGGCGGCGGAATACGCGGCGGCGGAAAGTTCAAGGCAGTCCAGATAGGCGGACCCTCCGGCGGCTGCCTGACCGAAAAGGATCTCGACCTCCCGCTGGACTTTGATTCCGTAAAGAAAGCGGGCGCCATGATAGGCTCCGGCGGACTTGTTGTAATGAACGACAAGACCTGCATGGTAGAGGTGGCAAGATTCTTCATGAACTTCACCCAGAACGAATCCTGCGGAAAGTGCGTTCCCTGCCGCGAGGGCACCCGCAGAATGCTTGAGATACTCGAGCGCATAGTAGCCGGAAACGGCGAGCCGGGCGACATCGACCTGCTGCTTGAGCTTGCGGAGACCATCTCGGCTACCGCGCTGTGCGGTCTCGGCAAATCCGCGGCTTCACCCGTTGTCAGCACGATAAGGAACTTCCGGGACGAATACGAGGCGCACATTAACGAGAAGCGCTGTCCCGCAGGCGTCTGTCAGAAGCTTAAGCGCATTGAGATACAGCCGGACAAGTGCAGGGGCTGCTCGAAGTGCTCCAGAGGCTGCCCGGTGGGCGCGATAAGCGGCGTGATAAAGTCTCCGTTCGTTATCGACCAGAGCAAGTGCATCAAGTGCGGGGCGTGCGTTTCTGCCTGCCCGTTCCATGCGATAGAGGTGAAGTGAAATGGACAACAAATATCTGACAATTGACGGGATACCCGTTGAAATAAACGGCGAGAAGAATCTCCTCGCACTTATCCAGAAGGTCGGGATAAAAATGCCCACTTTCTGCTATCACTCCGAGCTTTCTACATATGGAGCCTGTCGTATGTGCATGGTAGAGGACCAGTGGGGGACGCTCCACGCTTCCTGCTCCACTCCGCCGAAGCCCGGCATGGAGATACGCACCAACACCGAGCGCCTGCGCAAGTACCGCAAGGTTATTCTTGAACTCCTGCTGGCAGACCACTGCCGCGACTGCACGACCTGCGACAACAACGAGAAGTGCAAGCTCCAGGATATCGCGCGCCGCTTCCATATAGACGGCGTGAGATTCCCGAACAGGGCTCCGGAGCCCGATATAGACGATTCCTCGCCGTGCATAACCATCGACCACCACAAGTGTATTCTCTGCGGCGACTGCGTGCGCACCTGCAACGAGATACAGCACGTCGGAGTTATCGACTTCATGCACAGGGGCTCTAAAATGCAGGTGGGAACGGCGTTCCACCGCCCCATCGGCGAAACGGACTGCGTTGGCTGCGGTCAGTGCGCGGCGGTATGTCCTACCGGCGCGATAGTCGTTAAGAACAACATCAGCGAGGTCTGGAAGGCGCTTTCCGACAAGGACACCATGGTGACTATCCAGATAGCCCCGGCTGTCCGCGTTGCAGTCGGCAGGGAGCTTGGACTGAACGACGGCGACAATTCCATGGGAGTCATCGTTGCCGCGCTCCGCAGAATGGGCTTCGACCAGATCTACGACACCTCCACCGCCGCCGACCTCACCGTTATGGAGGAATCCGCGGAGCTTCTGGAGCACGTTACGGCGGGCAACGAGCTTCCGCTGTTCTCGTCCTGCTGCCCGGCGTGGGTGCGCTTCTGCGAGACAAGATATCCCGAGCTGATGGAGCACGTTTCGAGCTGCAAATCTCCCATGCAGATGTTCGCGGCGGTTATCCGCGAGCAGTTCAGGCAGGAGCCCAAAAAGCACGTCCACGTTGCGCTCATGCCCTGTACGGCGAAGAAGCGCGAGGCGATCCGGGAGGAATTCCGCGCGGCAGACGGCACGCAGATGGTGGATCACGTCCTGACGACGCAGGAGTTCGTGCAGATGGTCAAGGAGTCCGGAATCCTGCTGAACAGGATACAGCCCGAGGCGGTGGATATGCCGTTCGGAACCATGGCTGGCGCGGGAGTTATCTTCGGCACCACCGGCGGCGTTACCGAGGCTGTCCTCAGGAGAATATCCGACAACAAGCGCGGCGACGGCATCGTATACCAGAGCATACGCGGCCTGGACGGAGTCAAGGAGGTCAACATACCATTCGGTGAAAAGACGCTCCATATCGGCGTAGTCAGCGGCCTTGGCAATGCAGAGAAGCTCATTCAGCGCATAAAGGAGGGCGAGCACTTCGATTTCATCGAGGTGATGGCGTGCCCCGGCGGATGTATCAACGGCGCAGGTCAGCCGTTCGTTCACAGCGCCGAGAAGAAGGCGCGCTCCCACGGGCTCTACAACGCTGACAGAATGTGCAGCATAAGGAGCAGCGAGGAGAACCCGCTGATAGAAACGCTCTACAACGGATTGTTAAAGGGCAGGGAGCACGAACTGCTCCACGTTGAGTACAGGAAGTAAATAATCATGAGGGCGGGGAATTTCCCCGCTCTTTTTTGTGAGTCCGCTATTGCAAAATCCACAAAAAAGTGATATAATAATTATGAATTTGCTATGAAGGAGATGGCGCAGATGGATATACGCGTTGGCGACGTGCTGGTAATGAAGAAGCCGCACCCCGGCTGCGGAAGCGACAAAATGCTGGTGCAGCGCTGCGGAGCGGATTTCCGGCTGTGCTGCAAGGGCTGCGGGCACGTCTTTATGATACCGCGCTCAAAGTGCGAGAAGAAGATACGCACGGTCATCCGCGAAACAGAAGCCTCCGGGCGATAGCGGCGCGTGGTTCCTTTCAGAATCATGCACAGGAGGTTTATAATATGAACGAAAAGCTTGCAATGGCAGAGGCGCGCTACGACGAGATAGGCGTGAAGCTATCCGACCCTGCCGTTATTGCAGACAACAAGCTCTACCGGGAGCTCATGCGGGAGCACAAGAGCCTGACCCCGCTGATGGAAATCTGGCAGCAGTACAAAAAGGCTCAGCGCAGCTTTGAGGACGCGGTCTCCGCGCTGGACGAGGCGGGCGCCGACGCGGAGCTGCGGGAGCTGGCGCAGAGCGAATACGACGAGAACAAGGCGCTGATGGAAAAGCTGTCCGGGGAGCTGAAGCTCCTGCTTCTGCCGAAAGACCCGGACGACGACCGGAGCTGCATAATCGAGATAAGAGCCGGAGCCGGCGGCGAGGAGGCGGCGCTGTTCGCGAACTCCCTGCTTCGTATGTACACGATGTACGCCGCGCGTCAGGGCTGGAAAACCGAGCAGATAAGCTCCAACCCCACCGAGCTGGGCGGCTATCGCGAGGTGAGCTTCCTTGTCGAGGGCGAGGGAGTTTTCGCGAAGCTGAAATACGAGAGCGGAGTACACCGGGTGCAGAGGGTCCCGGAAACGGAATCCCAGGGGCGCATACAGACCTCGACGGTGACTGTCGCGGTGCTCCCGGAGGCGGAGGAGGTCGATGTTGACATAAACCCCGCAGACCTCACGATTGAAACGTTCCGTTCCAGCGGCGCGGGAGGTCAGCACATCAACAAGACAGAATCCGCGATAAGAATTATCCACAACCCCACCGGCACGGTGGTGGAGTGTCAGGAGGAGCGCTCCCAGTTCAAGAACAAGGAGAAAGCGCTCAAGAAGCTGTACAGCAAGCTCTACGAAGCCAAGCTGGAAGCCCGGGACAGCGCCATCGCCGAGGAGCGCCGCATTCAGGTGGGAACCGGCGACCGCTCCGAGCGGATACGGACGTACAACTTCCCGCAGTCGAGGGTGACCGACCACCGGATAAACCTCACGCTGTACAAGCTGGACGAGATGATGAACGGCGGCTGCGACGAGGTTTTCGAGGCGCTCCGGCTTGCAGACCAGACGGCGAAGCTGCTGAAACAGGAATAGAAAGGAAATGACCCCCAGTGAATACAGAAGTCCTGCCGTTTTCCCCGGAAAGCGCGGAGAAAGCGGCTGAAATAATGGCGGCGGGCGGAGTAGTCGGGATACCCACCGAAACGGTGTACGGTCTTGCCGCAGACGCCCGGAATGAATCGGCGGTGCACAGCATTTTCGCGGCCAAGGGACGTCCGCAGGATAACCCGCTCATCGTGCATATCAGCGCGATAGAACAGCTGAGACCGCTGGTGCGCGAGGTTCCGGAGATGGCGCTCAGGATAGCGGAGAGGTTCTGGCCGGGCCCGCTGACCATGATATTCCCGAAATCGGACGTTATCCCGCAGGCGACCAGCGGCGGTCTTGACACCGTTGCAGTCAGGATGCCGAGAAGCCCCGCCGCAAGGGCGATAATAGACGCGTGCGGCTTCCCGCTGGCGGCTCCGTCCGCGAACCTGTCAGGGAGCCCCAGCCCGACCACCGCGCAGCACGTCCTGCGGGACATGGACGGCAGGATTCCGCTGATAATCGACGGCGGCGAGTGCGACTGCGGCGTTGAAAGCACCGTGCTGTGCTTCCCGGCGGCTGACCGGGTGAGGATTCTCCGCCCCGGCGGAATTACCGCGGAAATGCTCTCGGAGCTGTGCCCGGTGGACATCGACCCGGCTGTGACCTCCGAGCCGCCCAGGGGAGCTAAGGTGCTGTCCCCGGGAATGAAGTACAAGCACTACTCCCCGAAGGCGGAGGTGTTCATCGTCAACGCGCATGGGAAGCGGTTCCGGGACTGGTGCCTCGCCCATGAAAAGGGCAGGACGCTGGCGCTTTCCGCCGACCCTGTGGAGCACGGAATGTTCCGCTGCTTCGGAAAGGACGGGCAGGAGCAGGCGCACAGGCTGTTTGCGCTCCTGCGGGAAGCGGACGACCAGGGCGCGCAGACCGTCTACGTTGAGATCCCCTCAAAGGACGGGATAGGGCTTGCGGTGTACAACCGCCTGCTTCGTGCGGCGGCGTTCAGGATAGTGGAGGCAGATGAATAGACTTATAGTCGGACTTACAGGAATGTCCGGGGCGGGGAAATCCACCGTCAGCCGGGTGTTCGCGGAAAACGGCTTTTATGCGGTGGACTGCGACCTCAGCGCCCGGGAGGTTGTGAAGCCCGGCAGTCCCGTGCTTGCGGAGCTCCGCGAAAGGTTCAGCCGCAGTGTGATACTCCCGGACGGGAGCCTTGACCGCCGCGCGACCTCCGAGCTGATTTTCCGTGACCCGGAAAAAAGGGCGCTGTTCAACAAAATAATCTACCCGTATATCACATATAATATCACGGAGAAGATAAAACGTGGCGGCGGATTTATCCTGCTGGACGCGCCGACCCTGTTCGAAGCCCGGCTGGAGTTCCTCTGCGGGAAGATAGTGAGCGTAGTCGCGGATACGGACGTCTGCGCCGCAAGGATAACCGCCCGGGACAATATCCCGGAGGAGCTTGCAAGGGCAAGGCTCGCGAGCCAGCACGGCGCGGAGTTCTACCGCGTGCGCTCGGACTTCTGCCTTGAAAACAACGGCACCGAAGCGGAGCTGTTCGCGAAAGCGGCTCAGACGGCAGGACTGCTGAAAGGAAAGCATGACTAAATACCACAGAAAGAAGCGCAGGGTCCTGCCGGCGGTGATAATATGCTCCGTGCTGGCGGTTCTGCTTGCGGCGGCGGGATTATTCGGGTATAACCGTTTCGAGCTGTACACACACCCGATAAAGTACGAAAATTTCGTTGAGAAGTACTCCCGGGAGAACGGCGTTGACAAGTACCTCGTGTACGCGGTGATAAAGACCGAGAGCGGCTTCGACCCGCAGGCGGTCTCAAACGTCGGGGCGCGGGGGCTGATGCAGATAATGGAGCCTACGTTCGACTGGGTGAAATACCGCCTGGGTGACGAGGATTCCCGATATCTGGATATGTACGACCCGGAAACGAATATCCGATACGGCTGCTGGCTCATCGGCTACCTCTGCCGGGAATTCGGCGACGCGGACACCGCAATGGCAGCGTATCACGCGGGGAGCGGTCAGGTCGGCGAGTGGCTGGAGGACGCGGATATCTCAGCGGACGGGGTTCACCTGGACGTTATCCCGATTCCGGACACGGCGCACTATGTCGGCAAGATAGACCGGGCGCTGGCGACCTACAAAAGGCTGTACGATAATAAATGAGCGGGAGCTCATGAATACACAGAAAGGAATTTTAATAAAATGGCTAAGTTAACAGCAAAAGAGCTTAAGGAAAAGCTCCTGATGGACAAGAAGAACGCGGTGCTCAGAATGTCTGAGGACGAGCTGAAGAAGTGCGACAAGTTCTGCGAGGGCTACAAGAAGTTCCTCGATACCGCAAAGACCGAGCGCGAGGCTGCCGCCGAGATAGTGAAGATGGCAAAGGCGCGCGGCTTCGTGGAATTCAGCGCGAAGAACCATTACAAGCCCGGCGACAAGGTTTACTACATGAACCGCGGCAAGTCCGTTATCCTGTCCGTCATCGGAAAGGAGAGCATTGAGAACGGCGTGAACCTCGTTGCGGCGCACATCGACTCCCCGCGCCTTGACATGAAGCAGAACCCGCTCTACGAAAAGGACGAGGTGGCTTACTTCAAGACCCACTACTACGGCGGAATCAAGAAGTACCAGTGGCCTTCCGTTCCGCTCTCCCTGCACGGAGTTATCCTGAAGGCTGACGGCTCCAAGGTCGAGGTGAACATCGGCGAGGACGGGAACGACCCGGTATTCTGCGTTTCCGACCTGCTCCCGCACCTTGCGGACGCGCAGTACAAGCGCCCGGCAACTCAGCTCATAAAGGGCGAGGAGCTGAACATCATCATCGGCAGCAGACCGTTCAGGGACGACGAGGGCAGCGAGCTTGTGAAGCTCAATATCATGATGACGCTCAACGAGAAGTACGGCATTGTGGAGAGCGATTTCATCTCCGCCGAGCTGGAGGCTGTCCCGGCTTTTAAGGCAAAGGACGTCGGCTTCGACAGGAGCCTTGTGGGCGCCTACGGTCAGGACGACAGGGTTTGCGCGTACACCGAGCTGATGGCGGTTCTGGAGCTGGAGAACCCCGCAAGAACAGCGGTAGCTATCCTCACCGACAAGGAGGAGACCGGCTCCGACGGCAACACAGGGCTGCGCTCCGCTTACCTGAAGTACTTCATAGCAGACCTGGCGGCAACGTTCGGAATCAAGGGCAGGACTGTCCTCCACAATTCGCGCTGCCTGTCTGCGGACGTAAACGCGGCGTTCGACCCGACATTCCCCGATGTGTTCGAGAAGCGCAACAGCGCCCTGCTTAACGGCGGCGTATGCGTTACCAAGTACACAGGCTCCCGGGGAAAGAGCGGCACCTCTGACGCCTCCGCCGAGTTCGTCAGCGAGATAAGAACGCTCCTGGACAAGAACGGCGTTATCTGGCAGACCGGAGAGCTCGGCAAGGTGGACAACGGCGGCGGCGGAACCGTTGCGGCATATATCGCGAACCTCGATGTCAACACCATCGACGTGGGAGTTCCGGTGCTTTCCATGCACGCCCCGTTCGAGATAACCGCAAAGACCGATGTGTGGGCTGCGTACAAGGCTTTCGAGGCGTTCGTAAACAACTGATATTTCCCTGGAAATAATTGCTATGACGGGTATGACGGCTTACTATAACTTCTTTTATATATTTTATAATTTTCAAATTTTCTATAAAAGGGTTATATAAACCCGTCATACCCGTCATCCCACAATCTGGAAGTTGTGCGATTATTCCAAGTTTTGGGATTTATGCAGGGTTTGCAGGGTTGCTGTATACTTTCTATATATTTTTCTTCTTTGAATTTCAGTAAAAGGGTTATATAAACCCTGCACACCCTGCAAACCATTTTTTTACAGGTGGAAGGTATGGAGGGTTACTATAACTTCTTTTATATATTTTTCTTTCTGATTTTTTAGTAGAAAGGTTATGTAAACCCTCCATACCCTCCATAATAAATATCTGTACAAACTGTACAGATTCACGCACACCTCTGCATAGACATAGAATATGCAGAGGTGATGTTCATGTTAAAGGATAAGACCCGCACGCGCCTGAGAAAGCTCGGTGTGAAGCTGATAGCGGCGGCAATGATAATCGTGGGGCTTGCGTTCATCGCAGACCTGGGTTTCCGTCCGGTGGTGGAGACCGTCAACTACAACGAGTGCCACGCCGCGCTTTCCGCGATGATAAACCACAGTATCTCCGCCGAGCTGGAGCGGGAGGACATCCGCTACGACAGCCTTGTGGAGCTCACCCGGGACGAAAGCGGCGCGGTGTGCTCCATCGAAACCAACGCTGTCGGGGTCAACTGCCTGAAAAACAACATCGCTGACCGCCTGGAGCGGGAATTTGACCGCCTGGGCGACATCGAAATCAGCATACCCATAGGCACGCTGACCGGGATACAGCTCCTGCACGGCAGGGGATTCCCGGTAGGTATGACGGTCAGCCCGGAGGGCTACGCGCAGACCTCCGTGATAAGCGAGTTCACCGAGGCGGGGCTCAACCAGACCCGCCACAGGATAATAATACAGATAAGCGCAGTCGCCGACGCGGTCATCCCCGGCTATTCCTCGAGAGTGCCGGTGACCACCGCCATAGTAGCCGCTGAGACCATCATAGTCGGGAAGATACCGGACGCGTACACCCACGTTGTCGCCGGGGATACCGACCTTGTGGGACTTCTCCAGGACTACGGCGCCGTGCTTGACTGACAAGGAGGACATTTTGCAGATACAGGAAGCAGAAAACCGCGCGGCTGAGCTGCGCCGGACTATCGGGAAGCACAACCACAACTACTACGACCTAGACCAGCCCACCATCGAGGACGATGAATACGACGCGCTCATGCGGGAGCTGCGCGGCATAGAGCAGGAATTCCCGCAGCTCCTGACGGCGGATTCCCCCACGCAGAGGGTGGGCGGAACGGCGAACAGCAGCTTCGAAAAGGTGACGCACACCGTCCAGATGGGCTCCTTGCAGGACGTTTTCAGCGAGGAGGAGGTGCGCTCGTTCCTTGCGGGAGTGATGGAGCAGGGCGCGCATGAATTCAGCGTTGAGCCGAAGATAGACGGACTTTCCGTGTCGCTGGAGTACCGTGACGGAGTGTTTGCGCGCGGCTCCACCCGGGGCGACGGATTCGTGGGCGAGGACATCACGGCGAACCTGAAAACCATTCGCTCCATTCCGCTGAAGCTCACCGAAGCGCTGCCGTTCATCGAGGTGCGCGGCGAGGTCTATATGCCGAAAAAGAGCTTCGCGGCTCTCTGCGAGGAGCAGGAGCGCAACGGCGAGCCGCTCCCGAAGAACCCGAGAAACGCTGCGGCGGGCTCCCTGCGGCAGAAGGACAGCTCCGTTACGGCGAAGCGCAGGCTGGATATATTCTGCTTCAACCTCCAGCAGATAGAGGGGAAGGAGCTCACCACGCACTCGGAATCCCTCGAATATATGCAGAGCCTCGGCTTCAGGATAATCCCCGACCTGCGCGTCTGCCACACCGCCGACGAGGTCGTGGAGCGTATCCGCGAGATAGGCGGAATGCGCCGCTCCCTGCCGTTCGATATTGACGGAGCCGTTGTAAAAGTGAACAGCTTCGCGCTCCGCACGGAGATAGGCGCGACAGCGAAAGTCCCGAAGTGGGCTGTGGCGTTCAAGTACCCGCCGGAGGAAAAGGAGACCACGCTCAATGAAATCGAGATAAATGTCGGCAGGACTGGCGCGCTCACTCCGGTGGCGGTGTTCGACCCGGTTCAGCTTGCGGGAACCACCGTTTCAAGAGCCGTTCTGCACAATCAGGACATGATAACCGACAAGGATATCCGCGTTGGCGACCGGATAGTCGTCCGCAAGGCGGGGGACATCATCCCGGAGGTAGTCCGCAGCGTTTCCCACCGGGAGGGCTCCGTGCCGTACCTTATCCCGAACGTCTGCCCGATATGCGGTGCAGAAGCTCTCCGGGACGAGGACGAAGCTGTCATACGCTGCCAGAATCTCGACTGCCCGGCGCAGCTCGCGCGCTCCGTGGAGCACTTCGCAAGCCGAGGCGCAATGAACATCGAGGGTCTGGGGGAGGCGATAGTGCAGCAGCTTCTCGACAACAAATTCATCAGCAACGTCGGCGACCTCTACACGCTGGACGTCCAGACGGTGATGCAGATAACCGGCGGCATGAAGTCCGCGGAGAACCTGATAGCCTCCATCGAGAAATCGAAGCATAGCAGCCTTGACAGGCTTGTTTTCGCCCTGGGGATACGCGGCATAGGGCAGAAAGCGGCGAAGCTCCTCTGCGAGAAATTCGGCAGCATGGAAGCGATAATGCAGGCGCTGCCGCTGGAGCTGTGCGCGATAGACGGCTTCGGCGAGATAATGGCGGATTCCGTCTACAACGCAATGCAGGAGCCTCACAGGATAAAGCTGATAGAGCGGCTGCGCTCCTATGGAGTGAACATGACCTACGAAAGCGGGAAGATATCCGACGACCTGGCGGGAAAGACGTTCGTGCTGACAGGAACGCTCCCGACCCTGACCCGCGACCAGGCGAAGAAGCTGATAGAGGAGCGCGGCGGGAAGTGCTCCGGCTCAGTCAGCAAGAAAACCACCTACGTCCTCGCCGGTGAGGAAGCCGGGAGCAAGCTCACCAAGGCGCAGGAGCTAGGAATAACGGTCATTTCCGAGGCGGAGTTCCTTGACATGATAGGCGAATAAAACAAAGGCGGAGCATTGCACTCCGCCTTTTTCTGTTTGATTTACCTGAACACGCTGCATTTCTGCGATGTGGCTTTCAGTCCGTTTTCACCGTTGACGATGGTGTTTCCCCAGTCGGAGAGCACCGAGCCGTCCCACTCGTTCGCCAGGTCGAGGTACTCAACGCCGCCCCCGTTGCCCTTCCAGCTCCAGGCGAGCCAGCCTATGCCGTTTTCGGCGCAGTACTGCATGATGTATTCCTCGTCAACGTCGCCGTCTGAGTGGTTCCAGCCGAACTCGCCGACGATAACGCACAGCCCCTTGTCGGTGGCGCTTTTGAGGTTCCCGGCGATGGTCGCCTTGTTCTTCCCGGCGGTGCCGTACATATGGATGGAGAACATCGTGTTGCCGTCCGGGTCAGCGGCGAGAACCTGCTCACCGAAGTCGGAAACGCTCTTGCCGTACTGTCCCCAGCCTGCGGCGTCAACCATGATGGTGTTCCTTATGCCTGCTTCGCGCAGCTCCGGAATGACGGAGGTGTAGCCGCCGCACCAGCCCTCGCCGTCCCATGTTCCGACCCACTCGTTGGCGATGTTCAGGATAACATAGCTTTCCTTTCCGATGAGCGCGTCCTTTACGGATATCCAATAGTCTGCGGCGGCTTCAAGCAGGGATTTGTCGTCCTTTCCGGTGATGTCATGCACCTCCAGAATGGATATCATGCCGAGGTCGCGGCACTTGTCGGTTATCCTGTTCAGGCTCTCCACGCTGTCCTTTGTGTACTGCTGACCGCTGCCGCACACTATCCGCACGGTGTTCGCGCCGGTGGCGGCGATGGCTTCAAGCGCGGTGTCGTCCTGGGCGGTGAACCATGAGTGCGGATGATTTATTCCGCGCATGATGAATTCGTTTCCGTTCGCGTCGATGAGCTGGGTCCCCCTGACGGAGAAGCCCTCCTGCTGTACCTCGTCCGGGGTGCTTTCCCCGGTGCAGCCGGAGGTCACAGCCTCAACGCTGCTTATGATGCTCTCGATATCGGAGGAGCTGATGTTCCCGGTTTTCGCGCAGCCGGAGCTGAGAGCAACTGTTATCGCAAGTATTCCTGCCAAGATAGAGTTCATGTGTTTCCTTTCCATTACGGTTCCTTTCGTGAGTTGATATATTAATTGTACCACGCCGGAAGCCGGATTTCAAGGCGTTTTCTCCGAAAACGGGCGGTATTTTATGAAAACTGCTTTTTTCTGGCAGAATACGCTCCGGGCGCTGTGAAAATCCTTTCCTGCTATTGACATTGAAGCGGTACGATGTTATAATATTATTAACTATACAGATAAGAAAGCGCAGGGCGAACCTGCGCACCAGAGGGAAAATATACATGAAAAATAACAGCATAGGGGCGCTTATTGCCCTTATTCTTGCCGCGTTCCTGAACGGGTGCGGATTCTCCGGGGGGAGCCAGGACAGCGGCATTCCGGAGATAGGCAGCTCTGACGGGATAGATTACTCCGGAACATCGGGCGGTATCCGGGTGGACGATACCGGTTCCGCGCCGGAGAGCACGACCGCCTCCCATACAGGCGCGAACACGGCACCGGAGCAGACCACGACCCCGGGCACAACGGAGCAGACCACTTCTGCCTCCGCCGAAAAGCCGGAAACCACAAGCTCCACCGCCAAGCCTGCGGACACGACCCAGACCACATCGAAGCCTGCAAGGACGACCTCCAGAACCACGCAGTCCGCAAAGCCCCAGGAAAAGCCGGATACAGGCTCCGGTGCGCGGAACTACAAGGCGCTGAATTACTCCGAGGTAAAGGGCATATGGATAAGCTACATCGAGCTTGCGGAGGTGCTTCAGGGGCAGACCGCCGAGGGCTTCCGCAGGGGAATCGCCGGGATATTCGACAACTGCGTATCTCTGGGGATAAACACGGCGTATGTTCATGTGCGCTCCCACAGCGACGCGTATTACCGCTCGGAGCTGTTCCCGTGGACGAAGTATGCGACAGGCTCCGTTGGCAGCGACCCGGGCTACGACCCGCTGGAAATAATGATAGAGGAGGCGCACTCCCGCGGGATATCGTTTCAGGCATGGATAAACCCGCTGAGAGCCTGCGGGACTTCGCAGATATCCGGCTATAAGGGATATCCGGTGTACACATACGCCACGGCTGAAGGCATGGCGGGAAAGTACGCGGTTGATGTGAACGGCACCTATTACCTGAATCCCGCTTATGACGAGGTGACAAAATACATCGCCGGGGGCGCCGCCGAGATAGTTGCGAACTACGATGTTGACGGGCTCCATATCGACGACTATTTCTACCCGACAACGGACGCTTCGTTCGACAGCGCCGCGTTCAAAGCCAGCGGAGCCTCCAGCCTTGAAGATTTCAGGTTCGCGAACTGCGACAGAATGGTGTCCGAGCTTTACGGCGCCGTCAGGGAATCAAACCCCACGGCGGTTTTCAGCGTGAGCGTTCAGGGACGGATAGAGAACAACTACACGCAGCTCTATGCGGACGTGCGCAAGTGGTGCACCACCCCGGGGTATCTCGACATGATGATACCGCAGATATACTATGGCTTTGAGAATTCCGCAGCGCCGTACAAGTCCACGCTTGACGACTGGGAGGCGCTCGGCGTAAAGGGCGGTATCCCGATAGTCGCGGGGCTTTCAGTATCTAAGGCAGGCTGCGAGGACAAGTGGGCGGGAAGCGGAAAATACGAGTGGATAAACAACAGCGACATAATCTCGCGGCAGCTCGCCGAGGCAAGGAAATGCCAGAGCTACGGCGGATTCGCGCTGTACAGCTACCGAAGCGTTTTCGCTCCGGAAAGCACGGTCAGCGCCGCAGTGAACAGGGAAATTTCGGCTCTTAAGGAGCTTATCTGATATCGGGGAAATAAGATGAACAGATTTATAAAAGGACTGACAAGCGCGGCGCTCACGCTGTGCATCCTGGCGGGAACGGCTTCGGCGCTCCCGGCGGCGGAGGAAGCGCAGCCCGGGCAGGAGAATGCCGCCGTCCTCATGACCGGTGAGAGCATGGTCTACCTTCCGGACGGAATGCGCGCGGTGTCGCTCACTCCGACGGTGGATTTCTACACCGGCGAGCAGACGGACGCATCCCTTGCAGAGGAGCTCCCTGCGCTGTTTGAGGAGCTTTCCGGCTTCGACATGAATACGGTTGTGATAAACACTGACTGCGAGGGCGAAAAATGCTACGATCTCGATATGGGCTCCGGCAGGGAAGCGCTCGGCGCGGTTATCGACTACGCGCACGACAGCGGCTTCAACGCGTACGTCCAGCTTGACGTGAACTCCCTTATCGCGGAAGTGACCTCCCAGGGCGGAGGGCTCCGGGCGGGATTCGCGGCGGCGGCTCACAAGTTTGCGATGAAATATGCCTGCGAGGGAATCATCCTCAACGATTATTACACCTACGACACGCCGGAGATGTTCGCAGAGTACATGGCGAGCGGCTCCGGAATCGGCTATGAGAACTGGCTGTACGAAACCAACGAGTACATCGTCCGCACCCTGTCCGAGGTAATACGCGGCACCAGCAACACCACGGCAGTCGGGCTCCTGATAACCGATATGTGGGCGAACTCCTCCTCAAAAGAGGGCGGCTCGGACACCGCAGACGTCGTGCAGGCGCTGTTTGACGGTCACTGCGACACGAAAGAGTACCTGAGCCGCGGCTATGCCGATATGATAGTCGTCAAGGCATACGGCACCGATTCTGACGCGGCGCTCGACTTCGATACGGTAATTTCGTGGTGGAGCGCCCTTGCGGACGAAACGGACACGAAGATGTACGTCCTCCACCTGAACGAGCGTATAGGAGGGTACGCCGGCTGGTACGAGGATCAGCTCCTGCGGCAGCTCTCGATAATGGAGCAGTACCCGACGCTTGGCGGAAGCTGCTTCAACTCCCTGCAGGGTCTGCGGGAGGACAGGCTAGGCTCCACCACAACGCTGCTGAAATATTTTGACGAGCAGATAAATACGAACACGCTGTTTGACACGCTCCAGATGACGTCCCCGACCCAGACCAGCTTCGTTACATACGATTCAACGGTGAAGTTCATGGGTACCTTTGACGAGAACTTCGACGTGCTGTTTGACGGCGAAAAGATAAAGCTGAACGAGGCGGGCAACTTCTACTTCCAGAAGGAGCTGAAAGTCGGCAGGAACAGCTTTACCATCGAGCACAAGGGCAAGAAGATAAACTACTCGATAGAGCGCCGCGTTGACGTTCTGAGCTCCATCGGGCAGACCAGCGACATTCTGGTGGAGGGCGGCTCCCGGGTTACGCTGGAGGCTGTCGCGTACAGCGGAAGCAAGGTGACTGCCGTGATAGGCGGCACCACCGTGAAGCTCCGCGAGAGATCCGGCGCCAGCGAGGAGCTTGACGCAAACTCCGATTACGCCAGATTCGTGGGCTATTACCGCGTCCCCGAGGGAAAGATCGGCGAGAAGCAGCAGCTCGGAAATACGTCATATTACGCGGTCTACAAGGGAATAGAGGAGTACATGACCGGCGGCAGCATAACGATAGACGCCGAGCCGGAGCCTCCGAAAGAGGTAGTCGTTGATGAGATAAAGGACCAGACGAACGCAGGCACCGGCGAGGTAGTCGGCACGATATCACCGGTGGCGTCCTCCTCCGAGAGCGTGACCTACATAAAGACCCTGAACAACTACACCGTGCTGTACGACAGCCAGACCACCGGCGGAGCGCCGTGCCCCGTGCTTTCGCAGCTCCCTGCGGGTTCGCTGGATTATTACAAGAGCACCTCCGGGGATTATCTGATAAGCACCTCCGGGCGGAGATACAAGGCTTCGGACGTGACTACGTTCACGGATACGGGACTTGGCGAGAACAGCCTGTATGTAAAGGCGGTCGGGAACTCCGGCGGAAAGAGCTTCCTGAAAATACATCTTGATTACAAGTCAACGTTCAACGTGACGGCTCCGGTGAGCTACGCTGAGGAGGACGACGGCCCTTACGGAGTTGCCGATTTCAACGCCTCCACGGTTGAGATAATTTTCGACAACGTTACCAGCGTAACGAAGCTCCCGGATTTTTCAAGCTGCTCGCTTTTCAGCTCCGGAAGCTGGGATACCGTAACGCGTAACGGCGTGCCGAAATTCCGGCTCACGCTGACGCTGCGTCAGGCGGGAATATACAGCGGCTGCGGCGCGTATTATGACGAAAACGGCGACCTGATGATAACGTTCAGCGTTCCTACCGGAAGCCTTTCCGGCAAGGTAATAGTCATCGACCCGGGGCACGGCTACGGGAAATACGCGGAAAAGCTTGACCCGGGCGCTATCGGCAACGTTACGGAGCAGTCCGTGAACCTTGCAGTCGCAAAGCAGCTTGAACAGAAGCTCACCGCAATGGGCGCGACAGTAGTAAGGCTCAGGACCGAGAGCGAGTTTATCCTCACGAACACACGCCCGACAGTGGCGAGGGCTTACGGCGCGGATATGTTCATTTCGCTGCACTGCAATTCCGCCCTGAACGAACAGGCTCACGGCGTTGAGGTGTATTATTTCACGCCGTTCTCTCAGCCCCTCGCGGAGAGCATAAACGACAAGCTGTCGGCGTATTACGATTACAGCGTTTACAATGACGGCACCCGGAGCAGCCGCGGCGAGAAATACAGCTACTACTGGGTAACGCTCCAGCAGGATTTCCCGTCCGTGCTTGTGGAGATGGGCTTCATCTCCAACGAGCGGGAGTGCATGGTCATGGCTGATCCGTCGCGCCAGTCGGGAATGGCGCAGTCCATTGCGGACGGCGTAAAGGCATATTTCGCGCGCAGCGGTCTGAGCTATTCCGGCAGCGGCAGCAGCGAGGCTCCGGATAACGGCGGAACTCCCGAAACCCCGGATACGCCGGAAGCTCCTGACGATAACGCTCCGTCCCATACCGAGGAACCCGCAGTCCCCGACAACGGCACGGATACCTCCGAGCCGGAGCACAATGACACGTCCGAACCGGAAACTCCTGAAACAGCCGAGCCGGACGCCTCTGAGCCGGAAATCCCTGAGCCGGAAATTCCCGTGACCGGGGAAACATCGGACGCCTCCGAGCCGGACACGTCGGATTCCGACATCGGCGGCGGGGGCATAAGAGTAGAATAAAAAATCCACAGCGGAAAAGCGCGAAACGCTCCGGCGTACTTGCATTTTTCCGCTGTCTGTGCTATAATTAGGAGAGGTCAGGACGAATTTTTAACGGGGAAACCGAATAAATATAAAGAAATCTATGCCTGGAGGAAAATATAATGTGCGGAATAGTAGGATACATAGGTCAGCGCGACTGCACTGACGTGCTTATGCAGGGTCTGGAGAAACTGGAGTACCGCGGCTATGACAGTGCCGGTATCGCGGTTTTCGAAAAGACCGGAATAAAAACGGTCAAGACCAAGGGAAAGCTCAGCGATATGCGCGAGAAGCTCCGCAAGGAGGGAAGCCCGGTGGGGCACTGCGGAATAGGCCATACAAGGTGGGCGACCCACGGCGAGCCCAGCGACCTGAACTCCCACCCGCATTCAAACGGCAGGGTGACGATTGTCCACAACGGAATAATCGAAAATTACATCGAGCTAAAGCAGTTCCTGACGGAAAAGGGATACACGTTTACCTCCCAGACGGACAGCGAGGTCGTCGCCTGCCTGCTGGATTACTACTACTCCGAGAGGAACCCGCTCCGCGCCATCACAGAAACGCTCAAAGAGCTTCAGGGAAGCTATGCGCTTGGTATAATCTTTAAGGATTTCCCGGACAGGATCTACGCTGCCCGCAAGGAAAGCCCGCTTATAGTCGGGATCGGTGAGAACGAGTATTTCATCGGCAGCGATATCCCGGCGTTCCTGAAATACACGAAAAAGTACGTTCTTCTGGATAACGACGATATAGTCTGCATGAGGAACGACCGCGTTGAGTTTTACGATGTTCACGGACTTCCGGAACAGAAAGAGGTAAGCGTTGCCGAATGGGACGTTGAGCAGGCGCAGAAATGCGGCTACCCTCATTTCATGCTGAAAGAGATACACGAACAGCCGGAGGTAGTGGCTAAAACGCTGAACTCCTGCTGCAGGGACGGAGAGCCGTATTTCGAGAACACAGGGCTTACAGACGAGCTCCTGCGGGACGTAAGGCGCGTGTTCGTCGTTGCCTGCGGAACCGCAATGCACGCCGGGATCGTGGCGCGCTATGCGATAGAGAAGCTCGCACGGGTGCCTGTCACCGTTGAGGTCGCTTCGGAGTTCCGGTATATGGACCCCATCGTAGGCGAGGGAGATCTGGTTATTCTGGTTTCCCAGAGCGGCGAAACCGCCGACACCAAGGCAGGTCTGGAGCTTGCCAGGGCGCGCGGAGCGAAAACCCTCGCAGTTGTGAATGTGAAGTACTCCGCGATAGCGCGTCAGGCGGATATGTATATCCACACGCTCGCGGGACCCGAGGTCGCGGTAGCCTCCACAAAGGCGTACACGGCGCAGATCTCCGTGCTGTATATGCTGGCGTTCCGGTTTGCTTTCGCCCGGGGAATGATAGACGAGGCGCGCATGAAAGAGCTCACGGCGCAGCTTCTGACTGCTCCGGCTGCGATACAGAAGGTCATCGACAACAAGGACGAGTGCCAGTTCATCGCAAGCAAGCTGGTTAACGCAGATAATCTGTTCTTCATCGGCAGGAGCTTTGATTACGCGCTTTCGCTGGAGGGCTCGCTGAAACTGAAGGAGATTAGCTATATCCATTCAGAAGCGTATGCGGCTGGCGAGCTGAAGCACGGCACCATCTCGCTTATCGAGCCGGGAATCCCGGTGATAACCGTGGTTACCCAGGCGGATATCCTCGCCAAGACCATCAGCAATATGGAGGAGGTCAAGGCGCGCGGAGGCTTCATCATCGCGGTCTGCCGCAAGGGAACCGTTTTCGCTGAGAACACGGTGGATCTCCGGCTGGAGATAGACGCAGACCTTGACGATATGCTGCTTCCGCTTCCGACGGTATGCGCGCTTCAGTTCATCGCGTATTACACGTCAGTGCTCCGCGGTATTGATCCCGACAAGCCCAGGAATCTTGCAAAATCCGTTACTACTGAATAAATTAAAGGCTCCCCGGATTCCGGGGAGCCTGTTTTATACAGTCATATTGCCGAATAGCCTGATACCCGCGCGGTAGGACAGGATCATCGAACCCGCCGCCAGCACCGGCAGCCCTCCGTAGAATATCACCCTCAGCAGCACAAGGCTGTTTCCGGAGGCGAGTGAGAAGCAGAGACCCGCTATTGCTCCGGAGAGCAGTATTACCAGCGTGCACACATAAATCAATGTGGTTGAGCTGGTGCCGAGTTTCATAGCCAGCGGGAAAACCGGGCATAACACCGCCATCTGGAATACCGCAAGGCACACCGGGAGCATTATCAGCGGCTCTGCGGGAAGCCCCTGCGCGATGATCCCCACGATGTTGAAAATCAGCGATATAATTGTAGTGATTCCGACCACAACAGCGCTTGCGGCAAATTTTGCCCCGATAACCTTACCGGATGTGACCGGCATTGTCCGGACTATCTTTCCCCAGCCGCTGTTAACGTCGTCGTTCAGCGTGTTCAGGATGAATGAGGAGAACAGGCAGATGCAGATGAGATTTGCCACGCCGAAAAGGAAAATCGACATAATCTGTTCAATGCCGCCGTCCCCGCTGAGCGAATCCGCAGCAAGGCTGACTGTCAGGTCTGGAATGAGCATAAGCGCCACGCTTATGATAAGCTGAAATCTTACAGTGTATATGTCTTTCAGAATAAGCCCTTTCAACAAACGTTCCCCCTTTCGAGCCTTTTCAGCAGAATAAAGTAGAACCCCGCATACACCGCCGCCGAGATAATGAATGTCGGGATAAGCACCTGCGCTCCGGTGAGCCAGTTTATGATACTCATATAAAGGGTCGAATCCTCGTCGGCGAATACATTAACAGCTATCATGAGCGGAAGTACTATTACAAATCCAATGATCAGTCCAACGGTCATACCGGCTTTCTCGGCGCTCTTCATCCGAACGGTCAGCGGAGTGCAAGCCCAGTCAACCGCGCCACAGATCGCCGCCATCTCCGGGAGCTGCACGAATATAGTGCTGTCGGCTATTCCAATGAGATAGTATGTCAGTGCGACTATCATGGAGAGCGCAAGCCCCGCCGCTATGCAGATGAGATTCTTTATCAGCATTCCCCTGGCGAAAGTTTCCCGGGTGACCGCCGTCAGAACATAATCGGCATAGCGGGATTTTATGTCGCCATCAAGGTCGCTGAGCACCGATTCCTCGGGTATCATCAGAAGGATCAATGGAATAATTATCGTGAGAGTATTGAACCCGTTGTTGTGCAGAATATTATCCGGCAGAAGCAGCGCCGCAAATCCCAGGGCGCAGGCGGCGGCGCAATAAATCAGCGCCCCGGTGAAATACGAATGTTTCTTTGCAAAGAATGAATGCAGTATTCCTTTCAATTTGCGTCCCTCCATTCGTCGGCGTCCTTGACGTAGTACACCATCAGCTCGTCAATGGACGGGATATCCTGCGCGATATCCGGGTATTTGTCCCCGGCGGTGGTCAGCACTTCGTTGGAGAACCTGCCCCTGCGCATTCCGATGATGTCGGCGGGGTCAATGCGTTTCAGCTCCTCGTCGGTGCATTTCAGCACTCGGTGCTTTTCTTTCAGCGCGTTGCGTTCCTCCGAGAAAACCAGGTGCCCCTTGTGGATAAATCCTATGTAGTCCGCGATATGCTCTAGGTCGCTGGTTATGTGCGTTGAAATGAGGATAGAGTGCGATTCGTCCTGAATGAAATCCATCAGCAGGTCGAGGATTTCCGCGCGCATTACCGGGTCAAGACCGCCGGTTGGCTCGTCAAGAACCAGAAGTTTCGGGTGGTGCGAGAGCGCCGCGGCTATCGACAGGCGCATCTGCATTCCACGGGAGAAGCTGCCGAGCTTTTTGTCGGCGGGCAGGCAGAACCGCTCCAGATAATTGTAGTATTCCGTGCTGTCCCACGTTTTGAATATCCCGCCGAGCACCTTGTCGAGCTGCTTTGCGGTAAGCACGGCGGGGAAGGGCAGAGTGTCGAAAACCACGCCTATCTGCTCCTTTGTCGCCGCAGATAGCTTTGTCGAGTCCTCGCCGAGCACTGTAACGGAGCCGCTTTCCGGCTTTATCAGCCCGAGTATCGCCTTTATCGTGGTGGATTTTCCCGCGCCGTTCTCGCCGATAAGTCCCATGACCGTGCCGTTCGGAACGGTGAGATACAGGTTTTCCAGCGCGAAATTGCTGTACCGGCAGGTAAGCCCCTTTATTTCAATACTGTTTTCCATTGAATTACCTCCATACATTAAAAGAAAATTTGTTCACAAACTGCCATTAAATAAATGCACTGATCCGCGGAGGATTCTGGCTTATTCCATGAACAGCCGTAAAATATCCGCAAGCTCCTCGTATTTCACACCGCTGCGTTTCGCGGAATCCGCAGCTTTTGACAGGTACTGCTCTATTTCGCGAAGGCTCTGTTCCCGCAGCATTTCCGGGCTCTGTGCTGAGACGAAGCTCCCGCGCCCGGTGAAGCTCTCGATAAGCTTTTCCTGCTCCAGTATCTCATAGGCGCGCTTGGTGGTGATAACGCTGACACGCAGGTCCTGCGCCAGCGCCCGCATTGATGGCAGCGGGTCGCCCTCTTTAAGCTTGCCGGAAAGGATAAGCGCCTTTATCTGCGACGCGATCTGGTCGTAGATGGGCGTCCCGGCTGAGTTAGTTATTATGATATTCATTGTTCCTCCTGAAAAGTGAATAATGTGTATATCTTGTATATACAATATATCACATCAGTACAATTTTGTCAAGGGGGAAAACAAAATTTTTTTCACGGCTCCGGATATCCTGCATACAATAAATGAGAAAGCACAGAAAGGGGAATGAGTAATGTGCGGAATAGCAGGACAGATAGGATTTGAGCAGAATATGCGGCAGATGTCCGGAGTTATGGCGAAGATGAGCGCCGCCATGGCTTCCCGGGGTCCGGACGCCTCCGGCATATACAACGACGACAGTGCGTACTTAGTCCACCGCCGGCTTATAGTCATCGACCCGGAAAACGGCGCTCAGCCCATGAGCAGCGGCGGCTGCACACTGGTCTACAACGGGGAGCTTTACAATACAGAGGAGCTCCGGCAGAAGATGAAAATGCGCGGCGTGGAGTTCAACGGGCATTCAGATACCGAGGTAGTACTGAAAGCGTTTCTGACCTACGGCGAGGAGTGCGTGAAGCTTTTCAACGGAATATTCGCGTTTGCGGTCTGGGACAGCCGTAAGCGGAAGCTGTTCCTTGCCCGGGACAGAATAGGCGTGAAGCCGCTGTTTTATTCCCTTACCCGGGACGGGATAATATTCGCCAGCGAGATAAAAGCCCTCCTGAAGCACCCGTCCGTGAAGCCGGTGATAACCGAGGACGGCGTGGCGGAGATAATGCTGATAGGCCCTGCAAAGCGGGTTGGCAGCGGAGTTTTCCGGGATATAAGCGAGATCCCGGCGGCACACTGTGCGGTGCTGACCGAGGAGGGCTTCCGGCTGCGGAGCTACTGGGAGCTGAAAGCCGAGCCGCACACCGAGAATTTCACGGAGACCTCGGCGCACGTCCGGGAGCTGATAATCGACGCGGTAAAGCGCCAGCTTGTCAGCGATGTCCCGCTGTGCTGCTTTCTCTCCGGAGGACTTGACAGCAGCGTGATTTCCGCGATAGCCGCAAGGGAATTCGGGGAGCGCGGTGAAAGGCTCAGCACATGGTCGATAGACTACAAGTACAATCATCAGAATTTTCGCGCAAGCAGCTTCCAGCCCGACGAGGACGCACCGTGGGTGAAGCGCATGGCGGAATTCATAGGCTCCGACCACACTAACGTGGAGCTGGACACTCCCGCGCTTGCTGACGCCCTCGAGGATTCCACACGCGCCCGTGACCTCCCCGGAATGGCTGACGTGGACAGCTCGCTTTACCTGTTCTGCGGGAAGATAAAGGAGCGGTTCCCGGTGGCGCTTTCTGGAGAGTGCGCTGATGAGGTGTTCGGCGGCTATCCGTGGTATCACCGAAAAGAGGTCCTGTTTTACGATGGATTCCCGTGGTCGACCGCAGTCCCGGAGCGCGCCGCCCTGCTGAAGCGCCCGATGAGCGCCGGCGACGCCGAGGCTTACGTCCGCAGGAGCTATGATAAGTGCATTGCAAAAACGGATTACCTTGGCAGCGATAACGGGACCGCGCGGCGAATGCGTGAGATGTTCATTATGAACATGGATTACTTCATGGCGACACTGCTTGAAAGCAAAGTTACATGGGTAAAATATTTATCACTTTTAATGATTGTATTTATGTGTTTTCCCTTAAAGACTAAATTTATTACTTAAGTGGCAAATTTATCGAATGAGATATTTGAGATTTTTTTAGAGTTTTTTCTTTTTTTAAGAGTTTGAAAATTTTCTAGGATTTTTTTATATATAAAGAGGAGTTTATTTTATTCATAGAATGAAAGGATTTATAAAAAAAGAAAAAATAAGTAAAGAATTAGTAGAAGGCAATGAGAAAGGGGTAAGTAATATGGATACAAGAAATAATGGTAAGTTAAATGAGGAAGTTAGAAGAAAGGGGGTAAGTTCTTCGCCAGTGGTGCAACAGGATATCAACAATATTTTTGCTATCAATACTGGTATAACTAGTTATATGACTGCTAATAACGCATTTTACGAATACGTACACCAACATTACGCCAACAAATCATCAGCTAAATTACCATATTTAGCTGATAACAAAGTGCTACATGCAGATGCTAAATATTTGCGTTGTATCGCAGACGGTCATATTAGAATTAGTCCTTATGGTTTTTACGAAGGGGCTGCTTCTGCAATGCTGGATATTTACAAAAACACAATGCAACAATTATCTAATAAGATTAATTTTCAGTTTCTCACACAAGCGTATATCTTGTATTCGGCATTGTGTTTTGGCATATCTTCAAGCGGGAAAATAGATATCATCACCGCTAACGCAAATGTGATTAATGCTGTTCCTGCCGATGACAGCGACAAGAGAGGTGCAATACAAAGAGCAAATCCAGTAACAGACGATTATGTAAACGGTATAGTGCAATGCGTGGAACTTATACCAAGACAATGTGGATATGCGCTAAAGCCTGCAATTATAAACGCCGCTAATCAGGATTATGTTATACTGCCAGTTGCATGGGTGGAGTATCTTACAACTTATATTTCTAACCTGCTAAAAATGTCTGTTTGTAAGTTGTCGTTTTATGACCCTAATAATAATTTGCAAACAATAGTAGCATCCAATAAACCAATTAGGGGTAATCCAAGACATATAATTTCTTGTGATTACATCAAAAAAACAAAAACTAATGTTGGATGGATAAGGGCAGTAGAGGTCAAGACTGGCGAAATTATTGCATTTCCAATCAGTCACTTTGTGGGAATAGCTGTGTTAAAATAACAATTGTTTTGTTGTATAATTATATTAGAAAGATCCGGAATAGATAAATAGGTAGAAATAATTGTAAAACAATTTTGTAAAGTTGTTTTCAGAAATAAATCATATAATAAATTAAAAGGGGGTATATATAATGGGTATAGTATATGGATATGCGAGGGTATCGACAACGGGTCAATGTTTAGACCGACAAATTGATGCTTTAGTTGCAGCAGGAGTAGATAAGGATTATATCTACACCGAGAAAATGTCAGGCACAAAATCTAATAGACCAAAATTAAAGGCCCTGTTAGAGGTGGTTGAGACAGGAGATACAGTATATATTGAGTCATTAAGTCGTTTGGGGAGAAGTTCAGCAGATTTAATAAATTTAATGCAAACATTTCATAATGAGGGCGTGACACTTATTTCATTAAAAGAAAAATTAGATTTTGGTAGTGCCGCAGGAAAAATGATAGCACAGTTTTTATGTGTTTTAAGCGAGTTTGAGCGAGAAACAATTTCTGAACGTGTAAAAGAGGGTGTAAAAAGTGCGCGTGAGAGGGGTAGATTTGGTGGCAGACCTGCCACTCCGGAAAAGACATTGGACAAAGCATTGAAGATGTATGATTTACATAATTTGACTGTATCGGAGATTTGTCGTGCGTGTGGTATTTCTCGACCAACCCTCTACAAAGCTATAAAATTGAGAGCAGAAAAGCAGGGACTGGAAAATATAGATAATCAATAATTATTATCATAAGGGCAGGTGCTATAACCTGCCCTTATGATATAATAGTATATATTTCTTACTTGAAAGGAGTAATAACAATGAGAAAAGATATAATCCTATCAGATAAAACAATCAAGAATTACATAAGATATCTTCATGAACAGGAACGCAGCGAAAGCACAATTAAATCTTATCAACGCGAGTTGATGTCTTTACAGTTGTTTTTAGACTGTCAGCCTGTGACTAAAGATAAATTGTTGTCATACAAAACAATGCTAACATCACAGTATGCGCCTACAACCTGCAATGTATCAATAGCAGCGATTAATAACCTGCTGAAATATATGTGTAGACCAGATCTAGCCCTGAAACCTCTGAAAATCCAAAAACAAATTTACGAAACAGCAGACAAAGAATTGACACGCAAGGAATATGACAAACTAATCAGGGCGGCAAATATTAATGGGCAAGAACGACTAAGTTTAATCATACAGACCATATGCTCAACTGGGATAAGAATTTCAGAATTAAAGTATATAACAGTAGAGGCGGTTAAAGAGGGCAAAGCAGCTATATCATGCAAAAATAAAAATCGGGTAGTATTTCTACCCGCTCCTCTGTGTACCTTGTTAAAAAAATATGTAGTAAATCAAAATATATTAAGTGGAACAATATTTATAACCAAAAACGGTAAGCCATTAGATAGATCGAATATCTATCATAGTATGCAACGCTTATGTAGCATTTCGGGAGTTAAGGCTTCTAAGGTGTTCCCACACAATTTAAGACATCTCTTTGCTAAAACTTATTATAATCAAAATAAGGATATATCTAAATTAGCAGACTTATTAGGGCACTCCAGTATTAATACAACTAGAATATATATGAGAGAATCCGGAGCCGTTCACGCCCGCCAAATAGCGGCTTTAGGGCTGGTTAGGGATACCACATAATATTTATTATGTGGTATATCGCTTATTACCAAAAAAACCTATATGCCTATTATACTATGAACAAATGGATTTGTCAATAGATTAATGACTTTGACCTATAAAATTGTAATGCCAAAACGATAATAAATGAGATAAAAATACAAACATCAAATCATGTAAAGCTAGTAATAATGCGGTTTTGCAGCGAATAACCACATAATAAATATTGTGTGGTTATGTATCAAAAACCTAGA
>CAKSPH010000016.1 GCA_934481355.1 uncultured Oscillospiraceae bacterium | reverse complement strand
TCCTTGAGTATCGTGGAAACCTCGTCAACCGTGCGGACATCTGTGCCGTTGATCGCCGTGATGGTGTCGCCGACTACAAGTTCGCTCCTGGCTATCGCAAGGCTCTGGTCGATATCAGTTACCAGCAGGCCGGGGGTCATGTTCTGAACTGCGCCGAGATAATCACTTATCTGGAGGCAGGTGATGCCGAGTATCGGACGTCCGGAAACATAGCCCTTGGTAACCAGGTCGCTTATTACGGACTTCACGTCGTTTATGGTGATGGCGAAACTCAGATTCTCTGCGTTGTCGTTTACAAGCTTCATGTTTACTATGCCGACTACCTCGCCGTACATATTGAACAGTCCGCCGCCGGAGTTACCGCTGTTTATCGCCGTATCGGTCTGGATAGCGGAAACGCTGTTGTCGTCATAAACCTGACGGTTCAGACCGGAAACAACGCCCTTGGAAACGGAGGTCTCAAGACCCATCGGGTTGCCTATCGCAACAACATCGTCGCCAAGGCTCAGCTCATCGGAATCGCCGAGCTTTGCCGCCTGGAAATTGCTGCCGTCGATCTTCAGAACTGCGATATCCGTATCGGAATCAGAACCCACGATGGCAGCTGTGTACGGTGTGGAAACGCTGGTGCCGTCATTCGGGTCGGTGGTGTTGATGTTTACAACTACCTTGCTGACGGTGTAATAGTCATTCTCGACAACGTGCGCGTTTGTGAGGACATAGCCGTCCTTGGAAATGACTACGCCGCTGCCTGAACCGTAGAGGGTCTCCTTACCGCGGTAGTTTACATACACCTCGATGTACGCAACGGAATCCTTTACCGCCGCAACGAGGTCGCGGGTGTAGGCGTAGCTGCCGTCGCTGTTGCGTTCGCCGGTGTTGATGTTATGTGTTGCCGCGTCAGAGGAAAGCGCGTCAAGCACCTCCTGTGCGTCAGCGGCAAGGCTGCTGTTGTCCGCGCTGTCGGAAGCGGCGGGATCAGCAGATGTATTCGCGCTTCCGCTGTCGATATTGTCACGGACGTTCTGCGCGCCCTGCATGATCATCTTGCTTGCGGTGTTGCCGAGGTAGGCTCCGCCGAATCCAAGACCTCCGCAGAGGACTGATATCGCTGCGACAAGCGCTACGACCTTCGCGGTCTTGTGGGGCTTCTTCGGCGGCTTCTGCTCTGTGGAAAAATTGCCCTGAAACTGGGCGTTCTGAGTATTCTGCTGGTTCTGTTCGTTCATGCCATTGTTATTATATTCATACATAGATCATTCGTCCTTTCATCAAACCGATGTGCCCGGGGCTTTCCGGCTGACCGCCGTTTCCCTTGCTGTGATTTAAGTATAGCAGGTCTTTGTGTCATTTAAGTGAAACAAATTTGAACAATCAATTAAATAAGGCTGAACAAAAAAGGGAAAAGTCTGGTTTGATTTCCGCATTTCCGGACTGCTGACAGAGTGTCGGATGCAAGTAAAACCCACGATGCCGGGCTGTCTGCCTGCCACAGTGGGTTTAACTCCGCAAATACCGATTTATCCCATGCTTGCCGGAGCTTCGCTCATAGCCGGAGCCTCGTGACCCTTGACCGCACGGTCAGCGGCGAGGGCTATCGCACATTCCAGACGCTTCTTCTGCATTTCACAGGCGAGCTTGTAGGGCTTCTTCACGTCGCCCTCATACTGGAAGCTGTTCGCGTTGCAGCCGCCGGAGCAGAAGAACTTCGCCCAGCAGTTACGGCAGCCTTCCTTGCTGTAAACGTGCACCTTAGAGAAATACGTCTTGATGTCGTCGTTGAATGTTCCATCATATAGGTTGCCCATTTTCCACTGCTCCATACCAACGAACTGGTGGCAGGGGTAGATATCGCCGTGGGGCTCGACCGCAACGTAGTCGTTGCCGCAGCCGCAGCCTCTCAGCCTCTTGATGGCGCAGGGGCCTGCGTTCAGGTCGACCATGAAGTGGAAGAAGTTGAACTTGTCCTCAGTGCGGTTCGCCATTACATCGCAGAGCTTGTCGTACTCGGAGAATACCCGCGGGAGATCCTCCTCGTGGATAGCCCACGGCATAGCCGGGTCGGTCACTACCGGCTCAGCGGACAGCTGCACGAAGCCCATATCCCTCATCGCGAGGATATCGTCCGTGAAGTCGAGGTTGTACTTCGTGAATGTGGCGCGGACATAGTAATCCTTTGTGCCGCGGCTCTGCACCAGCTTCTGGAACTTCGGCACGATTATGTCGAAGCAGCTCTTGCCGTTCAGGGTCTTGCGCACGCGGTCGGTGACGTCGCGTCTGCCGTCAAGGGAGAGCACGCAGTTGCTCATCTCGCGGTTGATGTACTCTATCTTCTTGTCGTCCAGCAGCAGACCGTTGGTTGTGATGGTGAAGCGGAAGTGCTTTCCGTGCTGCTTCTCAATGGAGCGCGCGTACTCAACGGTGGCAACGACGGTATCCCATGCCATAAGCGGCTCGCCGCCGAAAAAGTCCAGCTCGAGCTGCTCGCGGTTTGCGGAGCGCTCAATAAGGAAATCAATGGCTTTTCTGCCGGTCTCGGGGGTCATGATGCAGCGGTCGCCGCCGAAATCGCCCTGCTGCGCGAAGCAGTACTCGCAGCGGAGGTTGCAGTCATGGGCAACATTCAGGCACATGGACTTCACCGGGGATTTCACCATGGTGTTGCTGTATTTCTCGTAATCGTCCTCTGCAAAGAGCTGCCCGTCCTTGTAAAGCTGATAGAGCTCCGCGTAGCTCTCGCGGACCTCCGCTTCGGAGTATTCGGCGAGCTTTGCGGGGAGGTCTGCAGGCATTTCCCCGGTCATGGGGGCATCAAGGAAATCCAGCATATCGTAGGCGCAGTCGTCCGGAAGATGGACGGCGCCGCTGTTGACGTCGAGCACTATATTGTATCCGAGCTGCCTGAACTTATGTATCATTTGGTTATCGCCTTTCTATATCATCAAAAATCTTTTATCAAAAAAACAGGGCGGAATATTCCGCCCGGCATATCCGGAAGTATTCCCGCCTGGGGCGGGAGTCTTTCTCCCCGGGTAAACCGGGGATGATCCGACAGAAAATTACTTCTCAGACTCGCACTTCTGGTTAGCAACTGTGCAGGAGGTCTTACAAGCAGACTGGCAGGAGCTCTGGCACTTGCCGCAGCCGCCCTTTACAGCGGAAGCCTTCAGGTTAGCCTTGTTGATGGTTGTGATGTGCTTCAAAATGGACACCTCTTTCGTATTTAGTCGCAGGGAAACCTCCCGTTTAAGGGCAGTTTCCTGCTATTATTTTCAGTATACCATACTTTGCAGGATTTTTCAAGTACTAATCAGGATTTTTTTCCTGACGTCAGGTGAACATACCCTCCAGCCTCTCGGAGCCCTGCTCGCCGGGGCGCGGCATGGGGATACTGTACAGGTATCCGAAGCCCTCCGCCGGGGAATCTGCTGGGGCTCCCGTATCCTCCGCGTAGGTCACGGAATTCCTGCCGTCGGTGACCTTTATGCCGCCCCTGCCGACGTCAAGCCGGATATTCTTTCCCATTCCGGCGCTGCCGCACGGAGCCTTGCAGTATATCCTCCTGCCCGCGTCAGCCGGGTCGAAGCTCCCCACCGGGACAGCGTACACCTGAAAATGGCTGGGCACCACGAAATTCTCCACCCTGCACAGCGTGTAAAGATACTTTCCGAAAAGCTTCATGGAAACACAGTATGAGCCTTCGGACAGGTGCACCAGCTCCTCCTTTGCAATATCCCAGCCTGCAATAACGCCGCTCTCCCTGTCGGAAGCCAGCATAAGCATGATCACCAGACTGCCCCTGGTCATACAGCTTATATGCCCTATGTTCTCCTCGTCGCCGAAATCCCAGTATTTCGATATATCCGCGAATTTTATATTCTGAACCGCTCCCGGCATACTTATGCGCAGGACCACGCCCTTTTCCGGCCTTATCTCTATTTTCTTTTCCATAATACCTCCTGTTTTGCGGCACAGCGCCATACGTTCATATTATAGCATAATATGCGCATGATATGTGCGGCAAAATCGGCTCAGTTAAGGCTTTTGTGTTGTAACAAATACTTTTTTAACGCAGCTTACAGGCGCACTTCCATCATCGTTTCCCGGACGGACATTCCCATCTTGTCGTAGAAACGGCGGGCGCTGTCGTTGCCCTCCCAGACGTTGAGCGTGACGTACTGGCAGCCAAGCTCCTTCGCCCGTTCCCTGACGTAATCGAAAAGCAGGGTGCCGATGTGCTTTCCGCGGATATTCTCGTCAACGCAGAGATCGTCTATGTACAGCGTTTTTACCTGAGTCATATTGGTGGAAAACGGCGGCTGCTTTATCACGCAGAATGCATATCCTGCGACATCTCCGCCGTTGTCGGCAACGAAAACCGGAGTTTCGTCGTCGCTGATAATCTTCAGGAGTTCTTCCCGGGTGTATTTGGTCGTCCCAGGAACGAACAGGTCCGGGCGTATCCCAGCGTGGAGCTCCAGCACCTCGCCAAGCAGGGTGAGTATCTTATCCATATCGCGCTCCTCGGCGCGTCTGACGGTTATTGGCATCGCGGTTTTCCTCTCTTTCTCAATTAATGGTAACCTCTAAAAACCGGGACACGAGCAGATTTCGTACATGACTTATATCAGATGCTAGGCGTCAAACCGCAGTAATACTGTATGTATTTCAAGGTTTGACAACGAAGCAGATGATATAAGTCATAGAAATCTGCCGTGAAGGAGGTTTTTAGAGGTTACCTAATATGATTATAGCACAAAAACCGCTGAAAATCAATCATTAGTACGATCAGACAATTGACTTTTCCGGGGCGGAATGGTATAATGTATACAGATATATTTCTATTCTGAATTCAGGAGGTTCAAAATGTCAGATACACCGATAAATCCGTTTGATGACGCAGAGGAGATCGCCAAGAAATCAATGGTGCTGTTTTTCCTCATAGACTGCTCCGGAAGCATGGGCGGGAGCAAGATAGGAACCGTGAACTCCGTAATGGAGGAGCTTATACCAGAGATACAGGGGATAGGCGGCGCGGACGCCGACATAAAGCTCGCCGTGCTGAAATTCTCCGGCGGCTGCGAGTGGATGTACGACTCTCCTGTTTCCATCGGCAAATTCGAGTGGAAGCCGCTTGACGCCGAAAACGTGACCGACCTCGGCAGCGCCCTTACCGAGCTTGCGGCGAAGCTCTCGCGAAACGAGTTCATGCAGTCGCCGAGCCTTTCATTTGCGCCGGTGATGATACTCATGTCGGACGGCTATCCCACCGACAACTACGAAAAGGGACTTGAGGTGCTATCCCGCAACCGCTGGTATGCAAACGGCATAAAGGCGGCTGTTGCGATAGGCGAGGACGCAGACCTCGATATCCTCGCGAGATTCACCGGGAACCCGGACAGCGTTGTCACAGCGCACAACGGCGAGGCTCTCGCGAAGCTGATAAAGTTCGTTGCAGTCACATCCTCGCAGATAGGCAGCCGGAGCGTCCGCCTTGCCGAGACCCCCGAGGATATGCGCACCAAGCAGGATTCTGCGGCTGAACAGATACGCGAATTTGCTGAAAGCGACGAGATAAACGCTGACATCGAGGCTGGCTGGTAATGCCGCTGCGGGGCTTTGCAGTTTCAGTCCGGGGAGCCTCCCACGAAAGCGGGAGCATTCCCTGTCAGGACAGCGCGCGGGTGCTGATATCTGATTCACTTGCGATAGCCGCCGTATCCGACGGCCACGGCAGCGAGAAGCACTTCCGCAGCGCTGCGGGCAGCGAGATGGCGGCGCGGATAGCCGTGCGCTCCATAACGGATTTCTGCGAGCGCAACGGCAGTCTTTCAGCAGTATTCTCCGGAGACCCGGCGGAGGCGGCGCGCCGTATCGCCGCAAACATAATCTGCGGCTGGAACGACGAGATAGCCGCGCACCTGAGATTCTCGCCGCTTAGCGAAAAGGAGCGCGCCATTTCCGACAGATTCGGCGGGCTGAGCCCCGAGATAATGTACGGCGCCACCCTTATCCTTGCGGCGGCGGACAGCGGCGGAGTTTTCGGGCTCCAGATAGGGGACGGCAGCTTCGTGATGGGCGCTGGCGGCGCGGAAACACTCCCCATGCCGGAGGACGAGCGCCTTGTCGGCAACCTCACGACCTCCCTGTGCGACTGCGACGCGATAAACAGCTTCCGCAGCTTCTGGCGGGAGGGCGGATTCCGGCATATCGTGCTTTCAAGCGACGGGCTGATAAACTCGTTCGTCAGCCGGGACGATTTTCTGAGCTTCTGCGGCAGGACAGCCGCGCTTTCACAGCGGGAGCTTCCGGCACTGGAAAATCACCTCCGGGAGCGCTCCCGGGCAGGAAGCCGGGACGATATTTCCGTGGCGGTAATTACATATTAACTTTAAAGGCACCGGTTTTCGGTGCCTTTATTTAATGTTTATTTCCCACAGTAGGCTACGGCATCCGCCTGAAACAGCAGTCCGCCCTCGCCGCCGATGTGCGCGAACTCCGTCTGTATCGACTTGCGCACCGGGTACTTTCCATTGAAGCGCTGTTTTATGACCTTCTCCATCACCGGAATATTCCACACGTCCCGGAAAAGGCAGTCCATCTGCACCACATTTTCGAGGGTGAGCCCCGCAAGCGCGAGCCGCCTTTCCATCTCGTCAAACGCGCCGTTTACCTGCTCTTCTATCGTGCCGCCGACATTCCCGACGCAGTAGTTCAGGAAGCAGAAATCCCCCGCCTTTATCATGCCGGAGTGCGCCCACTCCTCGTTTACGTCAAAACGCTGTATACCGCTCATAGCTCCTCCTCAGCCAAACATATTTTCCCGGAAGCAGTTCGGTTTCCCCGATGGCTTCGCGGTCAGCCGGAAAATCACGCAGCCGTCCGGACAGACTATCGTTTTCGTATATCTGTCCTCCCCGCCCAGATTCCGGAGGTCGCCGCCGCTGCGGACAGCCTCCATCACCGGGAACATCACCATCATCAGCTTCGGGCATATTCCCTGCCCCTGAGAGTTCACCGGGCAGCCGTAAGTGCAGGTGTATCTGTCGCCTGGCTCCTCGCCGTTGCGGCAGTAGTGCTCCGGCTTATCACCGCGCAGATATCCGGTTACCTCGATTTCAAACTCGTATTCCTCGTCGAGCCACTTTTTCATATAAACACCTCCCATGGTTTATGATACAGGTAACCTCTAAAAACCTCCTTCACGGCAGATTTCTATGACTTATATCATCTGCTTCGTTGTCAAACCTTGAAATACATACAGTATTACTGCGGTTTGACGCCTTGCATCTGATATAAGTCATGTACGAAATCTGCTCGTGTCCCGGTTTTTAGAGGTTACCATACAAGTATACCACGGTTCACCAAATCCGTCAATATGAACAAGGCGCACAGAGTTCACTTCTGTGCGCCTGATATATTATGTGCCGATTTCGCCCCGGGACAGTATCTCCGTGCGGCTGCCGGGGATCTCCAGCCCCCAGTTGTCCCAGCCCGGGAAGCTCCTCCGTGCGAAAAGCTCTATCTTTTCCTGCTGCGGGAACATCTCCGTTATGCCATTTATGACCTCCGCAGGCTTCTCGCTGTGCTCCCCACGGCGGACGGATACAAGCTGCCGGACGTTCCTTGCGCCGCGCGGCGCCGGGAATCTCCCCCGCCGGAATGCAAGCACGAATTCCGTCTGTGAAAGGGTGTATCTCCCGGGATTGTGCACCTGCTTATCCCAGACGAAAGCGACGGTCTTGTACTCGAATCCCCATGCCTCGCCGAGCCCGATGGAATTGGCAAGCTGCGGTCCGGTCGTCCACATGAACAGAATACAGTCCTCGGCGGCTATGGAAGCCACATCCAGACGCTTCAGCTCCGACAGCTTCAGCGTGGGATACTTGAAATCCGCCGCGCTGATGAACACGTTCTTCCCGAATCCGATGTTCTGCGACTTTATACCGGATCTGTCGTACTGCATTTTCCCGCCGTAATCCCAGGGCGGGTCGGCATAGATCACGTCGTATTTCTTCGCGGGAAGCGGCGGGTAGACCTCCTCCAGCGGATTCACCTTACGGCGGCGCTTCGCCTCCGGGTCGTATTTTGAGTAGCCGGATATTGTGGTTTCTCCGTCCATGCCGCACCCCCTGCGAGTTTTTCTCTATTGTAGCATAGAATCCCCAAAAAATCAAGGGAACCTCTAAAAACCGGTTTGAAAAGGGAAAATGGGTAGAGTGCGCCGAATGCGATGAAAGCCGACGAAGTAAGGCTGTATGCCTTACGAGGAGGTGCAACACGATGTTGCAAAGCGAAATAACCGGGCGACGGCATGGACGCCGTCGCATCAGAAATTTCGCTCGTTGAAAGAAGCAGTCGGTGTGCTATACACATTTTCACTCAAACAAGGTTTTTAGAGGTGACCTCAATACAAAAACCCACCCCGTTTCCGAGGTGGGTCCATTGTTATTGTTTTAAGCCGTTAAGCGTCCGCAATTATCTGAGCGCAGCCTGAGCAGCAGCCAGTCTAGCGATCGGAACGCGGAACGGTGAGCAGGATACATAATCCAGACCGATCTCGTGGCAGAACTCAACAGATGTCGGGTCGCCGCCGTGCTCGCCGCAGATACCGCAGTGCATCTCGGGACGGGTCTTCTTGCCGAGCTCGATAGCCATCTTCATGAGCTTGCCAACGCCAACCTGGTCGAGCTTAGCGAACGGATCGTTCTCGAAGATCTTAGCGTCATAGTAAGCGCCGAGGAACTTACCAGCGTCATCACGGGAGAAGCCGTATGTCATCTGTGTCAGGTCGTTTGTACCGAAGCAGAAGAACTCAGCTTCCTTAGCGATGTCGTCAGCAGTCAGGGCAGCTCTCGGGATCTCGATCATGGTACCTACGGAGTACTTCAGGTCGGAGCCAGCAGCAGCGATGATCTCGTCAGCAGTCTTAACAACGGTGTTCTTAACGTACTTGAGCTCCTTAACCTCGCCAACCAGCGGGATCATGATCTCAGGAACGATAGTCCAGTCAGGGTGAGCCTTCTTAACGTTGATAGCAGCCTTGATTACAGCAGCTGTCTGCATCTTAGCGATCTCGGGGTAGGTTACAGCCAGACGGCAGCCGCGGTGACCCATCATCGGGTTGAACTCATGCAGGGAAGCAATGATGTTCTTGATGGTCTCAACGGACTTGCCCTGAGCCTTAGCCAGAGCCTCGATGTCAGCTTCCTCAGTGGGAACGAACTCGTGGAGAGGCGGGTCGAGGAATCTGATGGTTACAGGATTGCCCTCGAGTGCTTCGTAAAGCTTCTCAAAGTCGCTCTGCTGCATCGGCTCGATCTTAGCGAGAGCAGCTTCTCTCTCCTCAACAGTGTCGGAGCAGATCATCTCACGGAATGCTGCGATTCTGTCAGGATCGAAGAACATATGCTCTGTACGGCACAGACCGATACCCTCAGCGCCGAGCTCTCTTGCCTTCTTAGCGTCAGCAGGAGTATCAGCGTTTGTTCTTACCTTGAGCTTTCTGTACTTGTCAGCCCATGCCATTACTCTGCCGAACTCGCCAGCGATGGAAGCGTCAACGGTGGGAATGATGCCGTCATAGATGTTACCGGTTGTACCGTCGATGGAGATGAAGTCGCCCTCGTGGTAGGTCTTGCCTGCCAGGTCAAACTTCTTGTTCTCTTCGTCCATCTTGATGTCGCCGCAGCCGGATACGCAGCAGGTACCCATACCACGGGCAACAACGGCTGCGTGAGAGGTCATACCGCCGCGAACGGTCAGGATACCCTGAGATACCTTCATACCTGTGATATCCTCAGGAGAGGTCTCCAGACGAACCAGAACTACCTTCTCGCCCTTTGCAGCCCACTTCTCAGCGTCGTCTGCTGTGAAGACGATCTTACCGCAAGCAGCTCCGGGGGAAGCGCCCAGACCCTTGCCTACCGGTGTAGCAGCCTTAAGAGCCTTAGCGTCGAACTGCGGGTGGAGCAGTGTATCGAGGTTTCTGGGGTCGATCATAAGAACAGCTTCCTGCTCGGTCTTGTGACCCTCGTCAACGAGGTCGCAGGCGATCTTCAGGGCAGCCTGAGCGGTTCTCTTACCGTTACGGCACTGGAGCATATAGAGCTTCTTGTTCTCAACGGTGAACTCCATATCCTGCATATCGTGATAGTGGTTCTCGAGGGTGTCGCAAACCTTGATGAACTCTGCGTAAGCCTCGGGGAACTCCTTCTCCATCTGTGCGATAGGCATAGGAGTACGAACGCCGGCAACAACGTCCTCGCCCTGGGCGTTGATAAGGAACTCGCCCATGAGCTTCTTCTCGCCGGTTGCAGGGTCGCGGGTGAATGCAACGCCCGTACCGGACTCGTTGTTCAGGTTACCGAATACCATCGGCATTACGTTTACTGCGGTACCCCAGCTGTACGGGATATCGTTGTCGCGGCGGTATACGTTTGCACGGGGGTTGTCCCATGAACGGAATACGGCCTCGATAGCGAGCTTGAGCTGCTGTACGGGGTCGGACGGGAAGTCCTCGCCGAGCTGCTTCTTGTACTCTGCCTTGAACTGCTCAGCCAGAGTCTTGAGGTCGGCAGCGGTCAGGTCGATATCGTACTGAACGCCCTTCTCCTCCTTCATCTTGTCGATGAGCTGCTCGAAGTACTTCTTGCCTACTTCCATAACAACGTCAGAGAACATCTGGATGAAGCGTCTGTAGGAGTCGTAAACGAATCTCTCGAACTTGGGATCGGGGTTGCCTGCGATCATAGCGTTAACAACGTCGTCGTTAAGACCGAGGTTAAGGATAGTATCCATCATGCCGGGCATGGAAGCTCTAGCGCCGGAACGAACGGAAACGAGAAGCGGATTCTTGAGATCGCCGAACTTCTTGCCGTTGATCTCCTCCATCTTCTTAACGCCCTCCATAGCCTGAGCCATGATCTCGTCGTTGATCTTGCGGCCGTCCTCATAGTACTGAGTGCAAGCCTCTGTTGTGATCGTGAAGCCCTGCGGAACGGGAAGACCGATGCTTGTCATCTCAGCAAGGTTTGCACCCTTACCGCCGAGGAGATTACGCATGGTCATGTCGCCTTCGCTGAACATATAGACCCACTTGTTTGCCATTGGTATATACCTCCTGAATTTGTATTATCGCAGATCTGCCCGTGCACGAGCCGGTCTGCGCATTTGATAATCTGCTGGCAGTATTATCCAGTTAAAACCGTACACTCTGCCACACTTTTATTATAGCAGATAATCCGGAAAAAAGCTAGATGTTTTTTAAATTTTTTTGTGAATTTTTCCGGATTTCTGTGTAATGGTAACCTCTAAAAACCGGGACACGAGCAGATTTTGTATATGACTTATATCAGATGTAAGGCACCAAACCGCAGTAATACTTGATGTATTTCAAGGTTTGGTAACGCAACAGATGATGAATAAGGAGCGAAGCGACGTTTCTTGGTAAGTCATAGAAATCTGCCGTGAAGGAGGTTTTTAGAGGTTACCTAATATCACTGAACCGTTATACCCCCGGGCGAAATCGTCACCACGGTATGGGAAAGGCTGGCGCTCCTGACGGGTTCTGAACCGCCGCCGGAGCTGTGCAGATCCCGGAACGCGAGCCACTCTCGCAGCTTGCAGACCTCTGCGGGGCTTGCCGCCGGAAAGCTCTCCCCGGCGAATATCACGCGGACCGAACCGCCGTCGGATATCAGCTTCTGCGAAAGGGCGAAAGCCTGCTCGGCGCAGGCGCAGTCGGCTCCCGGGGCGAGGACTATTTCAACGCGCTCGGTGGCGGTGCCCTCGTCCCTGCGGACAAGCAGAGTACGCTTCTTCGCGGACAGCTTGTAGTTTATCCTGCGCGGGGAATCCCCGGGGACGTAGCCACGGTGCTCGTACCCGGGCATTCCTCCGGAGAGCGCCGGACGCTCGGTCTCCTCGTCCTCATCGGAGGGGAGAAGCGGCGGTATGACCTCCGGGCCGGAGTACTCCACGATCCCCGGAAGCACTGCGGCAGCGCCCGGCTCCGGGCGCACCGGGGAAGAAAATACGATTATCCCGAAGAAGTCCCTTATCTGGACCTGCTCTATATCAAGCCGGTTGAGACAGCACTCCTCCGCGCGCATGGTTATCTTCACGCAGCCGCCGCGCTTTCCGAACACGGAGCACCGCGCAGAAAACGGCTTTCCCATAAAAAATCCGTTTATCACAACGAACGGCAGAATACAGAACCCGCGCCCGCCGACGTGAAGCTCCGCAGTGACCTCCTGCCCGAGCCGATACACTCCCGCAAAGCTGTTACAGCTCACGCTGATATGCTTGTGGGATACCGCGCAGGTGACAATGGAAGCCGCGATAGCCGCCAGCATACAATAAATAAGTATCCAGCCCGCTTCTCCGCTGATGAAAAGCAGGAACACCACAGCAAACGCAAGCGCCTGAATAAATCCCGCAGGGTGCAGCTTCATCACTTTTTCAGCTCCCTTCTGCGCTTCATCACGGCTTTAAGCTCCCTGAGAAGCGGCTTTGTGTCGCGCTCCGTGCGCTTTTCCGGTGAATAGAACAGCTCGTCCGCCGCCGTGCAGATGTGCTCTGCCTGCTCCGGCATACTCAGGCTTCCGGAGATGACCTGCCTTACCTCGCCGCAGGACATACTGTCAGCCTCCCTGCCGGAGACCGCCGCCGCAAGGCTTCTGGCGCGGATATACACCCCGCGCACCCTGCCGGCGCCGCTCCTCATGGAATAGGTCATGCAGAACCACAGCCAGCCTATTTTCCTGCGGAATACCACCGCCAGAATGAGCAGAACGACCGCTCCCGCCGCTATGTACAGCCACATCATCGGAAGCTCCCCGTCTGTGGCTTCTCCTGCGTAGCGCGTGCCGTCGAAGTCTATCCAGCCCGAGCCGGGAATGTATATCTGCGTCCAGGCGTGAGCCTGATTTCCGGTTATCTCATACAGCCCGGAAGCCGCGTTGTAGCAGTCCTGCGGCATGGCGAAGCCCTCGCAGTAGCGCGCGGTGAGTCCAGCCGCCCTTGCAAGCAGGGTCAGCGCCGAGGCATAGTCGCTGCATATGCCGCGCCTGCTCTCGTTTATGAAGTAATCCACACCGGTACGCTCCGGCACGAACGCAAGGTCGTAGACGAAGCCCGCCTCGCCGAACCACTTTTCCAGCGCCTGCGCCTTTTCGTAATCCGAGGTAAGCCCCGCCGTGATCTCCTGCGCCAGCGCCTCCAGTTCCGGTGTCACGCCGTCAGAAGCAGTGGCATAGCTGTAGGAGAGAACCTCATTGAACTCGTTTCTCAGCGCGGAATAACGCGCATTTGTTATGATGCCGGCATCCCCCGCGGCGTCAATCAGCGTACCAAAGCTGTCGTAATCCAGAACCGCAGTGCCTTCATTCACCACAGGGGCTGAATAGTAGACAAAATACGAGCTGAACTGCGGGATCGCCGCTTCCGTGAAGTAATCCTCACGTCCCGTGCGGTATGTCCTGCCGCATTCCTCCGGCATAATTATGTCGTACATTCTGTCCGGGTGGATAATTACGCGGGTGGAAGAAGCGGATATGATGTTTATTGTCATGGCCTGCCTGCCGCCCGATATGTAAGTCTCCCCGGCGATAAGCGCCTGAATATCCTCCGGCAGTTCGTCCCGTGCGGAGCTTATATCCGCCATCAGCAAGGGAATATCGGAATTTGCCGCGTTGTATTCCCAGCCGGCGTAGCCCATGTCGAACTCGTCAAGCACCGTCCAGCCGTCCGGGGAGTAGCAGTCGAAAACCCACCGCCTGAGATATCCCGGCGTATCGGTCTTTACCGTGAACAGAACGTTTCCGGTGTTCTGGTTGTTTCCGGTGTTGACGGAAGAATGGTTAACAAAGTTCGACAGGGCGTTGTTGTAATTGTAGCCGCCCTGCTGCGGCGCCATATGGTCGAGCTGGTTCTTCAGCGGAGTGTCGGTGTTTTTCGGCAGTATCAGCGCCAGAAGTCCCGCAAGCGCCGCCGCCGCGAGGGATACCGCCACTCTCCTGCGCCTGCCTGATTTATCCTCAAAGACCTCCGGGACAGCGCCTATCAGCTTTTCCGGTATCTTCCCGGAATCGGCAAGTGCGCGCCAGTCCGGGTCGGTCATGGTGTTCGGGACATACTGCGAGGAATTTGCAGCAGCCCAGACAAAGGCTCCCGCCATTATCGCCATGAAGTATGCGGGGAGCTCCCTTGACGTGCGCGCCGAGAGTATCAGCGGAATGAACGTCAGCAGCATAAGGAAGCAGGGGCGCGGGCTCATCACCGAGAAATAGAACCCTATGAACCCGATTATCAGCGAAAAGATGAATATGGCGGCAGCGGCATATAGGGTCACAAACTGCGCCGAAGCGGTGAACAGGAAGTTCATGAAGCTGATATCCTCGCCGGGGCTCCACGCGGAAGCCGCCGTCCCCGCAGTCCACGCCGCCGTAATGAATCCGAGCACCAGCGACGCGGTGATTCTCGGCCGCGTACGCAGCTTGTAGAACAGGAAGAATACCCCCGCCGTCAGCGCGGACATGATAGCTGCGCACGGCAGGAACTGCTGCCGGCATATCGTATACATGAGCGAGACCGCAACGGACAGCAGGTATATCACTATCGGCAGCGGCGCCGCTCCGTCAAATCTGAGCGTTCTTTTTTTCATATCACTTGAAGTAGGAGTACAGGCGGCACATCATCATGCCGTTGTACAGTTTTCTGTTCTTGTCGGCTTTCTGCCCGAAAAGGCTCTCAAATTCCTCGTCCGGGGTTATGATGTAGAGCTGATTTCCGTTAAGCGGCAGCAGCTTTTCGCCCATCGTCCGGTAGATCTCCCGCGCCTGCTCAAGCTCCAGCATTCGCTCGCCGTAGGGCGGGTTGGTGATTATCTTCATGTTCTCCGCGGGAGCTGCGAAGTCCTTTATATCCCGGCGCTCGGCGGTTATCTTCATCAGCGGGGAGGCTTTCTTCGCGTTAGCCATGGTGAGGCTCACGCACTCGCCGTCGATATCGAAGCCGTAACCCCGGAACTCCGCGCCGCGCTTTATCGCTTCCACAGCTTCCTCCCGGGCAGCCCTCCACGCCTTGTCCGGAATGAATCCAAGGCGCTCCGCCGCGAATCCACGGTTGAGCCCAGGCGCAATGTTAAGGGCTTTCAGCCCGGCTTCTATCAGCAGCGTGCCGGAGCCGCAGAACGGGTCGCACACCGTATCGTTCTCCCTTATGCGCGCAAGGTCGATTATCCCCGCCGCCAGGGTCTCCTTTATGGGCGCCGCGTTGGATTCCCTGCGGTAGCCGCGCTTGTGCAGCCCTGCCCCGCTGGTGTCCAGCATCAGCGTAAATTCGTCCTTCATTACCGAGAAGCGTATCTGCGCCGTGGCGCCGCTCTCCGGCATGGTCTGGAGCCCGTAGGCTTTGCAGAGGTTCACCGCCATGGCTTTCTTCACTATCTTCTGGCAGGCGGGAATGCTCTTCAGCACGGAATTCAGCGAGTGCCCCGTGTTCGGGAATGCGTCGTATCTGCCGATGTACTCCGACAGCGGGAGCGCCCTTATCCCCTCGAAAAGCTCGTCGAATGTCCCTGCCCGGAACTGCCCGAGCACTATGCACACTCTCTCCGCTGTGGAAAGGCATATGTTCGCTTTCGCGCAGAGCTCCGGCGAACCGGTGAACGTCACCTTTCCGTCAGAAACCGCGATGTTTTCGCCGCCTATCTTCTTTACCTCGAAGGACAGCGTTTTTTCTATTCCGAAGTGGCAGGGCACGGCGTATTTGTATTCAGTCATTATTTTTCTCCGTTCAGATCAGGTCATATTGAGTTTACATTTTATTATATCAAAAAACTGACGTAAAGTCAACGTAATGGATATAGACTCTTCACACGGTTTATTGTGCAACATTCACAACAAATTCAGGGGATTTTCGTTTTGTTTAATCAAAATCGCCAGCTTGGGCGAAAACTTGTTGCAAAAAAAAAGAATATAAGTTATAATATAATCAGCTACTGCCATGCCGTGCTGCCGGATATTTCCGGAACAGATAGAAAGCGCGCGTGGTATGTGAAAGGAGAAAAGATCAAAATGGGTATCAAATTAGACGACAAATATCTCAGCAGCTTTGTGGCTGAGCATGAGCTCGACGCCATCGCTCCTGCAGTAAAGACTGCGCATCAGCAGCTTGTTGACCGCAACGGTCCGGGCAACGATTTCCTCGGCTGGATCGACCTGCCGGTGGACTACGACAAGGACGAGTTTGCACGAATCAAGAAGGCGGCTGAAAAGGTCAAGAACGACAGCGATGTTCTCATCGTTATCGGTATCGGCGGCTCCTACCTCGGTGCAAGGGCGGTCATCGAGGCTATCAGGTCCACGCTTTACAACAGCCTGAAGAAGGACACCCCCGAGATTTATTTCGTGGGCAACTCCATCAGCCCGACATATCTCAGCGAAGTTGTTTCCCTGGTTGACGGCAAGGATTTCTCCGTAAACATCATCTCCAAGTCCGGCACCACCACCGAGCCGGCGCTGGCATTCCGCGTATTCCGCGACCTGCTGGTAGAAAAGTACGGCGAGGACGGCGCAAAGGGACGCATCTACGCCACAACGGACAAGGCGAAGGGCACCCTCAAGGAGCTCTCTGACAAGAAGGGCTATGAGACATTCGTAGTTCCGGACGATGTCGGCGGACGTTTCTCCGTGCTCACCGCCGTGGGACTTCTCCCCATCGCCTGCGCTGGCTGCGACATCGACGCACTGATGAAGGGCGCCGCCGACGCAAGAACAGCCTACGCCGAGTGCGACCTCAAGAACAACGACTGCTACAAGTACGCGGCTCTCCGCAACATTCTCTACCGCAAGGGCAAGAGCGTTGAAATGCTCATCTCCTACGAGCCGAGCTTCGCTATGATGAACGAGTGGTACAAGCAGCTCTTCGGCGAGAGCGAGGGCAAGGACAACAAGGGTATCTACCCGTCCTCCGCCGTATTCTCCACCGACCTGCACTCCCTCGGTCAGTTCATTCAGGACGGCTCCAGGGTCATGTTCGAGACTGTCGTACAGTTCGCAAAGCCCCAGAAGGAATTTTTCCTGAAGGACGACCCCACAAACGTTGACGGCCTGAACTTCCTGTCCAACCAGGATATGTCCATCGTCAACCGCAAGGCTTTCGAGGGCACCGTTATCGCGCACACAGAGGGCGGCGTTCCGAACATCGTTCTCGAAGTTCCCGAGCTTAACGAGTACGAGCTCGGCTATATGATCTACTTCTTCGAGAAGGCCTGCGCTGTAAGCGGCTATCTGCTCGGCGTAAATCCGTTCAACCAGCCCGGCGTTGAGAGCTACAAGAAGAATATGTTCGCGCTGCTCGGCAAGCCCGGCTATGAGAGCCAGAAGGCTGCGCTCGAAGCAAAGCTCGGACTCTAATCAAAGCAGACCAGGGCGGCGCCGCGCGCCTCCCTCGCAATAATACACATGATTCATGGAGGTTTTACTATGATCAAGCTCATCACAGGCAAGAGAGGCACTGGCAAGACCAAGATCCTTATCGACGCTATCCACGAGGCAGAGAACAATTCCAAGGGCAACGTTGTTGCTATCCAGAAGGGCTCTTCCCTCAACACAGACATCACCCCCAAGGTACGTCTGGTAAATATCGAGGACTACGCTGTTGAGGGAATCGACGCATTCTACGGCTTCGTTTCCGGTATCCTCGCTTCCGACTACGACTGCACAGACATCTTCGTTGACGCTACACTGAAGATCGTCGGCAGGGACTACGCAAAGGTTGCAGAGATGTTTGACAAGCTCGCAAAGATCTCCGGCGACACTGTTATCACCTGCACTATCTCTGCTGATAACTCCGAGCTGGCTGATGGCATGAAGAAGTACATCGTCTAAAAAACGTCGAAAAATTCCCGTTGGGAATTTTCCGCCGGACATCTCAGCTACGCGCACTCATTGTCAGATACGCTGACAATTCGCACACTTTCTGAGATACGGACAGATTTGGACTTTTTGATTTAATTGTCAGGAGCTGCTCCGGCGGCTCCTGATTTTTATTTCATATGCGATTTGGTGAAAAAAGCCGTTTTACCTGCTTATTTTCTCCGCAAAAGAGGCTATTTCCACAAAAGCGCGATTATTTCTGATTATTTCGCTGAAAACCCTTGACAAAACGAAATTCTCATGTTATAATATTATGCGTGACTGTAAAAGGGTTCATTATACGAACTCTTAGGAAAAGATCAATGTTATATTAAGGGGGTGCAATAATGGCAGTTCCGAAGAGAAAGGTTTCCCGCGCAAGACGCGACAAAAGACGTTCACAGGTATGGAAGTTATCTGCACCGTCCTTCTCTCGCTGCAAGCAGTGCGGTGAGCTCAAGCTCGCTCACAGGGTTTGCGGAAATTGCGGTTATTACAATGATAAGGTCGTTATCGCTAAGGAAGCGTAATTTACCGTCATTGAATGGCTAAACATTGTTTACGGGAGTCCCTCCGGCGTTGCCGGGGGGATTTTTGCTGATTATAATGGCAACACCGCACAAAGATTGTGCGTGTATTGCGCCGCAGATTTTTGGTCAGGTTGTACAATGAGGACAACGCAAGGCTGTCGCCTTGCTAGGACGAATTGTGCAAGATGACAAAAAAGATGCAAGCAAGACACGTACAAAAACCATATGTTGGTCTTTGTGCGGTGTTGCCATAAGGTTTTTTTACCGTAATTCCTTGAAAATAAAGCGGAAATATGGTATACTATAAATATATGTCCAGAACTAAGGAAGCACTGATTAAATCTGGTGCGCAGATTGCGCCGCAGATTTTTCGTCAGATTGTACAATGAGGACGTAGCAAGGCTGTTGCCTTGCAAGGACGAATTGTGCAATATGGCGGAAAAGATGCAAGCAAGATGTGTGCCAAGCCGTCAGGCGTGATTTAATCAGTGATTCCATAATATGAAACGAGGTAAAATATGCAGGTAGTAGCAATTGTGGGCAGACCTAACGTAGGAAAGTCCACGCTTTTCAATAAGCTGGTAGGTCAGCGCCTGTCGATAGTCGACGACAAGCCCGGAGTTACCCGCGACAGGATTTACAGCCGCTGCGAGTGGCTCGGCAAGGAGTTCATGCTCATTGATACCGGCGGTATCGAGCCGAAAACCGACGACGTTATCCTCGCGCAGATGCGCGAGCAGGCTATGCTCGCCGTGGAGCGCGCAGACGCAATAATCTTCGTCACAGACATCACCACCGGAGTTACCGCAAACGACAGCGACGTAGCCTCCATGCTGATAAAGAGCGGCAAGCCGGTAGTCCTCGCTGTAAACAAGGTTGACGGAGTCGGCACCCCTCCCCCGGAGATATACGAGTTCTACAACCTCGGTCTCGGCGACCCGATAGCGGTCTCCTCCGTGCACGGACACGGCACCGGCGACCTGCTGGAAGCCGTTTTCGAGAACCTCCCGCCGGAGGAGCCGGACGAGTACGACGCGGACGCAATAAAGGTAGCCGTTATCGGTAAGCCTAACGTGGGCAAATCCTCCCTCATCAACCAGATCTCCGGCGAGGAGCGCTCCATCGTTTCCGACATCGCAGGAACCACCCGCGACGCCATCGACACCGAAATAACCCGCGGCGAGGACAAGTTCATCTTCATAGACACCGCCGGAATGCGCCGCAAGGCAAAGGTAACGGAGAACATCGAACATTTCAGCGTGCTCCGCGCCCTGATGGCAGTGGACCGCGCGGATGTCTGCGTTATCGTGATCGACGCAACCATGGGCTTCACCGAGCAGGACAGCAAGGTAGCAGGATACGCCCACGACAAGGGCAAGGCGTGCGTTATCGCCGTCAACAAGTGGGACGCAGTCGAGGACAAGACCGACCGCACCATGGAGGAATTCCGCAAAAAGCTGGAAGTGGATTTCTCGTTCATGTCCTACGCGCCGTTCGTGTTCATCTCCGCAAAGACCGGTCAGCGCATAGACAAGCTGTTTGAGCTGATAAAGCACGTCCACGGGCAGCACTGCATGAGAATTTCCACTGGCGTGCTCAACGATATGCTGAACTACGCGACCTCCCGCGTACAGCCGCCGTCAGACAAGGGCAAGCGCCTGAAGATATACTACATGACGCAGGCTTCCGTATGCCCGCCGAACTTCGTTATCTTCTGCAACTCCCGGGAGCTGTTCCATTACTCCTATCAGCGCTATATCGAGAACCAGCTCCGAGAGACGTTCGGGCTTGATTCCACGCCGATAAAGCTCACTATCCGTGAAAGAGGCGAATAATGGAGCGCATACTCTCAGATTTCCGGCGCAGCCGCAGCAGAATGCTGCTGTGGTGCGTCATCATCGCGGTGGTCACAAGCGCCGCTGCGTGGCTCCCGCTGATATTCTCCGGCGGCTGGACGGAATGGGTCGTATGGGCGTGGGCGATAGTCGCCTCCGCGCTGTCGCTGACCTGCGCGGTCCTGCTGATAAAGGCGTTTGTCGAGATACTCTCCGCAGCGCCCCGGAAGCTGAAAGCGCAGCTCCTCGCCCTGCCGGAAGAGGAACGCTCCGAGATACTGCGGGAATACCCATCGGCAAAGACCCTCGGAGAGCGCTGGTTCCTGCCCGCGCATATACTGTTCTACACGAACCGCCGCGCGCTGGTGCTCCGTTATGACGCGATAAAAACAGTCGCGCAGAAAAAGAATGGCGACCTGCTTCTGGCGACCTCCTCCGGGGATATCACCATGCCGGTCAAGGCGGGAGAAAACGCCGGGATAATCTTCGCAGTTCTGCGCAGCCGCAATCCTGAGATCAGGGCGGGCGGCAAAGAAACCGAAAGGACATAAACTCACAATGATGTGGATATGCTATATCATCATGCTTGCCGTACCGTATCTTCTGGGCGGCATAAACACCTCGATAATCGCAACAAAGCTCCGCACCGGAAATGATATCCGGACGATGGGCAGCGGCAACGCCGGACTCACGAACACCCTGCGCACCCAGGGAAAGGCTGTCGCCGGGATAGTTCTGCTCGGCGATGTGGCTAAATCCGTGCTGGCAATATGGGTGGTAAGGCTCGCGTTCCTGTTTATCGGCGGCGTGGACACCACCGTGCTTGAAAACGGCATGAACTGGGTCGGCTATATGGCTGGATTCATGGCTGTGGTAGGTCATGTGTTTCCGCTGTATTACGGCTTCCGCGGCGGCAAGGGAGTTCTCTCAGCCATCTCCGCGATATTCACCCTGGACTGGCGCACCGGCTGCGTGCTGCTCGCAGTATTCATCGTCATCGTCGCGATAACACGCTACGTTTCCCTCGGAAGCTGTATCGCCTCTTCCCTCTACGGCTTCGGGACGCTCGCTTTCGTCTGCTTTATGGATAAGGACCCGGCGGGGCTCGCTTGTATGTTCATAGCGTTCTTCACGGCGGCTCTGGTCATCTATATGCACCGGGGAAATATCCACAGGCTGATAACACACACGGAAAAGAAGCTCGGAGAAAAGGCCAAGTAATGAAAACTCTGTTCAGCACCGAAAGGCTCACGGTAAGAAAATTCCGTCCGGAGGACTCCGGCGACCTCGCCGGGATACTCACCGACAAGGCCGTGACGTACTTTGAGCCGTATGAAACATTCACCAGCGAAGCCTGCATTCAGGAAGCGAAGAACTTCTCCGAAAGCGATGAATTCTTCGCGGTGACGCTGGGCGAAAAGGTCATAGGCAAGATATATTTCTCGAAAAGAGAGCACGGAAGCTACGAGATAGGCTACACGTTCAACGCCGCCTATCAGGGCTTCGGCTACGCCTTTGAAAGCGTCAGCGGCATGATGAGGTACGCGTTTGAAAAGCTGGGAGCCCGCCGCATAATCGCGGAGGTAAACGCCCGCAACACCCGTTCGCTGAAGCTGGTGGAGCGCCTCGGAATGCGTAAGGAAGCGCACTTCCGGGAATATATGCCGCGAAAAGAGAACAGCGGTATATACGACGACCTGTGCGTTTTCGCCGTGCTGAAAAATGAAATATAAGGCAATAAATCTGGAGGTCTATCGCAATGGCAAAGATAACGATACTGGGCTGCGGCTACGGAACAGCCCTCGGAGTGCTGTTCAGCACCTACGGTCACGATGTAGTGACATGGACAAAATTCGAACAGGAAGCGGAGCTTCTCCGCATCGAGCGCGAGCACAAGCGGCTTCTCCCCGGGGTGAAGCTGCCGGAGAACCTCGGAGTCACCACAGATCCGAAATGCGTAAGCGGCGCGGATTTCGTCCTTGTCGCGATACCATCGCCGTTCTTCCGGGAGGCGGTGCAGGCCGTAAAGCCCTATATCGGGAAGAACACCGTTGTGATAAACGTCAGCAAGGGACTTGAGGCCGCGACAGGCTACCGTCTCTCGCAGATAATCAGCGAGGAGCTCCCGGAAAATCCGGTGGGAGTCATCACAGGTCCCTGCCACGCAGAGGAAATCGCACGGCTCGTCCCCACGACCGAAGTATGCGCCAGCGACAACGACGGCGTCGCGGAGTACGTTCAGCGCACCCTCTCAAACGAGGTGTACCGCATTTACGTCAACGACGATGTTGCCGGATGCGAGCTTGGCGGCGTGCTGAAGAACCCGATAGCCCTCGGCTGCGGGATAGCCCGGGGAATGGGTCTCGGCGACAACACCGTCGCCGCGCTCATGACCCGCGGAATGACCGAGATAACCCGCCTTGGCGTTGGTCTCGGCGCTAACTGGAAAACATTCACCGGCATGGCTGGAATAGGCGACCTGATAGTTACCTGCACCTCACAGCACTCACGAAATTTCCGCGCCGGAAATCTCATCGGAAAGGGCGTGCCCGCCGCCGAGGCAGTAAAGCAGACAGGCACCGTAGAGGGCTACACCAGCAGCATAATCGCCTATAAGCTGGCTCAGGAGCACGGCATTGACGCCCCGATAATCGAGCAGATAGTCAAGGTATGCTACGAAAACGGCGACCCCAGACAGAGTATTTCCGCGCTGATGACAAGAAAGAGCAAGCACGAGCGCGAAGTGTTCTGGATGGACTGAGAAAGAGGAACCGATGAATCAGAAGATCCCGGCTACCATAAAGGAACAGGTGCAGAAGCTCCGCGACCGCGGCTGCATAATCAGGGACGAAAAGCTCGCAGAGGAAACGCTGACCTACATCAACTACTTCCGCCTGTCGGACTATTTCGCTCCGTTCACCGTCCGCAAGGGACTGTACGAGGAAGGCACCACGTTCGAGAATATCCTGCGCGTATATGAGTCCGACCGCAAGCTGCGCAGTATTCTCCTGGCCTCCCTTGAGGAAACCGAGATAGCCATGCGCGCGGCGGTGTCCAACTACCACGCCCTGAAATACGGCGCGCTGGGGTATCTGAATCCCTCTACGTTCGATTTCCGGCACAATCACCAGCAGTTCATGAACAAGGTGAAGCACCTCATCGAGGTGAACGACGACCGTGAATTCGTGCGGCACTACAACTCAAAATACTGCGGCGCGTTCCCGCTGTGGGTGGTCATGGAGCTGTTCAGCTTCGGCACGCTGGCGTTCTTCTACAAGGATATGCAGAGCGCCGACAAAAAGGAGCTCGCCGAGCGCTACTACGGCTGTTCCAGCACGGAGCTCGACAACTGGCTTTTCTGCCTGAACGAGCTTCGCAACTACTGCGCGCACTACAACCGCCTTTACGGGAATACCTTTCCGGTGGAGCCGAAAACTCCACGCAGATGGGAGGGCGAACCTCTCAACGCAGACGTTTTCGGCTACATAATCGTGATGAAGCAGCTTGCCCACAGCCACGCCGCATGGAACGAGCGCGTTGTAAAGCCCATATCCAGACTTCTGAGGAAGAACTCCGATGTTCTTCGCCTTAAAGACCTGGGCTTCCCCGAAACCGGATGGAAAGAAGCCATAACGTATATTGAATAAACACCTGATGTGCCGCTTTGCGGCACATTCCAGACTGCCAATAAAGGCACATCTGCGTCGTCAGTGCCACTTCGGCAGGCACAAAGCCTAGCCGAAGCAGCGCTTCCTAGCATCTGTACCTTTCTTGACAGTCTGGAAAATCCATATTTCGAACAAACATAATGTGCCGCTTTGCGGCACATTAATAACAGGGGGTGATTTCCGTGTCTGACAAATTCCGTCTGATGTTCGACAGCAGGGCAAAATCCCGGGAGGAGATACAGAAAGAGCTCAGGCGCATTATGGAAATGCGCGGCCAGCCCGCTCCGGAGGAGCCCGTTTCACAGCCGGAGCAGCCCGCCGACATCACTCAGGCAGTGCGGGAATCCGTGCAGGACAAGATACGGAACATCGTCCGGGAGGCGGTTCAGACCGCGCAGGAGGATCGAGAAAGATCCTACGGCGAAAAAATTCCCCCGCGCGAGCCGCGCCCCAGCGTTGATTATCTCGGGAGCGCTCCACGGGCGCTGGAACCGGACGAGCTTGCCTACGCCCCCTCCATGTACGAGGAGGAGGACGAAAGCTCCGCTATCCGCATGAAAATAGAGGAAATGCGGCGGCTTGGCCAGGTATTCTACAACGGATATATGCTCCGGCAGTGCGCCGAGGAAACCCTTGTGAAGCAGGGACTTTTCATGGCAGACGTCACCGACGATTTCTCCCGGAACTGCTTCTGCGGCATAGAGCGCCCGATTTACGGCGCGCTCTCCACCGACCAGCTCCGCACCTACTTCACATGGCGCACCCGCGCCCGGGAGGGAGTCTACAACGTTGTTGACAAGCCCTACGTCATGCTGTACTGCTATGAGCTGCTGAACAAAATCGGCGTGCTCTCCGCGGACGACGCATATAACCGGCTTTCCGGCGTGTGGGAGGGCTGCCGGGGCTTCTGTCCGGCGCTGGATTCCGTTATGCCGCGCTGGCTCAAGGATTTCCGCGCGTTCAATGAGATAAGCGCCGGGGATTTCTCCCCCGCCGAGGAGCTCGACCGCTCCAGCGACCCGGCTGATTCCGCGATACTGGAGCACAGATACTCCGGTCTGCTGGACGCAATGATGGAGCGCTCAGGCTATAACCTGCGGGGAAGCATCTTCTTCAAGGGGAACGAAACGCTGACAGAAAACGCTCTGGAGCCGGTTCTCTCCGCGCTGGACAGGTATTTTGCGGAGTTCGGGGTTTCCATGTTCGAGCTGCTGTGCGGCAGGCTCCAGAAGAATTTCAATTGGCAGCCGTTCAGCGGGGCGCTCGTTGACCGCGACCGTATGGACGGATTCCACGCGCTGGTGATAAGCCCCACGGAGCGCTACTCCATAAAGCGCCGCGAGCCCTGCCTTGAGACGTTTGAACGCGCCCCCTACCGGAATTTCATCGGCTGGATTTTAAAGAGCATAGAATCCGTGCTCCGCAAGAGGACGGGATTCCGCTACCCGATACAGCCGAATATCTCGGCGGTGCTTGGCGATTTTGCGAACCGCGACCGCCTGCTGCGCCCGGCGGAAACCCCGGAATTCCAGCAGCTTATACCGGATACCGTGAACGCATGGTGCGACGAACACGGAATATTCCCGCCGAAAAAGCAGAAGAAGCGCCCCGCGTACAACTATGATGAAGCCCCGGAGAGCGCCGCTGAAAAGCCGGCTCCCGCGCCGGTGGAGATAGATGTCAGCAAGCTTGCGAAGATACGCGAAGAATCGGACGAAACCACCCGCAGGCTCATTGTCGAGGAGACCGACACACTCCCTCCGGAGGACATCGCCGGGAAAATTCAGGACATTGAAGAGGACAGCTTTGAAGAGCAAACCGAGAGCTTTGCGGAGAACTATGCGCCGTCTGCGGCTCCTGCCGGGAATTTCGGCGATCTCGCGCCGGGCTGGCGGAAATTTGCTGAGTCCCTCACAGCGGAGGACATCTCGCTGCTGAAAGCCCTGCTTGACGGCACTGCGGAGGCGCTCTGCCGCTCCCGGGGTGTAATGCCGGAAACGGAGTACGACCGCATAAACGGCTCCGCCATGGAGAACACCGGGGACGTGCTGATAGAAAACGGCGCAGTCATTGAGGACTACCTCACGGACGTCCGGGAAATCATATCGCTTATATAACAAAACCGGCAGACCCGAAAGTCTGCCGGTTTTTATGTTGTTCTGTAATTAAATCTCGATCTTTCCGTAGAGAGTTGCGCTCTTTTCAGCTTCAACGGTCTCCTTGGAGAACTCGCCCGCATTTGCATTCTCGTCCGGCTCGTATGTTCTGCGCTTGTACTCACGCTCAAAGCTGGTGGAGAATCCTGTGGACTGGCGGTAGTTCCTTGTGCTGCCGTTTCCTCCGCCCCTGCGGTCATTGCGGTCGCCGTTTCTTCTCGGACGGCGGTTGTCGAACTTGGGCTTGTCAGCGTAGATAACTACCTTTCTGTAAGGCTCAACGCCGGTGGAGTGGCTGGATACGCCCTCTATCTCGGCAACGCAGCTATGAATGATTCTGCGCTCGTAGGGGTTCATAGGCTCAAGGGCGATCTTCCTGCCCTGCTTGATGACCTTTGCAGAGGTGCGCTTTGCAAGGTTCTCAAGAGCCTCGCGGCGCTTGTCGCGGTAGCCGTTGCAGTCAATGGAAATACGGCAGTAGGACTCCTCGGCGCGGTTGCTTGCGAGGATAGTCAGGTACTGGAGGCTGTCGAGGGTCTCGCCGCGTCTGCCGATAACAACGCCGAGCTTATCGCCTGTGATATCAAGCACGATGTTTCCGTCACGGCGGATAGCGTTTATCTCAAAGTTCTGGAGTCCCAGGGCGTGGAGAACGTCTGTCAGGTACTTCTTCGCGGTCTGGACCTTCGCGCTGTTCTCAATGTCGAAATCAGCGGGGAGCTCAGGAACGCCCTCGTCCTCGTCCTCAAAGGAGGCGGGAGCAGGCTCCCCGGCGGTTTCCTCTTCCACAACGTCCCCGGCGATAACGGGGGTTTCCTCAGCCTGAGCCTCGGAAGCCTCATAAGAAGCCATTACCCTTGCAACGCCCTTCATTCCGAACAGACCCTTTCTGGGCTGCTCGAGTATGTCAAAATCAATTTCATCAGCGGAAACGCCGAACTCGGCTGCCGCCAGCTCCTTCGCTTCATCGATGGTCTTTGCTGTAAATTCCTTTTTCATATGGATCACCCTCCTGTGATGGCTCAGGTATCGTCGTTGTCGTCCTCGTGGTATTCCTCGCCGTATTTCTCTGCGTCAGCCTTACGCGCCTCTGCCAGCTTGCGGCGGTTGATCTCCTTCTGGGTCAGCTTCTCGCCCTTGTAGTCAGTGAGGGCGTTGGGATCCTCCGACTGGCGCTTCTGCTTTTCTGCCTTTGCAGCGTTCTTCATGCGCTCGTTGTATTCAGCCTCTGCCTGCGCGCGGAGCTTAGCCGGGCTGTACAGCTTGTTGAGTATCAGCGTCTGAATAATACCGAATGCGTAGCTTATCGTCCAGTAGAAGCCTGCACCGGCAGGAACAGTGAATACCAGCACAACGGAGAAGATAGGCATGATGAAGAACGTAGCCTTCATACAGCCGGCATTCTGCCCGCCGGTCGCGCTTGTGTCCATTGTCTTCATGGAGAAGATGGTCTGCGCCATGGAGAACAGGAACGCGAGTATCGGGATCATTATCATCGGCCAGCCAAGGTTGCTTGCCGGGTCCTGACCGAGCGGGATTCCCAGGAACTCGAGCTTGTCGTCAAGCTCCGTCAGCTCTGCCTTGTCGGTGTCGGACAGAGAGTAAGCGGAAGCCGTGGGATCCTTCTCGATAACCGTGCCGTAGCACTCGATAGCGTAAAGCTCTCTCTGGAGAGTGGAAGCCTGCGTATAGCTGATGGTAACGTCATCGCCGCTTGCGACAGCCTTTACAGTGCCGTACTTGCGCTGGACGTCCTCGACTGCCTTCTTGGTGAAGCTTCCGAAATTGTGAGCCTCACTGTAAGCGGTCTTTTCGACCTCGTCGCCGATGGCGTCGAGCTCCTTCTGCTCTGCGTCCGTAATGACATAAAGGTCAGTCTTGGTGAACAGGTCGCTGCCGGAATCTTCCTTGTACGCCTTTGTCATGCTGTCCTTGATGACAGCGGATACCAGCTTCCTGCTGGTGGAATCAAGGTTGTCCCATACGGCCTCGGTCGCGGGCTCCTCGCCCTCCTTGAGGCAGTTGGTGTTGTAGTACTCGAGTATCTTCGCAGCGTCGCGGACGACCTCGTCGTGCTTTGTCTGTGCGTCGCCTGTGAGCTCCGCGGTGTTGCCGTACTCGTCAACGAAGATCTTCGTCATGGCAACATAGTAGGATTCCTGCATGATCTGGGTGGTGTTGTTCATGTGCTTGATGTGCGTCATGGGCTTATAAACAACGTCCAATACGCCGAACAGAAGCAGGAACGTGACAACCATGGTCCCGCAGCCGCCCATGGGGCTGTAACCCTGCTGCTGGAGCTTCGCAAGCTCCTGCTGCTGCTTTTCCTGATTGTTCTTGTATTTCTGCTGTATCTCCCTTACCTTGGGGGCGAAAATCGCCGATTTTGCAGTGTTCTTCTGCTGCCTGATGGCAAGCGGAAGCATAGCAAGCTTAACGATAAATGTGAATACGAGTATGGCAACGCCGATGCTCGCGCCGGTGTTCTTGCAGATCACCTCGTAGATAGCCCACAGGATATAGCCGAGCGGGTAACCTATGATACTGTACAGGAACTCTATTGTGTCCACGTCCTTTCGTCTTGTGCAGCGCCTGTGGTTGAGAGGCTTTCGCGCCGCGTGTCCTCCGACCGGCAATCTCCGGCGGAAATGAATGGTATAAGATGTATATAAAATGCGGAACCCGCAGTTATATTCGCTTTTATTTTTTGAGGTATTCGTCCTTTATGCTGCCGAGGTAATCCGTGCTCTCATCGTCCGGAATGCCGAAATCCGGCGGCACCGGAAGCCGCTCCGGGTGGAAGCAGAACTTCTGCGGCACAGGGTCTATCCCGCCTGCGCCGAATGGGTTGCACCGCATTATCCTCCATAACGTCAAATAACCGCCCTTAACCGCACCAAAACGCCGAATAGCGGTCAGCCCGTATTCGGAACAGCTTGGATAATAGCGGCAGCACGGCGGTAAGATCTTTGACAGCGTAAGTCTGTACAGCTTGATGATCCCCAGAAACAAGTACTTCATGACAGCTTAGACAGAATATTCTTCATCATCAGGGAGTAGACCTTTGTGGATTTCAGCTCCGGGGTCCTGCTCCTTGCGACGAAAATGAAATCGTAACGCTTTTGTGTTTTCTCTTTCAAAACCGGCTCAAAAAGGCGGAAGGCTTCCCTTATGATCCGCCTTGAGCGGTTTCGCTTAACCGCGTTCCCCACCTTTTTCCCGGACACAATGCCGAGGCGGTTGCAGCGCCCGCGCCTTTCCCTGACATAGCAGACGAATGCGGCGGTGACGATGCTCTCCCCCTTTTTGAAGAGGAAGCTGAAATCGCGGTTATTCTTGATCACAATGTATCTTTTTTTGAAATCAGACATAAATGCGATCAGATCAGTAGGTCAGCTTTTTTCTGCCCTTTGCGCGGCGGCGAGCGAGAACCTTACGGCCGTTCTTGGTAGCCATTCTCTTCATGAAGCCGTGCTCGTGCTTTCTCTGAAGCTTCTTGGGCTGATAAGTTCTTTTCATTCTGATATACCCCCTTCTGAACTATGGTAGTATGGCTGCGTTTATCCGGAGATACAGTTTCTCCGCACACAGCTGTCAACAATAATTTATTATACCCTATAATAAAGCCGTTGTCAAGGGTTTTCTGAAATTTTCACGTTTTTTTCTGCATTCCCATAACCTTTTGTATAATCGCTTCACAATATGCCTAAAAATGTCTTGCAATTCAGCCGAATATTTGTTATACTATTGTTATACGGACGTAAAGGAGGGACGCACACTGCGGCTTCTCAGTACAACAAAGCTTTTCCGCGGGCAGGAACGCCCGGAGAAAAAGCTGATAAAGGCTCCCGCCGACCGCACGGTGCTCTCAGGAGGCAGACGGCTGCGGCACGAGCTGAAATACATAATAGACGAGGGAACATACCGTGTGCTTATGGGCAGACTGGCTCCGCTGATGCAGCCTGACCCGCACGCCCCCGAGGGAGGCTACCGGGTTACCAGCGTGTATTTCGACGATATCTACGGCTCTGCGTATCAGCAGAAGCTGAACGGCATAGAAACCCGCCGGAAGTTCCGCATACGCGCCTATGATCTCGACCCGTCGCTGATAAACCTGGAGTCCAAGCACAAGGACGACAGCTACGTTTCGAAGCTGTCCAAACGGCTTACCGATGAACAGTACCGCTCCCTGCTGAACGGCGACAGCTCATTTATGGAGGGCTCCGACAGCGAGGAGGACGCATTCGGCGAGTACTACCGCTCCAACCTTATCGCGCGGCTGCGCCCGACCGTCATCGTGGACTACCGCCGCGAAGCGCTGGTCTATCCGTTCGGGAACGTCCGGATAACCTTCGACCGGGAGCTTTCCGCCTGCTTCAACACGATGGATATGTTCTCGCCGGAAGCACGGTACACCCGTATCTTCGACAAAGAAATCATACTCGAGGTAAAATTCGACAAGTATATTCCTGAAAGTATACAGGCGGCGCTCCACGGGCTGAAAGCCCCGCAGGAGTCCGTATCAAAATTCATTCTCTGCACAGACAGAATGCTGGAGGTAAATTCCCATGGCTAATTTTCTCATAAGCGGCTCAAAGCTCGCAGACGCGTCCGAGCTGGTCGGAGTCTTCGATATAGCGAACCTCTCAGTCCCCACGATACTCCTTACCCTGCTGACTTCCGCGGTCTGCGGCGGCGTTATCTACCTCGTTTACCGGTTCTTCAACCGCAGCGTGGTATACAACGAGAATTTCAACATACTGGTGATACTCACAACGGTCGTTACCTCGTTCATCATCATGACGATAAGCGCGAATATCGTGCTGTCCCTCGGCATGGTCGGAGCGCTCTCAATCGTGCGCTTCCGCGCGGCGGTCAAGGATCCGCTGGATATCGGCTTCCTTTTCTGGGGTATAGCCGCCGGGATCACCGCCGGGGCGCAGCTCTACTGGGTGGCGCTTATCGGTACTGCGGCGATTGCAGTGCTGTACATACTCCTGACGATATTCCGCAAGGAAAAGAAGAGCTACCTGCTCATCGTGCGCTATGACGCAGCAAGCGAGATGAACGTTAACGGAGTGCTCAACGGCGTGAAGTACCGCCTGAAGAACAAGACCCGGACCGGCAGCCGTGTGGAACTGACAGTAGAGGTAAAGGTAAAGAAGAACGACACCGCGTACCTCAGCAGATTCAACGCGATAGAGGGCGTTGAGAGCGTAACGCTGCTGGAATACAGCGGCGAATATATGAACTGAAAAGGGGGAGCTCCTGCTCCCCCTTTTTAATTCGGAATTTATGGCGTCCGGCTGCGACAAACTACTACAGCATGAATACCGGAATGTTCAGCTCCCGGGCGGCTTCACTCCACAGGGATTCGTCAGTCACCGGAAGCCCGCGCTCAGCCGCGAGCCGCTCCACTATCCTCACGGCGAACACGGTGTAATTCACGCCGGTTCGTATCGTCCCAACCAAACCGCGCCCCCAGACCGCGCTTTTATCCAGCAGCCCGGATTCCGCAAATTCCGCGGCAGTGCGCTCTATGTCGTATTCCACGGAGATTATTTCCGGGTGCCATTCACCGTCGTATTCAAGGAACGCATACTGTGCGCAGGTCTGCCCGTTCACCGGCATTCCAAGCGCTCCGGGGTTAACGATGAGCCTTTCTCCCCGCCGGAAAATGAACGGGTAATGCGAATGTCCGCACAGCATCAGCCGCACGCCGTATTCTCCCAGCCGGGATATCATCTGCTCCGCCTCCGGAGTTTCAGTGTGGAACAGGTAATTGCTCTTCTCCGGAGAGCCGTGGCACATCATAAACGGCTCGCAGCCGGGAATCTCCGCCCGGGACGCTATCGGCATTCCTGCCAGCCAGTCAAGGTCGCCGTCCGTCAGATCCTCGAAACAGTACCGCAGCGCCCCGGTTTTGGAGCCGTACTCCCATGCCTGCGGGGAATTTCTCTGCGCTATCATGTAATCCTCGCGGTTGCCGCGGATAAAAATGCAGTCGTGGCTCCGCCGGAACTCCCGCAGAAATTCCACCGTGCGGTGCGGATAGGGGCAGTCTGTTATGTAGTCCCCGAGGAACAGCCAGTGATCGGGGTTCCGGCGCTCTGCGTCCGCTATGACCGCAGTCATCGCGGCATAGTTCGAATGTATATCGGATAAAACGGCAAACCTCAGAATAAATCACTCCTTAAATCCACCACTCGGGGGTTATTTCTCCCAGCGTCACCACCCTGCCGGTATCGTAGTCCATCATTATCTCAACGCCCTTGTAGTCCTCCGGCATGAGCTGAACCATCAGCTCCCGGCAGGCTCCGCAGGGAGCTCCGGTCTTTCCGTCCGGCATTACCGCAATTACCTTTTCTATGCGGCTCTCACCGTTGGTTATCATGTTGAATATCGCGTTTCGCTCCGCGCATATACCGAGCGTTGAGCAGGTGTCCACACACACGCCGGTGTATATCCTCCCGGAGCCAGAAAGCACTGCCGCCGCAACGCACCCTGCCTCAATATACTGTGATATCCGGCGGTCGTTCTGCACTGCCCTCGCCGCGTCGTAGAGCTTCTCCCATATAGGTTCCATGGCTCGTCCTCCCAGATGTTATAGTGATTTGATTATACACTGAAAGTCAGTTCTTGTCAATACGGGCGGCAGGTCAAATTAAGCCTTCCAGTCCTGACATAACATGGCAATTTTTATTGACTTTTTCAACAACAGATGTTATAATAAACACAGAATGTCTATTGTCTTGAGTATACTTTTGTCGAATTATGTCGTATCAAAAATATACCCGAATTAATATATCAAGTACAGAGGTGCACAATGGAAGAAGTTATCTGGACAAAGGAATATAAGACAGAAAGATACGCCAGACTAAACAGAACCGCAGAAAAAGGCGCGGTGCTGTTCGCTGGCTCTTCGCTCATGGAAATGTTTCCGGTGGAAAAGTTCGCTGAAGAGGACAAGCTCCCCGTGACCGTATACAACCGCGGCGTGGGCGGCTTCGTCACCGATGAGCTGATAGAAAATATCAACACCTGCATAATCGACCTCCAGCCGTCAAAGCTGTTCATCAACATAGGCACAAACGACCTCAGCGACGCTTCCCGCTCAATGGAATACATCATGGGGAACTATTCCCGCATAATTGAAGAAGTGAAGCGCCCCGTGCCCGGGGTAAAGCTGTATTTCATGGCATACTACCCGGTGAACTACGACGCTGCCGCCCCCGAAATGAAGGACTGCCTGAAAATACGCAGCAACGAGAAGATAGCCCTCGCCAACGCCGAGGTAAAGAAGCTCGCCGAGAGATCCGGCGGAAAGTACATCGACGTAAACGACCCGCTGAAGGACGAACAGGGCAGGCTGCGCGCAGAATACACATTCGAGGGAATGCACATCAAAGAGGAAGGCTACCGCGCCATATATCCCCTTGTTAAGAAGTACATACTTGAATGAAAACGCTGAAATTCCCGGACGGCAGCGAGATACAGTATGAGCTGACCCGCAAGCCTGTCAGGAATATAAACCTCCGCGTAAAGGAGGACGGCACGCTGCGGATATCGGCAAACAGCCGCATCAGCACAGCCCGGATAGAGGAATTCATCATCTCCGAGCAGGGATTCATACTCCGGGCGATGGAGCGGATAAAGGCGCGCAGCGAAAAAAGCGCTTACGCGCCGGACCTGCTGAAATGGCTCGGCGCGGAATATCCCGTGCGGGTGTTCTCCAGTAGCCGCGAATGCGCCGTGCTTGAGCAGCAGGAAATGCGCGTATTCACCCGCGACCCGCAGCCGGGGCATATTCAGGAAATTCTCCGGAGCTGGCTTACAGAGAATTTCACACAGCTCTGCCGGGAACTCAACGACGAGGTGCGCCGCGCCCTGACGGAAAGCGGGCTGAATCCCCCGCCGACGCGCGTCGCCATCAAGGACATGAAGTCCCGGTGGGGAAGCTGCACATGGACCAGGGGGCACATCTCGATAAATTTCCGGCTTTACGCCTACCCGCGGGATACCGTGCTGTCGGTGTTCTGGCATGAGTACGCGCACTACTGGCACCACGACCATTCGGCAAGATTCTACGCGTTTCTTGAAGAGCATTATCCGGAATACCGCAAGTGGAATTCCCTGCTCAGATAACCCTCGGTATTGACTAAAGACAAAAAAATCCCGCCCGTTTCAGAGCGGAATTTTCGTGATTCAGTGCTGGACAGCTTCTTTTTTCTTGAAGTAGTCCGGCTTGTTTGCACCGATTATCTTCATCAGTCTGTCGCTGCGCTCGAACACAAGCTTGAACAGCACGCAGCCTGTCACCGTGACAACGGCGAGTTCTCCGGCGGCCACGGTTATCATGTTGAACCAGATAGGCGGCTCGTTACCATAGCAGATGAACAGCTCTATCGCAACAATGATCCCGTTGCTTACGACCGGCAGAAGCGAAGCCACCCAGATATTCCTGATATAGAACATCGGAAGCACCGCTATCGCAGTGGCAAGCGTACCGAAGATCATATCCATCAGCGCCATCGGGCTGAAACAGTTTGCGATGAAGCAGCCGAGGATAAGCGCCACGCTGTAATCCCTGCGGTAGAAGCACAGCAGCACGAGTATCTCAGAAAAACGGAACTGTACAGCCCCGAAGCTGAGCCCCGGCAGTGCGAGCGTCAGTGCCGCATAAAGCGCTGCAACCAGCGCCAGCCGCACGAGATTACTGGTCTTGAAGATCTCATTTCTGGACATAAAAAAACTCCTTGTTTTTTAACGGTGGTTGGACAAAGAAAACACCGTATTAAATTTTCCGTGCCTCATGGCACCAATATATGATATCACAATCCACGACAAATTGCAATACCCTTTTTGTACAAAAAAACTGCGGGAGCCGCGCGGCTTTCTTGGCTGAAATGGCATACCGTGCAATATAATTACCTGAAAGGACACAATCATTATGGGAAAGCAGGCAAGTTTTTATATGGAGCGCGAGGTGTTCGCCGAACTTGCGCAGACCGCCATCGACCACGGCTGCATAATCATCAGGAAAAACGCCAACGATGAGATAACCATGTCACGCAGCACAAATGTGATAAACACACACTCCTCGGAGTATTATTTCTACCTTCCGGCGGCAGGCTCGTTCAACAGCGAACTCCCGCTCGGCTGCTACAACGCAAACGCAAACGTGATGATAGAGGCCGGTTACACAGTCGGCGACGGTCACACGCTGTTCCGCGGCAGGCTCTACCTCGCCAGCGGATTCACGGACGCTGACGGAAAATTCATCGAGCGCCCCGACTGCCTCGCAAAGGTATACCGCTCCCTTGTTCACCGCATGAAGCAGCTCACCGACTTCATAGACGTGCCCGCCGGAAGGATATGCGACAGGCTCAACAACTATTCCGACACCTCGGACCGCTCGCGCAAAGTCTACATGACCCGCAAACTCCAGCGCCTGATGAGCGACCCAAAACTCGTCCTTGCCTGAATCACTTCTCATTCCGGCGGTATTCAAGCGCGGTCTTTCCGGTGCGCTTCCTGAACTGCCGCATAAAGTGTACGTCATTATCAAAGCCGCAAAGCTCCGCTATCTCCCGGACGGTCATTGAGGTCCCGGAAAGGTAGTATTCCGCAAGACCGGTTTTGGCCCGCAGCACGTCCTCGTAGCAGCTCACGCCGAACTCGCTGCGGTACAGCGTCTGGAAATAGGACGGGCTCAGCGACAGCCCCTCCGCCATCTCGCTTATGCTGAACCTCTTCCCCGGGGCGCCGTATATCTCCGCCCGGAGCCGTTTCAGCTCCCCGCTGTGCGGATTCCCGCAGCGCCCACCGCTTCCGGCAAGCGCCTGCGCGATCACCAGCCGGAGCAGAAGCGCGCAGCACTCCCGGCTCTTCATGGTATCTGAAAGGCTCTCTATCCGCAGCAGCTCCAGCAGATTTTCCACTGCGGAGACCTCCGCGACCGGGGCAGGCCGGTTGAACACTATTCCCAGTGAATCAAAGAATACATCATTCTCATCACACTCAAAATGTATCCAGTGATTGATATACTCGACCCCGCACGCCCCGTAATCCTGCGGGGCGTTTTTGCGGTATAAAATCGCGGTATCCGCCGGGACGTCCACCCGGTTTCCGTCTGCCACGGCAAATGCAGGGGTCTTGAATATCACAAGCAGGTTATCCCCGGAGCCGTTCGGTCTTACTATGTGGAAATCACTTTCGTGGCGGTAGCCCGTACCCATTGCGTGTATCTTCATGAATCCTCCGGAAATCAAACGATATATCAGTTATTTGATATTATACATCATTGAACAATTCCTGTCAACAGTTTATAATGAATATAACACGATCTTACCAGAAAGGACGATATATCATGAAAACAATGCACCTTACGCTGAATCCCCTTGAAAAGAAGTCCCACATCAATCCCGAGATATATGGAAATTTCTCGGAGCATCTCGGGCGCTGCGTCTACGACGGAATCTACGTCGGGGAAAACAGCGATATCCCGAATATCGAGGGCTACCGCACGGACGTTATAGAGGCTTTCAGGCAGATAAAGCTCCCCGTGCTGCGCTGGCCGGGCGGCTGCTTCGCAGATGAATACCACTGGCGGGACGGCATAGGCGAGAGATCCTCCCGCAAGAAGATGATCAACACCAACTGGGGCGGAGTCGTCGAGGACAACAGCTTCGGCACGCATGAATTCATGCGCTTCTGCGAGCTTGTGGGCTGCCAGCCCTACATCAGCGGAAACGTGGGCAGCGGCACAGTCGAGGAGCTCTCCAGCTGGATAGAGTACATGACCTTTGACGGAGTTTCCCCCATGGCGGAGCTGCGCAAAAAGAACGGCAGGGAGCAGCCGTGGAAGCTGAAGTACCTTGGAATAGGCAACGAAAGCTGGGGCTGCGGAGGAAATATGCGCGCGGAATATTACTCCGACCTCTACCGCCGCTATTCGACATTCTGCCGCAATTACAGCGGAAACAACCTGTTCAGGATAGCCAGCGGCTCCAATGCGGACGACTACAACTGGACGGAAGTGCTCATGCGTCAGATCACACCGTGGAACATGAACGGAATGTCCCTTCACTACTACACGGTCCCCACCGGCGACTGGAGCCACAAGGGCAGCGCTACCGGATTTGACGAGCAGGAGTACTACAAGACTATACGCAGCACGCTTGGAATTGAAGAGATGATAACCAGCCACTCCGGAATAATGGACAGATACGACCCGGAGCACAAAGTAGGCCTTATCGTTGACGAATGGGGAACATGGTACGATGTCGAACCCGGCACAAACCCCGGATTCCTCTACCAGCAGAACACAATGCGTGACGCCATCGTTGCCGCCATCAACCTGAATATCTTCAACCATCACTCCGACCGCATTCCCATGGCGAATATAGCCCAGGCAGTGAACGTGCTTCAGGCTGTCCTGCTCACCGAGGGCGCAAAGACCGTCAGGACTCCGACATACCACGTTTTCGACCTCTACAAGGGGCATCAGGATTCCGACCTGATTTACAGCCATATCCAGAACGAAGAAGCAGAAAAGGGCGTGCCCGCGCTGAGCCAGTCCGCTTCCGTGAACAGGGAAGGCGACATATTCCTGACCGTTTCCAACGCCTCCCTCACCGAGAGCTACAAGCTGGATATCGCCTCCGCATTCGCCGGGATAAAGTCGGCTTCCGGGCGTATCCTGACCGACGAGGTTCACGCGCTCAACTCCTTTGAGGAGCCGGACAGGGTTACTATAAAGCCGCTCACCGTAACCGCCGCAGACGGAAAGGCCGGGTTCATGCTGCCGCCCTGCTCCGTTGCCGCGCTCACGATAAAGCTCTGATGGAAAGGAAACCCTGCCTGCGCTGTCTGCTACGGGACGTGGACGAAAACCAGCTCCTTGAAGCGATAAACCAGCGCATAGCCGCCATGCCCGCCGCCCAGAAAGCTCCTCCCGGGGAATACGCCCGCCGGCTGGAGCTCTGCCGCGGCTGTGACGAGCTGCTCAGCGGCACTTGCCGCAAGTGCGGCTGTTATGTGGAGCTGCGCGCAGTAAAAAGGAACTCCGCCTGCCCGCACGAAAATCCAAGGTGGTAGAAATAAATTTCTGCAAAATCAGTAATAGTTATTGATTTCTCAAAAGAAATGTGCTATAATATCACAAAAGGAGCGTGATATTATATGACCAGAAAATCTGATAAGGCAAAACTGATATTCTTGCTGCTGTATTTTCTTATTCTTACCACCGAGCGCATAATAAGCCTTGTTTCGGTATTCACCGGAGATATTGCCGGGTACGATCTCCTGGACTGGTATATGACCGTGCTTACCGTAATGTCGATAATCGGCGCTTATGTCTTTATTCTGACGCAGTGCAGATTTAAGACAGCGCACTATCAGAACGGAAAGGCGTCCGCGGCGCCAACTCCGGAAAGCGACAATTTCAGGAAGCTGGCTGTCGCCGCCGGTATCCTTCTTCTGGGCGGAATGGTCCACACCGGGGGCACGATACCTCCGATACAGTTCGCCTCCTACGGAATGATCCTCGTATCCATGGCGATACATACCGCCCAGTGCGTGAAAGCGCACGGAAACGGGCTTCTGCGCTGGCTCTCGTTCGGCTATATCGTTGCGTTTTCCATGTCTATACCGGTGGTGTACCATACGGCTATCGAGCTCTCATGGCTGTTTATTCCCCTGGAGATACTTGTTTCCGCCGGCATGGTGGTGATGTTCACGGTAATGCTGCGCGGATTCTACAACGGCAACGGCGAATACGGGTTTCCCGTTCTCCCGTTTGTCGGGGCGCTCATCGGCGACGCGGCTGTTCTTGCCCTCCGCTGGAACGAGGAGATAAACGCATTCGTGCTTATATTCATTTGTGTTACCGCCGTATTGTTCATTACAGGAAAAACTGAATACACAGAAAAAAGGGCCGCACCGTAACAGTGCAGCCCTCTTTTTTTAGTGATTTCGCTCCTTCATTGCGCGCTCCATCTCACGGCTCGCGTCGCGCTTTGCCATGTCATCGCGCTTGTCGTGGAGCTTCTTGCCCTTGCACAGCCCCACCTGCACCTTCACCCTGGAATCCTTGAAATAGAGCGATATCGGTATAAGCGTGTAGCCGCCCTGCTTCACCTGACCGAACAGCTTCAGTATCTCCTTCTTGTGCAGGAGAAGCTTGCGCACCCGGTAGGGATCCTTGTTGAAGATGTTCCCCTTTTCATAGGGGGAGATGTGCATATTGCGTATAAATGCCTCGCCGTTGTCAATGGATATCCATGAATCCTTGAGGTTCACCCCGCCGTTTCTGATGGATTTGACCTCGGTGCCGGCAAGTTCTATGCCGGCCTCGTAACTCTCTACGATGAAGTATTCATGCCTTACGACACGGTTTTCTGCAATGGTTTTTGTGTTCATTCGCCCTCCATTCGGGCGGACAACTTACTCTATGCCTACGATATACTTCAGGATAGCCACAGCGTCGTCTGCTCTTACCCAGCCATCGCCGTTGATGTCGGCAGCAGCCTTCTTCTCGTAGGTGTCGAGGGTTATCTCGCCGATAACTGCCTTGAGGATATTAACTGCGTCAAGCGCCGTAACATTGCCGTCGCCGTCAACATCACCGGATACGATAACGGTGTAGCTTGCGTCGCTGTTAGGCGCGGAAGCCTTCATGCCGGTGGAGATGTACTGCGTTTCGGTCACGGCGGTGCCGTCTGCGTTGGTTACCTTGACTGCGCTTCCGTTTTCGAGATTGCCCCTGAAATCAGCCACGGTGTACTTCTTCCTGAAGCCCGCCGTAATGGTGCGCTTGTCGTGGTTTATGCTGAAGTTGGAGGATATCATCTCGAAGTTCTGCACAACGGAGCTGATGAAGTAATCCCCGCCCTCGCTGAATGCGGTGGTAACATAGCCTTCCTTGACGGAAACTTCCCTGATGAACTCGGATTTCTTTGTGGAGGTGTTCCACTTGTACAGCCTGTAGATGCCGTCCTTATAGGTTCTGGATACGTCAACGGTCAGATTTCCGATTCCCGGGAACGCCTTCTGCTCAACAAAGGAAATTATCTGATAGTCGCTGGAGCTGCCCACTTCAAAGCGGATAGCTTCCTCATTCTTTGAGTCGAAGCTTACTGTCGGGTCAAAGTCAGCGGGCTTGGTGACGTCAGTGCCGATGAAGTTCCAGCTATACTTGTAGCCTGCACGGGTAGTTCCGGTGGCGGTTATGCTCTTGTTGTCGCCGTAGATGCCCTCGAACTCAGCCTTGGTGATAACAGAGGGATTCATCTGCTTGGTGGCAACAAGACCGTTCTGAGCGTCCTGAAAAGCCTTTACCGCCTTATTAGCCTCTTCAAGAGTGGTAGAGCTGTTCTTGCCTGCGTCAGTCAGCAGAGTGATGGCGGCTGCCATAGCCTGCCAGCTCTCGGTGGTGTAGTCGGCTTCCTTGTAGGTCTTTGCGATTGCAAGGAGGTCTGTCAGGGTCTTTTTGGTGCCGGAATTTACGCCCTCAACAAGCTGCTTCTTTGCCTCTGAAAGGCTGTCGTAAGCGCTCTGGAGCATATCGTTGTCGTTCTTGTTGTACTCAAGTATTGTCTTTGCCGTCTTGAGCTGATTTGAGAACACAGTCCAGCTCGGACCCGTGTATGTATCCTGAGTGAACTTCTCGCACTCTGCGATGAGGGCTTCAAGACGAACCTTCGCGGTAGTCGGGTCGCTGCCGTCAAGGAAGTATACCGTGAACTCGCACTTAATGTTGGGATTGCTGCTGGATCCCGGAACAAACAGGGAAATCGTACCTGTAACCGTGCCGGACTTGGAAACATATCCGTCCTTGATGTAGGAAGCAACGTCAAGATCTAACTCAATATTCTCATTTTTAAGGTAGTTTACGTTGTTCTTCTCGCTGTCAGGTATATTGTAGGTGGGCAGAGCCGCGTCATAATAGTACTCGGGCAGCTTGTTGCCATCGTTGAGCGTTACGGTCGACAGCACTTTATCCTTGAATGCATTGAGCTCGCTTTCGCTGAGCGAATCGCCGACGCCGAAGTAATACACATTCGGGCTTACGGTAAGCTTGCGCTGATTGGTGGAATTTATCAGGTTGTAGGAGATATTCTTGGTAGAAATGTTGAGCGCCGTATACCACGCCGGAACAGAAGTCAGGAAGTTGTAGCTGAGGTCAACATTCGTGAGCATAGCGCACTCAGACAGATCAACTCCGCTGATGGAGCCTGAACGCAGCTTATTATTGGAAAGATTCAGTGTCTTTAATCTGGGCATATACTCAATTATTTTAGGAATATACTCCAGACCGATCCCGCTCAGGTTGAGCGCTGTGATTTTTTCAAGGTCGCCGAATGTGATATCAGTGATGTCCTTTACTCCGGTGGCGTTCTTGAGCGCCTTTACGAAATTCGCATTGGGCTCAGTCTCTCCGGAGCCATAGAACAGTTTCTCGTTATAGAGCCACACGGAATCCTTGCTGGTGTAGTTCTCATTTGCTGCGTAGCTTGTCAGCGGCATAACAGCCTGAACAGAGCCGGCAGCTATGCAGCCGGTAAGTGCAGCGGCAATTACTCTTTTTCTGAGTTTCATATCAATGATCCTCTCCTTTATATATTTTCCCATGTTTTATATACGCCGTATCCGGCCGGCGCCCGCTTTTACGGTCGCACCGTATTCATATTTAGTATATCACACTTTCCTCGCTTTGGCAATAGGTAAGCCAAATTTTTTAGGACATTCTGCGGAAAAATACCCCGTATAAATGCAAAAGGCGCCGTTCTTACGGACAGCGCCTTTGAAAACAAATCATGCGATATTATGAATAACGCTTCTGGTACATATAGTTGCTTACTTCCTTTACAACGAACACTGCTATAATAGCAAGGCAGGCAATAACGGAAAGTATTAACAGTATGCCGCAGATTATGTAGTTGTTGCCCCTGAATACGCGTGGGATCTCGGACAGACCCTGTGCGACAGCGGCGTCGCGCTCTGCAATGGAGTTTGCAACCTTTGTGCTTCTCTCGCCGAATACGGTGAAGATAGTGGAGAAGTTGCTGGAAGCGATCATAATGTAAAGAGCCAGGGTTCCGAACTTGGTGAAGCTGTAACCACACCACATTGCAATCGCAAGGAACAGCGAGATACCGCCGTAAGCGATGAAGTACATATAATCCATTGCGCCGAGGGTAACAGCGGAGTAGTGCTGCTTATCCCACATGAGCACTGCGATCATTGTCAGAACAAAGCTGAGAATGATCGAGCCGCAGCCGATGAGAACTGCGATAGCGGGCTTCTTATCAGCCTCTGCGATGTGGAATGCAAGCTTGCTCTTTATCTTGCTGAACGCCATAATTGTCAGCACAGCAGCAGCCACGAAGGACAGGATAAGGAAGACGGTAGTCATCCACCAGCGGGAGGTCATTCCGTTGGAGCCGAGCCAGGCGGTAGCGTCAGCGTCGCCGGACTTGGCAAGAGCCTTCATGGGATTGTATGTCTTAGCCACCCACAGGAATCTGAAGATGACGCCGACGAGGTTTGTAACTGTGATAGCAGCGCCGAAAGAGAAGAAGTAGATCATAGCCCATTCGCCATCGCGCACATAGGTTACAGCGCCAACGAGTGCGGCAGCCATTACCAGCATGAGGACCGTGCCCTGAGCGATACCTGTGTCGCTCAGCCAGCCGATAACGATAGACCAGTTTCCGCCGGTGCTGCTGACGTTGCCATAAGCGCCCATGCCGAAAGCGGCGAATACGCAGGCTGCAACAGTCAGCAGAAAGAAGACAGCGCCGGTCATGCCGCGCTTCTTCATGCCGTCGATCTGCTCGGGTGTAAGCAGCATATCGTCTGCATACTCAATGTTGCTCTGATAAATGCAGTAAATGCAGGCCGCAAAGCAGATGACTGCGTCAACGGCGCCGAAGATACGCATGGAGTTTCTGAAGTTGGCAAAGGGAATGATGATCGGAACCAGCGCGATAAGCGTCTTTACGCCGAAAACAGCGATAAGATAGGACTTGGCGAACGCAAATCCCTTGTAGTAGCATACGGCAAGCAGCGCCAGAAATCCTGTGATAACAATGTAGATAAGGGCGATATTGATGATCGTATTCCAAAGGGAAAGGATTATCTGGTTGTTGGCGATCTCAGCTTCGGAAGCGAAAGTCTTGCCGAAAAGCTTTACGATACAAGCCTTGCCCTCTTCGTTGTAGGCAGCGCACTGACTGTATACGGGGTTGATGAAAAGCGGCTTCATCACCATAAAGAACGTAACAACAGCTTCAATCACAGCGAAAGCGATCATGCCGATGCCAACTGTCTTGTGGCTCAGCGGCTGCTTTGCTGCAACGCCGTTGTTTACTGTGGCAGATGTCATTTGGTTTTCCTCCTAGTACTCTGAACGGCACACGCACATTCTCCCCTGCGCACTGCGCCATATAATTCTATTAAATTATATCATATTTCAGCTCCATTTGCAAGCAGCAACCGGCATTTTCGCACATACGCTTTCAACAAAAATTCTCCGGATTATTTGTGCAAAATACAGATTAGTGAAACGGATTACATCAAGGCGCAGTGTAATTTTCTCCCACATCGTGCCCAAGATCGCAGGTATACACAAACTCCACGATATCTCCGGAGTTCAGCGTAATATCGGCGGAGGACACATCCGGGAAGCTGCCGTTCACGCGGTACATCCAGCCGCTGAGCCCTCCGAACCCGAATTCGTATATGCCGCCGATTCCGCTGACGTAGGTTCCCATGGAGCTTGCTCCGTTATAATCCACCCGCACGCGCTGCTGCCGCGCAGCCCCGATAAGCGCGTCGAATGCCGTTGCGCCCTCCGGGAGGGAAACCTCGCAGCGGCTTATAACAACGCCGTCCTCCGGGATAAGCTCAGGCGGATTCACGGCGCTGTCTATGCTGTCCATCTTACCGAGGACTGACGTGCATTCCGCGGATATCTCCACCACAAGCGGGCCATCGTTCCCGCCGGAATAATACTCCTCCGGGGTCCGGATATCCAGCAGCCAGACCCCGCCGCATACCGCCGCAAGAACAACAGCCGCCGGAATAAGCGCCTTTTTTCTCCTGATTATGAAACAGACCGAACAGACCGCCGCCGCTATCCCCGCGATGACCGAAACGATCAGCTTTATCTGACCTCCCGTGAACCCCGGAACGCCGCTCTCATACGGCTCCTGCACAACTTCTCCTGCGGAGGCATCAGCGGTCTCCGGTGCCGCCGGGAGTTTTGCCGCCGCGGAAAACAGTGCTTCCCCCCGCTCTGAGAGCTCCAGCGCCGTGAAAGCCTCCAGCGTCTGGACGGTGGCAAGCCCGTTCACATCGCCGTCAAGGAGATGGGCGTAACCGCCGTCCTCCCGCTGGTACTGCCTGAGCTGCCCTGCCGCCTCCCGGGCCTTTTCCGTCATTCCAAGAGCGCAGTAGGCTATGACCGCCTGAGCCGTGCTTTCGCAGGTAGGCGTACCCATGGAGCAATACATTCCGTCTATTGCCGCAAGCCAGTCCGCACCGCGCTGCGCAGACTCCCGCGCCCCCGGAACACCGGAATCCGCCAGGGCGTACACCGCAGCCGCCGTGATATCCACGTCACCTGAGTCCCCGAAAAGGGCAAAGCTGCCGTCCTCATGCTGCTGCGAGATAATGTACTGCGTAAGGCTCTCCGCCGTGTTGAGCGCGTTTTCAGGCTGCTCCGCCCCCGTGACGTTTATCGCGATAAGCGCCCAGATATATGCGTTGAAGCCCTGCCGGTCAAGCTGAGAGTTGTTGTATGCTCCAAGCTCCGCCGCCCGGGACCCGTCCACCCCGAGCGCCGCAAGGATTATCCCCAGCCGCTGGAAGTCCGTGGGCTTCACGAAGCCGTCTGTCTCCGCAAGCTCCTGCAGGCGCCGCTGAGCCGTGGCGATGTAGTGCTCCGAGCCATCCGCGCCATAGAGCTTTGCGCGGCAGTACACCGACCAGTCCGCGCTTTTGTACTCCAGACCGTCCCAGAAGTCCTCCGCGCCGCGCTGTGAAATCAGCCAGCCGAAGCATTCGTCCGCCGCTGAAAGCCAGCCGGGATCCTCCGCTGCGGCGGAAAAAGCGGTCTGCACCGCCAGAAAAATGGCCATGCAGACCGCCGTGAATATTCGGATAAACCGTTTCATTGATTACTGCTTCTTGCTCAGTGCAACGCCTGCGCCTGCGAGAAGAACAGCTGCGAACGCAACTGCAACGCCCTCAACGCCGGTGGAAGGAGAGCCCTTGCCGGTATCAGCGGAAACGTCTGCCTCAACGGTGCCGTCTTCAGCGGTAACTTCCTCAGCAGTAACGTCAGCGGTCTCCTCTGTTGCAGCGGGAGCCAGAACTGCGATCTCGTCAGTAAGGGCTGCAACCGCGTTGTCTATGTCCTCCTGCGGAGCATTGTAGATCGCAAGAGCCTCCATAGCCGCTGTGTAGGTATACTGGAAAGCCTCGTCGTCTGCGTCAGCGTCCCTGAGCTCTGCGCAGAGCCTTATGAGCTCAGCCTTGTTTGTTGCAGGAACCAGCGCAGCCACGCCGCCCCATGAAGAGTTGTCAACGCCGAGGTCGGCGCCGTAGCCGTACACGGTGAACGCAAAGCGCAGGACATCGCCGTTTGTGGGAACATAGTCGCCGATGCCTACCTGTGCATAATCGTCATTGATGAAGTAGCTCCAGCCGCTCTCTGCGGTGTAGTCGTAGTTGCTGAGGTAGCCTTCCTGTGTTCTGCCGGTCATCTCGGGGCAAACCGCCTGGATCTCCTCGGGAACAGTGGTGTCGATATCCTCGTCAGCGAATGCTGTGATGTATGCGCCGTAGTCTGTTGTCTCGGTAAGCACCTCAGCGGCCCTCTCAACAATGTCGAGACCTGTGTCGCCCTCATAGAAAGGAACCTTTGTCGGCTCCACGGTGAAACCCTGACCGATAGTTGTCTTTTCAGCGGTGAAATAAACGTAGCCGGCAGGCTCGTTCTCCTCTGCGGATACGCAGAAGGAAGCCGCGCTTGCCGCTACGGCAGCAGCTGCGACAGCCGCGATGATCTTTGTAAATTTCATTTCTTTTATCCTCCAATATAAATGCGGGCGGGCTGACTTCACAGCCCCAATAAACTCTCTCCGGTCATCAGATGGACAGGGCATAGCACACCCCTTACTCTGAAAACCTTATCTATTATATATCATTTTTGCCGAATTGTCAACCTTTTGACGATATTTCCGGCTTAATTTACCAATAAATTCAAAAAAGCTGCCCAAAAAGGACAGCTTTTTTTGTTGATTATACCTTGAACTGTTCCAACAGTTCAGTTAGTTCTAAGGTGTGTATCGCCGCGCTTTCAGAGCCTTTCCCGGATATTCCCACAAGGAAATCCCCAACGGGGTACACTGCGGTATCCCTCATAAGGGTAGTATCCGCGCCGCGCAGGTCGGTTGCAATGCCGGTGCCGAGCCGTTTCAGGAACGCCTCCTTCTGCACCCACAGCCGTATGAAGTCCTCGCCGGAACGGACGAGCGGACGCTCGTTTTCCGCGAGCACGCGTGCATAGAGTCCCTCGCCGACCCTGCGTGAAACGCTCTCGATATCCGCGCCGACCTCCCCGTTATCCGAGAATGCCGCGCAGACCGCACCCCTTGTGTGCGAAAGCGAGAATTGCAGGGAGCTCCCGACAAGATACGGCTTCCCGAAGCCGCCGTGCTCATACCGGAGCTTTTCACGGGGGATTCCCGTTCTCCGGCTGAGCTCCAGCGACAGCAGCAGACCAGCCGTCAGCGACAGCAGCTTATCCTCATCGGAGCGCTTCTTCGCTATCCTGTTCCGGCGCAGCGCCGAAACACAGCCGAGGTATTTCTCCGCCTGTGAAAACTCCGCGCCGCCGGTCAGCACAACGATAACGTCAGTCATCTCAGCCGAAGATATACCACTTGCCGCCGGCCTTAGCGACCTTTACCTGAGCCGCCGCGCCGTCCTGAGTCTTGCCGTCAACATAGCCGATGATGTCGGCTGTATAAGCCTTTGTGATATCGCCGCAGCCGTCAAGTACAGCCTTTTCCTCAGCAGTCATATCCTTGATGCAGTCGGTGAGCTTTGTAACAACGATGGAAGCCTTGTCGATGTTGTTCTGGACATCGGAAGTCGTAATGCCGTACTCTGCCAGCATCTGGTCATAGGAAGCCTTGAAGAACTCGTCAAGAGTCATTCCGTAAGCCTTGAACGCCTCGTTGAGCTGGTCTATGTACTGCTCGGGATATACGCTCTTCAGCGCGGCTGTGATGTCGCCTGCGGCAACATCCTTCATGAATGCGTTGAGAACAGCCTCGATGTCCTTCTTATCCTGTGCGGTGGTGTCGGCGGAGCCGAGCAGAGCCGCAAGCTTCTTGCAGGTGTTCTTGCCGTTTACGGTCACAGCAGCCTTCTTGCCAAGCTTAACGCTCTTGGGAGTGCCGGAAACCGCGCCGCTCTTGTTTACTGTCAGCTTTCCGCCGAAAGTATCCTTGGAGGTCTTGCCGAGCGCCAGCTTGCCGGAAACGACGATTGTGGAGCCAGCCTTTGCGGTAAGCGTGCCGTTAACGGTGAGCTTGCCATTCTTGCCGATGGTGAGCTTTGCGCCCTTGTTCAGGGTGAGTGTTGTTCCCTTGGGAACTGTGAAAGCGCTTTTGATTGTCGCGCTCTTCTTGAGGACGTAGCTCCTGCCGGATTCCAGCTTGGTCTTTCCGTCCCATACCTTTGCCGCGGAAGCTCCGAGCTCCTGCTCGCACACAACGGTCTGCACCGGTGCGCTTTCAGCGAATGTGACCGTCGATGAAGCCGCCATGATAACTGCGCTGAGCAACAGCGCTGCTGCCTTCTTAAACATTGTAATACCCTCCTGTTAATGAAATTCTTAGTAAGTGTATTCAGGCGTGACCGCCGCGATACCATTAGTTGAAACTGTCCCCCGCATCCGATTTACGCGCCGCCTTGAACCAGGGGCTCTTCTTTGTGACCATGCGCTCCTCGGTGCCGACGGGCGTGCACAGCCGCAGCGTTATCCTGCCGCTGTCTATCCCCGGGTGACGGAGCACCCTCGCGGAGCAGGGCTGTACCGCCTCCCGCGAAGCCGCGACAAAGCAGAATTTCTCGTCCTCATAGGGGACGTCCCCGCCTTTAAGCCGCTTGTGGAGCCTGCTCCTTGCGACCCTCGCAGTAAAGTGGCACCAGTCGCCCTTTGCCATGGGACAGACGCCCTCCTGCGGACACGGAGCCGCGATATGCGCCCCGAGCTCCACCAGACGCTCCCGTGCGGCGAGAATATTCGCGAAGCCCTCCGGGGTGCCGGGCTCCACTATCAGCAGAAGCCTTTCGGTACTGTTCCACAGCCGCTCTGCGGCGGATCTGCGTGCGTTTGCGCTCAGCTCGTTAAGGCAGTAGGAGCACATCACAAGCTCTGCCTTTTCGTCAAGACCCGCCGTGATGTCCCCGCGCTTCCACACCGCCGGAACCCCGCAGAGCTCCGTTAACTGACTGCCGACCGAGAGCATTTCCGGCTCCCGCTCGACGCAGATGATGCTGCCGCATTCCGTCATGGCGTAAGCCGCATGGCTCGCCGCGCCCGTTCCTGCGCCGACGTCAAGCGCCGTGGAAAATCCGGGCTCCCCGGGTATGCATTCCAGCGAAAGCTCCAGGGCCTTTGATACCGCCCCGAAGGTGGCGGGCATTCTTACCGCCGCATATGCCAGAATATCGCGGCGGCTGGCGGCAAGGCTCTTTCCGGTGCCGCTGTTCTCCCGGTACCGCCTTGAAAGCCCCTCCGCTGCTGCGGTCAGTCTTTCAGTGCTCTCGCCGGACAGCAGCCGCTCTATCTCCCCGCGCAGTTCTGCCGGAAATTCCATCGTTTACCTCTCAGAAATAGTTGTTGCGTATCTCCTTGGCGGCGAATGCCCCCTCGAGAGTCTGACCCTCAATATCAGGGTGCAGTCCGTCCTTGAGATACTTTCCTCTTGCGCCGATGACCTCGAACTTCTCACAAATGCCGCTTCCGCTGTACGCGTCTATGACCTGCACGGAAAGCCCCCTGCATATCTTGCGCAGGCACTCGATGGTCTTTTCTATCTTCTGGTTGTGCTCCGGGGTCGCGGTCTGGATAGGAGTCATAACGAACACGCGGCACTCCGGGAAGTTCTCCTGAATGGTCTGAATACACCAGCGTGCGGCTCCCGCCTCAGTGAACAGGTCGATGTTCCCGTTGCCGTAAAGCTCCTTTCCGGCGAGCGCCTTGTCGGGGTCGCCGATGAACTCCTCAAGGTCGTTGGTACCCATCGCGAACGCAAATATGTCAGGCTTCGGGAAGTTGCCGCTCCTGTACTCGGCGAGGAATCTCTGGATATGTACCACCGCGCAGTTGTTCATGCGCTTCTGCATTTCCTCTGCGTCGTCGGTGGGCTCCCAGCCGTCGCTTATGCCGGCGAAATCAGCCGCGCCGTAGTCCTGAGTGGTGACGGTCTTTCCGCCGCACTCCACGGTCCGCTTGTACCATACGGAGCTCCCCACGGCAACGTTGCTGTGGGATTTCATATTCAGGTTCTTATAGACGTGCCAGCTCCACTGCTCGCCGGCTGTGATACTGTCGCCGTCTATGCCAAGGTTGAGTTCTTCAAATCCAGTCATGTTCTTTCTCCCTGAAGATAATATTTTACATATTATACTTTACCACAAAAATGAAGTTTTGTAAAGGGGATTTGAGATATTTATGTAACAAGTTACACAAATTATATCCCGCTGAGGTCAAAATCCGGAGTATACTCCTCCTTTGCGGAGCTGCGCTCCTGCATGAAGCCCTCCAGACCCGCCGCGTAAACTGCGTCCAGCGCCTTGCGGTACTCGAACGTGGTTATCCGGCGGTTGAGCCCCGGTATCTCCCTGGCCTTGTAAAACGGCGTATACTGGCTCATCAGGCTGAAGAGCACGTCCTTTCCGAAGCGCTCTCCCACCCGGGAGATGACCTCGACGGAATCCCGGTAATGATACGGGAGCACAAGGTGCCGCACGATAACTCCGCTTTTCAGCATACCGTCCGGGGAGAACACCGGTTTTCCGGTCTGGCGGAGCATTTCCTCCACCGCGCTCATAGCGGTATCGAAGTAGCCGGGAGCCTGCGAAAGCTCCTGCGCCAGCTCGTCCGAGAAGTACTTCACGTCCGGGAGCCATATATCAACGTACCCTTCCAGCGCCCGGAGCGTTTCAGCGCGCTCATAGCCGCCGCTGTTGTACACCACCGGAATACGGAGCCTGTCCCCCGCCATATCCAGCGCCCGGATTATCTGCGGCACGAAATGCGTGGGGTTCACGAGATTTATGTTGTAGGCTCCCTGCTCCTGCAATTCCAGGAATATCTCCGAAAGCCGCTGTGTGCTGACGTCTTTCCCCATCCCTCCGGCGCTTATCTCGTGATTCTGGCAGAAAACGCACCTCATCACACAGCCTGAGAAAAACACCGTGCCGCTCCCGCGGGAGGGGTCTGTGCCGCTTATGCAGGGCTCTTCCCACTGGTGGAGCGCCGCCCTGGCCAGCCGGACGCTCCGCCCCATTCCGCAGAAGCCGGATGTATTATCACGGTCAGCGCCGCACTGCCGCGGACACAGCCTGCAAATCATGAAATCACTTCCTGAAACGACCACGGGCGGCTTGTTCACCGCCCTGTCAGCTTATTTCTTTGCGACCGTCTTTACTGTCACGCCCAGCCTTGCCGCCTCTTCCTCGGTGAGAGTCCTGATGAACTCATACGCCGGCAGCAGTCTGCCGTTGTCGTCATACTCCATCTTCATGCTGACCGCCAGCGAATCGTTGGTGACCGACGTGAAATCCAGCGGATTCTCAGCGTTTACATTATACATGAATACGAACGTTATCTCCGGCAGATCCTGAAAATCAGAACTGTTGACGATAAGCCGGAAATGCGTGCAGTCCGTCAGCGCAAACGAAGCCTCGGAATCGGCGCCGGCGACTATCGGCTCAATAACGGTCTGGCGTTCCTTGAACACCTTTCCGTCGTCCGTTTTCTGGTCGGAAAGCTCCTGATCGTAGATATTCTGCGCCGCAAGCACCCTGCCGTTGGTGACGATGGCGCTTATCTGCATATCCTTGTAGCGGTAGTCCGTGACAGCCTCCGTGCCGTCCTCCGCTAGGCCGTTCAGCACGCTGCCGTTGATGACGTAGGTGGATGTGTCCGCCTTTTCTGCCGAAAGCTGCACCACCGGTGCGTAGATTATGTTCTGATACTGCGCCAGCACCTCGGTGATATCGGAAATCGGCACTGAATCGCCGTTCGTCTGGTTCATCTTCAGGATTATCTCAGAGAGGGTCTCGTTGGCGTTAAGGTCCGTGGTGTAGACCCTGGTCACCTGCAAATCAGCGCCGCTCTGGTTCCTGACATCGCCGCAGAATATCATCTCATGCGCGTTCAGCATAAGCACAAGATACGCCGCCAGCCCGAGAAGAAGCACAGATATCAGTACTATACCAATAATTATCTTCATAACTTGACCTCAAATGCAGTATAAATTTGTGTCCCAGTCAGGTATGTACGGGTGATGCCTGAGATAGAACCTGTATTTCTTGTTTATCGCCGCGATCCGGAGCGGTATCGCGAACATATCCTCGTTCCTGTGGTAGAGCGCCACGGAGAGCTTCGGGCGGAACGCGGCTATCGTGTTCCTGGCGCCCTCTATCGCGTGCTCCTCGCTTCCCTCGACATCGTACTTGATGAACGTCGCCGCGTCGCCCTGAAGCATATGGTCAACGCTCATCATGCTGACCTCGCGATATCTTGCGGGATTCGCGAGCTTATCCGGGTCGCTCTCGTCAACCTTGGAGCTTCTCCCCGCCCGAAGGCTGAACCGCATCGTGGTCTCAGTATCCCATGCGCCGGCGTTGTAAGCCTCCAGCAGCCCGGAACCTATCATGTACAGCCGCCTTTTCAGCTTGATGTAGTTCTTGTGGTCGGGCTCCATCGCGTATATCTTCCGGAAGTTCATGCCCGTTTCATTCAGGAATTCAACTATCGTATCGCCGTTATAGGCACCGAGGTCAACGTATGTCTCCTCCGTGCCGATCTTCAGCAGGTCGAACATCTCCTCATGCGGGCTTTCGCACTGCCGCAGAAAGTCCAGCTTTCCGCTGAGCTTATAGCGGATAACGTTCTCGAATACAAGCCTTGACTGGTCGTCGGCGAGCATTCCGTATACCTTTTCAAGCTCCGCGCGGTGCTCCCGGGCGTAGTCCAGCGTGAACAGACCATCGCCGACCACCGGGACATTCGGCGCGTAGAGCTCATGCCCTGCGGCTATGCCGTAAATGTGCTCCATAACGTCCGGAAGCTGGCTTCCGAAGCACACAAGTATCAGGAAATCATCGCCGTAAAGCTCCTCTATCTCGGAGAGCTTCTTCACCCGGTAACCAAGAAAGCTGTGCCCGCGGACAAACTCATCGCTCGCCATGATGTCGGCAACGGGAACGCCTATCTCGTCAAGCACGTTCTTTATTTTCTCCGCGCCGTCGCCCATGCCGTAGAGCACTATTTTCTTCTCCGTCCGCCGCAGGCAGTCCCACAGACAGTCGTCTATCTCATCAAGGAAAAACGCCATTACAAACCCCTCACGCGGTCACATCATCCTGATGCGCTCCGCCTCTTTCACACACCTGACGAACTCCTCTGCCACGCGGGAGCTGTCCAGATGATATTTCTCAACATATTTATCGACGCCTGCCCAGTCCGCCTTTTCATAGCAGTAGGCAAGGTCGTACACATCGCTGTAAATTCCGCCCCTGCCGAGAAGCCCGTCCTTTATCTCGTTAGTCAGCGGGAATTCCTCCAGAGTCTGGCTGAGCGCCTGCTCGCCGCCAAATGTCACCATGGACAGCAGACCCATAAGATAGTAGGAATCGGAATCCGGCGCAGCCTCTGGAATCATCAGGGCAAGCTGGCGGCAGAATTTTGCCAGCAGGCAGGAGATACGCATTATCTCAACGTTATCACAGCGGACTATTCGCTGCATTCCCATCAGGTACACCCAGTCGCGCAGATAGTCCAGACCAAGTATGACAAGCGCCTGCCCGATGGAGCGCACCCGGTTCTTCACACCGAAATAAACGGAATTTATCAGCCGCAGCAGCCGCTGGCACATCGCGGTATCGCAGGATATGACCTCGATTATCTCGTCAAGGTCGGGCTCCGGCTGGGAAACAAGCTGCATGACCTTCATGAAGTTCACTGGAAGAGGAGTAAGGCTGTTCCTGGACATTATAGTCGGCCTTGCAAAATAGTAGCCCTGCATATAGCTGCACCCGAGGCTCTTGGCGTACTCAAATTCTTCCCGGCTCTCTATCTTCTCCGCCAGCATGACCTTGTTGGAGTAACGGCATATATACGCCGTGTCCTCGATGGATTTTTTCGGTGTGCGGAAATCTATCTTCACGATGTCGCCGAGCTCGAAAAGCTCGCTGTAACTGTTGTCGTACTCGAAATCGTCCAGTGCCAGCGTGTAGCCGCGCTCTTTCAGCTCCTGACAGGCAGCGAGCAGCTCGTCGTCCATCAGCAGGTTTTCGAGAACCTCGACCACCACAAGCTCCGGGGCTATCATCCTGGGAACCCCGTGCTTCAGCAGATTCGCCGTAAAATTTATGAACGCCTTCCCGCTGCCGATTATATCCTTGATATTCAGCCCGAAGAACGCATTTGTTACAACGTCCGCCGTGGATTCGTCGCCATTCAGCCCGGTATATTCATTCTTCTTGTCGTTGCTGCGGTAAAGCAGCTCATAGCCGTATACATGATTATGTATATCGAATATCGGCTGACGCGCCATATAGACATTCATTGAATTCACCCCTCTGCCTGTGCCGGCTTATATATAATTATTATACAGTAATTCCCCGATTTTTTCAAGCGATTTGAAAATATTTGTTCTTTTTTCGCGATTATGCACAATCGCGGCGGGAAATATTTGGCAGAAAAAACCGCCCGCAGTTTTCAGCCGCGGGCGGTATGATTTATGGTCACCTCTAAAAACCTTGTTTGAGTGAAAATGTGTATAGCACACCGCCTGCTTCTTTCAACGAGCGAAATTT
>CAKSPH010000015.1 GCA_934481355.1 uncultured Oscillospiraceae bacterium | reverse complement strand
ATGCCTTGGTTTTCTCTCTCCTCTCGAGTTTTTATCTTCTATGTGTTGCACTTGACTTGACAATTTACCGTGTCACGCAGTGACAGAGGGGTTGACCGACAGACCAGCCTTGCGTCGCTAGTTGTTGACTTGAAAACGCTATCGCTTCCGTCAACAACTCCTCATTGTACAATCTGACGAAAAATCGAGATTAGCCAATCAGCGAAGCGTATTATTGGCTAATCTACCTGCGCAATACACGCACAATCTTTGTGCGGTATTGCCTTACATTTGTGTCACTTGATAAATTCCTCTTGATTTTTCCGGAAGAATGTGGTATATTATAGATGACGGTATCTCATAATATTTTGGAGGTAAAATATGTCAGTAAACTTACAGAAGGGTCAGAAGGTTGACCTCACCAAAGGCAACACCGGCTTAAAGACGATACTTGTAGGACTTGGCTGGGACGAGGCTCCGAGGAAGTTCTCGCTTTTCTCAAAGCACGAGGATATAGACTGTGACGCGTCTGCGTTCCTTATAAACGCGCAGACGGGCAAGCTGAGCGGCCCGGTTGACGTGGTATATTTCGGCAACCTCACCCACAGGAGCGGCGCGGTACACCACATGGGCGACAACCTGACGGGCGCGGGCGACGGCGACGACGAGCAGATACTCGTTGAGCTCCCGAAGCTCGGCACGGAGTATTCCAAGATCGTTTTCACGGTGAATATTTATCAGGCGCTCCAGCGCAAGCAGCATTTCGGCATGATAAAGAACGCGTTCATACGCCTTGTTGACGCAGACAGGGGCGTGGAGCTGTGCAAGTATAATCTCTCCGAGAACTACGACGGAAAGACGGCGATGATATTCGGCGAGATATATCTCTACAACGGCGAGTGGAAATTCAGCGCTATCGGCGAGCCAACGAACGACAACAGCATTTCGGAGCTTGCCGCAAGATATCAGCATTAATTTTTATTTACAGGAGGTATTCATCATGACAAAGAAGCTCGTAATTATCGCAGGCATTATCGGACTGGCAGCGGCTGCCGCAGCAGGAGTTGCATGGTTCCTTACAAGAAACAAGGCTATCGCAGAATGCCTTGACTGTGAAGAGGACGACGAGATCTGAAAATGTTCTGCCCGGTCATGCGCCGGGCGGAATTTTTCTGCGACATTTATCAGGAGTTGTTATGGCAAAGGAAAAAGAAGTAAAGACCAACGCAATGCGCATTCTTGACAGGATGAAGCTCCCCTACAAGGTCCATCTGTACGAGTGCGATGAATTCATAGACGGAGTGCACATCGCGAATCTCCTCGGCGAAAGCTGCGACCGCTGCTTCAAGACGCTCGTTACGGTGGGAAAGAGCGGGAGCTACTACGTTTTCGCCCTTCCGGTGGACAAGGAGCTTGACATGAAGAAATGCGCCCGGGCAGTCGGGGAGAAGTCGCTGGAGATGGTGCACGTCAAGGACATAAACGCGGTCACTGGCTATATCCGCGGAGGGTGCACCCCCATCGGCATGAAGAAGCAGTACAAGACCGTCATACACAGCACGGCGCAGGATTTTGAGCACGTTATAATCAGCGGCGGAAAGCTCGGCACCCAGCTGGAGCTCACTCCGGCTGACCTCGCGAAGTCCTGCAACGCGGTGTTTGAGGATATCATCGCGGAGTGATTTTATTTGTGGTTCCGTCCGGAACAGTCCATCGGACTGTTCCGGAGGGCAGGGGAGATTAAGACTATAATGCGCCTGGTGGGGGAAAACTCTAGTTTTCCCCCACACCCCTTTAGCGCTTTTTTGGCGGGAGTTATTACGCGCTGGACAGTGATAGACGCGACAAGGAGTTGATTTGTGAGGGGCGTTTCGCCGCTGAAGAGGCGACAAGGGCGCTGCCCTTGACCTGCGAGGGGGTCGCCCCTCGAAGTGGTCGTACCACCTCGACCGCGAGTAAACGCCGTGGCTCTGATTTTATGGGGGATACGGTAACAGGAATACGCGCCTTTTAGCAGACCGCCCTCATTTTAAGAACTTGACACAATCCATATTGACAACGCACTGTTTTTCGGGTATAATTAACATTAAGCTGGCAAAGAATTGTTTGCCTGCTAGAAAAGATTTCCAGAACACTGACCCGGCGCTCTGCGCCAGGGAATGCCACAGATTTACGGCAATACTACGGAGGGTAATATTATGTCCGATTATATCAGAAGGTTACCTGTCTACCTGCTTCTGGACTGCTCCGGCTCCATGTCCGGCGAACCCATCGAGGCAGTACGGCAGGGAATAAAGGCTCTGCTGACGGAGCTCAAGGGCGACCCGCAGGCTCTCGAGACCGCCTGCCTTTCAGTAATTACATTCAACAGCACCGCGCGGCAGATATCCCCGCTGACGGAGCTCATGCTCTTCAAGGAGCCGGAGCTCACCGCAGGCGGAGCCACCGCGCTCGGCGGGGCTCTCTGCGTCCTCGCGGACTGCATAAAGAACGAGGTGCGCACCTCCACCGCCACCCAGAAGGGCGACTGGAAGCCGCTGGTGTTCCTCCTCACGGACGGAGCCCCCACGGATAACCTCGACGACGGAATAGACGCGCTGAAGCAGGTTTCCTACGGCAACATCATCGCCTGCGCTGCGGGAGCCAACGCGAACACCAACACGCTCCGCAAGATAACAAACAACGTCCTGATGATGAACAACCTCACGGCGGGCGACCTTGCGGCGTTCTTCGCGTGGGTTTCAAGCTCGGTCAAGGCGTCCTCCAAGAGCATTGACGCAAAGCCCGGAGAGGCTGTGCAGCTCCCGCCTCCTCCCCAGGGATTCGTCATCGTGCCCTGACGGAGTGAGCCATGGACAATGAGATAAAGGATACCGCGGTGTTCTCGCCGGAGGCTGCGCAGTCCGTACCGCTTGCGGCGCCGGAGAAAAAGCTCTCCGACTCGGACGTGATGCAGCACACCGCCGGGATATGGCGCTACCGCACCGTTATTGAGGACGGCACGGAGCTCCACACCGAATACCACAGCAAATACGCCCGGGAATGCGGCTGCGAGGTCATCGGGGCGCGCGCCCGTGGAAAGAAGCACAAGCACGAGGGCACCAACTGCGACGACTGGTTCGAGACCGGGGCGGCGGGGGGCTGCGTTATCGCCGTTGTGGCGGACGGAGCCGGCTCCAGACCGCTTTCCCGCATAGGCGCAAGGGTCGCCTGCTCGGCGGCGGTGGATTTCCTGAAAGAAAAGCTTTCGGCGCTGATGGAAGGCGCTCCGGAGATAAAGCGGCAGCTTTCCTCGGAGATGGGCGGTCAGGAATTCATGGCGGCGTGCGGCGTGATGGCTCCGCTGATAAGGGATTCCGCCCGGGCGGCGTATGACGCGGTTGTGAAGAAGCACTCCGCGCTGGAAAACGACCCGGCGTATACAAAGGCGCTGGGCAGGGCTCCGGTGGCGGGGGACCTCGGCTCGACATTCCTTGCGGCTGTGGCAGTTCCGCTGGAGGTTTCAGGCGAAAGGCAGACCTTCGTTATGTCCGTGCAGATAGGCGACGGCTGTATCTGCGCCATCGACAGCAGGGCTGACAGCGGGAGCTGCTTCCGGCTCCTCGGGGAAGCGGACAGCGGCGCGTATTCCGGCGAAACGGAGTTCCTGACGGAGAAAACGGTTTCCGACGGCGCTATTGCAGGCAAGACCCGCATAAGCCGCGGAAAGTCAGACATATTAATGCTTATGAGCGACGGCGTCGCGGACGATTATTTTCCGGCGCAGCCGATGATGAAGCGGCTTTACCTCGACCTCTGCCTTAACGGGATACTCCCGACGGAGGGCGAATGCGGAGAGCCGCAGCCCCCGGAGCCGGTGAAGTACCCCTCCGTAAGCATGGAGCAGCGCTCCGTGGCGCTCCAGTATGCGAAGCAGCTGATGAGGGACGGCTCGGACGAAGCGATGAACGAGCTCTGGGAGCGGCGCCGGGAGCTGAAACCCCATTCGCTGGAGGCTTACGGCATATCCCTCGGCAGGAATCCGCAGGACAGACTCCTTGCATGGCTGGATAACTACAACGAGCGCGGAAGCTTTGACGACCGCACGCTGGTGGTACTCCGGCTGAACGCTGAGTAATATTCCTGCACGAGAATACGGGAAGTTTAGCTATATTCCGACGCGATTCGGAAAATTAAGACGAATTATAACAGACAGTATAGACGAAAGGGTACCGGAACATGAACAGCGGTCAGACAGTGACTGCGGTGCTTGAAAACGGCGGGACGATAGATTTCGTCCTTGACGCGAACGCACCGAGGGGCGGCATGAAGCACACCTACTTCACGCCGGACAGAAAATACGCCGTGCAGTTCTTCAACGACCCGGCGGACGGCAGGAATCCGAATATACAGGACCGCATACGCTCCATCGTGGGGATATACAACCCCACGCTTTCCGAGCAGGACGGCGGCGCGCTGGGCAACACGGAAAAGACCGCGGAGTACTTCCGCAGCCGCTTCTGCTGGCCTGTCGCGATAGTTAAAAGCCCGGAATTCGGCATAGTCTGTCCGACCTATCCGCAGAAGTTCTTTTTCGGGGACGGCGCGGCGACGCACGGGCTGAATCTCCGGGGAAAGGACAAGAAAAGCAGCTGGTTCACCGGAAGAATGCGCAAGTACATCTCTCCCGGCGAAAAGGGCGACCTGCGCACCATGCTTGGCGCCGCGATATGCCTTTCAAGGAGCGTCCGGCGAATGCACCAGGCGGGGCTGGCGCACTCCGACCTTTCCTGCAACAACGTGCTGATAGACCCGCAGACGGGCAGCACTGTGGTGATAGACATCGACTCGCTTGTGGTGCCGGGGAAATATCCCCCGGAGGTCTGCGGTACTTCCGGCTATATTGCGCCGGAGGTGCTCGCCACGCTGGAGTACGACCCGGGCGACCCGCGCCGCAGGCTTCCGTGCGTTTCCACCGACCTGCACGCGCTGCCGGTGCTGATTTACGAATACCTCTTTTTCAGGCACCCGTTAAAGGGGCCTAAGATACACAGCGCAAGCTCCGCGGAGGAGGACGACTTCCTCGCGATGGGCAGCGAGGCGCTGTTCATAGAAGATCCTGGCGACAGGAGCAACCGCCCGCCGGACCTTGACGTGACGATACAGTCGCTGTCAAGGGGGCTGGAGCGGCTGTTCCTGAGAGCGTTCGTGGACGGGCTTCACGACCCGGCGCAGCGCCCCGCGGCAATGGAGTGGGAGCGCGAGCTCCTGCGGGCGTGGGACAGACTGGCGCGGTGCGAAAATCCCGGCTGCGAAAAGAAGTGGTTCATTCTCAGGGACGAGAACGAACCGGTGTGCCCCTATTGCCATACGCGCTTGAGGGAGCGGGTCATAAGGCTCAGCTTCAAGAGCGGAATGAGGGGCAGAGCCGGCGTGTACAGGGACTGCGGCGAGGTCATAGCCTATGATGGTATGCCGCTGTACGACTGGCACGTCTGGTCGAATATCCATAACGATGAAAAGGCGGGCACCGATATGCGGGCTTACATCTGCCGGCATAACGGAATGTGGCTGCTCGTCAACCACGGTATCGAGGGAATGACCTCCCCGACCGGAAGGCTTGTCCCGAAAGGGCAGGCGATAGAGCTCAGGGACGGCGCGGTGTTCCGCATGACAGACCGGGAAAACGGCCTGCTGTGCGAGGTCACGGTGCATTAGTCCCGGCTGAAAAGGAGAGAAGAGAATGAAGAATTTCGGCTTAACGGACAGTCAGGCTGAGGAGTCCCGGAAGAAATACGGCGACAACAGCATGACCGAGCAGGCTTCCGAGAGCTTCTGGGATAAGCTCAGGGGCAACCTTGGCGACCCCATGATAAAGATACTCCTGGTGGCGCTCGGCGTGAACGTCCTGCTGTGGATACTGGGTCTTGTGGGAGTTATCAGGAACGGCGCCCCCGAGTGGTACGAGCCGCTTGGTATCCTTGTCGCGATAATGCTGGCAACGCTTGTTTCCACCATATCCGAGTACAACAACGAGAACGCGTTCCAGAAGCTCCAGGAAGAGGCTTCCCGCATCATGTGCAAGGTCTACCGCAACGGCAGCATCGCCGAGGTGGCTATAAACGACATCGTTGTCGGGGACGCTATCCTGCTCCAGTCCGGCGATAAGATCCCCGCAGACGGAATCATCATCGACGGCGACATCAAGGTAGACCAGTCCGTGCTCAACGGCGAGAGCCGCGAGGCAAAGAAGGAAGCCATTCCCGAGGGCTGGAAGGATACCGACGAGAACACCAACTTCGACAACGAGCACAAGGTTTTCCGCGGAGCGGTGGTATGTTCCGGCAACGCGGTGATGCAGGTAACGGTAGTCGGCGACAAGTCCGTTTACGGTAAGATAGCAAGCGAGCTCCAGACCGACGACGACCGCGAGACTCCGCTCAAGGTCAAGCTCGGAAAGCTCGCGGACGGGATATCAAGGTTCGGCTATATCGGCGGTATCGCGATAGCAGTCGCAATGCTGTTCAAGACCATCTTCATGGACACCGGATTCGACCCGGCGGCGTTCTTCATGGCGGACGGAGTATTCCAGTGGCTGCCTCTCGTTGAGGCAATCATAAATGCGGTAATGCTGGCGGTAATCATCATCGTAATGGCCGTCCCGGAGGGACTTCCGCTGATGATAGCGATAGTTTCCGCGCAGAACATGGGCAAAATGCTCAAGGACAACGTCCTTGTAAGAAAGGTAGCCGGAATCGAGACCGCAGGCTCCCTGAATATTCTGTTCTCCGATAAGACGGGCACCATCACCAGGGGCAAGCTGGAGGCGGTTTCGTTCATCACCGGCGACGTTCAGGAATTCAAGGGCATAAACGAGCTTGGAAGCGGGCTTCACGATATGCTGTCCCTTTCCATTCAGCACAACACGCTGTCCATGGTAAGCGGCGAGGGAAGCGGGCGCAGGGTGATAGGCGGCAACGCCACCGAGCGCGCTATTCTCGGCTTCGACATTGACGGCGCAAAGCAGGACGGTATCACCGCCGTGGGCAATATCCCGTTCAATTCCACGAACAAGTATTCCGCGACCCAGATAGACGGCGCGAAGAAGATAACGCTCATCAAGGGCGCACCGGAGAAGATACTCCGGCGCTGCGCCACATACTATGACCAGAACGGCGAAAAGCAGCCGTTTGATATGCAGAAGCTCAACGCGAAGATAGACGAGCTTGCAGGCCGCGCTATCCGCGTGCTCGCCATCGCCACCAGCGACGACGCACTTGGCGAGGAGGCTCTGCCGGAGGGCAATGACTGGACCCTCGTAGGCGCTGTGGGGATCCGCGACGAGGTACGTCCGGAATCCGTCACCGCGATCCGCGAGGTAAAGGGCGCCGGCGTGCAGGTAGTCATGATAACCGGCGACCGCCGGGAGACCGCAGTCGCCATCGCAAAGGACGCGGGGCTTCTCGAAAAGGAAAGCGACATCGTGCTGACCTCCGACGAGCTGGCGCAGCTCTCAGACGAGGAGATAAAGCAGAAGCTCCCGGATATACGCGTTATCGCAAGGGCGCTGCCCTCCGACAAGAGCCGTCTTGTACGTCTTGCGCAGGAGCTTGACCTGGTTGCGGGCATGACCGGCGACGGCGTAAACGACTCCCCGGCGCTGAAGAAGGCGGACGTCGGCTTCGCAATGGGCGGCGGAACGGAGGTCGCAAAGGAAGCCTCCGACATCGTAATTCTGGACGACAACTTCAACTCCATCGACAAGGCTATCCTTTACGGACGCACTATTTTCAACTCCATCAGGAAGTTCATCATCTTCCAGCTCACCATAAACGTTGCGGCGGTTCTGATATCGTTCATCTGTCCGCTGCTCAACCTTGCTTCTCCGCTGAACGTTATCCAGATCCTGTGGGTAAACCTCGTAATGGATACGCTTGCGGCGCTTGCATTCGGCGGCGAGCCGGCTCTCTCCAGATTCATGAAGGAGAAGCCCAAGAAGAGAACAGAGCACATCATCAGCAAAAACATGATGAGCGAGATAATCGTCGGCGCAGGCTGGACGTTCATTCTCTCCGTCGTCATGCTGCTCTTGGGTGAGGAGATAGTTGACGCAAACGGCGTAGCAATGCTTGAATCATGGGGCTGGCTGAGATCGGGCTCCATCGAGGGCGACGCGCATATTTACCTTACCACGGCGTACTTCGCGTTCTTCATCTTCATTGCGGTGTTCAACGGCTTCAATGCAAGGACCGAGAAACTCAACCTCTTCGACAACCTTTCAAGGAACAAGGGCTTCCTTACGGTATTCGGGATAATCGCCGCCGTCCAGATAGCAATGACCTATATCGGTCTTGCCGTTCCGGCTGTGGGCGAGATACTCGGCTGCCACGGACTTAACGGCGCCGAGTGGCTGCTGGTTCTGGTGATGGCGATATCCATTATCCCGGTAGACCTCATCAGAAAGGCAATCGCAAAGGCGGCTGCCGGCAAGTAAACTAATCTGTTACTCCGGCGTTCAACCGGCGCCGGAGATAACACGGCGGCGCATTCCGCGCGGCTGAATATTCACACCCGCAAAAACGGGATACATTAATCTGAAATTCAAGGAGGAAATCAAAATGGCAGTAAATCTTTCTAAGGGACAGCGCGTAAGTCTGGACAAGGCGGTAACTCTTGCAAGAATAGGGCTCGGCTGGGACACCAACAAGTACGACGGCGGCAGCGACTTCGACCTTGACGCAAGCGTATTCATGCTTGGCGCAAACGGAAAGGTTCTCCGTGACGAGGACTTCATCTTCTACAACAATCTCAACGGCAGAAACGGCGCGGTAGTGCACACCGGCGACAACCGCACCGGCGAGGGCGACGGCGACGACGAGGCTATAATCATCGACTTCACCAAGATCCCCCCGGAGATTGACAAGATAGCGGTAGCTGTCACGATTTTTGACGCGCAGGGCAGGAACCAGAACTTCGGTCAGGTCTCCAACGCTTATGTAAGAGTTGTCAAGATAGACAGCCCGGACGACGCCAACGGCGAGGAAGTGATCCACTTCGACCTGATGGAGGAGTTCTCCATTGAGACCGCGCTTGTCGTATGCGAGATATACCGCTACAACGGCGACTGGAAGTTCAACGCGGTAGCCGCAGGCTATCAGGGCGGACTTGAAGCGCTTTGCCGCGCTTACGGCGTAAACGTATAAGCGATAATTATTTCCGGAAAGGGGGCGCAGTAGTCCTTGAACCTGAGTGAAATAATCGCGGGTACCCCCGCAGGCGGCACTGCCGCGCTCCCTCCCGGGGAGTTTGAGGGCCCCGTCGTAATAAGCAGACCCATGACCCTCCGTGGGAACAACACCACTGTCTGGGCAAAGCACGGCAGCGTTATCACCGTGACCTCCCCCGGAGTGGCGCTCGAGGGGCTGCGCGTGGAAATAACCGAGGGCGGCCTTTCAGAAACCGCGATAGAGGCGCTCTGCCCGGTTCGGGCGGCGGATATCGAGGTTTTAGGCTCCGTGAGGGGCTTCGGCGGCGAGGACGGTATCCCGGAGATACCCAGGACGTTACAGCTCGGGGAGCTTTCGGCGGACGGCGAAAACACGTTCCGCATGACCGTGGATATCCCGGCGGCGGCGCGGCTCGTCTGCAACGCGGCGGGGATTCGCTTCGCCCCGGAGAATATCCCGGCGGGAAGGAGCGAGGTAACGCTCACCGTGACCGGCTCCGGCTCTCCGGCGCTGGTGTACACGGAAATTCTCGTGGAATCCAGGCTCCGCAGGAGGATATACCTCTGCGGAAGATACTCGGTGAACGCCCCGGCGGTGAAAGACCGCGTGATATTCACGGCTCAGCCGGTGGACAGGAGCGGCGCTCCAGCCGGGCAGAGCAATGTTACGCTCACGCTGAACCAGCCGCCGGAGAGCATTCCCGCGCCCGTGCCGAAGCCCTCCACCGACGTTATCGCCGACGTGGGAGCGGCTCCGCTGCCGGAAAACGCTCCGGTGCTGCGGCTGACAAGGGGACAGCGCGTCACGCTGGCGCAGTATGTCGGGCGTTCCTGCGAGATGTTCCTCACCGGGCGGAAGCTCGGCTCGCTTGACATCGACCCCTATGTTTTCATGCTGAATGAAAAGGAGCAGTCCTTCGGGGACGGCGGACTGGTGTTCTTCGGAAACGAGCAGTCCCCGGACGGCGCGGTGCGCTACCACCCGGACGACGGGCGGGTCAGCGTGGATTTCACGAAAGTGGACGACAACGTGAAGCGCATAACCGTGGCGTACTCGGTGTACTCCGGTAACTCCTCGAAGAATTTCTCGCTGGTGGCGGAGCCGAGGTTTTCGCTCTACGCAGGCGGAAAGGAGCGCGTTCAGTTCGACATGGACGGGCTTTCCGGGGAGGTCACGGTGGTCGCCGCGGAATTTTACATATACAAGGGCGAGTGGCGTATCTCGGCGGTCGGCGCGGGATACCGGGACGGCCTTGTGAAGCTGTGCAACCGCTACGGCATAGAGGTAAGCGGCTGACGAGAGGGATAGAATGGCTCAGAACTTTACACGATATATCGGATATGACAACGCCGATGTTTTCAGGAATATGCTGATAGGCAGCTTCGCTGCGGCGAAAAAGAGCGGGCTTTTCTTCGAGGGAAAGATACCCATGGCTTCCACCACGGAGATAACCGCCGCCGCGGATTACGCCGCCGCTGACCTTGCGGACGCACAGTCGGTGGGGGCGGGGCTGAAAAGCTGGATATCCTCCCAGCGGCTGCCGTACAGCGCGGAGGCGCTGACCCCGGCGCTGATGGAGGCGGTGTCCCTCTGCGGCGCAAACGGCAGGAACACATATTACGTTATCCTCTGCTGGCTGATAAAGTACCTCTCCATAAGACCGGAGAGCCTTGTGTACATCGGCGCGGGAACGCTCCGGGAGCTGTTTTTCCTCTACATGATGAGCCTTGCCGGGGTGAAGATAATATATGTTTCCTACGGCATGGACAAGGATTTTGAGAAGTTCCCGCACGCGGACGCGGTGCAGACGGTAAGCGGCGCTAAAAACGAGATGGTGCAGATAGATTTCGCGCACATCGACCTCTCAAAGGCGGCGGAGATGTCCGCAATGCGCGCCTCCGCGGAGCAGGTGGAGGGAAAGGTCCAGCGGCTGAGCACCACGGCGGCAGGTATCTTCGAGGATTTCATGGTTGACCGCCGCACCCGGGTGGTGAAAAGCGGCGGCGTGTTCACCGAGGACGGAGTTATCCCGGTGTACTGCGCGGCGCTCATCGGCTACGACGACGAGGCTGTTTACAGCAATATGCTGCTGAAATTCAAGGAGGGCTTCGCGGGGAGCAAAAAGCAGCTCATCTTCATCGAAAAGCCGCTTGCGAATCCCACGGCCGACGAGATAAAGCTCCTCGGCAGCGTGACCAGGAACAGCACCTCCGACATGATAGACGACCTGGCGCTGAGGATAAAGCTCAACGGCGACCCGGTGCGCACGGCTCTCGCGCAGACGGAGCTGCGCAAGCTCCTGAACGAGCTGTACACCGGCAACCAGACGGTGACGTTCAACTACGGCAGCAAGCTCATTTCATGGCTGTACCGCTGTACGCAGGCGCGGAAATACGCGGTGCAGTACGAGGATATCCCGGTGATACTGTACTACGGCGCAATATCCCAGTCGGAGCTGTATTTTCTCAATTTCATGTCCCGGTGCGGGTTCGACGTTATCTACATCACCCCAGACAAGCAGCTTCTCGACCTTGTTATCGACAGGAATCATGGCGGCAGAATGCAGATATTCCAGCTGCCCCAGAGCCGGGAGAGCGGCAGCTACCCGGACAAGCCGGTCAAGATGAAGATGGCGACAGTCGCCTACTCCGCCGAGCGTGAGCTCGACACCATGCTGTACGGCGGGGACGCGGGCATCTTCCGGGACTTCCAGTTCCCGAACAGCCAGACCGTCACGCTGAAAACCACTCTGGAGGAGATAGGGATTCTCTGGAAGCAGGAGGCGCGGTTCCGGCAGGGCTTCGCGACCTCCGGGAATCTCGTCACGGTGCCGAACATCTTCGCGAAGATAAGCGGCGTAAAGGACGGGAACATCTCCGCCTACTGGGAGGAGATACGCGGGCGGCTCACCCCGGAGACTATCCTGCGGGTAAAGGAAGCAAAGGACCCGCAGCCCGGAGACCTCGACCTGTCGGCGTACCGCAGCTTCTGCCGCAACGGGAAGATAGATACGGAGCGGCTGAAAGCCTCCACGCTGAACCGTTGCAGCTACCTGCCGGACAGAATACAGGATATGTACCTGTTCAAAATGCAGGAGGCGGTTGACAGCGGCTTCCTGAAGCTTTCCGGGGACGAGCTTATGTGCTCGGTGCTTCACTACGGGCTGAACATGGACAAGGAGTTCATGAAAATGCTTCAGGCGTTCGATTTCACGAAGCAGCTCCCGAAGCTGATATGGATAGACCCGGTGGAGCAGACCTTTACGCTGGAGGAGTGCGTACAGCTCGTGCTGTGCAGCCTCATCGGCTTTGATATCCTGATTTACACCCCGACAGGTTACAAGAACCTTGAAACGTTCGTATCCGCGGACGCATTCGAGGAGCACACCCTGAACGAATTCATGTATAACGTGGAGGTGCCGAAGTTCAAGATACCCTCCGAGACCAGGAACAGCGGATTTTTCGGCAGGCTGTTCAGGAAAGGATAAAGAATATGGGATTACAGTTTACACCCGGCTCACAGATGCAGCCCGCAGCGCAGCCCCAGCAGACCACCGCTCCGACCCTGGCAAAGGACCCTCAGGAGGCGGCTCTCGACGTCCAGATCGAGGAAGCGAAGAACTTCAACATTCAGGTAAAGACTGAGGAGATAAAGCAGCAGCTTGCCACCAGCGCTGATATCGACAGGCTTGTAAGCACGATAAACCTGAACGACTCCAACACCATCGTGAAGTTCGGCGCAGAGGCGGCGGAGGAGATCTCCAAGGCTTCCGACCAGGTGCTGAACTCCATGACGATAGACCAGGTGAACGACACAGGCGTTATGCTGAAAGAGCTCTCCAACATCATGGACAAGTTCGACATCAAGGAGATACAGGACGAGAAGCCGGGCTTCTTCGGAAACCTCAAGAAGAAGCTGGAGAAGATAATCGGCAAGTACGAGACCATGGGCACCGAGGTTGACAAGATCTACGTCCAGCTCAAGAAGTACGAATCGGAGATAGGCGAGGCGAACACAAAGCTCGACAATATGTATGAGGCGAACCTCGGCTATTATCAGGAGCTTGTGAAGTATATCATGGCTGGCGAGCAGGCTGTAAAGGAGCTCGACCAGTACATCGAGGACTACACCAGGAAGCTGGAAGCGAACCCCGAGGACGGCACTATCCGCATGGACCTGTCCAATCTCACGCAGATGCGCGAGATACTCGACCAGCGCGTAATGGACCTCAAGGTGGCGGAGAACGTGGCAATCCAGACAGTCCCCATGCTGAAGACGATGGAGTACTCCAACCTCAATCTGGTGAGAAAGATAAACTCTGCGTTCATCATCACCATGCCGGTATTCAAGCAGGCTCTGGCTCAGGCTATCATGCTGAAGCGCCAGCGCATAATCGCTGATTCCATGCAGGCGCTGGACGAAAAGACCAACGAAATGCTGAAGAAGAACGCCCAGAACACCGTTGCGCAGAGCAAGCAGATCGCGGCGATGGCTTCCGGCTCCTCCATCAAGGTGGAGACTCTTCAGGAAACATGGACGACTATCGTCAACGGTATCGACGAGGTTCAGCAGATCCAGGATCAGGCGCGCGAGAAGCGCAAGCAGGACGCCGTTGTTCTCGAGAACATCAAGGCAGACTACAAGAAGCGCATGAAGGCGTAAATCCCGGACGGAATATACCGCTCCCCGGCGGGAGGCTCACGGCTTTCTGCCGGGGAGCTTTTTGCGGCTTTATGGCTCGCGCCGTGAAGAAAAATAAGGTCACATATAAAAGGTCACCTCTAAAAACCTTGTTTGAGTGAAAATGTGTATAGCACACCGCCTGCTTCTTCAAACCTCCTCGTAAGGCATACAGCCTTACTTCGTCGGCTTTCATCGCATTCGGCGCACTCTACCCATTTTCCCTTTTCAAACCGGTTTTTAGAGGTTTCCAAAAAAAATCCCGCCCTTTACAGAGCGGGATAATTCATTTATGCAGGTATGCCGGGAATTACTGCTTGTCCTCAATGAACTTTACGATGTCGCCGACAGTCTTGATGTTCTCGACCTGATCCTCGGGGATCTCAACGTCGAATTCGTCCTCGAGAGCCATTACCAGATCAACAACGTCCAGGGAGTCAGCGCCCAGATCGTCCTGAATGCTGGAAGCCTCTGTGATGTCGTCAGCCTTAACGTCGAGCTGCTCGGAGATGAGCTCCTTAACCTTGTCAAATACCATTTTGTGTATCCTCCATATAAAATTCGAATTATAGTTCCTTACGAAACATTTCATGTTATATTATATAACATACTCTCCAAATAATCAAGCCCTGAAACCGATTTTTTGCAGAGAATTTTCTACAAATTTATTCGGTAAACATACCAATTTTTCTAAATTTGTCATAACGCCTGTCGAGAAGCGTCTGAATATCTGTCCGGCGGAGTCTGTAAACCGCGTCCACAAGGTACTCGTAGATGTTGTCCGCAGTCTGCTCCCTGCTGTTCTGGGCGCCGCCGGTGGGCTCCGCGATTATCTTGTCGCACACGCCGAATTGCATCAGGTCCTCAGCGGTTATCTTAAGCAGTTCGCAGGCTTCCTTCTCCTTGGTGCCGTCCTTCCACAGAATGGAAGCCGCGCCGCGGGGGCTTATTACCGAGTACAGCGCGTTTTCCAGCATAGCCAGCTCATCGCATACCGCCAGAGCCAGCGCTCCGCCGGAGCCGCCCTCGCCGAGCACCACGGATATCACCGGGGTCTTAAGCGTCATGAATTCGTAGAGATTTCGCGCTATCGCCTCGCCCTGTCCGCGCTGTTCCGCCTCCACGCCGCAGAATGCGCCGGGAGTGTCCACAAGGCATATCACCGGGCGGTGGAATTTCTCCGCCTGCTTTGCCAGACGGAGCGCCTTGCGGTAGCCCTCCGGGTGGGGCATGGAGAAATTCGTGCGCTTGTTCTCCTCAAGGCTGCGCCCCTTTACCTGCGCGATGACAGTGACCGGAGTGTCGCTGAGGTAGCCGATTCCGCCGATTATCGCCGCGTCGTCGCCGTAAAGGCGGTCGCCGTGGAACTCCATGAACCGCGTGAACATCGCCGGGATATAGTCGTTCACCGTGGGTCTGTCCTTGTGGCGTATCAGTTCGAGCCTTTCGCAGGCTGTAAGTTCGCTCATCTTCTGTAAGCCTCCTTCGGGAAGCCGTGCAGCTTCAGAATATTTGAAATGCGCTTTCTCATCATGCCGCGCTCGACTATCATATCAACGAATCCGCACTCCTGCTGGAACTCCGCCGACTGGAAGTCGTCCGGGAGCCGCTGGCGGATAGTGTCCTGTATAACTCGTCTGCCCGCGAAGCCGATAAGCACCTTGGGCTCGGCAAGAATGATGTCGCCGAGGCTGGCGAAGGATGCCGTAACTCCGCCGGTGGTGGGGTCGGTCATTACCGTGATGTAAAGCCCGCCCGCGTCGCTGTGGCGCTTCACCGCGCCGCTGGTCTTTGCCATCTGCATGAGGGAGATTATGCCCTCCTGCATTCTTGCGCCGCCGGAAGCCGTGAACATCACGACCGGCAGGTTATGTTCCGTGGCGTACTCGAACGCCCGGGCGATCTTCTCGCCGACAACGCTTCCCATGCTCGCCATGAAGAAGTGTGAATCCATAATGCCGATAACCGTGCGGTAGCCGCGGATAGTGCACACGCCCGTCTTTATCGCGTCGTTCATGTCGCACTGCTGCTGCATTTTCGCTATCTTGTCCTCGTATTTCGGGAAGCCGATGGGATTCAGCGACTTCATATCCGCGTCAAGCTCCACAAAGCTGTCCTTGTCTGCGGTGAGGTCAAGGCGCTCCTGCCATGTGAGGCGCGCGTGGTAATTGCACTTCGGGCAGACCTTCATGGCCGCCGTGAATTCGCGGTTGTATACCACTCCTCCGCAGCGCGGGCACTTGAACAGCAGGTCCTGCGGTATCTCAACGTCCCCCGCCGGGGAGGCAGCCGTGGGCTGCTCGGAAACGAAGCGCTCCTTGACGATTTTGAAAAGATCTTCTATTGCCATTCAGCTCACTCCCCCATCACATTTTTGCGGTTCAGGAAACCGATATCGAAATTGCCCGCCTCGAAATCCGGGTCTTTCAGCAGGCAGAGCTGGAAATCTATGTTCGTTTCCACACCGTCGATTATGAGCTCCGAAAGGGCGACCTTCATCTTCATTATCGCCTCTTCACGCGTGGGAGCCTTAACCAGCAGCTTTGCTATCATGCTGTCGTAGTAGGGCGGTATCTCATAGCCGACATACGCCGCGCTGTCTATTCTCACGCCGAAGCCGCCGGGAGTGTGCATGGTGCGTATCTTCCCGGGGCAGGGACGGAAGTTGTGGCGCGGATCCTCCGCGTTTATGCGGCACTCTATCGCGTGTCCGGTGAGCTTCACATCGTCCTGTGTGAGCCACAGCTTTTCACCCGCCGCAACGCGTATCTGCGCCTTTACGAGGTCAATTCCGGTTACGAGCTCCGTTACCGGGTGCTCCACCTGAATACGGGTGTTCATCTCCATGAAGTAGAAATTCCTGTCCTTGTCCACAAGGAATTCTATCGTGCCCGCGTTCTGATAGCCGCTGACCTTTGCCGCAGCCACAGCCGCAGAGCCCATTCTCTCGCGGAGCTCCGGGGTCATGATGGGGCTGGGGCTTTCCTCAAGCACCTTCTGGTTGTGCCGCTGGAGGGAGCACTCGCGCTCGCCGAGGTGCACGACATTGCCGTGGTTGTCCGCCAGGAGCTGTATCTCCACATGGCGCGGGTTTACGATGAACTTCTCGATGTATACGTCCCCGTTGCCGAAGCACGCGAGAGCCTCCTGCTGAGCCGCAAGGTACTGCTGCTCCAGGTGCTCCTCGCTCTCCGCAAGGCGGATACCGCGTCCGCCGCCGCCGGCAGTCGCCTTTATCATGACCGGGTAGCCTATCTCGGCGGCGACCCTGCGCGCCTCCTCGATGGTGGGGACTATCCCGTCGGAGCCGGGCACCACCGGCACTCCCGCAGATATCATGGTCTGCTTTGCGGAGGCCTTGTCGCCCATGGCGTCCATTACCTCCGGGGAGGGGCCTATGAACGTTATGCCGCAGGTTCTGCACAGCCGCGCGAAATCCGCGTTCTCAGAGAGGAATCCGAAGCCCGGGTGTATCGCCTGGGCGTGGGTTATCTCGCACGCGGCGATTATCGCCTTGGTGTTCAGGTAGCTGTCCTTGGAAGCCGCCGGACCTATGCACACGGCTTCGTCCGCTATCTGCGCGTGGAGCGCGGTGCGGTCAGCCTCGGAGTACACCGCGACCGTCTTTATTCCAAGCTCGCGGCAGGCGCGCATTATGCGTATGGCGATCTCGCCCCGGTTTGCAATAAGTATCTTGTTAAACATTCTGTCAGCTCCAGATTTATTCAGACTTTGTGGGGGCGGGGTCTGCCACTGCAAAGGATATCTCAGCGGTGACGACCTTCCTGCCGTTTACAGTCGCAACAGCGTCGCCGAAGCCTATCGGACCCTTCTTCTTCGTCATGGTGACGTGAAGCTCCAGCGTATCGCCGGGGAGCACCGTCCCGCGGAATCTTGCCTTGTCGATGCCGGCGAAGAAAGCGATCTTTCCCCTGTTCTCCGGCAGGCTGAGGGCGCATACGGCTCCTGCCTGGGCAAGCATCTCAATCATGAGGACTCCCGGCTGTACCGGCTGACCGGGGAAGTGCCCCTTGAACCAGTATTCGTCCGGTTTGAGGTACTTCTTCGCGGTTACGCTGACCCCCGGCTCCAGCTCGGTGACTTCGTCTATGAGCAGGAACGGGTCGCGGTGCGGGATTATTTCCTTTATCTGTTCGAGGTTAAGTGTCATGGCGGCCTCCTTACTCAATTCTCATCAGCTTCTGACCGTATTCAACAGCCTGACCGTCCTTGACGTATATCTCAGCGACCTTTCCGCTGAACTCGCTGTTTATCTCGTTCATGAGCTTCATGCTCTCGATAATGCACACAACGTCCCCTGCGTTAACGGTATCACCGGGCTTTACGAACGCTGGCTTATCCGGGGAGGGGGAAGCGTAGAACGTTCCGACTATCGGAGAGGTCACGATGTTTCCGGATACCGGAGCCTCAGCCGCCGGAGCCTGCGCAGTAGCCGCGCCCTGTGCGGGAGCCGCAGCAGGCACGCCCATCACCGTCATCGGGGCGGGCATCGGGGGAGGGCAGGGTCTGCCCTCTATGACGATCTCGACCTCGTCGGTGCTTACGCGTATCTTTCCGAGGTCGTTCTTCTTTACTATCTCAGCGAGGGCTTCAATGCACTCGATGGTGTCCTCAATGGGTCTTGCGGATTCCTTGTTCATGCTGTACTCCTTTCCGTATCAGTCCTGCACGGGGCGCATACAGATGCAGCCGTTGTGTCCGCCGAAGCCCAGCGAGTTGCTGAGCGCGCCGGTTATCTTCATATCGCGGGCGCCTTCTGTAACGTAATCCAGGTCGCATTCCGGGTCGGGAACCTTGTAGCCGAGGGTCTGGTGGACCTTGCCGTTCTTTATGGACATTGCGGTGACTACCGCCTCAACGCCGCCTGCGGCACCGAGGAGGTGTCCGGTCATGGACTTGGTGGAGTTTATCGCGATATCCTTTGCGTGTTCGCCGAAAGCGATCTTTACTGCCATAGTTTCGGTGCGGTCGTTCATGGAGGTGGAGGTTCCGTGGGCGTTGATATAGTTGATGTCCTCCGGCTTCATTCCGGCTTCCTCACAGGCGAACTTCATTGCCATTGCGCCGCCCTTTCCCTCGGGGTCGGGGCTGGTCTCGTGGTATGCGTCGCAGGTGCTGCCGTAGCCGCATATCTCTGCGTATATCTTCGCGCCGCGCGCCTTTGCGTGCTCGTATTCCTCCAGCACGAGGAGCCCGCAGCCGTCGCCGAGGACGAAGCCGCTTCTCTCCGCGTCGAATGGGATGGAGGCCCTGTCAACGTCCGTGGAGCGTGTGATGGCGTGCATATTGTTGAACGAAGCATAGCAGAAGCCGAGGTCGCTGTGCTCGGTTCCGCCCGCGACAGCCGCGTCAAGATAGCCGTGCTTGATGGAGCGGAAAGCCTCGCCGATGGACTGGGTGCCGCTGGCGCAGGCTGTGGTAACGCAGAAGTTGCTACCCTTGAAGCCGGTGCGTATAGCGACTTCTCCCGCCGCCATGTTGCCTATCATCTTGGTGATTGTGAAAACTCCCACGCGCTTGTTGCCCTTGTTGTGGTAGTTCTGCATTTCCTCCTCGGTGGTGTAGATGCCGCCGATTCCGCTGCCGATGACTACGCCCACGCGGTAGGGGTCGAGATCCTTCAGGTCTGTGCCTGCGTCCTTCAGAGCCTGCATTGCGCAGTATACCGCGTACTGAACTATTACGTCGTTGCGGCGGAGCTCCTTTTTATCGAAGTACTCGGACGGGTCGAAATTCTTTACCCTTGCCACAACCGAAAGGTTGTCGGGCTCCTGATCCGGGAACCACGGAGCCAGCTCGAAGCCGTGCTTTCCAGCCATAAGGCTGTTCCAGAGCTCCTGCGGGGAATTTCCGCAGGGGGTGACTGCGCCAAGTCCGGTTATTACCACTCGTCTATCCATTAAACGTTGTTCCTCCAACAATTTGTAATTTTTAATTTTATTGTTTCTGCACTGGTGAAATGAGCTTTGCAAATTCGGAATTCGGAATTAGGAATTCGGAATCAAATGTGCCGCTGCCGCGGCGGTTATCCGATTGTATCAAAAATTGAAATCCGCCGCGAAGCGGCACCGAGATTACGAATTAAGAATTACGAATTACGAATTAAATTTACATGCTCAGTCCGCCGCTTATCTCGATTATCTGTCCTGTAACGTAGGAAGAATCCGGGCTGCACAGGAAAGATACGACGCCCGCTATCTCCTCGGGCTGACCGTAGCGCTTCATCGCTATCTGAGCCAGCATTGCGGCGCGCTGTTCATCGGTGAGCTTGTCTGTCATCGGGGTCTGAATGAATCCCGGAGCCACTGCGTTGCAGTTTATTCCGCGGCTTCCGAGCTCCTTGGCGGTGGTCTTGGTCATGGCGATTATCGCGCCCTTGGAAGCGGAGTAGTTCATCTGACCGGGGTTGCCGTAAAGTCCAGCAACGGAAGCGAGGTTTACTATCCTGCCGCTTCTCTGGCGGATCATTACCTTGCCGACAAGCTTTGTCATGTTGAACACGGACTTCTGGTTAACGCGGATGACCAGGTCGTAGCTGTCCTCGCTCATCTGTGCCATAAGACCGTCCCGGGTGATTCCCGCGTTGTTTATCAGCACGTCTATGGAGCCGAAGCTCTCCTTTGCCCACTTAACCATTGCCTCGCACTGGGAGTAATCGGAAACGTCCGCCGCATAGCACTCTGCGCGCACTCCGAGGGCGCGGCATTCCTCTGCGACCTCGTTTCCTGCGGCGTCAAGGATTTCCTGGGATACGTCGTTGATGATTATGTCGAAGCCGTCCTTTGCAAGGCGCTTTGCAATCGCTGCGCCGATTCCGCGGCTGGAGCCCGTGATTATCGCTGTTGCCATATTATTCTGTCCTTTCGTCTGCGTCCTGAATCATGTCTCGAATATGAGCGCGCCGTAGGTGAGTCCCGCGCCGAAGCCCACGAAGCATATCTTCATGCCGGGCTTCACCCTGCCTGCCCTGCGCATTTCGTCAAGGCATACGGGAATGCACGCGCTGGAAACGTTGCCCATGCGCTCGATGTTGGTGTACACCTTTTCCTCGGGAATGCCGAGTATCTCGGTGGCTTTCTTTATTATGCGGAGGTTCGCCTGATGCGGTATAACGATGTCGAGGCCGTTTATGTCGTAGCCGCCCTGTTCTGCAACGTTCCTGACGGCGTTCGCCATGGCGTTCACCGCGAACTTGTAGACCGCGTGACCGTCGCTCTGGAGGAACTTCTGCTTCTCCGGCGTGTCGAACATTCCGTCCCACTGCTGGTCCTTTTCTGCGAAGAACGGGCAGTTCGGGTCGTAGTTTATCTTGCAGTAGAGCGCCTCGAACTCGTCGCCGTCCGCGCCCAGCATGGAATAGAACGGCTTGTCGGACCTGCGGTACACAACGGCTCCCGCCGCGTCACCGAACAGTATGCACATCGAACGGTCGGTGTAGTCAAGCTGATTGGACAGCCGCTCGCAGGCAACGACAAGGATCGTCTTGTAGTGACCCGTTTCGAGGTACTTCTGCGCGATGTCGGTCGCCGTGATGAAGCCCGTGCAGGCGCTGTTGACGTCGAATGCCGCCGCATTCACCGCGCCTATCTTCTTCTGGATAAGGCAGGCGGTGGAGGGGTAGAAGAAATCCGGCGTGCAGGTGCACACAAGGATAAGGTCGAGCTCCTCCGGCTTTACTCCGGCGTCGTCCAACGCCTTTTTCGCCGCCTCAATGCCCATGAAATAGCCGGGCTTGTCGGTGAGGATATGGCGCTGCTTTATTCCGGTGCGGGGGGTTATCCACTCGTCAGAGGTGTCCAGGAATTCCGCAAACCTGTTGTTGTCCGCAACGAATTCCGGAACATAGCTGCCGGTGCCTAAAATCTCAATTCCGCTCATTAAAAATACTCCTTGATTTTCTTTGCAACATATAGTATAATATTATAGTCAGCATTATAGCATATCTGCCGGAAATCTGCTAGGCAGAATATGACATACCATATTTATTTTACCCCATTACAGCGATTTTGTCAACAGTTTTTTCGACGAATCCGGTAAAACTGGCGATTTACCCGCTGATTATTTCAGTGAAAATTGTATTTTACGGCTTGCATGGGATTTATTGCCTGCACCCCGCGAAATTCTATTATAATTATAGGTAAGAAAGGATATACAGATAATGCGAGAAATTCCATCATCAGCCATCACAGAAACCGTGGCGCGGCTGTGCGAGCAGGCTAATCTGAAGCTCCCCTGCGGCATGAAGGAGTGCATAACCGGCAGTATCGCCAGGGAGGAAAGCCCCCTGTGCCAGAGCGTTCTCTCGGACATAGCAGACAACATCGACTGCGCGGCGGAGCTCGGCGTGCCGATATGCCAGGACACGGGCATGGCGGTAATATTCGCGGAGATAGGTCAGGACGTGCACATCACCGGCGAACCGTTTGAGGACGCGGTCAACGCGGGAGTCGCGCAGGGCTACGTCAGCGGAAAGCTCCGGCTGTCGATAGTCGGCGACCCGCTGGAGCGCATAAATACGAACAACAACACCCCCGCCGTTATCCACACGCGGATAGTCCCCGGGGACAAAATACATCTCATGGCGGCTCCGAAGGGCTTCGGAAGCGAGAACATGAGCCGCCTGAAGATGTTCACGCCGTCCGCCTCAAAGCAGGATATCGTGGATTTCGTGACCGAGTGCGTCAGCCTTGCGGGAAGCAACCCATGTCCCCCGATAGTTGTCGGCGTTGGCATCGGCGGGGACTTCGAGTATTCCGCGTACCTCGCGAAAAAGGCGCTCTGCCGCGACCTTTCAAAACGGAATCCCGACCCGGTCTACGCGGAGCTTGAACAGCAGATGCTGGACAGCATAAACCGCCTGGGAATAGGCTCCCAGGGCTTCGGCGGGACAGTTACGGCGCTGTACGTCAATATCGAGAAATCCGCAACGCATATCGCGGGGCTTCCGGTGGCGGTGAACATCGGGTGCCATGTGACCCGGCACGCAGAAGCAACAATTTAAATTAATTCGGAATTCGGAATTCTTAATTCGGAATTATTGTGTCCCACTTCGTGGGACGGTTTAAAATTCGATACAATCGGATAACCGCCGCGACAGCGGCACATTTGATTCCTAATTCCGAATTCCGAATTAGCATGCTATCACTATAAAAATAACGATAAACATTTTAACACTTGGAGGTTCTTATGAAAACAGTTTTCTTATTTTCCGGACAGGGCTCACAGTACCCGGGCATGGGTGCGGAGCTCGCTGAAAAATCCTCTGCGGCAAAGCAGATACTCGAGTGCGGCTCTGACATAATGGGCTTCGACCTCGCGAAGAAGCTCAGCGATTCCACCCCGGAGGAGCTCGCGCAGACAAGGCTCTCTCAGCCGGCTATATTCACCACTTCCATGCTTGCGCTGGCGGCGGCGCGCGAAAACGGAATCGGCAACTGCGCGGTCGCGGGTCACTCCCTGGGCGAGTACGCGGCTATGTATGCTTCCGGAATGCTCGGCATGGAGGACGCGTTCAAAGCTATAAAGCTCCGCTCTGCGGCAATGGCTGAGGCGGCGGAGGCCACCGGAGGCTCCATGGCGGCCATCATCGGCAGCGACAACGAAACCATCGCAAAGGTATGCGAGGAAGTAAACGGCTTCTGCGCCCCCGCCAACTACAACAGCCCCCAGCAGACCGTCATTGCGGGCGAATCCGCCGCTGTGGACGAGGCTGTCGCAAAGTTCGGCGAGATGGGAAAGCGCGCCGTGAAGCTTGCTGTTTCCGCGGCGTTCCACACAAAGCTCATGGCGGGAGCCGCTGAGAAATTCAAGTCTGAGATAGCCGGATTCCCGTTTAAGGCGCCGGAATGCGCGTTCTACTCCAACCTCTACGGTAAAAAGCTGGACGACTTCTCGGATATGCCCTCCTACCTTGCGGCGCATATCTGCTCGCCGGTAAGGTTCGTTGACGAGCTCACCGCTATGCAGGCGGACGGTATCGAGGCCTACGTTGAGCTCGGCCCCGGCAAGGTGCTCACCGGTCTTGTGAAGAAATTCGACCGCGGCTCCAATGCAATGCACATTGAAAATGCGGAAACCCTGGAAAAGGCTCTCGCCGCACTGAAAGGTTGATGATCATGCGTAAATTCGGAATTTTAGGACACCCCCTCGGACACTCCCTCTCCCCGCAGATACACACCGCGCTGTTCGCACTGGACGGCGAAAAGGTGGACTACGGGATGTACGACATCGCCCCGGAGGAGCTCCGCGGGAAATTCGACTTCCTCGCTTCCCTGGACGGCTTCAATATCACTATCCCGCACAAGGTCTCCATAATAGATTTCTGCGACAGGCTGGACGCGGGAGCTCAGCGTTACCGCTCCGTTAACTGCATAAAGTGCGGAGAGGACGGTAAAGTCGGCTACAACACGGACGTTATCGGCTTCACCAAGTCAATCGCGGCGCTCGGGGCTTCGCTGAATTCAAGGGTGCTGCTCATCGGCTGCGGCGGCGTTGGCAGAATGATGGCGATAGAAACCGCGCTGGAGGGCGGAGACCTCACCATCGCGGCGCTCCGGTCCGACAAGGCTCTCGCAGACGAGGTAGTTAAGGAGATAAAGGCGCTCAGGGCTGACGCAAAGGTGCAGATAGCCTGGATAAGCGGCGCGGCTCTGGATAAATGCGACCTGCCGGAGTGCGCGCAGTTCGACCTGCTGATAAACGCCTGCCCGGTGGGAATGTACCCCAGGGTGGACAGAATGCCCTGCACTCCAGCGGTGCTGGACGGCGTAAGATTCGTGTTTGACGCGGTGTACAACCCCAAGGTAACGCTGCTTGCAAAGACCGCCCGGGAAAAGGGCGCGAAGGCGATGACCGGCATGGCGATGCTGGTGCTACAGGCTGTCGCGGCTCACGAGATATGGGACGGAGCCTCCTACAAGACCGAGGATATCAACAGGATAATCTTCGACATGGAGGATCTGATATGAACGCTTCCGTGTACCTCTGCGGCTTCATGGGCTGCGGCAAGAGCCACATCGGCAGGCTGCTGGCGGCGGAGCTGGGACGGGAGTTCCTGGACATGGACAGGTATATCGTGGAGCACGAGAAAATGTCCATACCGCAGATTTTCGAGAAATTCGGCGAGCCGCATTTCCGCCGGCTTGAGGCGAAGTATATCCGTCAGCTCAGCGGCGGGTACGTTGTCGCCACCGGGGGTGGAGCGCTCATAAACGAGCATACCGCGCAGTTCGCCCGGGAGAGCGGGCTTTCCGTCTACATCAACACCTCGTTCGAGAACTGCTACGACCGCATAAAGAACGACTCCAACCGCCCGCTTGTGGTGAACAACACCCCGGAGCAGCTCCGGCAGATATACGATACCCGCGCGGAGATATACCGCCGCAATTCCATGGCGATGGTCAACGGAAACGCAAAGGATACCGTTATATGCGGGGAGATAGTCAAGCTGGTTCAGGCATTCGAAAAGAACGGCAGACTTTAAGTTAATTCGGAATTCGGAATTCTTAATTCGGAATTATTGTGCCGCTGTCGCGGCGGGTATCCGATTGTATCGAATTAAAATATGTCCCGCGAAGCGGGACTCCGAAATTCCTAATTCCTAATTCCGAATTCATAATTAGAAATGGGGCATATCGCCCTATTTCTTTAGGAAAGGTTCAAAATGGAAGTAATTAACGTTAAAATAGTATCGATGTCCGGGCATGATTCCGAATGCGGATTCGTGCGGTGCGCGGACGGAGTTTTCACCGAAACCGGCGATATGTCCGCGTATTCCCCGGAGCCCGGCGGGGAGGTCATAGACGGCGCGGGGCTGACCCTCTTCCCGGGATTCATCGACGCGCACTGCCACCTCGGTATGTGGAACGACGCGCTGTGCTTTGAGGGCGAGGACGGCAACGAGGACACGGACCCCTCCACGCCGCACCTGCGGGCGCTGGACAGCATAAACGCAATGGACAGGTGCTTCGCTGACGCGGTTTCGGCGGGGGTCACCACGGTGTGCACGGGAGTGGGCTCCGCGAACCCCGTAGGCGGCTCGTTCGAGCTCATCAAGACATGGGGAAGCCGCCGGGTGGACGACCTTATCGTGAAGTCCCCGGTTGCCATGAAATTCGCCCTCGGCGAGAACCCCAAGAACACCTACAACGACCGGGACGAAACTCCGGTCACCCGCATGGCTACCGCCGCGATAATCAGGGAACAGCTCATAAAGGCGAAGCGTTACAGCGAGGATATCGCTGAATACGAGCGCCTTAAAGGCACGGACGACGAGATATCCCGCCCGGATTTCGACATAAAGTGCGAAGCGCTCCTGCCGCTGTTTGACAGGGAGCGTCCGCTGAAAGCGCACTTCCACTGCCACCGCGCGGACGATATATTCACCGCCCAGCGGCTTGCAAGGGAGTTTGGGCTGGACTATGTGCTCATTCACTGCACGGACGGCGCCCTCATCGCGGAGGAGCTCGCGCAGGACAAGCCGGCGATAGTTCTCGGGCCTGTTTTCGGCGACCGGGGCAAGCCGGAGCTTGCAAATCACGACATCGCGACCCCGGCGGCGCTCTCCGCAAAGGGAATGAGCTTCGCGCTGTGCACCGACCACCCGGAGACCCCGATACAGTACCTTCCCCTCACAGCCGCGCTTGCAGTTCGCGGAGGGCTCTCCCGGGAGGAGGCACTGCGCGGGATCACGGTAAACGCCGCGGAGGTCCTCGGAGTTTCAGACAGGATAGGCGCGGTGAAGCCCGGTCTTGACGCGGATTTCTCGCTCTACGCGGACGACCCGATAAGCATGATGACCCGGCCGGTGCTGGTGGCGGTCAGGGGAATGATCGCGGTGGACAAACGAAACATTTAATTAATTCGGAATTCAGAATTCGTAATTAGGAATTTCGGTGTCCCGCTTCGCGGGACGTATTTTAATTCGATACAATCGAATAGCCGCCGCGAAGCGGCACAATAATTCCGAATTAAGAATTCCGAATTCCGAATTAAATTTGCAACCTTTTTCATTCCTGCCCGGTTTTATATATGAATTCATACGGAGAGATCCGTATTCCGACGGAGAATTGACATGGACACACTATCGCTCTGCACAGCGGAGAGTTTCGAACAGGTGATGCAGTCCTATATGCCGATGGTGTACAGGATAGCTTTCGCGCGCCTTGCCGACCGGAACGACGCCGAGGACGTCACACAGGACGTGTTCCTGCGGTATTTCCGCGCCGGCATTACATACAATAACGAGGAGCACCGGAAGGCGTGGCTTATCCGGTGCGCGGTGAACTGCGCCCTCAACGCCGCAGGCACCGCATGGAACAGACATAAGGCGGACGGCGCAGAGCTCGAAAAAATGCTCCTGCCCGAAAACGAACAGGCTCAGCCCGGCTGCGAGGAGCAGTTCGAGCGGACGGAGCGGCGGCTCTCCGTGATGAAAGCCGTGATGAAGCTCCCGGATAAATACCGGACGGTCATTCATCTGTTTTACTTTGAGGATATGTCGGTGGCGCAGATAAGTCAGGCGCTTGGCGCGGGCGAGTCCACCGTCAAATCCCAGCTCAGCCGCGCGCGGAAGCTCCTGAAGCCTCTGCTCACGGAATTTGCGGATATCTCAGGGGAGGTGGTTTTCTGATGGACTTCAGAGAAGAATACAAAAAGTCGGCCGAGAGCTTATCCCCGGACAAGGAAGCGATGGAGCGCATGAAAGCCGCCGTCCTCGCTGAGATCGCAGAGGAGCAGTCCTCCGGAGCCACGCCCGGCGCCTCCGCGGACAACAATGCCGGATCCCCGGAGCAGAAGAAATCGCTCCCGTTAAGGCGTATAGCTTACATCGGCGGAGCCGTCGCGGCGTGCGCCGTGATAACCGTATCCGCGTTCACGTTCCTGCCGATGATAAAGGGAGCGGACGATATGATATGGGAAACCTCCTCCGCCGCAGTGGAATCCTCGATTAAATCAGCCGCAGATACGAACGGCACCGGGTCGGAAGTTTCAGGCGCCGGAGCGGCTGATTCCGCGCCCGCCGCCGACAGCGCCGCGGACATGGCAGAGGACGCAGCCGCGGACGCGTCCGACGACCGCGACTTTGACGCAACAGCAGAAAGCGCCCCCGCCATAGGCAGCATTGAGAGCACCGTGAATCCCGACAGTATCATAGCCGCGCTGAGACCTGCGGGTACTCAGCCGGACGCAGAATCAGACGGCGCGCCGAGCGAAGCGCCTGCCGAAGATGGATACGACGATGATATTGACGAGATACCGGACAACGACTGCGATAACGGCGCCGGAGCTGAAATAAACAAAGGACACGACTCCGTGGAGCCCGCTGAGCCCGACCGCGGCAATCCCGACACGGGCACAGGGTTTGCTGAAACCTGCGACGCGGGCAGCGCGGAAACAGGGGTCACCGCTGACATACCGCTGTCTACCGGGGAATCCGGCTTTGAAGAGACCGCGGAGATATGGCTCACCTACGATTCCTCCTATGACTGCGACATCATGACTGAGGAGGAATACGAGGAGCCGGAGCCCGACCCGGTGCTCGTATTCGGAAAGGGCTGGATAACATTCAGCGGAAACCGCTACTACCCGGCGCCTTCCGTGACAGCGGGGAGTATCAGGGATCCGCTTGTGATATCCTTCCAGAATCCCACGGACGGAAAGTACTACCATGTCAAGCTTTCCTCCGACAAGCGGGAGCTGGAGATATACACCTCGGACTGGAAGTTCATCTCAGGCTGGGCAAAGAAGTGATTTCCCGGAACTCTCACGAATAGAATCTGAGGGGCGCGGCTCTTGACTGCGCCCCTTTAGCCGTGCCGGACAATACAATTTGCCTAAAAATTTTTCTGAAAGTTTCGTGAAAATATAAAAATATCACAAAAACCACTTGAAAAGTTAAATCTTTTATGGTAAAATGAATATGTAAGAAAACAAGCGTTTTATTACGACGCATAATTGATAAAAAATTAACGAGGTGATTATCCTTGGGCAGACAGTTCAGGCAGAACATCATGACGGCAGACCCGGAAATACGCGCCGCAGACGATAACGGCCTGCTGTGTTCAGCGGTGGAAAACAGCGGCAGCGTCGCTTATACCATGAGCTTCCATCAGGGCTTCCCGGTGAGGATACTTGCCGGAAATTCCCCGCTTGGAAAGACCGGAGACATCGTTGTGATGGGAGAGACCGTCCACCCGGACGATTACCAGCCCTTCTGCGAGGAAATAAGCCATGTGATAGCCGGCACCACCGATGAGATAAAGGTGCACGCGCGCCTTAACAACGGCGGCGAATACCAGTGGTTCTACATCACCGGAAAGGTGAGGCGCAGCGGCACCCCGCTGGAATTTATAGAGGGCATGATGTTCAACGTCACGGACTACCTCGACTGCGAGGGCGAGGACGTTGTCATGCGCCGCTACCGCAGCAAGCACAGCATAAAGATAACCGACCAGAATACCTATACCCTGCGCGATATCCTCGGGGAGGACTATCTCGTGCGCATTCAGCAGCCGTTCACGCAGATAAGCGGACTGTTCTCCGCGATAACCGACAACGACGGCACCGTTATAATTCCCGGCGGACAGGATAAGTCCATCAACCTGAATAAGATGGACTACCAGCGCAAAAAGAACATAAGGGTGCGCCACCAGTCGATCGGAAGCTGGCTCATCACCGGCAGGGACGAGCAGACCGTGGCCAGCTCCTCGCAGCTCCTCGACACGATGGTGCACACCGTTTCCAGCGTTGCGAACTCCTACGTTGCGCTGGTGGACGAAATGGAGACCTCCCAGAACGCCAACAAGCTGCTCGGTCAGAATTTCGAGGACCAGATACTTGTAAACGGCGTGTACTCGATATTCCTGCAAAGCCCGGACACCAAGACCGCCATCCGCAACATAACGCTGCTGATAAGCGAGCACTTCGGGCTGTCCGAGATAGAATTCTGCGTTGAGGGCGAGAATCAGGTAAAGGCCTACAAGCTAGACCGCTCCGGGCTGGTGCTGCCCGTCATCGTTGCAGCGTCGCATCACCCGGACATAGAGGAAGAGCTGGATTACAGCGGTATAGTCTGCACCGACTGCCACGCCATCGGCATAGACCGCTCCGGAAAGAACCTGAGCTGCGTTATCGCCCGCACATACGATCAGGGTGAAAACCGCGGAGCTCTGATGTATATCTCGCGCATCGCCGGAAAGGAATGGAGCAGCCGCGAGCGCAGCCTGCTGAAATCCATCACGCAGATGCTTTCCACAGTCATATACAAGCTGTTCCTTGAAGAGGAGCTCAGCAGCTCCCGCACGAAGCTGGAGCGCCTCGCTTATTACGACACCGCCACCGGTATGCCTAACCGCAGTATGTTCGAAAAGGAGCTCGCGGACGAGCTTTCCGCCGACAGCAGCGGCGCGGTCATAGCCGTGGAATTCTCCAACCTGAAGAACATCTCTGAAATTTACGGCTTCGAGTATTCCGACGATATCCTGAAGAGCTGCGCGGAATACATCGTTGCCCTGCCGTGCAGCGCCTCCCAGAAGGTGTACCGCTTCTCGAGCGATATCCTGCTCATTATCCTCAGCGGGATGGAGCGCGAGGAAGCGCGCCAGTTCGCACAGGCGGTGCTGACTAAATTCCGCTCGCCGTGGTATCTCCACGAAACGGAGCACCACCTGCGCGTATACGCGGGATTCGCGATATATCCCCACGACGCCGAGAGCGTTCAGGCGGTCACGAACGCTGCTTCGCACACACTCCGGCTTGCCAAGGAGCGCCGCTGCGAGGACGCAGTGTGCTATGCCGAGGGTCTTGAGGAAAATCTCATCGACAACCGCATGGTGAGGAAGCTGATAACCGACTCCGCCGAAAACGGATTCAGGGGGTTCTACTACCTCTATCAGCCGGTGCTTGAAATGCGCACCGGAAATCTCCACTGCTGCGAGGCTACGCTGTTCTGGGGCAATGAAGATATGTCCATTCCCCGCGACCGTTTCATCCCGATTATCGACCAGCTCGGGCTTTCAAAGCAGTTCTATGCTTTCGCCATGGATACGATATGCAGATTCTGCTCATCCGTGCGTGAAGCGGGATTCCCGGATTTCCGCGTAAGCTTCAACATTCCGGAGAATATCCTCAGCAGCGAGGTGTCAGTGGAAACGCTCCAGGGCGTACTGCTGGAATACTCGCTGCCGCCAAGCGCGGTCAGCATCGCCGTCACGGAAAGCGACGGAACACTCACCAGCGGCAATATTTACCTCCAGCAGCTTTCGAAGCTGGGCGTGAACGTCATCGCGGACGACAACGGGGTAGGGTACTTCACCGCGGCGCCGCTTGATAATCCGGCGGTAAAGACCATCAAGATAAAGGCCTCCAGATTCTCCGGGGACGGGGTATCGGCTTCTTTCGTGCGCTCGCTGATAAAGAACGCCCACGGAAAGAACCTTGCAGTCTGCGCCAAGGATGTGGACACCCCGTCGGATCTCACGGCGATAGGCGGCTTTGACGTTGACCTGATTCAGGGAATATTCAACGGCAGACCGCTCAGGGACGCGGACTTCCTCGAGAAAATGTCCGGGAGATAAAAACGTGATGGGCGAACATCTTGTTTGCCCATCATTTTGGGTCATCTCTGAATAACCGCCAAAGGCGGCGCAAAAATTCCGGATTACTGTCTGATATAAATTCCCTGATCCTCTATGTAGTCCTCCAATTCCTGCTTCATGTCGTCCACCCATGTGTGCGTGGAGGGCTCGGCGGGAGTTCCCGGCGCGCTGGTTTTTTCCGGCTTCGCGGGCTCATCGGGGAGTTTCTTTTCTTCCATGGCGGTCTCCTTTCACTATGATACAATGATATCATATATCCAACAGAAAATCAACGGGGGTAATTTATGGCTACATGGCTTGCACATCTGCGCGTCGCAGAACTTATAAACGCTGCATTTCATTTCCCTGTAAAGGATTTCCTCGCCGGGAGCGTCGCGCCGGACTGCGGGATACCGACGCCGGGCGGGTTCGACCCTCCGAAGGAGGTCACCCACTGGACTTCCCGCGGGAAAGGCCACTGCGAGTACGAGAGATTCTACGAGGAAATGATCTCCGGGAAGCCGCTCGGGGAGAGCGAACGCGCATTCCTGCTGGGATATTACTGTCATCTGATGGCGGACGTCCTCTGGGTGCGGGAGATAAACGACCCCTGCAAGGAACAGAACCGGGAGCTTTACACCTCCGACCGGGAGGAATACTATCGCCGCGTGAAGCCGGAGTGGTACGCCAACGACCACCTCTACCTCCGGCAGCACCCGGACTGCGCCGTTTTCCGGGAATTCTGCGGGATAACGCGTTACCCGGTGCGCTGCCTGCCGTATTACGGCGAGGATTATGTGGAGCGGCAGATACGGAACATTCAGCAGTTCTACCTGAACCCGCCGGAGTACTCCGCGGATTTCCGCTGCCTCACGCCGCAGATGATGGAAAGATGGGTGGAAAGCGCTGCCTCGTATATAATTCACCAGCTCGGTATAAAAGGGATCTGATACCGCAAGCCCCCGGCTTTCACCGGGGGCTTACTGTTTTGTGTATTCAGGAAGGTTTATGAAGAATGATAAGCTTGATTATTCAACGTCCTGGAGCGCGTCGTAGCCGGTCTCGCCCGTGCGAACCTTGACTACGTCCTCAACGTCGTATACGAAGATCTTGCCGTCGCCGATCTTGCCTGTGTAGAGCGCCTGCTTTGCGGTCTCAACGACTGTCTCAACAGGAACCTTGCATACAACGATCTCGACCTTTACCTTCGGCAGGAGGTGAGTTTCGACCTTTACGCCGCGGTAGAACTCGGTGGAGCCCTTCTGCATACCGCAGCCGAGTACGTTCGTAACTGTCATACCGGTTACGCCGATGTCGGACATCGCAGCCTTGAGTATCTCGAACTTATCCTGCTTGCAGAGGATAACGACCTTGCTCATCTTTGTGCCGTCAGAGGGCTTGGAGTTCTTGTAAGCAACAGGTACGGCAGCCTCAACGGGAGCAGAGCCGATCTTGACTGTTTCAACTTCCTTCTCCTTGCCGCTGGTGGAGAGCTCAACGTGCATTGCAGGAACGAAGTCCGCATAGGAGGAGGGCAGACCGTGCTCGGTAGCGTCCAGGCCAACGACTTCCTCGTGGCGTGTAACTCTCAGACCGATGGTCTTTTTGATGATAAGGAATGTAAGCGTGATGGTAACGCCGGTCCATGCGAGGACTGACACCATACCGAGGAGCTGTACGCCGAGCTGTGCGAATCCGCCGCCGTAGAAGAGGCCTACCGCGTGCTCGCCGGTGCCGTTAGCAGCGGCAACGCCGCCGTTCTGACCGTTGCCGTTGGAGAAGAGGCCTACTGCGATGGTGCCCCAGATACCGTTGAAGAAGTGTACTGCGACAGCGCCTACCGGGTCGTCGATGTGGAGCTTGTAATCCAGGAGCCATACGCCGAAGCATACGAGGAATCCGGAAACAAGACCGATGATAGCGGCGCCGAGGCAGTCCGTGTCAGCGCAGGGAGCCGTGATGGCAACCAGACCTGCAAGGGAAGCGTTAAGGCACATGGAAACATCGGGCTTGCCGTGCTTGAGCCATGTGAATACCATCGTCGTGCAGGTTGCTACCGCAGGAGCGACTGTCGTTGTAAGGAAGATGTTTGCGAGGTAGTGAGTATCGGAGGCTGCGGCGCCGTTGAAGCCGTACCAGCCGAACCACAGGATAAATACGCCGAGAGCGCCGAGGGTCATGGAGTGACCGAGGATAGCGTTAGGCTTGCCGTCCTTGCCGAACTTGCCGATACGCGGACCGACCATCTTTGCACCGATGAGGGCGCACAGACCGCCGACCATGTGAATGCAGGTGGAACCGGCGAAATCAACGAAGCCCATCTGTGCCAGCCAGCCGCCGCCCCAGATCCAGTGAGCTTCGATCGGGTAAACGATCGCGCTGATAACGCCGGAGTAGATGCAGTAGCTGAGGAACTTCGTACGCTCTGCCATGGCGCCGGAAACTATCGTGGCGGCTGTCGCACAGAATACAAGGTTGAACACGAACTCGGCGCATCTGTTGAAATCCGAGAAGCTGCCGAGGATATCGAGGTTCGGGATACCTACCAGACCGAAGAGAGTATCCTCGCCGAGCAGGAGACCGAAGCCCAGGAGAATGAATACGACTGTACCGATACAGAAGTCCATGAGGTTCTTCATGATGATGTTGCCGGCGTTCTTGGAACGGGTCATACCGGTTTCCACCATCGCGAAGCCGCACTGCATGAAGAATACCCATGCGGCACCGATAAGGTACCATATACCGTTTACGTCGCTGCCGCTGTACATCGTTTCATCAACGACAGCCTGTACTGCTGAAGTCTGTTCGGGAGTAAACACTGCGGCTGCTTCCGAAACCATTGTTAGTAGTGTGTTCATTAAAGAACCGCCCCTTTCTTTCGCCCTGCCCCTTCCCGGCGGGCATTTGCTCCGGCGCCTTCGATCCGTGCGCCGTGCTGACCATAAGCCTGAATAACAAAACGGAGCTATGACCGACCGGCTTCGCCATTGAAGTCCGTCCGTCATAGCTCCTTTGCTATGGTCTGATTATACATCAAAAAAGTTTTTTTGTCAAGAGAAATTTGCAAGTTTTTTTATCAGAAATTGCATTTTGTCATATTGCCGAAGATTTTCGCCCGGAGCACAGCTTCTACTATGCAAACAATACAAAAACCGCTGCTTTCGTCCAAATTTTGCCCGGAAAATTCATCTCCGGCATGAAAAAAGCTCCGGCGGCGGGAGCTATAACAGTATTTTCCACGGGATATTTTCGGTTATTTGCAGGATTTTTGCACAGAATACTTGCGTAAACTTTCAAAAAGGAGATGTTGCTATGTCCAGAAACTCAGAAGCACTTATCAAATCCGGCGCCGCGGGGCTTATAGCGGGAGGTCTCGCATTCATGGCGGTAAACTCCCTCAGCAGGAAACATTACAGAAAAAGGAAGAGCACCGCTAAGATGTTCCGTCTGCTTGGAGCGCTGATGGAGGCGGTCTGACGCGGTTCGCGGCTCACGCGGGCAAACGCCGTGGCTCGATTTTACGGGTCATACGGTAACGGAACACGCGAAAAAGGGGGAGCGCGGCTCCCCCTTTTTTACTCGATATTCTGTATCTGTTCGCGTATCTTTTCTATCTCGCTCTTCTGGTCTACGACTATGCGCGTGACCTCGATATCCTGAACCTTGGAGCCGATGGTGTTCGTTTCGCGGTTCATCTCCTGAACCAGGAAATCCAGCTTCCTGCCGACAGGCTCGTCGGATTCCAGCATCGTGCGGAACTGCGCGATGTGGCTGCGCAGGCGCACCGTTTCTTCGTCAACGGCGGTCTTTTCGGAGAATATCCCCGCTTCCAGCAGTATGCGGTTCTCGTCTGTGCCGGAGCTGCTGAGCACCTCACACATCTTGTCGTACAGCCGTTTGCGGTAATCCTCGACCATCTGTGGGGAGCGCGCCTCGACTATCCCGACCCATTCCTCTATTTTAGCAAGCCGGGACATAACGTCCTGCTTCATGCGTTCGCCCTCTGCCTCGCGCATGGCGATGAAGTGCTCCAGAGCCTCCTCCGCCGTGGACTTTACGTCCTGCCAGAGCTGTTCCTCGTCCGTTTCCGTCTTAACCACCGTGAATGCGTCCGGAATACGGAGCACGTTCGACAGCGAAAGGTCATCCACCAGCCCGAATTCGTCCTTTACGGAGCGCAGAGCCTCTACATATTCCTTGACTATCTCCCTGTTTATGGTTATCTTCTCATCGGCGGCCTCAACGTTGTTCAGCAGCACGGAGACCTCCGCCTTGCCGCGGTTTATCCTGCCCTGAAGCAGGGATTTCAGCTTCTCCTCGATGTAACCCAGACTGCGTGGCAGGCGCGAGCTGAATTCATAGTACCTGTGGTTCACGGCGCGTATCTCAACCGTGATATCCCTGCCGTTAAGCACCTTGTGGCCTCTTCCGAAGCCGGTCATGCTCTTTATCATTTTCGTGTCCTTTCGGTCGTGTGTCCGTTATCCTATCGTGCAGAGCCCTTTGTCGAGCATATGCTGTGCGGCGGTCATTATTCCCGCCTTGCCCGTGGGGAACGTCAGCCCTCCCTGTAACCACACCGCGTAGGGTTCGCGGAGCGGCGCGTCTGCGGAAAGTTCTATCGAAGCGCCCATCGTGAACGCTCCCGCCGCCATGATTACCTGACTGTCGTAGCCCGGCATATCCCACGGCTCCGGGGTCGCGAAGCTGTCCACCGGGGAGCCCGCCTGTATTCCCTGGCAGAATGCAATGAGCTGCTTTTCACCGCCGAGCTTCAGCGCTTCGATGATGTCGGTGCGCTTCTCGTCGTACTTCGGGAACGTTTCGTAGCCCATCATTGAGAACAGCGCAGCCGCAAACGCGGCGGTCTTAAGCGCGGAGCACACCGCTTCCGGCGCGTGATATATGCCGAGGTACATTCCCCGGAGCTGATTGAGGGAAGCTCCGACTTCCTTTCCGGTGCCGGGAGTGGTCAGCCGGAATGCGCACTGCTCCACAAGGGCGGCCTTTCCGGCGATGTAGCCGCCGGTCTCGGCGATGCCGCCGCCGAGGTTCTTGATAAGGCTTCCCGCGATGAGGTCGGCGCCTGCCGCGGTAGGCTCCCTGTCCTCGACAAGCTCGCCGTAGCAGTTATCGGTGAAGATAACGCAGTCCGGATTCACGGAGCGCACGGCTTCGCATATCTTCCCTATGACTTCGATGGTGAGGGAGGGTCTCAGGGAGTACCCACGGGAGCGCTGGATGTACGCCATGCGGCAGGCTCCGGCTTTATGCTTTATGCCGTCGTAGTCAGGGGTGCCGTCCGGCAGGAGGTCTACCTTGTCAAACTTCACACCGAAATCCCGGAGGGAGCCTGTGCCCTCGCCGGAGATAACGCCCTGCATTGTGTCGTAGGGTTCGCCGGTGACGGAAAGAAGCAGGTCGCCCGGGCGGAGTATCCCGTACAGCGCGGTGGAGATAGCGTGGGTGCCGTTGACGAAGTTGTGGCGCACAAGCGCGTCCTCAGTGCCGAGTATCTGGGCGAAAACCGCGTCCAGCCTGTCGCGCCCGTCGTCGCCGTAGCCGTAGCCGTTGGTGCCCTTCATGTGGATATCGCTTATCCTGTTGTCGATGAACGCCTTCAGAACGCGCTGACCGTTGTATTCCGCCATGCGGTCGATCTCCGCGAACTGCGGGCGGCAGAGTTCCATTGCCTTTTCGCTTAATTTCACCAGCTCGGGTGAAAATTCAAAGAATGCCATTTTTGTATCCTTTCACTCCGGAATGCCCGGAATCTTATTTGCACATACATATTTATTTTACACAATTCCGGCGTAGTTGTCAACCATTATTTGCGGTAACCTCTGAAAACCTTGTTCGAGTGAAAATATGTATAGCGCACCGCCTGCTTCCTCAAGCCTCCTCGTAAGGAATACGGCCTTGCTTCGCCGGCTTTCATCGCATTCGGCGCACTCTGCCCGTTTTCACTTTTCAAACCGGATTTTAGAGGTTTCCCTGTGATATTTCAGACAAAGGACGCAAAAAAGCAGAACACACCCGGAGCGGTTCTGCTTTTTCGCATTATCCAGTTACCTTATAATATGAGCTGCGGCAGAGTAAAAATACGGATTTACGCCAGCTCCCCGGCGAGCTTCAGGAGCTGCTCCCTGTTAGCGCCGTTCACTGCGGAGCGCACCGTTACCGTGGTCTCGGTGAATGTGATGTCCTTGCTCTTCTCGAACATCCCCTTCATCACCTTAGCCGCCATCGGAGCCCATGAGCCGTTCTCGATAATGCCGATGGTGCGCTTCTGGTAGTTCCTTTCGGTGAGGTGGTTGATGAACTCCTTCATGAACGGGAACACGTCCGCGTTGTATGTCGGGGAGGCGAGCACCAGCTTTCCGTAGCGGAACGCGTCCTCAACGCACTCTGCCATATCGTCCCTTGCCAGGTCGTGGAACACTACCCTGACGCCCTTGTCGGCCAGGTTCGCCGCGAGGATGTCCGCCGCACCGCGGGTGTTTCCGTAGACGCTGGCGCAGGCGATCACAACGCCCTCGCTCTCCACGCCGTAGCTTGACCAGGTGCTGTACTGACCGATGTAATGCGCGAGGTTCTCGGAGAGCACCGGGCCGTGCAGCGGGCAGATGATCCGGATATCCAGAGCCGCCGCCTTTTTCAGCACAGCCTGAACCTGCGCGCCGTACTTGCCGACAATGCCGAAATAGTAGCGGCGAGCCTCGCAGTCCCAGTCCTCATCGACGTCCAGCGCGCCGAACTTTCCGAAGCCGTCGGCGGAGAACAGCGCCTTGTCCGCGCTGTCGTAGGTCATGATCACCTCCGGCCAGTGAACCATCGGAGCCGCGATGAAATTCAGCGTGTGCTTTCCGAGCTCCAGGGTATCCTTTTCTGCGACAACGAGCTGGCGCTCCGGGTAGTCTGTGCCGAAGAACTGCTTCATCATCACGAAAGCCTGCTTTGAAGCCACGATCTTCGCCGCCGGGTACTTCTCTGCGAATACCGCGATGTTCGCGGAGTGGTCGGGCTCCATGTGCTGAACAACGAGGTAATCCGGAGTTCTGCCGGCAAGCTCCCTTTCAAGGTTTGCGAGCCATTCGCCGCCGAAATGCGCGTCAACGGTGTCCATTACCGCGATCTTTTCGTCCATAATGACGTAGGAATTGTACGCCATTCCGTTCGGTACGACGTACTGACCCTCGAACAGGTCGATCTCGTGGTCGTTCACGCCGATGTATCTGATGTCGTTTGTGATTGTCATGATTTTACGCTCCTTTAAAAATAGTAATAAGTACTGATTTTATTATAACCCATTTCAGGAAGTTTGTCAAGAGAAACCTGGAAATTATTTCAGGCTTTTGAGGTAATCTTTCCGCTCCGGGGTAATGCGGAAGCTCTCGATGGCTTTCTGAATGGTTTTCCGGTGAGTCCACGGGTCCAGCCGGCGGTTTTCGATGTACGGCAGAACGGCTTCATACTGCTTTGCGAGGGCGGTGGCAAAGTACCACGCCGCCATCATGCGGACGTAGTATTCTTCGCTGTGAACGGCGCAGACCATCTCCGGGTATTCCGGGCGGAAGTGCTCGTCAAGGAAGAACTCCAGCAGGCACCCTATGCCGAAGCGCACCGTGTACGTCCGCCCGGAATCCAGCCAGCGCCGTATCTCCGGCAGAAGCTCCGCAGGGTCTTTTTTGAAGCATTTTAGGGACATCTGGTCGCAGGTCGCCCAGTTGTCAACGTATGGCAGGAATTCCTCCGCCCTGCGCAGGCACTCCCGCCCGTCCCTTATCCCGGAAACAATGAACGCGTGGAGCTGGTTCTCATCGTAGTATCTGTGCGGAAGCTCCGCGAGGAAATCCCTGTTCTCGCCGACCTCCTTTGCAAGCTTCCGGAGCTCCGGGGTGCGGACGCCTATCACGGTCTCCCCGGGGATCCCCGGTATCAGCTTTGCCTGGAAATCCCGGTATTTCACGTCCTGAAGCGCGAAAAGCCGGGTCCTGATCTCATCTGTCGTCATGGCGAACCTCCTTTTTCTACATTATAGCCCCGGAAAACTATTTTGTCAAGGATTGCAGCCTTTTTGCTCCCGGCGCGGTTTTAATTACAGAAAGCATAACAAAGGAGGTATTTGTATGAAAAGATACATTGCGATTTCAACGCTGATGGCTGTTCTGGCGCTGTCCGGGTGCGCTTCTCAGAGGACTTCCCCCGCGATAGGCGGGGTAAACTCATCGAATGCGACAGAGATGGTTCCGGACATAGCCTTCATTACCCGGGAAGTCCCGGACGAATCGGAGCTGCCGCAGCTCCGGGTGGAATACACGGGCGAGGGGCTTGCCGCATGCGCGCTTATGACCTCTGGCAGAAGCGAGTGGGATGTTGACGGACAAGTCACGGCAAAAAGCAGCGCGGGGGCTGTGGAATGTGAAAACCAGGGGCTTATAACCGCGCGGATAGACCTTGACCTTATCGACAGCTCCCCGAAGATACTGCTGTCCGGCGGCACTCTGACGGAGGTAAGCCTGTACCCGCTGGACGGCTCGGAAGCCATTCCGCTGGAGTATTCCGCGGACGGCACGGTGGATTTCCCGGACGACTGCCCGGACGGCGTGGTCTCGGCGCAGGTGGAATTCGACAGGGGAAACTGCGAGTACTATTTCACCGTGACGAGAAGCCAGCGCATGGAGAACGAGCCGCCGAAACTCCGCGTATACAGCAGCGACTACGGCTATGAGATGACCCGCGGCGGCTACACATGGACGGTAACGGACGGGGAAGAAGCGAGCACGATGACGGTCGACTGCCCCTCTCCGTGGCAGATGTTCGAAGCGGGGTACGCGGGCGGATACCTCTGCGACCCGGGAAGCACGATCACGGTGAAACTCCCGGAGAATTCCGCGATAACATCGGCGGTGTACTACACGTCTGAGGACAGCACGACAGCGCTGGAGTATTCCGGCGGGGACATAAAGCTGCCGGACGGGGAGTTTGAGGCTCCCTGCCGTATCACGGTGGAAATGCCGCAGGGAACGTGCGATTATGTATTTTATCTCATTGCGGCGGAGGAATACAGCGTGCCGGCGTGTTCCGCCGAGGAGTCGATTCACACCGAGGATTGACCGGGCATATTATAAGGCAGGGTATGGCGCAGCGGCGCAGGAGCGCTTAAACGCGAAGATCCACAGCCGCGCCGATGGTGGCGCGCCGGAACCTGCCAGCGCGCCCTCAGAGCCGCCGGAGGCATACAGCGGCTGGTTATAATATACCCTGCGGCGCCGGAGATCCGGCGCCGCAATTTTAATTCGGAATTCGGAATTAGGAATTCGGAATCAAATGTGCCGCTGTCGCGGCGGTTATCCGATTGTATCGAATTAAAATACGTCCCACGAAGTGGGACACATTAATTCCGAATTATGAATTCCGAATTCCGAATTAATTTTTCCCTCTCCCCCCTTGTAAAATCCGCAGTTTTATGGTACAATAAATCCGTACGCACTGCGGAATACGCAGTATTTTCAGTTGCTTCAGGCGCGGACGTCCCTCCCGCCAACGTGTCTGCGGGGGAAAGCGTCCGGCGGAAAGGAGAATAATTCATGATAGTCAAGCCAAAGGTAAGAGGTTTTATATGCACCACGGCTCACCCGGTGGGCTGCGAGGCAGTCGTTAAGAACGAGATAGAGTATGTCAAGTCCAGGAGAGCGGAGGATAACGGATTCAAGCCGAAAAAAGTCCTCGTCATAGGAAGCTCCATGGGCTACGGACTGGCGAGCCGCATTGCGCTGGCGTTTTCCGCAGGCGCGGCGACCCTCGGCGTTATGTTCGACCGTCCCGCCAGCGGAAACAAGACGGGCACCTCCGGCTGGTACAACACCAGGGCGTTCGAGAAATTCGCGCAGGCTGACGGACTGTACGCAAAGACAGTCAACGGCGACGCGTATTCCGACGAGTGCAAGAAGGAGGTAATCGACCTCATAAAGTCCGATTTAGGCAAGGTTGACGCCGTTATTTACAGCCTTGCGGCTCCGCGGAGAACCGTCGGGGACGTGACATATTCCTCCGTGCTCAAAACCACGGGAGAGCCCTACACCAACAAGACTATCGACCTCCGGAACAACACCGTGTCCGAGGTCACCATCGAGCCTGCCACCGAGGAGGAGATTGCCGCCACCGTAAAGGTTATGGGCGGCGAGGACTGGGCTGCATGGATAGACGCACTGAAAGCTGCCGACGCGATAGAGGACAACGCCGTTACCGTTGCCTACTCCTATATCGGTCCGGAAATAACCCACCCGATGTATTTCGAGGGCTCCATAGGCAGGGCGAAAGCTCACCTGTTCGAGACCTCGAAGCAGATAACCGATAAATATTCCGCAGACGGGATTAAAGCGTACATCTCCGTCAACAAGGCGCTGGTAACACAGTCCAGCGCGGCGATACCGATAGTTCCGCTCTACATCTCCATTCTGTATAAGGTGATGAAGGAAAAGGGACTGCACGAGGGCTGCATCGAGCAGATGTACCGCCTGTTCGCTGAGAAGCTCGGCGCAGACGGAAAGCCCGCGGAGGGCGCAGCTGACGGCGAGGGAAGAATACGTCTTGACGATCTCGAGATGAAGCCCGAGATCCAGGACGAGGTAACGAAGCTCTGGAACCTCCTCAACGCCGACAATTTCAGGCAGTACACTGACATTGACGGCTACTGGAAGGACTTCTACGAGCTCTTTGGTTTCGGAATAGACGGGGTGGACTACGACGCAGACGTCGAGGTTTAATTCGGAATTCGGAATTATGAATTCGGAATCATCGGAGCCGCTGTCGCGGCGGTTATCCGATTGTATCAGAAATTGAAATCCGCCGCGAAGCGGCACCGAAATTCCGAATTCCGAATTAAGAATTCCGAATTAACTTCTCCCTCCTCTCTGTTCCCGGAGAGTAATTATGCTATTTTACAGACAAAAAAAGAAGGAACAGACGGACGCGCTGCACCATGAGTACGGCGTTGTCCGGAACTGCGCCTACATCATCAGGGCGTTCCTGCGCTACCGCAAGAGCGTTGTGGCGTTCCTGATAATCGGAGGTATCGCGGGAGCCTCCATGTCCTACATCTGGACGGTGATAGCGAAGCTGGTCATCGACATGATAACCCGGCAGTCCGGCGCGGAAAACGCGGATATAACGCCGCTTCTCTGGCTGGTCATCGGCACCACCGTTGTGGAGTTCGTGATGATGTGGCTGAACACCCTTTCCGCAAAGAAGCTGCGCATCGGCTTCATGGTAACGCGCAACGCACTTGTGCAGGAGCGCATCGCAAAGACCCTCTCCATGGAGTACGAACAGCTCGAGGACCCGGATATGCTCGACCGGCTCCAGAAAGCGAAGCGCGGCGCCGAGGGCGACTGGCAGGGGCTCGGCGCGCTGATGACGAATATGTGGTCGGGCGCCGTGCAGATAACCGCAGTCATCGCCGCCGTGGGAATAATCGCCACGCTGAACCTCTGGCTGGTGCTGATAATATTCGTGCTGTCGTTCATACAGTTCGAGTATTTCGACTATATCCGCATAAAGGATAAAGAGGTCATGTGGGACGCAATGGCTCCCCACTGGCGCAGGATGAACTATATGCAGACCGTTTCCACGGATTTCTCCTACGCAAAGGATATCCGGCTGTACGGAATGAAGCCGTGGCTGCTCGGAAAATACAGGGATATCAATAAAATCGAGCTGGAGCACTGGATACAGTCCCGGAAATACTGGGGCTGGAACAACTGGTTCGCCCAGGGAATATCCCTTGTGCGCAACGTGATAATCTACGGCTGGCTGATTTACGATATGCTGGTGAACGGAATGTCCATCGGCGATTTCACGCTGTACACGGGCAGCGCGATGGCGCTTTCGATGTACGTCGGCCAGTTCCTCCAGTCGCTTGGGGGAATGCGGGAGCACTCCGCCAAGGTGGACGATTTCCGCAGCTACATGGACATAAAGAACGCGGACGAGCTCCAGGAGAAGCACACCCCGGTGCCCAGGGCAGACCGCTACACATTCGAGTTCCGGAACGTTTCCTACAAGTACCGGGGTCAGGAGACTTACGCGCTGAAAAACCTGAACCTCACGTTCAGCGCGGGTCAGCGCCTTGCGGTGGTGGGACTGAACGGCGCGGGCAAGACTACGTTTATAAAGTTACTGCTCCGGCTGTACGATGTCACGGAGGGTCAGATACTCTGCAACGGGATAGATATCCGGGAGTTCGACAGAACCGAGTACTTTAAATTGTTCTCTCCGGCTTTCCAGGAGGTGGAGGTGTTCGCGTTCCCGCTGTGCGAGAACGTTTCAATGCAGGTCACTGAGAACACCGACAGGGAAAAGGCGGAGAAGTTCCTGCGGGCGGCGGGAATGGGCGAGAAGCTCGACAAGCTGCCAAAGGGAATAGACACCGAAATGCTCAAAGTCCTCTACGACGACGGAGTTGACCTCTCCGGCGGAGAAAAGCAGAAAATGGCGCTGGCAAGGGCGCTCTACAAGAACGCCCCGGTGGTGGTTCTCGACGAGCCTACGGCGGCTCTGGACGCCCTGGCGGAATACCGCCTGTATCAGAGCTTCGACGGCATGATAGGCGAGAAATCCGCGGTGTACATATCCCACCGGCTGTCGTCAACGCGGTTCTGCGACACCATCGCAATGTTCAAGGGCGGAGAGATGGTGGAATACGGCACCCATGAGGAGCTGCTGAACAAAAACGGCGCCTATGCGGAGATGTTCCGCGTGCAGGCTCAGTATTACGTTGAGGACGGGGCGGAGCCCGCTCCCGCAGAGGAAGGGGGCGTTGTCCGTGAGTAAAAGAGAAAGAAAGCCCGGAGCGGTTTTCCGGACGCTGAAATTCTACCTGCCGGTGGCATGGAAGCTGAACAAGCGGTACTTTATAGTTTCGGTGCTGAACGTTATCGTGCAGTCCGTCCTGCCGTTCATCGACCTGATTTTCCTGCCGATGCTGGTGGACGCCCTCTGCCAGCCGGAGCGTGACGTTGCGCAGATAATCCTGTATGCGGCGCTGATGGTGGGACTTGATATCGCCGTGGGCACCCTCGGAATGCAGCTGACGATTTACCTGGAGCGCTTTGAGGACGTGTTCCTGAATTACTCCCGCGAGATGGTCGCGGAGCGCTGCATGGAGATAGATTTCGCGCTGACCGAAAACAAGGAGGCGCTCGACCAGATACGCAAGGCAAACGACGGTATCGACTGGTCGGGAGGATTACACGGTATCTGCGTGAACTTCTTCAACATCATCGCAAACGCGGTGAAGATAGTCGGAGTGGTGACGATACTTGTGATATCCGCGCCGTGGCTGCTGCTGATAATCGGCGTTATGCTGGGACTTTCCACCCTGATAAACGCAAAGAAGAACAAAATCGAGGTGAAGTGGTTCAGCGAGCTTTCCAAGACGGAGCGCGTCTGGGGCTACGTCACCTATGAGATGGAGGATTTCCGCTTCGGCAAGGACGTAAGACTTTACGGCGCGGCGGGAACGCTGGTCGCAAAGGCGGCGGAGCAGATAAGGCGGCTTATTCAGTTCGATGTGAACAAGGAGGACGAGCTGTTCCCGCTGAACGTCCTTGACGCGGCGGTAACTGCGCTCAGGGACTTCGGCACCTACCTCTACCTCGGTATCCTGGCGATACTGAAATTCATCACGATAGGTCAGTTCTCGCAGCTCACCACGGCGGGAGGCGCGTTCAACACGGCGGTTCAGGGGGTCATCTTTAATCTTCAGGACATCGTGAAGCGGTGCAACTACGCCTGCGAAACCGTTAAGCTGATGGAATACCCGCCGTACCTCCAGAAGGGCGCGCGGAAGGTCGAAAATCCCGGCAGGCCGCACGAGATAGAGTTCCGGAACGTCAGCTTCTCCTACCCCAACACGGGAGTTCAGGTGCTGAAAAACGTTTCGATAAAGATAAGGGCAGGTGAGCGCCTGTCGGTTGTAGGACTGAACGGCGCGGGAAAAACCACGTTCATCAAGCTGCTGTGCCGGCTCTACGATACGGACGAGGGCGAGATACTGCTTGACGGCGTGAATATCCGCGACTACGACTACGACGAGTACATGAAGCTGTTCTCGGTGGTGTTCCAGGATTTCCGGCTGCTGGCGTTCTCGGTGCAGGATAATATCCTGCTGGGAAAGGAAGATTCCCCGGAGGCGGTGGATTCCGTGCTGGAAAAAGTCGGGCTGCTGGACAAGGTGAACACCCTGCCGCGCGGGCGGGATACGCTGATGTTCCGGCAGTTCGAAAAGGACGGCGTGCAGCTTTCCGGCGGCGAACAGCAGAAGCTCGCCATCGCCCGGGCGCTGTACAAGGACGCCCCGATAGTCATACTCGACGAGCCCACAGCGGCGCTCGACCCGGTTGCGGAGTACGAGATATACTGCCGCTTCAACGAGCTTGTGGGCGGAAAGACGGCGGTGTACATATCCCACCGGCTGTCGAGCTGCAAGTTCTGCGACCGCATAGCGGTGTTCTCTGAGAACACTATAAAGGAGCTCGGCACCCATGACGAGCTTGTGCACAGACCCGGCGGCATATACGCGGAGATGTTCGCGGCGCAGGCGCAGTACTACGTCTAAGGCAACACCGCACAATTACCGCCTGACGTCTTTGCCGCACGCTTGCTTGCATCTTTTTCGTCATATTGCACAACTTTCGCTTGACAGGCGTGGTCTCCCCGGTGGGGGAGGTGTCAACGCAAGTTGACAGAGGGGTTGACCGACAGACCAGCCTGTCTGCGCTCAATTTGTACAATCTGACAAAAAATCTGCGGCGCAATCGCACGACAATAATTATGCGGTGTTGCCTTAAACCAGAAAGGAGCCGTAAAATGGATCGGCGGAAAAAATCCAGTAAAACACAGCCGGAGAGCCGTTTCCAGCGGCTGCTGAAAAAACCGTGGCTGTTCGCGGGGGCGGCTCTGGGGCTTGACCTCGCGATGCTGGCGGCGGGCGTCGTCCTGTCGCGAATGACCTTCGAGCCGGACTACACGGTGACTGACGACCTTATCAGCCGCAGCGAGCCGCTGGCGTTTTTCGGCGTCACGGCGGCGGTGGTTCTGGGAGTTATCTGCGTGCTGACCGCCCTCGTCATCGCTGGGGCGGTTCGGAAGAAGCGCGGCGGCGCTCAGCTTGCCGGGGCGGTGGGGCTTATCGTGGTCTCCCTCGCCATGCTGGGCAGCTCGGCGTACATGACGCTGGGACTCCCGCCGGAGCGCGTGAACAGTTACAGCTACTCGGACGAGAGCTATCAGCTCATCATCGAGGAGGACAGGTATTCCTCCGGGAACAACACCGTATCGCTCTACCTTGCAAAGCAGGGCGATGAGGAAGCAAGACCCGCGGTACGGCTCGCAGCGACGGATCTTTCCGACCTGTCTGCTGAAGCGGAGCGCTACACGGTGAACTGGGTCGGCGCAGACGAGCTGATGATAGGCTTCGAGGACGCCGGAAAATACCGCACCTTACAGATAAAAACTGACAAGGCGCGGCTGGATAATATGTGACTGGCTGTGTGACCGGCGGTCTGGCAGGCTTGAAGTCTGACCGGACCGCCGGTTTTTCATATTAGTCCGTTAAAAATATTGTGAATTTCTTGACATATCGGGAAAAGTAGTATATAATATAAGGTAACCTCTAAAAACCTCCTTCACGGCAGATTTCTATGACTTATATCATCTGTTGCGTTACCAAACCTTGAAATACATACAGTATTACTGCGGTTTGGTGCCTTACATCTGATATAAGTCATATACGAAATCTGCTCGTGTCCCGGTTTTTAGAGGTTACCATAATATGTATAATTGTCCGGAGAAGCCCTCCGGAAATCTGAATGATCAAGGAGCAAAGAAATGGGACTTACATTAACCGAAAAGATCATCAAGGCGCACATCATTGACGGCGAGATGGTCAAGGGCACAGAGATCGGCTTAAAGATCGACCAGACCCTTACACAGGACGCAACAGGCACTATGGCTTACCTCCAGTTCGAGGCCATGGGAGTTGACCGCGTAAAGACGGAGCGCTCCGTTGCCTATATCGACCACAACACCCTCCAGAGCGGCTTTGAGAACGCGGACGATCACCGCTTCATAGGCTCCGTTGCCAAGAAGCACGGTATCTGGTTCTCACGCCCCGGCAACGGAATCTGCCATCAGGTACACCTTGAGCGCTTCGGAAAGCCCGGCAAGACCCTTATCGGCTCCGACAGCCATACTCCTACCGGCGGCGGAATCGGTATGCTGGCTATGGGCGCGGGCGGTCTGGACGTTGCAGTTGCAATGGGCGGCGGCGCTTACTACATAACAATGCCGAAGGTAGTTAGGATCAACCTCACCGGAAAGCTCAGCGACTGGGTTTCCGCAAAGGACGTTATCCTTGAGGTTCTCCGCCAGCTCTCCGTAAAGGGCGGCGTGGGCAAGGTAATGGAGTACACCGGCGAGGGCGTAAAGAGCCTCTCCGTACCGGAGCGCGCTACCATCACCAACATGGGCGCGGAGCTCGGCGCTACTACCTCCATCTTCCCGTCCGATGAGACTACCCTCCAGTTCCTGAAGGCTCAGGGCAGGGAGGAGGACTACGTTCCCCTGTCCGCCGACCCGGACGCGGTTTACGACGAGGAAGTAGACATCGACCTTTCAAAGCTGGTTCCCCTTGCGGCTTGTCCCCACAGCCCGGACAACGTAAAGTCCGTTGAGGAGATAGGCAAGATAAAGATAGACCAGGTGTGCATAGGCTCCTGCACCAACTCCTCGCTTCAGGATATGCGCAAGGTCGCTCATATCTTAAAGGGCAGGACCGTTCACCCGGACGTAAGCCTTGCGATAGCGCCCGGCTCCAAGCAGGTATTCAACCAGATCGCTGAGGACGGCACGCTGTCCATTCTCATCGCGGCTGGCGCAAGAATACTTGAGAGCGCCTGCGGTCCGTGCATAGGCATGGGTCAGTCACCGAACAGCAAGGGAATCTCCCTGCGTACGTTCAACAGAAACTTCCTCGGCAGAAGCGGCACCAAGGACGCGCAGATATACCTCGTTTCCCCGGAGACCGCGGCAATCTCCGCCATCACCGGAGTATTCACCGACCCGCGCACCTGCGGCGAGATGCCCGCTTATGTAATGCCTGAGAAGTTCATCATCAACGACAACATGGTCGTTCCCCCGGCTTCCCCGGAGGAGGCTCCCGCAGTTGAGATACTCCGCGGCCCGAACATCAAGCCGTTCCCGGTAAACAAGCCGCTGGCTGAGTCCATCGAGTCCGGCGTTACCCTCAAGGTCGGCGACAACATCACCACCGACCACATCATGCCCGCAGGCGCTAAGATACTGCCCCTGCGCTCCAACATTCCGGCTATCTCGGAGTACTGCTTCACCGTATGCGACGAGACATTCCCGAAGCGCGCAAAGGAAGCGGGCACCAGCATAATCGTGGGCGGCACGAACTACGGTCAGGGCTCTTCAAGAGAGCACGCGGCGCTGGCTCCGCTGTACCTCGGCGTTAAGGCCATCATCTGCAAGAGCTTCGCGAGGATCCACCGCCAGAACCTCATCAACAACGGTATACTCCCGCTGGAGTTCGTTAACGAGGCTGATTACGACAGGATCGAACAGGGCGACGACCTTCTCATCGCGAATATCCGCTCCATCGTTGAGAACGGCGGAAAGATAATGGTAGAGGACAAGACAAAGGGCTTCACGTTCGAGGTAAAGTGCGAGCTCTCAGAGCGCGGCAGGGGCATGATGCTCGCCGGCGGTCTGCTGAACTTCACCAAGAACGGAAAGTAATGGAGCATTTTCTGCGGGAACAGCCCTGGCTGCTCCGTAAAGGTGCGCGGCGGGACTTCCCACAATAGATTTGAAAGGAATAACGAAAATGGCTGACAAGATTCAGATGACCACTCCGCTGGTCGAGATGGACGGCGACGAAATGACCCGTATCATCTGGAAGATGATAAAGGATATCCTTATAAATCCGTATGTTGACCTCAAGACCGACTACTACGACCTCGGTCTGGTGCACAGGAACGAGACCAACGACCAGGTAACCATTGACTCCGCGAATGCCACAAAGAAGTACGGCGTTGCGGTAAAGTGCGCCACCATCACACCGAACGCACAGCGCATGACAGAGTACAACCTCAAGGAGATGTGGAAGTCCCCGAACGGCACTATCCGTGCTATCCTTGACGGCACCGTATTCAGAAAGCCGATACTTGTAAAGGGAATCGTGCCCTATATCCCGACATGGACCAAGCCCATCACCATCGCGCGTCACGCTTACGGCGACATCTACAAGAACACCGAGCTGAAGGTAGAGCAGGGAAGCAGGGCTGAGCTGGTAGTCACCGACAAGGACGGCAGGGAGACCCGCGCGCTCATTCACGATTTCAAGAACAGCGACGGCATCGTTCAGGGAGTTCACAACCTTGACAAGTCCATCGAGAGCTTTGCAAGAGCCTGCTTCAACTACGCTCTGGGCGCAAAGGAGAGCCTGTGGTTCGCGGCTAAGGACACCATCTCCAAGACCTACGACCACCGCTTCAAGGATATCTTCGCAGAGATATACGAGAACGAGTACAAGGAGAAGTTCGCGGCGGCGGGGATAGAGTATTTCTACACCCTCATCGACGATGTCATCGCAAGAGTTATCCGCTCCGAGGGCGGCTTCATCTGGGCTTGCAAGAACTACGACGGCGACGTTATGTCCGATATGCTGGCGACGGCTTTCGGCTCACTGGGACTTATGACCTCCGTGCTGGTTTCCCCGGACGGCGTTTACGAGTACGAGGCGGCTCACGGAACCGTTACCCGCCACTACTACAACTACCTCAAGGGCGAAAAGACCTCCACCAACCCGATAGCTACCATCTTCGCATGGAGCGGCGCGCTCAGAAAGCGCGGCGAGCTGGATAATATCCCGGCTCTGTGCGACTACGCTGACAAGCTGGAGAAGGCTTCCATCCAGACAATGGAGGACGGCGTAATGGACAAGAACCTCGCCGCGATGTCAAAGCTGGAGAACAAGCGCCCGGTAGATACCGAGACATTCCTGACAGAGATAAACAAGCGCCTCGCGGTGCTTATGGGCTGAGACAGTCCGCACGGCAGGGGACAGGGGGGATAAATTCCATGCAGAAAGGCAACATATCCAACTCAGTTATCCGCAGGCTTCCGCGGTATTACAGGTTCCTCGGGGAGCTTCTGAATCAGGATATCCAGAAGATATCCTCCCGGGAGCTTTCAGAGAAGATGCGGCTCACCGCCTCGCAGATACGCCAGGACCTGAACTGCTTCGGCGGCTTCGGTCAGCAGGGCTACGGCTACAACGTCGCGGAGCTGCGCCGGGAGATAGGGCATATCCTCGGGCTTGACGAGCACGACAAGATAGTGCTCATCGGCGCCGGAAACCTCGGCAGAGCCATAACGGTGCACATAGATTTCGCGAAGTACGGCTATGAGCTGGCTGGGATATTCGACAGCAACATCTCTCTGGAGGGTATCGAGATATCCGGGATCAAGATAATGCATACCAACCGCCTTGCTGAATTCTGCGCGGAAAACCGCCCCACCATGGCGGTGCTCTGCATTCCGAAGAGCGGCGCAAAGGATATGGTGGAAACGCTGATAGGACTTGGCGTGAACGCATTCTGGAACTTCTCGCACTACGACATACACTACGACCATCCGGAAGCGGCGGTCGAAAACGTTCACCTCACGGACAGCCTCATGACGCTGTCCTACGCCGCAAGGAACAAGCATGACGTCCTTGCGCCGGAAGCTGAGGAGCAGGAATAAAAAACGCGGGAGGGCATATGTCCTCCCGCTCAGACTGTCGATAAACCGCCATCTGCGTCGTCACTCCGTATGACGGCAGGCACAAAGCCTAGCCGTCATACGGGTTCCTAGCATCTGACGATTTCTCGGCAGTCTGAGATTGAAACTTTTACGACAAGCTGCGCGGGAGGGCATATGTCCTCCCGCTGTTTTATATCTCCTCCGTCTGCGCCGGAGGCTCGTCTGGGGTTCCGCTGTCCCCGGACAGCCACATCAGCACCGCCGCAAGGGCAAGTATCATAAGCGCCGCCGATACAGCCGCTATCACTGCGGGAAGTATCCGGCGCCTTTTTCTTTTCGGCGGCACCGGCTCATTCGTGAATATACCGCACACCGCCGAGTAATTGTCCCCGTTTTCGTGCGCCGCCTGGATGTGGCGCTTCAGCATATGCCCGAGCCATTCGGAGCTGTTTTGCGATTTCAGCAGGTCAGCCTCCATATCGCGCTCGTGGACGTGCTCCCAGAAGCCGTCCGTGCAGACAAGGAACGCGTCGCCCGGGTGTATTTCTATCGGCCCGCAGCCCTGCTGAATTTCCGGAGCGTCGGAGCTTCCGAGCGCTTTCAGGAGATGTGCGCGGTTTTCACTTCCGCGTAGCTGCTCCGTATGGCAGAGGGTGCGTGCTGTTATCCTGCCGCCGCGGAAGTAATACACCCGGCTGTCCCCGACATTCCCGAATGTGAATCTTCCGTCCTGAACGAACCCCGCCGCTATCGCGGCGAGCCCGCCGAGCTCCCGCACTGCGGAAGCTGCCCCGCTGAAAAGCTCCTGTATTCCCTCCGGGGAGAAATCCGCGTCCCGATGTTCCGAAAGGAATTTCACCGCCTGCGCCGAGGCTTTCGCGCCGTTTCCGCGGCCGCCGAGACCGTCCGCCGCGGCGTAGATACCGCCGCCCGCGTAAACGCTGTCCCCGTTTCCGCTGCCGCCGCCAGCGCTTGTATACATAGAATGCTCCGCCGAAAGCACGGAGCTTTCCGGCGGCTGCGGAAGCGGTTCCGGGGAATAGTCCGGGAGCGCCTCCAGCACTATCGCGGTGAAATTATCCTGATTCGCCCGGCTCCGCGCGAGTATCCTGCCGAGTATATCCTCAGCGGCTCCGCCCGCCGAAAGCATAAGCGACTGGAGCAGCTCCGCCGCGGTCAGCGCGTTGTAAACTCCGTCGCTGCACAGCATTATGCGGTCCCCCGGAAGAAGCGGGAACGCCCGCAGCAGCCTGTCCGGGGATAGCGCGGTTCCGCTGCCCATGTACTGCGTGAGCGCGTCCCTGTCCTTGTCGGAAACCGCCTGCCGGTAGCTTATGCTCCCGTCAGCGACAAGGGCAAGCAGGGTCTGGAAGTGATCCTGATCCTCGGTGAGCCGGGTGAGTATGTTCCCGCGGCGCAGATATATCCTGCTGTCGCCGACCGAGCAGAAATACAGCCCTTCCGGCGTTACGACTGCCTCCGCCATGGTGGAGCCTCCGCCGGTGCCGCCCGCCGCAATATCCGAGCTTGTCCGCTGTGCCGCCCTGACCAGCGCTCCCGGGATATCCGCCCCGTCCAGAGGCTCAGAGAGCATTCCGCTGACAGTCTGGGCGCTCACCAGCGCCCCGGAGGAAAGCCCGCCCATTCCGTCCGCGAGGACAGCCGCGAAGCGCTCCATATCCGGTTTCAGCTCAGAAAAGCCGTAGCTGTCCTCCTGATATTCCCGGGCGCCGGGGTGGGTTATTACAGCCACAGAGATACTCCCGCAGCGCAGTCTTGCCGTGAACTTATCCATCGGCGCAGGCGGAGCACTTCACCGGCTCGTCCCATGAGAGCTCCCCGGTTTCAACGGCGCGCTCGTACACGCTTATCTTGTAGTTGAGCCGCTCAAGGGTCTGCGTGATCTGCTCCTGCATGGCGAGGAGCTCCTCGCGCTGGTCGGTGAGCAGCTTCAGCCGCTGTGGGATAGTGCTGTCGCCCTGCTGGTACAGCCTGCGGTATTCCACGATGACGTTCACCGGGAGCCCTGCGTTTCTCATGCACAGCGCAAGCTCCAGCCAGTTAAGGTCGGTCTGCTGATAGTCGCGTATTCCGCTGGCGGTGCGCGTTACTTCCGGCACCAGCCCGGCTTTCTCGTAGTATCTTAGCGTATCCTGAGATACGCCGTATTTTTCGCTTACCTGTTTTATAGTCATAATACACCCTTTTTTAATTCCGAATTACCCTAACATATATGCGTATATGCCCTGCCTGAGCCGCTCCAGACCGTCCATGAGCACCGAGTGCGGGCAGGCGGTGTTCAGTCTGAGGAACTGGGCGCCGTTGCCGCGGTAGACTCCTCCGGCGGAGAGATACAGCCCGGTCTTGTGACGTATGAATTCCGCGAGCTCCCGGCTGTTGTCCGTGACGTCGGAGCAGTCCAGCCAGAGGAGATATGTCGCCCGGGACTTCACCAGCCGCACCTCCGGGAGCTTCTCCGCGAGGAAACCGGCGGTCATGCGCCTGCCCTCCGCAATGTACGCCCGGAGCTCGTCCAGCCATGCGCCGCCCTCCGTGAACGCCGCGACCGCCGCAGTTATCGCGAATGCGTTCGGCTCGGCGACCTCGTCGGTGTTGAGGGCGCGGTTCATTCTGTGCCGGAGAGTCGGGTCAGCCGCGAATACCGCCGCCGTCTGGAGTCCCGCTATGTTGAACGCCTTTGTGGGCGCAATGCAGGTCACGCTGTTCATGCGGCAGTCCACGGAAACGGAGGCGAACGGGACGTACTCCGCGCCCGGCTCGGTGAGGTCGCAGTGTATCTCGTCCGAGAGGACCACAACGCTGTGTTTCCGGCAGAGCTCACCGATCCGCGCGAGGGTCTCCCTGTCCCAGATGATCCCGCCGGGATTCTGGGGGTTGCACAGAATCATGAGGGAGGTCTGCGGGTTCGCGAGCTGTTCTTCAAGACCGGCGAAATCCACGCGGTAGGCGCCGTTTTCGTATATCAGCGGGCTTTCAAGGATGTTCCGCCCGTTGTTCCTTATGCTGTTGAAGAAGATGTTGTAAACCGGGGTCTGCACCAGCACGTTTTCGCCGGGGGTGGTAAGTTTCCGCACGGCGCTTGATATCGCGGGGACAACTCCGGTGCAGAACACCAGCCACTCACGCTGTATCTCAAAGCCGTGCCGTGACTTCCACCAGCCGATGTATGCGGAGTACCACTCGTCCGGTATCACGGTGTAGCCGAAAATGCCGTGCTGTGCACGCTTTTCCAGGGCCGAGGTTATCTCCGGCGCAGTCCTGAAATCCATATCGGCCACCCACATGGGGAGTTCGTTTTCCGCAACGTCCCACTTCAGGGAGCAGGTGCCGCGGCGGTCAATTACAGTGTCGAAATCGTATTTCATGGTTTCCTCCTTACAGGCAGGCGCAGTGCCTGTCACTGCGGCATTCTATCACGGTGCGGGAGGGGTCCACCTTGTCCGGCTCCATGATGAGCTCGCCTATGCTGTCGGCGGTAATCCTGCCGGAGATGGGGTTCTTCACGCTGTCAACGGAGCCGTTTATGTCGGCTTCCACCGTGGAGTACTCGAACGCCAGCGTGGTATTCAGCAGGGTGCAGTTTCTCAGCGTAAGCTCCTTTGCGTAGCACAGGCCTTGCAGGCTCTCTATCGTGCAGTTGACGAACGTGAGCTTCTCGGAGTTCCAGCCGAGGTACTCCCCGGAGATGAACGAATCGTACACTTCGACATTGCGGCAGTTCCAGAATGCGTCCCTGCTTATCAGGCGGGAGTTCCGGATAACTATGTTCCCGCCGCCGTCAAACGGGTAGTTTCCGTAGAGCTGGAAGCCGTCTATCTCGAGGTTCCGGCTGTTCATGCCGAAGTAGTCGCCCTTTGCCATGACGGAGCTCATTTTAACTCCGTCGCAGTTCCAGAGGGTCTCTGCGGCGTCCGGCATGGTGACGTTCCGGAGCGAGAGCCGGTGACAGCGCCTGAACGTCTTTGGAGCCTCCACCGCGCAGTCTTCCATTGAGAGGCCGTCCGTGTACCATATTCCGGCGCGCGCCGCAGTGAACAGCGTGCAGTCCCGCAGAGTGATGTTACGGCTGTACCACAGCGGGTACTTCCATTTGAACATGGACTGGTAAAGGTCGATGTCCGAGCTTTCCTTGAGCGGGGATTCTCCGTCTGCGAAAGTCGAGGCGGTTATTTTCATGTTACGCGCCTGAAAGAGTGCGCGTTCTCCTGTAAGATACTGCTGGTTTATTTCTCTTTTGTTCTCCATTTTGTGCCCTCCGTGGGATAATTTGTGTGCCGTGAGTCCGAAAGAAAATGTCGGCTTGTACTTAGGGTAACACCGCACAAAGACCATATTTTGTATTTTGTACGCATCTTGCTTGCATATTTTCCGTCATTTTGCACAATTCGTCCTTGTACAATCTGACGAAAAATCGAGATTAGTCAATCAGCGAAGCGTGCGATTGGCTAATCTGCCTGCGCAATATGCGCACAATCTTTGTGCGGTATTACCTTAGATTATACTCCAACTCCAGGGTTTTGTAAAGAGGTAGTTATAATATAGAAGCGATTTTGGGCGCGTCAAAAAAAGCAGGGGAGGGTAAAGCCCCTCCCAAAGTTTATTACAGCCCGAAAAGAACACCCGCACCTATCCCAAGTACCGCTGAAATAACGATAATGATTATCGGGTGCACCTTCTTCACCGAAAGCAGGATACCCGCCGCAAAAATCACGGCGGAACACAGAAACGCCGGGCTTGTGAAAACTCCCGCGGTTATCCCGGCGGGGAAGAACACCGTCTGCCCGGTGGATATCACAGCCGCGGCGATAAGTCCCACCACGGCGGGCTTCAGCCCGGACATACAGCCCCTGACCGCGCGGCTCTCACGGAATTTCTCGTAGCACCGCGCCACCAGCAGAATTATCACGAACGACGGGAGCACCACCCCGAAAGTAGCGCATAAAGCCCCGAAAATCCCGCCCGCGCGCATTCCGACGAACGTGGAGATATTCACGGCGAAAGGTCCCGGGGTGCTCTCGCTGACCGCGATGAAATCCACCAGTTCCTCTGCGGAAAGCCAGCCGTGGGACTTCACCTCTGCCTGTATCAGCGGGAGCATGGCGTAGCCACCGCCGAACGTGAACGCGCCAATTTTCAGGAACGTCCAGAAAAGCTCCAGATAAATCACCCGCGCTCACCCCGCTTCCTCAGCGTAAGGAACAGCCCCAGCAGGGCGCACAGGAGTATCAGCAGAAGCGCGCTGACATTCAGAAATCCCGCAGCAATGAAAACTCCCGCCATTATGACGTAGGAGAGCGCATTTTTCGGACACTGGCGGTACATTCGCACCACCGCCTTTACGATGAGCGCAAGCACCCCGGCGCGGACTCCCATGAACGCGTATTTCACTATCTGATTTCCGCTGAAAAAGCTCAGCGCCGAGGAAACCAGGACTATCACGGCAAACGCCGGGAGCACCACTCCCACCGTTGCAAGCAGCGCCCCGGGCACGCCGCACACCTGATATCCGGTGAAAGTCGCCGTGTTCACCGCGATGGGACCGGGGGTGCTTTCGGATATGGCGGTTATCTCCACCAGCTCGTCCTCGGTTATCCAGCCGCGGCGCTCGCCTGCCTCCCGCTGGATAAGCGGAATCATGGCGTAGCCTCCGCCGAACGTGAACGCGCCTATTTTAAGGAACGTCAGGAAAAGCGGCAGGAGCTGGCTCCTGTCCTGTCGCGGGGTTCTTATTTCCATCTGTATGTCCTCCGGAATTTCTGTCAATGCTATTGTATCACATCCGTGCGATTTATTCAATAGGTAACCTCAAAAAGCCGGAACGTGGTTCTGGAAACAGTATCGACCGCCGCAGGCGGATAATGCGGTTACCATCAGAAGTACTGATATCTCTTCCTTTTTGCGAACAGGAAGATGACCGAGATAACAAACGCGCAGACCTCCGCGAAAACTACCGAGAGCCACACGCCGTTAAGTCCCCATACCGCCGGCAGGATAAGCACCGCCGCAAGCTGGAACACCAGGGTCCTCAGGAACGACACCGCCGCGGAAACGGCTCCGTTGTTCAGCGCGGTGAAGAAAGACGAGCACCAGATATTGAAGCCAGAGAAAATGAACGCGAACGAGAACAGCCTGAATGCGTGCTGGGTCATCTCAAAAAGCTCAGGGTCATAGCCCACGAATATATGCGCCAGTGGAGCCGCAAGCGCCTGTGCGATTCCTACCATCACAACTCCGGTGACGAGCGTTGAGCGCACGCTCTTTTTGAGCATATTGTTGAGTTCCGCGTGATTCTGCGCGCCGTAATTATAGCCGACTATAGGAGCCGTTCCGATGGCGTATCCGATGAATACCGCCGCGAAAATGAACTGCACATACATCAGGACTCCGTATGCGGAAACTCCGTCCTGACCCGCGAGATTCATGAGCTGCATATTGTACAGCATACTTACGACAGAGGAGGAGATGTTAGTCATCAGCTCCGAGGAGCCGTTGGCGCACGCCTTTAAAATCGGGCGTATCTCCATTCTGGTGCGCACTATGCGCAGGCAGCTCCCGTTGTCCTTTTTCAGGAAGAACAGCAGCGGCAGCAGACCTCCGACGGTCTGGCTGAGTCCGGTCGCGCAGGCTGCGCCGACCACTCCCCACCGGAAGCCGGCGATGAACAGCGCGTCCAGCGCCATGTTGGTGAGCCCGGCGGCTACTATTACGATAAGTCCGAGCTTCGGGCGCTCAGCGGTGACAAGGAAGCTCTGGAACACATTCTGAAGCATGAACATCGTGTTGAATATCAGGCAGGTGCGGGCATAGAGCACGCAGCTCTCCACCATGTCCGCCTCAGCGCCGAGGAGCAGCGCGACCCTGTCGGCAAAGATGAATCCCAGCACGGAGACCGTAACTCCGAGTATCAGGGTGAGGTATATCATCATTGAGAACACGCGGCGAGCGGTTTCCTGGTTATTTTCGCCGAGGAACTTTGCGACAAGGGCGCTTCCGCCGGTGCCTATCATGAATCCAACGCCGCCCAGTATCATCAGGAACGGCATAACGAGGTTTATCGAAGCGAACGCAGTCTTGCCCACAAAGTTGGATACGAAGAATCCGTCCACAACTCCGTAAATCGACGTAAACACCATCATTCCGATGGACGGCAGGCAGAATCTTAATAGCCGCCCGGGCGTGAAATGGTCTGATAACTGTATGGCATTTGTTTTCATTTAATGTTTAATCTCTCTTTCAAATTATTGTTGTATTTTCTGAGCAGTTCAATGAACTGCCGCTGTTCGGCAGATGTGAGGTCGCCCATTGCAAGGCGCTCTGCCGTTATAACATTGTCCGAGGACTGCTGCGCCAGTTTTTCTCCATCTGGTGTGAGCTTCACCAGGCGGCATCTGCGGTCGGCTCCGCAGGAGAGCTCCACCATACCGCGGCTTTCGAGCTGTTTTATTGCGGAGTTCGTGGTCTGCTTCGGCTGGAGCATGGCGTTACAGATATCCCTCTGCGGGCAGCCCCCTCCGCTCAGCCGTATAAAGTACAGTATCCACATTGCGCTGTCCGAAAGCCCGAAGCTCTTCGCAGCGGCGCTGTATATCTCATTCTGCTCTTTCCAGAGCGTGTTGTATTCCTCCATTATCTGTGCGGGATCCATTATTACTTCCGACATATGTACCTCCATTGTCCGAAACCGGACTTTTTCTATTATAGTCCGATTTCGGACGTTTGTCAAGAGGCAGAAAGCAAAAAAGTTCACAAAAAACCGCGCCCGACAGTGGATATATTTTCCGGATCGGCATAAATTATTATTCGGCGAATGTTCCTGCTGAAATGTCGGAAAATGAGCCGAAAAAGAGGCAGAAAACGGTATTCCGGCACTTGACAAAGGGGGACAAATGTGATATACTATTACAACAGAATGCAGAGGCATTCGCGTATTATGGGGCCGTAAAGGCTTCGACGGGGATTCTGATGCACGATAAGCGGGTAGTGAGGGCGAAATCACTTAAATCGTCGCACCTTTAAATTTAAACGCAGATTACAATTCTGAGTTAGTAGCTGCCTAAGCGGCTTCCGTCATACTCCGCAGTACCACGGGCGGGGATATGGCGTCGACTAGTGGTGAACGTCATTGATGAGTTGCCTTGTAGTCTCTGATGTATCAAAGGCTGCCAAACACGAGAGCCTGTTTACCGGCGCTCGTGCGCGGGAGATCTAAAAGATAAACTCCACCCGGAGAAAGTCGTGAGGACGGGTTTTCGGACAGGGGTTCAATTCCCCTCGGCTCCACCAAAGTCAAAAGCGTCGAACTCCGTTTCGTAAGGAACGGATTCGCGCTTATATGCAGATTTGAGGACGGTTGATCAGCCGTCCTCTTTTTGCTACTCTGAATTATTTAGTGGCTTTTTCGGTAATCTCCAATAGCAACTAACCCCGACAACTCTTTCGAACTGCCGTGGTCAGTTGCTATTCAGGTAATTCTGCCGGAAAGCGGTTATTTCTCAACTCTAATGAAACGGTTTTATATGTTTCTGTATTGAGTGAACCCGCAAGCTGTACAATGTCTAGCCTGCTGCCACTGATATTGATGTTGTATAATAAAACTTGACACCCCACGCTCAAAAGAATATACTAAAACCAGGAGGGTGAAGGACATGTCAGAAGCAAAGAAATACGACAGGAGTTACAAGGAGCAGTCAGTAAAGCTGGCGCTGGAAATAGGAGTAAAGCGAGCCAGCGAGGAACTTAAGATACCGTACGGGACACTGTACGGATGGGTGCAGGCGGCAAAGAACGGCGACCTGGACATCGAGGAGCGAACCCCCGAAAACGCAATGAGCCTGGCTGAGGAGATCCGGCAGCTGCGAAGCGAGGTAAAGCGGCTGAACAAAGAGAACAAGCGGCTTCAGGAGGAGAGGAACTTTCTGAATGAGGCGGCAGCTTTTTTCGCCGCGAGCCGTCGGAAGTAAACAAGCAGGAGCAAATGAAATTCATTGCACTCAAAACCTGCGATGGAGGCGCAAAAGGCAGGATTTCATTCTGCTGCAAAGCGCTGAAAGTGACACGCCAGGGATTTCACGAATATCTGAAAAATCGTAATAAACCCTGGAAACACGAAAAACTGGCGGCAAAAATGATGGAGATACTCAGCGAAGACGAATGCAACGATACATACGGCAGGGAGCGAATGCATAAG
>CAKSPH010000014.1 GCA_934481355.1 uncultured Oscillospiraceae bacterium | reverse complement strand
TCGTCATCTCTTTCAGACGACTTTGTTATTATATCACATCTTTTCGTTTTTGTCAAGAGGTTTCTGAAAAATTTTTTTCAAATTTTCTTGATTTCGTTCCGATCCGACATGATATCGGAAGTTTTGCCTCACTGCTTTTCAGCAGCTTATCTATTATATCACATCTTTTTGATTTTGTCAAGAGGTTTCTGAAATATTTTTTTCAAAACTTTCTTGATTTTTTCATATCTGACGTGATATCAGATGTTTCGCTTGTTGCTTTTGCAACAGCCTATTTATTATATCACTTTGTTTTCGTTTTGTCAAGAGGTTTCTCGAAATTTTTCAAAAAAACTTTTTTCTTGGCTTTCCGATCACTCTGTGATCTTTATTTCAGCGTTGCTCTCGCGACAGCTTTTATATTATACTCTTTTCGAACCACTTTGTCAACACATATTCCGAAAAAATCTGCACAATAAGTTTTCCATATTTTCAACCGTTTTATACATATAACGTTACATTTATTTACACAAAAGCTCCCACCCGGAGGCAGGAGCCATTTCAGCCATATCAAGAGTTTTCCTGGAGTTCGGAAATTATCCTCACGAAGCTGTCCACATCGTTGAAGTCCTTATATACAGAGGCAAATCTGATATACGCTACAACGTCAATATCTTTAAGCCTGTGGAGCACCATCTCGCCGATCTTCCCGGATGTCACCTCGCGCTGAAGGGAATTCTTAAGCTCAGCGGCTATCTCATCCACCATATTCTCTATTGTCTCAAGCTTCACCGGACGCTTTACAGCGGCCCTGCAAAGCCTGTCCACTAGCTTCTGGCGGTCGAACGGCTCGATGGAATTATCCTTCTTTATGACCATAAGAGGGATATCCTCGATTATTTCGTATGTTGTAAAACGGAATCCGCACTGTATACACTCACGGCGGCGGCGCACCTTGTTTTCGGTCGGGCGGGAGTCTATAACCTTGCTTTCCTCGCACCCGCACTCAGGACACTTCATGTTGATATATCACTCACTTTCCAGACAAATTGGTCTAGATATAGTATATCACAAACCCGCAGATTTTTCAACACTTTCAACTGAAAAAGTCAAAATTATTTTCCGGATTTTTCTTTTATGAATTCGTACAGCCGCATGACCGGAATATCCGTTTCCTGTCCGTCAAGCCTGTCCTTAAGCATTTTATTTGTATCTATTATCTGGCTCAGCTCACATTCGTCGTTCCCGGTGGTTATATGCAGTTTCATACATTGCGTGCTGGAGTAACGACCGCGCAGCTCCTCCGGTTCGCAGTTGATCGTCAGAATATCCGCATATCTGATCGTTTTCCAGCCGAGGAGGTGTTTCCACCTGAGTTCATTACCGTCCGCTTCTGCGATGGTCGGTATCTTTTCGAAAGCTATTACAATTCCGACGAACAAACCCGTACAAATCAGAAACAGTACCAGACTGACCACAGAGAAATACGTCAGCATTACAGCAAACCAAATCGCAAGAGCAATGACTGCCGCTGCCATACCAGCATTAAAAAATCTGTCGTTGCACTTCATCTCTACCCTTATTTTATCCATACGCACTCCCTTCACAGACTACATTTCCAGATTTAATTATATCATACGAACTATTTAAAGTCAAGAAAAAGGGCGCACCGAAGCGCGCCCTAAAGCTATTCATAATCAGACAAGCCCGGAATTATTGACCGCAGCCACCAGCGCCCGTATTGAAGCCACGATGATATCCGTATGGATACCAGCGCCCCAGCTTACGGAGCCGTCCGGCTTGGATATGCCGATGTACGCAGCCGCCTTGGACTTGGAGGACTGCTCTACTGCGTTCTCAGTGTAGGTCTCAAGATGGAATTCTATGCCGAGGCCAGCCTTGATTGCGTTGGAAACCGCGTCCAGACGTCCGTTGCCGACGCCCTCCCATGTGCGCTTCTGACCGCTGACATCCATTGTGACAGTGGCAGTAATATGCTCGCCCTGGGTATAGTGCGCCTCAATGAATTTCAGCTTGCCCTGCGGCTCCAGATAGGTCTTTTCGAAGATATCGTAGATCTCGCCGGGGTGGAGCTCCTTATGCTGATGGTCGGACACTCCCTTGACAACATAGCCGAAATGCTCACGCATTTTAGGCGGCATGATGATACCGTAGGTCTGCTCCATGAGGAACCCGATACCGCCCTTGCCGCTCTGGCTGTTGATACGGATAACGTCCCCCTCGTATTCTCTGCCGATATCGTGCGGGTCGATCGGGATATACGGAACGTTCCAGTGCTCCGGATCCTTCTCCTCGCGCCACTTCATGCCCTTTGCGATAGCGTCCTGGTGCGAGCCGCTGAACGCCGCGAACACAAGCTGACCACTGTACGGCATACGCTCGTAAACGTGCATTCTGGTGAGCCTCTCGTAGATGGAAGCCAGCTCCGGCAGATTGCTGAAATCGAGGTTCGGCTCAACGCCGTGGGAGTACATATTGAGCGCCAGAGTTACAATGTCCACATTACCGGTGCGCTCGCCGTTTCCGAACAGGGTGCCCTCAACGCGGTCTGCGCCTGCGAGCAGTCCGAGCTCCGTGTCAGCGATACCGCAGCCGCGGTCGTTGTGCGGGTGGAGGGAGATCTCGAGGGATTCCCTGTTGTGCAGGACCTTGCACATATATTCCACCTGCTGCGCGTAAACGTGCGGGAGGCTCTCCTCAACGGTAACGGGCAGGTTGATGATCACCTTCCAGTCGGGAGTAGGCTGCCAGATATCGATAACTGCATTGCATATCTCAGCCGCGAATTCCGGTTCTGTTCCGGTGAAGCTCTCCGGGGAATACTCAAAGCGGAAGTTTCCGGGGGTCTTTTCGCGGTATTCCTTGAGGAGCTTCGCGCCTGTAACGGCGATACCGATTATCTCCTCCTTGCTCTTGCGGAACACCTGCTCGCGCTGTGCCACAGAGGTGGAGTTATACAGATGAACGATAGCGTTCTTGCAGCCGTCAAGAGCCTCAAAGGTCTTTTTTATGATGTGCTCGCGGCTCTGTGTAAGTACCTGAACGGTAACGTCGTCCGGAATGAGGTTCTGCTCGATAAGCGCGCGGCAGAATTCGTATTCCGTCTCAGAAGCCGCCGGGAATCCTATCTCTATCTCCTTGAAGCCGACCTCTACCAGCTTCTTGAAGAACTCCAGCTTCTCGTCAAGGCTCATAGGAATGATCAGCGCCTGGTTTCCGTCCCGGAGGTCAACGCTGCACCACTTGGGCGCTTTCTCGATGTAGTCCTTCTCAGCCCAGTCCATACATCTGAACGGCGGCATGAAGTATCTTCTTGCGTACTTGCCTGCTTGTGTCATTGCTCTCTTTCCTTTCCGGGCAAAGCCCCGCGCATCGCGCGTAAAATATAGATACAGACGAACTGTTGAACTGCATTACCGCAAATAAAAAAGCTCCATCTCATAAAGAGATGAAGCTTAAAACTCCACGGTACCACTCTCATTGGCAGAAACCTGCCCACTCGTACACATCAGACAATGTGCCTCTCGATAACGGGAGAAACCGTAACGGCTTAGTTAGTTATCTGTTCAGCCGTTCTGCTCAAGGAGGAGCTATAACCCTGCCGCTCTGCCGGCTCGCACCAACCGCCGGTTCTCTGGAAGTGCTCCAAGGCTTTGTTTCCTTTCGTCGCATTTCAACATATTCTATAATAATTATAACACGCGTTCCGGCTTTTGTCAAGGGGTGGAAATAAATTTTACTGCATTTCTATGCGGATATTCTCCTGTCCATGTTGAACATCAGCTTCCACCTGCCGTTCCTTTCCCGCCATGTGGAGGTTATATGGAACCTCCCGGCGAGGTCGGTGTTTTCCGGCTTCTCGGCGGCGGTGGTTATGACGTAATGCACCTGAACCATTCCCGGAGCCTCGCATACGGTTTCAAACCCCTCTATCTCAAACGAAGCGCAGTCAAATTCGCTGATTATTTCCGCATAATCCGCCCCGGAGCAGCGGAAACCCCGCAGACCATAACTGCTTTCTCGTCCACCAGCTCCAGAAACGCCGCCTTATCCCGCGCCTGAGCCGCGCGCCACATCTTTTCTTCAAGTTCTCGTATCATCATCAGTGCCCTCCTGCACACTGCCAGCGGAAGCCCGCGGCATTTTCTTTTCGATGAAATAACACCGCAGCCCGGCGCTTACGATCATTGCTCCGATAAGAGCCACAAAAGCCGTAGGCGTCCACAATAGAACAATACCCGCCGCGTCGCCCATATTCATTCCGCCATATTCAGCGGCGTACTGCGCATTGAACGTAGCGAATACATCTCCCCACCAGCCAAGTTCCAGCGCCAGGATGAAAAGCACCACAGACAGACACAGCGCGCCGGCGCATTTCCAGATAAACCGCCGCTTATCACGCGAAAACAGGAGTGCCGTCAGCACCGCGCCCAGCAGCGGACAAAAATATACGGTCTGCGTCCATAAGGCAAGCCCGCAGAATGCATACATAAGGCACATAAGCGGACAGATTATTACCTCCATCAGCGCCAGTGCATTGTATATCCATCCGATTTTCATATCAGCCATTCCACCCCCGCAGTTCCCGCAGGGTCTCCACCGTTTCCCGGACCGCCTTGGCCGCCGCGTCAATTTCCCCGGCGGTATTCCTCGCCGAAATGGTTAGCCTGAGCGAGCCTTTGAGCATTTCCTCCGGAACCCCCATAGCCCTCAGCACATGAGAGGGCTCCTCCTCGCCGCTTGCGCACGCAGAACCCGATGAAGCGCACACGCCGCGCAGGTCAAGCCCCAGCACAAGTGATTCCCCCTCGACTCCCGCAAAGGAAACGTTCACGTTCCCCGCAAGCCTGCCGGAAATCCCGCCGTTTAGCCTGCTCCCGGGGATCTCCAGCAGAGCCCTTGTCAGCCTGTCCCGGAGTCCGCGCACATATTCGCCGTCCCGGACGATATTCCCGCAGGATATCTCCAGCGCCTTTCCCATAGCGACTATCGCGGCGGTGTTTTCCGTGCCGGAGCGCATACCGTTCTCCTGCCCGCCTCCATAAATCAGCGGCTCCAGCGGAACGCCCCGCCGGCAGTACAGGAACCCTGCCCCGCGTATCCCTCCGAATTTATGCGCAGATACCGACATCATATCACAGCCGATATCCTCCACGTCAAGCGGTATATGCCCCGCCGCCTGAACCGCGTCCGTGTGGAACAACGCGCCGCATTTTCTGCACAGCTCCGCGATTTCTTTTATCGGCTGAATGGTGCCGACCTCGTTGTTCGCCGCCATCACAGATACAACAGCCGTATTATCATCAATGAGCTCCCGCGCCTGCGCCATGTCGATAAAGCCATCGCGGTCAGCACCGATGTAACTCACCTCGAAGCCCTCCGCTTCCAGAGCCTTGCAGGTATTCAGCACCGCCGGATGCTCAACAGCGGTGGTGACTATCCTGTTTCTCCCGGCTCTCCTGCCGGAAATCGCCGCAGACCTCAGCGCCATGTTGTCGGCTTCCGTCCCGCCGGAGGTAAAATATATCCCGTCCGGCTGGGCGCCTGTCGCGCGGGCGCACCTTTCCCGCGCCTCTATTATCGCAAGAGCCGCGCGTCTGCCCTGCGCGTGTATCGACGAGGGATTCCCGCAGCACTCCGTCAGAAACGGCACTGCCGCTTCAAAAGCCTCCGGCAGCACCGGAGCGCTTGCCGCATTGTCAAGGTAAATCACCGCGAAGCCCTCCTTATTTTGTCGATAGTCCATTCCCACTCCGGGAAATCCCGCCGGATACGCGCCTCAAACCTTCCGCACAGCTCCCGCCGGAGCTCCGGGTGCTCCCTCATCTTCTGCTTTGCTCCCCACAGATGGGTGTAGTTCTCCTGCGGGAAGAACAGCATATCCTTGTCCAGCAGGGTTTTCACGCCGGTGCCGGTGTATTCCGCGCACATTGCCGCCATGCGCTGCTCCGCGAAAACCATGTACCTGAGCCACTCCCCGCACCTGTCAGCGGACTTCATGAACGCGATTGCCTGCGAGGTGTAGAATTCCTTGAAGCTCTCGTCCGGAACATAGAAAAAAGCGGTGTTCAGCGGCAGCACCTCGCGGCTGAAATCCGGTATGCTGTGAGCCCCTGCCGAGAAATATTCCAGCGGCGGGTAAATATCCGGATTAAGGTCCTCCCGGTGGGCCGCGATTATCTCCCTGCCGAATCCCGGCTTGTTCCATACGATGAAATCCGTGTCTATCATCACGCAGGGAGCCTCCATCTGCCTCATCGCAAGGAGCTTCCCCGCCGCCCAGAACATAACCGGATCTATGCCGTCAAGGTCGTCCGGAACGGTGTCCCGCAGCTCATCCCAGACTGTCTCCAGCCCGGAGCTCCTGATGTATTCCGCCGCTGGGCGGTCGGTGTAAAGGAAGATACGGCTGCCGTCCCTGCGCCAGGTCAGCGCTGAAAGAACAGCGCAGTAAAGGTCGAAATCCTCTAAAACAAAAGCCCCGTTATTTTTTGCGAAAAACGGAGCCGTAGAAATTATATGAAATGCGTCCAAGGCATATCCTTTCTGTCAGATGATATGGATACCGTAGCCGAAGCAGTCGAGCGGGCATTTGCGCAGGCATTCGTACATTATCCTGTCGTATTCTTCCGCCGTCATGCCGTTCCAGCCGAAAAAGCTGCCATAAGCTCCGCCAAACGACCCGAAAACCGGAAATGACCCGCTGAACGAACCTCTGTTAAACGAACCGAGCAGATAAGCCCCCGAACCGAACATATACGACCCGAACGCGAACGACCCACCCCGGAAAGAGCCCCTGAAGCTCCCGCCGAAGCGCCATTCCCACTCCCATTCCCACAGCCGGAATTTCCTGAAGCTGCCATAGCTTCCACCGGAGTAGCTCCCCGAAAGAAAGCTCCCGTAATAGCCAGAGCCTGATAAATAGCCGCCAGCGCTGCCGGAGCCTGCGCCAAAGCCGCCAAAAAATCCAGAGCCCGCCGCAAAAGAAGAGCCCATAACACCAGAGCCTGCAAAGCTCCCGGCGTTAGGTACGCTGTGTTCCGCCGGAATCCCGCCGAACACCACGCGGCGTTCAGGCTCGGATTTTCCGAAAACCCTGGCAAGCTGAACGTCAAGGTCAGGAGAATCCGGGGCGATATTTGCGATCTTGTCCGCGAATGCCTCGCCGCCATGCTCCCTGAGCCAGTCCGCAAGGCGCCCCCCGAGGAAATATCCCCTGAGTGCAGCTATATCAAAGTTTTCCGCGATCTCAGCCGCGTCAGATATCCTGCACCTGTTGAACCACAGACAGCAGTCCACGGAGCCACCCCCCTGCTCTGAAAAAAGCCTTCACCTCGGCTTTGCACTTATTATCACTCATACTATTATACCATAACTTCGAAAATAATGCAACAAAAAATATAATCTTTGTTGCATTTACACAATGGTAATTGAATCGGAAAACAAAACAGCCGGAGCTTTCGCCGTCGGCTGTCTATAAACGGAAACTGCATTTTCTGCCGCCAGCCATGAATCACGGCTGATCCAGCAATCCGGCTTAATCGTCATGTATTCGCCGGGTTATTTCTTAACGGGCTCCGGAAACTGCTCCCCTGTGAGCTCAGTGATAAAGTTCCTGTACTCGCCCGCCACCTTCGACCTCGGGGCGTAGGTCAGCACGCTCTCTCCGTGCGCGGGAGCCTCCGCGATGCAGACGCTTGCGCTTATCCTGCTGTTGAATATCTTTGTTTCAAGCTGATCTGCAATAACATTTGCCAGGTCCTCGACATCTCTTGTCAGCAAAAGTCTGGGATTGTACTTATTGAACAGGATACCCCCGACTTCAAGGGTCTTGTTGTAGTATTTCTGTACTGCAAATATAGTCTGCTTGAGCTGCGCAATTCCCTGAAGGCTGAGTATCTCGCACAGCATGGGAATAATGAGCTCGTCCGCAGCAGTGTATGCGTTTATCGTGAGCACCGACAGAGCCGGAGGCGTGTCAAGAATGATGTAGTCGTAGTTATCCTTTATGGTTGCAAGCTGCTCCCGAAGGATATATTCTCTGCCGACTCCGGTGAGCTCCAGCTCAACGCCGGAAAGCAGGATATTCGAAGAGATCACATCGCAGATCTCGCCGTGCTGAACAGCTTCTGCAATGTCGCAGCTCTCCTTGAAAACGTCATAGATGGTGTAAGTGCCCTCGGACTCCACGCCAAGGGAAAAGCTGAGATTTCCCTGCGGATCGAGGTCGATGGCGAGTACCTTCCTGCCAAGGCTGGCAAGCCCCCCGCATACGGCGCTGCAGGTAGTGGTCTTTCCTACGCCGCCTTTCTGGTTAGTGAATGCAATTACCTTTGCCAATATGTATTACCTCCAAGGTCTTGTTTTACACCGGAGCCACGCTCCGTTTTCTATGTTTAGAACATCACAAGGGCGCACAAGTATGTCCGCCCTCGTTATTTATTTGTGAGCCGATCAGAATCCCTCGGGATCTATGTACTCATCCGTTGCGCTGTCCTCCGGAATGTAGATATGGTAGTTTGTCTTGCCGTTCTTCTTTACGAAGTACATTGCAGTGTCCGCGAAAGAAAGCAGCTCGTTGACGTCCTCGGTGTGGTCGGGGCAGAATGCAACACCGATACTTGCCTTAACGTCAATGTGCATCGAGCCGTCAGCGGCGTCATAGCCGGCATACAGTTCGTTGATGATGTCCATGGAGATGTTCTCGATATTGTCGATATCCTCCTGATTTGTGAAGCAGAGTACGAATTCATCGCCACCGAAGCGTCCTGCGAAGCCGCCCCTGTCGTCAACCTTCTTGCGGATCGTGTCAGCCACGAATCTGATTACCTCATCGCCGACTGTGTGACCGTAGCGGTCGTTAATGAACTTGAAGTCGTCAACATCAATGAAGAGAACCGCAACGCGCTTTGTACCGCGGCGCTCAACCTCGGCAGTGAGATTCCTGATGAATGTGTTTCTGTTGTAGAGCTGTGACAGGAAGTCATAGCTTGCACGCTCGGAGAGCTGGAGCTCCAGCTTCTTTTCGTTATCGATATCAGTCATGACGCCGATAACTCTCAGCGGTTCGCCGAGGCGGTCTGTCACGCAGTTCGCACGGAGGGATACCCAGATGACTGCGCCGCTCTTGGTGCGGAGCTGATACTCAGCGCTGTAACCGTTCTTGTTCTTAAGAAGCTGATTGATGTCGCGCTTGTACTTTTCGGCGTCCTCCTGCTCCATCAGGGAGTCGATGAACTTGCCGTTTGAAAGGGTGGCTTCCTCAGTATTGATGTCGAACTTTGCAAGCATATTAGGAGAAGCGTACATTCTTTCCTTGTGGAAATCCCACTCGAAAAGCATATTGTCAGACAGCTCCGCAATGGTACGGTGGCGCTCCTCGCTGAGGAACACCTCGTCCAGCAGGTCGTTGAAGGAGGTCTGGATCTGACCGAGCTCGCTCTTTCTGTTGGTGATCTTGAAGCGGATATCCGTAGCGCCCTCTGCGTCGGAGATCTCCGTCATGGTCTTGAGCATTCCGTTCATATTGCCGAGGAATCTGCCGATAACGACCAGCGAGCACACCGAGAATACGACCGCGCCAGCCGCAACGACTACCCACCCGAGGAGGTTTGTGGTCATGGAGAAGCTGCTGAATGCGCCGTTTTCAGCAACGCCGGCCCATCTCCAGTTCATTATGCTCTTGTCGATAAGACCGAGGTAATATGTATATCCGCCGGCGGTTTCGCTTACGGACTTGATGTCGGTGCTGTTCTTAAGGTCGCTGTAACCGCTGTTGCTGGTGTCGAAGAACTGCGACATACTCGTGTTGAGTGCATTGCCGCTGAAGTCCCTGCTGATCTGACCGTTTCCGGTAAAGTTGATTGCAACACCGTTCTTGTCAACCAGCATGAAATGACCGCCGGAAAGACCGTCGAATCTTCCGTTGAGGGTGTTCATAAGACCGCTTCCCTCGCCTGCTGAAACGATGGCCGCAACGTAGCCGGCTTCGCCGGTAGCAGTCTCGGAGGGAATAGCGTCAGCAACGAAAATCGCGTCGCCGTAGTTAGTCCATGTGAGCATCTCGGAAACGGAGGGCATATTTATGACGCCCTGATCGTTCATCGGGAGGTTCTCAAAAACTCCGCCCGCAGTGCCGTTGACCGCTTCAATAACTGTGCCGCTGGCGTCAAGTATCATCATATCAAGGAAGTCCGGGTTTGCGCTTACTGTTGCAGCAAGCATTCCGGAGGCGCTGCCCATTCCGTAAGCGGAATCAATGGCAGTCTCGCTCTTTGCAGCCGCCCTGACCACTGTGAGATAGCCGTTGAAAAGCTGCTTTACAGCCGCGGACTTGGACTCTGACACACGCTGGAGCGTGTTCTCCTTGACAGATCTTTCATAGTCCATGATGGAAAATGTTCCGATCGTTCCGACAATCACTGCCGGTATGATAGAAAATACCAGCATGATCACTGTTAGCACGATCTTTAGCCTGAAGTTGCCCATACTGTCTTATCCCCCTGAATTAATTTATTTACATATCGTCGTCATCGTTCATTTTGGCGCGCTGGAGAAGCTGCTGCTGATTTATGTACCTGCCGATGGCGTCCTCCTGTGCGGCGGTAAGGTTCTCGAATGCGCAGCCGTAGCCGAGTATCTCGTTGCCATTCTTCTGCACCCTGAGTATACGCGCCATGGTGTTCAGCTTGTATTCGTCCATCAGTTCGATTTCAACGCACACGCAGTCGTCAACTGCAAAGCCGAACCCGCACTCCATGAATATTCCGCCGACATTTATATCCTGAATGGATATTTCCGGCGGTACCTCAAATCTTATGGCTTCCTCATCGCGCACGACAAAAAGCGCCCTGCCCGAAAGCTCGACCTTTATCTTGAAATATCTCCTGCGCTCCTCAAGAACGCCGCCCGAGCCCGCCTTTAAGAGCGTTACGTTCATCTGGCGGTCATGCGACATCACGATATCCCCGGCGTACTTTATACGTTCGCCCGCCTTTGAATATGCGATCACCGTTACCCTGGTCCCGCGGTCAAGCTCTGGCATTCCCTTGCCCTTTATGATGAGAATGCTCTCATCGCCGCTGTCTATGTTGTTCGGGAAAACAAAACCTCTCTCCGAGGACAGAACCTGTGAACCGTCCTGGGCGAGAATGTCCAATTTCACAATTTTATTTCCAAAAAGCAATAGCACCAATCCTCTTTGATTCTTGATATTCTGGCACAGAGAATCATGCTGAACGGCAAAAGCCGCAATAAAGATCCGCTGATAAAACGTTTACTCAAACCAATTAAACAGAATACGTCAGAATACTCTTGTTTATATTATACAATAAACGACGCAAATAAATCAAGGCATAATGTGAATTTTCTAATAATTGAACAAATTTTTTTTGTTTTTTTGGATAACATAACAAACCGCTGTTATTTCATGCCTTTTTTGTCTTGATTTTAAATCGCCTGCCTATTCCTCTTGCAAGCCTGTCGCGGAGCTGCATGGGCGTTCCGCAGAGGAACTGCGTCTTGTCGCAGATTATGGTATCCGGGATATCGGCGGACTTTTCCGCAGGGAAAATATAGAAGCTGTGGCTGCACTCATAAGCAGAAGCCACATTTTCATAAGGGAGCGTTACCGTCTTTGCATTGACGTCATGCGCCGCCCCGGAAGCCCGTGCGGACATCTCCTCACGCTCCGGGGGACGATAGCCGTCCGACTCTGCATTGTCCGGCGAGCTTATCTTGAGTACTATCTCCTTATCGCCGGAAAAATCCGCGCTTATCACCCTGCCGAAGCTGCCCTCCAGCTTGTCTGCGCGGCGGTTGAAATACTGTATGCGCATATTGTGCGGGAGCGTAGCGCATATCAGGAACAGCACACCGAATATCGCAGTGAGCACCCACTCGCTGCACCATATAGCCGCCGCCATGAGCAGGAACAGCACCGCCGCCGCGTAGTAGCACGCGGTCTGGAGCGGTCTCACTTTCATAAGGTACATGAAGTCCGAAAAGGAGCGTATCCTTGCCATGGTGCATTCTGTCTCGCAGACCAGCCTGCCGTCGTCGGACGGGTTGTTCTCGGCGTTGAATTCCTCGAACATACGGGCCAGCTTTGACTCTGTGGATTCCAGTATTTCCTTCTGTCTTTTGCTCTTGAACATATCCTGTCCTTTCGTGGGAGATCGTAATTCGTATATTCATAGTATATCACATCTGCGCTGAAAATTCAATGTTTTTTCGATGAAATGTAAAAACAGCAGTCGGCATATTGCACGACCAGACCGGAAGATCCGGGCAGTATTCCGGCATTATGACGGCAAATTATTACAAAACGGATACAATTTACCCCGAAAGCGTTACAAAAACTGCAAAACAGTTGACAATCCCCCCAGTTTGGAGTATATTATTATAGTGAAGATCTGTGTAATCATACACATACAAAGAACAATTAGGAGAACAGCCAATGATCAAAGAAACATCACTGTGCATGGGCTGCATGAACGACAAGACCTACGAAGGGCCATGCAGGCTGTGCGGATACAGCGACAGCACGCCCTGCATCCCCACATACCTCACCCCCAAGACATTTCTGGCGGAACGCTACATCGTCGGCAAGGTGATAAGCTACAACGGCGAGGGCGCGGTATATATCGGCTACGACACGGCGGCAGGCGCCAAGGTCACGATAAAGGAATTCATGCCGGATACCCTCTGCTCCCGCAAAAAGGGCGAGACCGAGGTCACCGTTGACCCCTCCGCGGCGGCGCTGTACAAGACATATCTGTCCGAATTCATCGACCTGAACCGCACCCTGATGAAGCTGCGCGGCATATCCCATATCCAGACAGTTCTGGACGTATTTTACGAGAACAGCACAGCCTATGCCGTATTTGAATACATCAACGGCATTTCTCTGAAAACATACCTTGCGAATTCCTCCGGTGAAATCCCGTGGGAACAGGCAAAGGAACTCTTTTCGCCTTTCTTTACAACGCTGAGCCTTGTGCACTCCGCAAACATAATCCATCGCGGGATCTCGCCCTCCACTATCTTCGTCACCGACAAGATGGAGCTGAAGCTCACCGGATTTGCCATCTGCGCCGCCCGAACCACCGGCACCGAGATACCCTGCGAGATGTTCGCAGGATTCGCCGCTCCCGAGCAGTATATGAACGAGATAAACGGCACATGGACCGACGTTTACGGGGTTGCCGCAGTGCTCTACCGCTGCCTGACAGGCTGCACCCCCACCGAGGCGATAGCCCGCAGCGGCGGCAGCCTGATGGAACCCATGATGATAAACCGCAACGTCCCTGCGAATATCTCAGCCGTGATAATGGAGGGTCTGAAGCTATCCCCGGACGAACGTATCCGCACCGTGACCGAGTTTGTTGACCGGCTCTTCAGCCAGCCGCGTCCTGCGGAAAGCACCATCCCCGCCGAAAAGCAGAAGCTCACCCGCCGCGAGCAGAAGCAGCGCAAGGAGCGCGCCAAGACAATTTCCGTACTCGTCATCGCCGGAATAGTTGTCGCAGCGTTCGTTGTGACATTCGTGCTGACGCTTAACGGAACATTCTCCGGAGCAAACAGCTCCAGCCAGCCGGAGACCTCGGAGGTCACGGCGGAAGCGCCGACATCCGAGCCGGAGCAGACCCAGCCCGCCGATACCACGTCCCAACAGAGCCAGCCGCAGGAGCCCGAGGCTGAAACGTTCCTCATGCCGGATTTCTCCGAGAGAAGCTACGACTATGAGGTCGAGAGATACAGCGGCACGTTCACGTTCGTGCCTACATATGAGTATTCCGACAGATACGCCAGCGGCATGATGTTCGACCAGAGTATCAAAGCCGGAAGAGAGGTCACCTCCGGAATGACCGTAGCGGTCAAGGTAAGCAAGGGACCCAGCAAGGTAGCCCTGCCCGACTACACCGGAAAGACCCCGGACAAGTACATCAGCGACCTGAACAAGCTCAACATCAAGTACTCCGTAAAGACGGAGCGCTCCAACGCCGCCGAGGACGGACAGGTATTCAAATGCAGCGTTGAGATAGGCGACCTTGTTGACGTTGAGAACGGTCAGGAAGTCGTGGTATACTGCGCCGAGAACTACCCTCCCACAGCCGAGGGTAACGACGGCACCGTTGAGCCGTGGGGAACCAGCGAGGGTATCCCCGTAACAGACGAGATAATCGTAGAATAACGCGGAGGAGCAAACTGCATGGAGCTGGATCTTGGAGAGATAAGAAAGAATATAGACGTAATAGACGATCAGCTTCTTGAGCTGTTCAAGAAGCGTATGGGGCTGACCTGCAAGGTTGCTCAGTACAAGGCGGAGCACAACATGGTCGTGTTCCAGAGCGAGCGCGAAAAGGCGATAATCGCCTCCGTGCGCGACCGCTCCCCGGAGGAGCTGAAAAGCTCCGCAGAGTTCCTGTTCACCAACATAATGGACATATCGAAGTGCGGTCAGAACAACACGATAACTCCCGCCGTGCCGATACCCCACGTTTCAGAGATAAAGCGCGACCCCAATGTCGCAGTTCAGGGCATAGCCGGAGCCTACGGCCACGCGGCGGCGCAGAAGCTTTTCAGCGACGGCAGGATAACTTTCCATGCCAGCTTCGCCGAGGTATTCGAGGCTGTGGAGCGCGGCGAAGCCGACTACGGCGTTGTTCCGATGGAAAACAGCACCGCCGGCGAAGTCACCGCCAACATGGAGCTGCTTGAAAAGCACGGCGTCTACATCAACCGCACCGTGACGGTCCCCTGCACCCACGTTCTCGCCGCAAAACACGGCGTAAGGGAGCGTGACATAAAAATACTCTTCGGGCACGAACAGGCTATACGCCAGTGCGGTGAATACACAGCCTCCCGCCCGGAGCTGACCGTTATCCCCTACGCAAACAACGCCATGGCGGCGCAGATGGTGGCGGAAAACCGCAGCAACGAGCTTGGCTGTATCTGCTCCCGGGAGTGCGCGGAGCTCCACGGCCTGGACATCGTGAACCCTGCGATAGCCGCCGACCCGAACAACGCGACAAGGTTCATCTGCATCTCAAAGAATATTGAGGTATACGACGGCGCGGATACTATTTCCGTTTCCGTTTCGCTGCCGCACATTTCCGGTTCGCTCTACCGTATGCTTACCAAATTCGCAGTTAACGAGCTCGATCTCACCAAGATAACCAGCAAGCCGCTCCCGCTGGAGTTCCGCCGCGATGAGAACGAGGTAATGTTCTACCTCGAATTCCGCGGGAACATCGGCCAGCCCGTAGTTCTCCGCCTGCTGAACAACTTCGCCGAGGAATACGGATATTTCCGCCTGCACGGAAACTTCCTTGCGATAAACTGACGGAGGGCTTATGTTTTCCGCTTTGATACTCGCTGGAGGCAGCGCCTCCAGAATGAACGGCATAAACAAGCAGCTCACTCTCCTTGACGGAGTTCCCGTTGTGATAAGAAGCGCGCTTGCATTCCAGCGCTCCGCAATGGTATCGGAGATAATCCTCGCGGTACCCGCCGGGCAGGAAGAGCGCTACCGCAGTCTTTGCCAGGAATACGGCGTGGACAAGCTGCGCGCCGTCACCGCCGGAGGCTCCACCCGGGCGCTGTCTGTGAAAAGGGCGCTGGAGCAGGTCTCTCCGGAGTGCGGATATATAGCGATTCACGACGGAGCCCGCCCGCTTATCCCAACCGGGGATATCGACCGGGTGCTCTCTGACGCGGTGGAATCCGGCGGAGCGATCGCCGCCGCTCCCGTGACGGATACAATAAAGCAGTGCTCCGGCGGATTTGTGGGCTCCACACCGGACAGAAGCGCGCTTTACGCCGCCCAGACCCCGCAGGCATTCCGGAAAGAACTGTACCTCTCCTGCCTTGAACGGCTGGGAAGCCGCGCGGAATCCCTCACGGACGACAGCGCCCTGCTGGAGCTTTGCGGAGAGCAGGTTCACATCACTCCAGTGACCGCCTGCAACATGAAAATAACCCGCCCGCAGGATATTGCGATAGCCGAGGCAGTCCTGCGGCAGAAATGAAACGAAAGGAGCAGGCCCCCAAGTGTTCAACATTCTGGTAGTAGACGACCAGGCGCACATACGCCGCCTGTACGAATACACTCTTGAAAAGAACGGCTACAAGCCGTATACCGCCGGAGACGGCGCAGAGGCGCTGAGGCTCCTCGAAAACACGCACATCGACCTTGTTATACTCGACCTGATGATGCCCACGATGGACGGCTATACCTTTTTAAAGACCCTCCGGGACAACGGAAGCAGCATTCCCGTGCTGATAATCACCGCCCGGGACAGCGCACAGGATATACGCAGATCATTCCTGATGGGCACGGACGACTTCATGGTGAAGCCGGTGGACGACGTGGAGATGATACTCCGGATACGCGCCCTGCTGCGCCGCTCCAAGATATCCGAGGAGCAGGAGATAATCGCAGGCGGCACTAAGCTGATTTACAACTCGTTCACAGTGGTTCAGGACGGGGTCGAGCTACAGATACCAAAGAAAGAATTCCAGATTCTGTTCAAGTTACTTTCATTTCCGAATAAGACCTTCACCCGCGCACAGCTCATGGAGGAATTCTGGGACATGGACAGCGAAAGCGAGGCGCGCACCGTGGACGTCCACATCAACCGCCTGCGCGAGCGCCTGAAGGACAACCGTGATTTCCAGATAGTCACCGTAAGAGGGCTGGGCTATAAAGCGGTAAAGACCCCGCGGGAGCAGCCATGAAGCTGAAAAAAAACAAAGAACAGCCTGCGCACATAAAGCTGAAAAAGCGCAGATACCCTGCCCTCACCCGTCTGGGACTTAAACTCAGCCTGCTTATCCTGATTATAACAGTCTCAGCGGACGTGCTCTCGTTTACCGCGCGCATTGCGATAGACATGGTGGTGTCCAACGGAAGCAGCGACACCGAGAACGTCATTGCCGCCGTGGTCAGCAGCATAATTATAGGTACGCTTCTGTCGTTCATCGCCGGAAGCCTCTTCCTGAAACCCCTCGCGGAGCTTATCCGCGCCACAAAGCGCGTTTCAGAGGGCGATTACAGCGTGCAGATTGATATGGGCTGGGCGGAAAAGCACACCGTGCATGAACTTTCCGACCTTATCCGGGTGTTCAACGAAATGACGCGGGAGCTCAACAGCACCGCGATGTTCAACAACGATTTCATCGCCAGCTTCTCGCATGAGTTCAAGACGCCGCTGGTTTCCATACGCGGCTTCGCACAGCAGCTCTACGAGGGAAATCTGACCCCGGAGCAGCAGAAGGAATTCTCACGCATAATCATCGAAGAGACCGACTACCTCACCGGAATGTCCGCTAACACGCTGCTCCTGACGAAACTGGAGACCAGCGAGGTCATCACCGAAAAAAAGTATTTCTCCCTTGACGAGCAGCTCAGGAACTGTATGCTCCGGCTGGAGCCGCAGTGGTCGGAGAAAAACATCGATATCTCCATGGAGCTGGACGACGTTACATTCTACTGGAACGAGCAAACGCTCTCCCATGTCTGGAACAATCTCTTCGACAACGCTGTGAAATTCACGCCGAAAAACGGCAGTATATTCGTAAGCTGCCACCGCAATGCGGGGGTCATCACGATAAGGATACGCGACAACGGAACAGGGATCTCAAAACAGGCGCTCCCTCACATCTTCGAGAAGTTCTACCAGTCGGACAGCTCGCATTCCACCAAGGGCAACGGGCTGGGACTGCCGCTTGCCAAGAAGATAGTGGAGCTCTGCGGCGGCAGGATAGGCGTGCAGAGCGACCTCGGCAAAGGCACCGAATTCACCGTAATTCTGCCGGACGGCGGAAACCTGCTGGGACAGAACAGCAGCCGCAGCGAGCTGAATCTCAGCGGAAAGGACTGACAACATGGATTTTCTGAGCGAACGCACGGCGTTCACCACCATATCTGAAACCGTGGTAAAGGCGGGAGTTTCCCTGTTCAATGCCATGAAGTACATCTACATGGTGTCCGACAAGGATTTCTACAACATCAACATCAGGGATATTTTCAGGATAGCGCTGAACGACATCACCGACACAGCCTGCCTCTACAACACCGGCATAAAGCTTGACAAGGAGCGCTGCGCCGCCATGAACACCCCGGAATATGAACGCGTGCTTCCGCTGATGGTGTACTCCTTTGCGGTAAGGCTTCCCGCCCTGCGGTATGTTAAGACCTCCGGCGGAGTGCTGAGCGACAAGCAGATAAAGACGATATACGACATGGTGATATCAAAGGGAGCCGGGAATTTCGAGAACGTTATCCCGGACGATTTTGAGGATATCCGCCGCATGGTGAAAGCCGGGAAGCCCGTCCCCGCTTATGACGCGGAGTGGTACAAGGGCTACATCTACGCCTACGTCCCGGGGCTTGCGGCAGTCAACAACCGCAACGTGTTCCTGCTGGGAAGCGCAGACATTCTTTTCACGCTGTTCTACAACTGTCTTGAAGAGGAGCTTGCAAATCAGCTTGAGGAGCTTTCTCAGTCGTAATCCGGCGTTTTTCTGCATATACTCTCCTGAAAGAGAGGTGCAGGAATTTGCAGCATATAAACAGATTTTCATATCTTGCGTCGGAGCGCCCGGCGCTTATGGGAACCCTGCGCGGCAGCGCGGAGCACCCGGATATAGAGGGACTTGTATTCGCCTACTGGCTGGACGGAGCGCTCTATATTCAGGCAGAGTTTGAAGGGCTCCCCCCGGACGGGTTGTTCGGATTCCATGTACATGACGGGCTGATATGCGGCGAAACCGACGGCGACGAACCGTTCAGGCAGGCGGGCAGCCACCTGAAGAACTGCCCTGATGGAACATGGTGCGCCCGGCACCCATATCATATCGGGGATATGCCGCCGATATTCTCGGACGAAAACGGCTACGCGGCTATGGAGGTATTTCTCGGCAAGGCGCGGATAACGGATTTCTCCGGGAAGCCGCTGGTGCTGCACTCCATGCCGGACGATTTCACGACCCAGCCCGCCGGGAATTCCGGGAAGCGGATAGCCTGCGGATTATTCACGGAAGTACTGTAATTTCAAAATGTTAAAATAAAGGAGTACAAAAATGTCTAACGAGATAAGAAACCCCGGTCTCTGGGAAAGCGGCGCACGCAAGATAGCGTGGGTAAAGCGCAATATGCCCCTGCTTAACGGCATTGAGAAGGACTTTTCCGAGAGCAAGCCCTTTGCCGGGCTGCGCGTGGCGCTTTCCGTCCATCTGGAGGCAAAGACCGCGTATCTCTGCAAGGTGCTGGCGGCAGGCGGAGCAGAGATGTACGTCACCGGAAGCAACCCCCTCTCCACACAGGACGACGTAGCCGCAGCGCTGGTTCACGACGGGCTGAACGTATTCGCATGGCACGGCGCCACTGACGAGGAATACCACCGCCATATCTCCCAGGTGATAAAGGCGCGCCCGAACGTCATAATCGACGACGGCGGCGACCTTGTGAACCTCATTCACAACGAATATCCCGAGCTCATTCCGGAGGTGCTGGGCGGCTGCGAGGAAACCACCACCGGCATTATCCGCCTGAAGGCAATGGACAAGGAGGGCGCGCTGAAGTTCCCGATGGTGCTGGTAAACGACGCGGACTGCAAGCACCTGTTCGATAACCGCTACGGCACCGGGCAGTCAGTCTGGGACGGTATCAACCGCACAACAAACCTCATCGTTGCCGGAAAGAACGTAGTCGTTGCCGGCTACGGCTGGTGCGGAAAGGGCGTTGCAATGCGCGCAAAGGGACTTGGCGCTGACGTTATCGTCACGGAAATAGACCCGGTAAAGGCTATGGAGGCGGTGATGGACGGATTCAAGGTAATGCCCATGCGCGAGGCTGCCAGAGTCGGGGATTTCTTCGTTACAGTGACCGGCTGCGCCGACGTCATCGGCGAGGAGGCTTTCCTCAACATGAAGGACGGCGCTATCTGCTGCAACGCGGGTCATTTCGACGTGGAGGTAAACATGGCGAAGCTCCGCGAGATAGCGCAGGAATCCTACCTCGCACGCAACAACATCATGGGCTATAAGCTCGCCAACGGGAACACCGTGTTCGTCATCGCCGAAGGCAGACTTGTGAATCTCGCCGCCGGAGACGGCCACCCTGCCGAGATAATGGACATGAGTTTCGCTATACAGGCGCTCTCCGCCGAGTTCATCGCAAAGAACAGCGCCGCTGTAAAGGCTGGCGCCAGCATGACCGTAAACGTACCCCGGGAGATAGACCGCAAGGTAGCTCTCCGCAAGATAAAGAGCTGGAACATCGAGATAGACGCCCTCACCCCGGAGCAGGAAAAGTATCTCGGAAGCTGGGAGGTATAACATGACCTTCGAATTACAGCTTGAACGTATCCGCTCCATGCTTGAAAGCTCCGAGTGCGATATCGAGATACTCCCCCCGAACGAGGAAAAATCGGGGAAGCTGCTCGCCCAGGGCGGCGATGACTTCTCACCGCTGGCGGCGGTACTCGCAGGAACCGGAGGGATCTCCGTCAACAGCATTCTTCGCATTTACGGCTGCGGCGCGTTCGATTTCTTCCAGCGCAACGAAAAGCTCTCCGAGCTTGGCTTCACGGCGGTCGCCGAGGACGTTTTCGGCGGAGTTTTCGGGCTGGACAAGTCCGGTACGCTGTTCTACCTCATGCCGGACGAACTCCAGTTTGAGGAATTCGGCGAAGACTACAACGAGCTCATCGACTGGGCGTGCGACCGGGAGGATTTCGACCGCTTCTACTCAGAATACAAGGAGCAGTGCCGCGGAGTCATCTACGACGAGATACCGATAAACAAGGGTATAAGCCTATACCCGCCGCTCTGGGAGCCGTGCGATGAGAAGCGCTCCGCCGCCGCAGTGCCCATGGAACAGCTCCTGACCGTTGAGATAGGCGTGATGAAGAAGCTGTCCGGCGAAGCGGAAGAGACCGAGGTTACGGAGGACGATGAATGAACGAGAATTACGAAAAGCTGATGAAATGCTTCGAGTGCGTGCAGAAAAAGGTTAGCTTCAAGCCGGAGCTTGCGCTGATACTCGGAAGCGGTCTCGGCGACTACGCCGACACTATGGAGGTCGCGGAGACCCTTGATTATCACGATATCGAGGGATTCCCGGTGTCCACCGTCCCGGGGCATAAGGGGCGCTTTGTGTTCGGCTATGCCGGCGGAGTTCCCATTGTGGCAATGCAGGGCAGAGTGCACTTCTACGAGGGCTACAAGCCGCAGGACGTGGTTCTTCCCGTCCGGCTGATGAAGCTGATGGGCGCAAAAACGCTGTTCCTGACCAACGCGGCAGGCGGCATAAACCGCAGCTTCAACGCCGGAGACCTCATGCTGATAACCGACCAGATATCCATGTCGGTTCCCTCTCCGCTCATCGGTGAGAATATTGAGGAGCTCGGTGTGAGATTCCCGGATATGTCCGAGGTTTACAGCCGCAGGCTCCGCAAAATAGTCGAGAATGCCGCCGTCACCGCCGGAGTGCCGCTGCGCAGGGGCGTTTATATCCAGACCACCGGGCCGCAGTATGAAACTCCCGCAGAGATACGCGCTTACGAGCGCCTCGGCGCCGACGCTGTCGGAATGTCCACCGCCATTGAAGCGATAGCCGCCCGCCACGCCGGAATGGAGATATGCGGTATCTCCTGCATAAGCAACCTCGCCGCCGGTATCTCCGTAAATCCCCTCACCCACGCAGAGGTTCAGGAGACCGCCGACAGAGTCGCCCCGCTGTTCAAGAAGCTGGTAACTCAGGCGATAAAGGATATCCACGAGGCTGAATAACTCAATGCGCCCGGTAATTTCTTTCCGGGCGCATTTTTCTGCGTTTTTTTACGACTTAAAGGGCGAGGTGATGAATATGGAAGATACCCAGATAATCGGGCTTTACTTTGCACGCAGCGAAGAGGCTCTCTCCCGCTCATCCGAGAAATACGGCGGTCTGTGCATGAGCATTGCGCAGAGGATACTGAACAGCCGCCCGGACTCCGAGGAATGCGTGAACGACACATGGCTTGGCGCGTGGAACTCCATACCCCCGGCACAGCCGCTGTCGCTGTCGGCTTTTTTCGGGAAGATAACGCGCAATCTCGCGGTAGACCGGGTCCGCAGAAAAACGGCGCAGAAGCGCGGCTCCGGGGAATACGCAGCGGCGCTTTCCGAGCTTGACGAGTGCGTACCCTCCGGCGTTAACGTGGAGAAGCAGTTTGAAGCCGCTCAGCTTGCTGAGCTTATCCGGCGCTGGCTGGGCGCGCTCCCGCAGGAAAAACGCGCCGCATTTATCCTGCGGTATTTCTACATGAAGCCGGTGGCGGAGGTCGCGGCAGACCTCGATATCTCGCTCAGCAAGACCGCGGCAATGCTCCGCCGGGAGCGCATTTCACTGAAAGCAGAACTGGAAAGGGAGGGCTACACGATATGAGCGAAAAACTTCTTGAAGCGATCGGGAGAATCAGCGAGGAGCTTCTCGCCGACTGCGAAAGCTACATTGGGCGCCGCCGGAGCTCCCGCCACCGCCGCAAGGTCATGAGGATCGTAACGCTTGCCGCCGCAATAGCCGCCGGAGCCGCGCTCCTTACCGGGGCTGCCGCCGCGATACTCCGGGTGACCTTCCCTAACAGCTTTGCGAACCGCACGGAACACAGCGCGGTAATCTACGACATCGAGCCGTTTAAAATGTCCATTTCCCTGCCCGCCGGGTGCGTTATGGAGCGTTCCTCCGGAGAGGGCGGCTGGTCGCCCATGGACATCCTGCTTGACGGCGAAAAGGTCGGCACGGCTGACTACAACATATTCGAGCTTTATGACGGTGTTGACCGCTCCGACCCGAACTTCTACCGAATGGTGTACAATCAGCTAATGCTGGGCGCCCAGGCGAACTGGGACAACGGCTACACCATCGTAAAGCAGGACGGGACGAGCGAAAACGCAGTCACTAAAGTAGGCGTTATTTCCGACTACGGCAACGGCAGGACGGACAACGAGGTAACATACCTCCCGGGAGTGCTGGCATTCAACACCGACCTGCTGGTGTATGTCAATATAAGCTTCGAGGACGGAATTTTCACCGATGAGCAAATCGAGGATATCGCGCGTTCGATAGAGCTTACAAGATAAACGCAAGGAACCGCCCCTGTTTCGCAGGAGCGGTTCCTTTTATGCCCGATATAAAATAATATGAAATAGGGTGACGAGAAAGGTGCAGATGCAAGGAAGAAAGCCGACGGCTAGGCTATATGCCTGCCGTTGGCTTTCTGACGCAGCAGATGTGCCTTTATCGGCAGCCTATTAGTACTTGTTGGAATGAGCCTTAACGTACTCAACAACCTCTTCAGCGTAGCAGAATGCCATGCTTACGCAGGTATCAGCGCAGCCGTAGTAGATTGCGATTCTGCCTGTATCCTTGTCGCAGAGAGCTGCGCAGGGGAATGTAACGTTCTGTACATCGCCAACGGTCTCATAGATCTCGCGCGGGTTGATGAGGTACTCACGGCAGCGATACTTGACCTTCCAAGGCTGATCCTTGTCGAGGATGCAGGCGCCGAAGCTGTAAACGAAGCCGTTGCAGCTCTCGAGAACGCCGTGGTAGAATACCAGCCAGCCTTCGCTTGTCTCTATCGGGATAGGACCTGCGCCGATCTTCTTGGACTCCCAGCCTCTGTCAGGAGCCATAACGTGTCTGTGCTTGCCCCAGTATGTCATATCCTTGGAGTGAGACAGATACATATCTCCGAAAGGAGTATGACCAGAGTCGGAAGGACGGGAGAACATTACATACTCGCCGTTGATCTTTCTCGGGAACAGAACGCCGTTTCTGTTGAAGGGGAGGTAAGCGTTCTCCATCTGGTGGAATTCCTTGAAGTCCTTGGTCCAGCCCACGCCGATGGTAGGCTTCCAGCCGTATGCGTTGCACCATGTGATCCAGAATCTGTCCTCGATCCATACGCAGCGGGGATCGTAGCCGTACTGCCACGGATTAGCTTCGGCAGTCTCGGGATCGTCGTTGATCCACTCAACCTTCTCAGGTTTGATGTTCCAGTGAATGCCGTCCTCGGAGAAACCAGCATGGATAGCCATGTTTCTTTCCTTGTCGTCTACACGGAATACGCCTGCGAAGTGACCCTTGTCGCTCTCAAACGGAACAACAGCGGAGTTGAAGATGGAGTTGCTGGTGGGGAGAAGGTCGCGGGGAATAATCGGGTTAGCGTTGTAACGCCAGATAACGTCCTTGCAGCCCTCGGGTCTGTCCTGCCAGGGCATATTCGGAATGCTCTGACCAAAGATTTCTAAGCTCATGTCTTTACCTCTCATTATTTTTTATCCGGTGCGGAAAGCCGCCCTCTTTAATACTAGTATAACAAAAATTGCTTCATAATTCAATAGTGTTTTTGACTAAATCTTTTTGGAATATCATGTGCATTATTACCTAAAAGTTAGCTTAAAATTTACTTAACAAAAAGTCTGTGCCGACAGCTTTTCCAGAAAGACATCCCCGGGGACGGGCTTGCTGTAAAAATACCCCTGAAGGTAATGCACCCCATGGTCTGCAAGGAACTGCGCCTGCTCCTGCGTCTCCACACCCTCGGCGACGATGTGCGAGCCAAGCTGGAGTATCATCGTGATGCAGCTGTTTAGTATGACCATAGGCTCCTCGGGATTCTCGCCGAAAGCAGGCCAGATAAGGCTCTTGTCAAGCTTGACGAGCTCAAAGCGCACCTTCGCCATCTGCGCAAGGTTGGAATATCCCGTTCCGAAATCGTCCATAGAGAAATGACAGCCCAGGCTGCGCAGACGCTTCATGTTGGCGTTGAGAAGCTCGCCACCGTCTATGGACGCGGTCTCGGTTATCTCAAGGTTGATGAATTTGGGATCAATTCCGTACTTCTGCATCACCGAGGAAAGCTGCGCCGGGAGCGACGGGTCAACGCTCTGCATTCCGGACAGGTTGACCTCTATGTAGCGTATTCCCTTTTCCCACAGCCTGTTTTCCGCCGCGAAGCTGCACACTTTCTCGAAAACTATGCTGCCTATCTCGGCGATCATTCCCTGCTGCTCAGCGATGGGTATGAATATCTCCGGTGAGATGAACCCGAGTTCACCGCAGTCCCGGAGCCTTACCAGGGCCTCCGCCGAAGAAAAGCGCCTCTCTTCCGTGGAGTATATCGGCTGGTAAACCACGTTGAAAGCCCTGTCGTTTACCGCCTTTGTGAGCACTGTGAGCACCTGCTTGCGGTAGTTCTTTTCCTTGATGGTGTTCTCGTCTATCCAGAACACCTTGCCGTTTTCATGGTGATGATGGTGCGCGAGGGTGTAGTCCAGGGTATCGTATATCTCGTCCGGGGTCTCGCCGTACTTCGGGCACTCCATCACCGTAATGTGGTACTGCGGAGTGAATATACCGGCGCCGTATTCGATATCGAAATTCGCTGAGCCCGCCCGCTTCAGGAGCGCGTCCACCTCGTCGCGGTCCTTCACAAACATTGACAGGGTATTTGACCGCGAGTGATAGAACATCGCCCCGGGAACAGCGTTCTTAAGCCTTTCCGCAACTGTGCGGAGTATCACCTTCATCTGGTCGTAGCCCATGCTCTTGCTTATCTGCTCGTTGTCGTCTATCGTGAAGTTAAGCAGCCAGAATTTCCCGCTGCGCGCCAGCATTTCCGGTATCATGATATGGAACGCCCGTCGGTTAAGGGTGTCCGTTTCCTCGTCGGCGTAGCGCTTCGGGTTCTCAAAGCTGAGGTAAATATACAGCAGCATAAGGCTTATGCCCATGGAGGAGATCAGGATATACTTGGTGATAAACTGTATAAGCGCCACGGCTATCCATATTCCGAGTCCGACCGCAACGGTTATCCTGCCTTTTCTGTAATCCGCGACCACGTCGCTGTGGTAATGCTTCTTGCTCTTGCAGAGGAGCAGTGCGTAAACGCACACGATATACACGGTTATCGAAGCATACAGGATATAGACCATCGGACCATACGAGTACGCGCCGTGCTCGTCAACATGATAGTAAATAGGAGCAAATGCCGAGCCTATCGCCGCAAGAATGAACGGTATCACGAACAGCACTACCTGCCATTTTCTGAAACTCTTGCGTATTCCGTAGAGATAGAACACATACAGGAACAGAATGACCGGCATGAGTTCAATACTCCCGATAAACAGTATATGGAGCACTCTGTTCAGCGTCGGCAGCATCAGCTTATAGTTAAGCAGAGTATAATACGTTACAATATCTGTCACCAGATTGAACGCTCCCAACGCAAGGAAAAATCCGAAGAGCCGCGTTGACCTCAGCGGCAGGCGCTTGCTCCTGATGAAATCGTATATTATTATCGCCACAACTCCCAGCGCCAGTATCTGGCACTTAAAATTTATGTCCGTGATACTAAGCCATTGTCCTTCCATATGGAAACCCCTTTCACATTTTTACCTATAACTTATTACAGTATATCACAAACGTGACTAAATTTCCAGTGCTTTAGCTTATTTTGTTATACTTTTGTTGATTATTTAATCCTGTATCTTTAAAAAAAACTTACGGTCAGGTTGAATTGAGGAAATAAGTGTATAACTATAAGGAAAAGCCCCAGCGGAATCCGCTGGGGCTCAAACGCGCATTTATTCAACTGATTAGTCGTTCTTGAACTCGTCGCCGTACATATTCTGGAGCTCAACCAGGTGCTTGTACTTAGCGGCAGCGTTCTTAACTGCCCTGTCGAACAGAACGGTTGCTCTCTCAGGGTTAGCACGCATGAGGGAGTTGTAACGTACCTCTCTCATCATGAACGCCTTGTAATCGCCTGTCGGAGCCTTGCTGTCGAGGGAGAACGGGTTCTTGCCCTCGTCTGCCAGAGCCGGGTTGAAGCGGAACAGGTGCCAGTAACCAGCCTCTACTGCTTCCTTCTCAACCTGCTGTGCAATGGTCAGACCGCCCTTGATACCGTGGTTGATGCACGGTGCATAAGCGATGATGAGGGACGGACCGTCATAAGCCTCAGCCTCTGCGATTGCCTTCAGGCACTGAGCCTTGTCAGCACCCATAGAGATCTGTGCAACATAAACATAGCCGTAGCTCATTGCGATGCCTGCCAGATCCTTCTTCTTGACGTCCTTACCGCCTGCCGCGAACTGTGCGACCGCACCTACGTTAGTAGCCTTGGAAGCCTGTCCGCCGGTGTTGGAGTAAACCTCGGTATCGAATACCAGGATATTTACGTTCTTGCCGGAAGCGATAACGTGGTCAAGTCCGCCGTAGCCGATATCGTAAGCCCAGCCGTCGCCGCCGAAGATCCACTGGCTCTTCTTGGAGAGGTAGTTCTTAGCTGCGAGGATCTCGCCAACGATGCCATCCTTTGCAGGGCACTGCTCAAGGGCGTTTACGAGCTTCTTGGTAGCCGCTGCGTTAGCCTTGCCGTCGTTCTCGGTTGCGAAGTACTCGTCGATGAGCGCCTTAGCGTCATCGTGAGCGGACTCGCGTGCTTCCTTCAGCTTCTTCTGAACTCTCTTTCTCAGGGTATCCTGAGCGAGGAACATACCGTAACCGAACTCTGCGTTATCCTCGAACAGGGAGTTAGCCCAAGCCGGACCCTTGCCCTCCTTGTTGGTGGTGTACGGAGTGGACGGCTCAGAGCCTGCCCAGATAGAGGAGCAGCCTGTTGCGTTGGCAATGTACATTCTGTCGCCGAAGAGCTGTGTAACGATCTTAGCATACGGAGTCTCACCGCAGCCTGCGCACGCGCCGGAGAATTCAAGCAGCGGCTGCTTGAACTGAGAGCCCTTGACTGTGGTCTCCTTGAACTTCTCGTGAACCTCGGGCTTGTCGGAAACAGCCTTGGATACAGCGTAGTCGAATACCGGCTGCTGATCCATCTGGGTCTCGATGGGCTTCATCGTGAGAGCCTTTGTCTTAGCCGGGCAAACCTGTGCGCACACGCCGCAACCTGTGCAGTCCAGGGTAGAAATTGCCATTGTGTACTTCATGCCGGGGAGCTGCATAGCGTCCTTCAGCTTTACGGAAGCAGGAGCTGCCGCAGCCTCGTCAGCGTTGAGGATAACCGGACGGATAACTGCGTGCGGGCAGACGAATGCACACTGGTTGCACTCGATACAGTTCTCGGGGATCCACTCGGGAACATCCACCGCAATGCCGCGCTTCTCATAAGCTGCGGAGCCCTGCGGGAATGTACCGTCAACGATGCCCATATCAACGAATGTGGATACCGGGATCTTATCGCCGCGCTGTGCGTTAACGGGGATCTGAACCTTGTTAACGAAATCAACGAGGAACTTGTTGTCGCCCTCAGCCTTGTGCTCAGGCAGCTTGCCCTCGCAGTCAGCCCAGGAAGCGGGAACGTCAACCTTGATGACCTCGCCTGCGCCCTTATCAATAGCGGCATAGTTCATGTTGACGATGTCGTCGCCCTTCTTTGCAAAGGACTTGTACGCCATCTTCTTCATGTAGGTGATAGCGTCCTCGGGCGGAATGATGTTAGCAATGGAGAAGAACGCGGACTGGAGCACGGTGTTGGTCTTGTTGCCCAGACCGATCTCTCTTGCCACCTTGTTAGCGTTGATGATATAGAAGTTGATGTTGTTCTTTGCGATGTAAGCCTTTACCGGCGCGGGGAGCTTTTCGTCCAGCTCGTCAACGGACCAGTGGCAGTTCAGCAGGAAAGAGCCGCCCGGAACTACGTCCTCTACCATATCGTACTTGTCGATATAGGACTGGTTATGACAGGCAACGAAGTTAGCCTTGTTGATGAAGTATGTGGACTTGATCGGAGTCTTACCGAAGCGCAGGTGAGAGATCGTTACGCCGCCGGACTTCTTGGAGTCGTAAGCGAAATATGCCTGCGCGTACATATCGGTATGGTCGCCGATGATCTTGATGGAGTTCTTGTTGGCGCCAACGGTACCATCAGAGCCGAGACCCCAGAACTTGCAGCAGGTAGTGCCCTCAGGAGTGGTGTTCGGATTCTCTGTGATATCAAGGGACAGATGTGTAACATCATCATTGATGCCGAGTGTGAATACCGGCTTTGTGGTGTTGTTGTAAACTGCGATGATCTGAGCCGGGTTGCAGTCCTTGGAGCCGAGTCCGTAACGTCCGGTGAATATCTGAGCGTCCTGGAACTTGTTTTCCTTCTTGAGAGCTGCAACTACATCGAGGTACAGCGGCTCGCCGAGGGAGCCGGGCTCCTTGGTTCTGTCGAGTACGGAGATCTTCTTAACTGTTGCAGGGATAGCTGTGGCAAATGCAGAGGATACGAACGGCCTGTACAGTCTTACCTTAACGAGGCCGACCTTTCTGCCCTGCTTTGCGAGGTAGTCGATGGTCTCCTCGATGGTGTCGCATACGGAGCCCATTGCTACGATGACTTCCTCAGCATCGGGTGCGCCGTAGTAGTTGAACAGCTTGTAATCTGTGCCGATCTCTGCGTTTACCTTGTCCATGTACTCGGTAACTACGTTCGGGATATTGTTGTAATAGGTGTTGCAAGCCTCGCGAGCCTGGAAGAAGATATCAGGGTTCTGGGCTGTGCCGTGGAGCACGGGCTTCTCAGGATTGAGGGCTCTGTCCCGGAACGCCTGTACAGCGTCCATGTCTACCATGCCCTTAAGGGTCTCGTAGTCCCACTTCTCGATCTTCTGGATCTCATGGGAAGTACGGAAGCCGTCAAAGAAGTGCAGGAACGGAACTCTGCCCTTGATAGCGGACAGGTGAGCAACTGCGCCGAGATCCATAACCTCCTGAGGGTTGGTGGAGCAGAGCATTGCGTAACCTGTCTGGCGGCAGGCGTAGATATCGCTGTGGTCGCCGAAGATAGAAAGCGCATGGGAAGCGAGAGCACGAGCAGATACATGAATAACTGACGGAAGCAGCTCGCCTGCGATCTTGTACATATTAGGGATCATCAGGAGCAGACCCTGAGACGCAGTATATGTAGTAGTCAGCGCACCTGCGGAAAGGGAGCCATGAACTGCGCCGGCAGCGCCTGCCTCGGACTGCATTTCTACTACCTTAACCTGCTCGCCGAAGATGTTCTTTACACCGGCTGTGGACCAGGAGTCTGTTACCTCAGCCATTACGGAAGAGGGGGTGATGGGATAGATGGCAGCAAGGTCAGTGAACGCGTAGGACACATGAGCCGCAGCGTTGTTGCCATCCATTGTTTGCATTTCTCTTGCCATTGGATTTTTTCCTCCTTAATATTTACAGACAGGAAATCTGTCCGCAATTGACCGCCCCGGAAATCCGGAGGCGTACTTGTCTAAGCTTATTTAATATCATATCACAAATTCTTCAATTTGTAAATAGCCTAAGCGATTTTTTCAGATTCTTTGTACAAAATGCACCAATTCCTTACACATTTATGCACATTCTGCAATTAGCTCATGCTAACACGGCATAGCCTCGCAGAAACAAAAAGCAGCCGTATTCAAGATACAGCCGCCGAAAATAACCCGCCCTGCGGGGATCAGAACTGCTTGTTTCCCATGGTGGCCGCCCTGACCTCCATTATGCCGGTTTCCGGATAGAAGAACACAGTGCGTCCGTAGTTCAGCCCGGTATCCTCTGCGATTATCGGGATACCCTCCTTACGGAGAGCCGCTTTTACCGCCTGAATATTGCGCTCGCCGATATTGAACCTGTCGCTTGCCGCCGCGAACATCACTGCGCCGCCGGCTATCTTAGCCTTTATACGGGAACGGCTCGCCCCGAGCTTAACCATCTCATGCACCAGCATGGGTATCGCCGTATCCGCGAAGCGCATAGGGGTCGCAGCGCCGTTGGTCGCCTGCGTGCTGTCCGGGAGCATAATATGCGACATTCCGCCGACTCCCGCAGCGCTGTCAAGCAGGCATATCCCGACGCAGGAACCAAGCGCGTATGTCACAAGGACGTCCGGCGGTCTGCATACCTTAAGGTCAGATATGCCTATCGTCAGGTTAGCCATTACATAACACCAAGTTTCTTCATAAGGGTCTCCAGAGAATCCATCTCCGGGATAAGAATGATGTTGGACTTGATGTCCACACCGTCAACGGAAAATCCGTCGTTGATGAATAGCACCTTGTCGCCCACCTGAGCAAACTCCGTTATCGGCACGCTCATGATGGCGCCCAGCATATCCACTGTCATGGAGGGTATCTCCATATCTATCGTAAGCCCCGTCAGGGTGGCGAGTGCGCGCAGATAGCTTCCCGCCATGATGTTGCCCATCTCCGTGATGACGGAGAGCTGCATATCGTCAAGCTTTGTAAGCTCTATCTTCTCCTGACTCATGAACGTGGAGAGCACCACCTGTGCAAAGCTGTCCTCCAGCAGGAACATCATCATTCCCTTGATATCGCCCTGAAGCCTTACAAGAATACCGGTGATTACCTTTTCAGGTCCGCCCATGGTGTCGATTATCTGCTGGTATTCCAGCACGCACACATCCGGCACGCGCATTTCTATCGGCTTTCCCAGCATCTGAGAAAGCGAGGATGCCGCGCTTCCGGAGCCTATATTTCCTATCTCGCGCAGGCAGTCGATGGCTACCGGGGAGAGTTCATCGTAATTCTTCAGCATTTGTTACTCCTGAATTTATCTGAGATTGTTCGCGATACGCGTGAATTCATCAGAGGTCGTCACGACGCGCGAGCTTATCTGGTAAGCGCGCTGCGTCTCGATGAGCTTCACCATCTGATCCGCGAGGTTCACGTTTGAGGTAACAAGAGCGCCCTGAAGCTTCTGGAAATCACGCTCAGCCACGGGTTCGCCGCTTCTCGCGGTCGCCGCGTAGCGGTTGTCGGCAGCGGAATCAATGCCGTAAACATTCTCGAACCTGAACACGCCTATCATATCGCTGAGCGCGCCGTAATCAGCCGCCGTGCCGTCCTCATTGAACGGAACGACTATCCTGTTCCTGTCGTAGTCCAGCACATACTCGCCGCTGGCGGTAACGAGATACCACTCGCCTGTGTCCGCCTGGGTCATTGCGAAAGCGCCGTCACGGGTGTAGTTTATCTCGCCGTAGCGGTCCTCCACCGCGAAGAAGCCCTCGTTGGGCAGCGCGTAGTCGAGCGGCTGTTCGGTAAAATAGAACTGGCTCTCATCGTACATAACTCCGGTGTGCTGGATATATGTACCGTGTCCGGTCTGCCACTCAGGCTCGGTGGAGCGCTGAACGGAGTACAGGCAGTCCGAAAACGACGGACGGACGGTCTGATAGCCGTAGGTGTTTATGTTCGCGATGTTATTGCCGTAGACGTTCAGAGCCTGCGCCTGAGCTATCATTGCGGATTTTCCGGTGTGGAAAGCTATATTCATTACTTAACTCCTCAGATCTTGCAGAGAGATGTGGACTTCTGATTCATGGAATCCAGCAGCTTCGCCATGGTGCTGGAAGCCTCATAGATACGGTTGGCATTCATCATCATGGTCATCTCGTAGTTTACGTCTATGTTGGAGCGCTCATAAGCGCCCTGGATTATCTGGTACTGCGTTCCCTCGGGAACTGCGCCCGCCTGCACGGAGGTGAACATATTCGCACCGAACTTGTCAACGTTGCCCTCAGGGTCGATGTAGGAAAGCAGGAGCTTATCCACTGCCTGACCGTCCTGATAGATAACGCCGTCATTGTCGATGGTGAAATCCTTGTTTCCAAGATATATCTCGCCGTTCTCGCCGAGTATCCTGCCGGAATTCGACAGGCAGAGATAGCCCTCGCCGTCAAGCTCCCACTGACCGTTTCTGGTGAGCATCTGCTCGCCGGTGTAGCTGTTGATGTTGAAGTAAACATCGCCGTTTATCGCCACATCGAACGGAGTGTTGGTATACTCGAACGTACCCTGCTGAAGGTCGGTGTAGGAGTTATCAACATAGGTCTCGGCAAATGTTCCGGAAAGCTCCTCACGGTGCTTCACCAGTATCATCTGCTCGTTGAAGCGCTGGGTGAGTATCGTATCGCGCTTGTAACCCGGGGTGGTCATATTGGTGAGGTTGTTGCCTATGCAGTCCAGCTTGCGCTGGTTGATTATCATGCCGTTGCAGGCGTAATAGAAGCCTCTGTTCACAGCTTTTCCTCCCGTCTGTTTGCCGCTGTCCCCTTGATGTAGGGCTCGAGAGCCGCTTTCAGCGACAGCATCGCCTTGGTGTTTATCTGGCACACTCTGGATTCCGACACGCCGATAACCTTTGCGATATCGGAATACTTCATGCTCTTGTAGTAGTAAAGGGTGATGACCTGGCGCTCCTTTTCCTTCAGGGATTCTATCGCCTTTGCGATAACTCCCCGCAGCTCCTCCCGCATCAGGCGGGAATCTGTACCGTCAGCCTGCGCCGCGCTTTCCTCGAAGTTATCCTCGTACAGAAGCTCCTCGAATGACAGCGTAACGGTGTTGGAAGCGTCCGCCATGCCGCGCAGCAGCTTTTCCTCCGAAATATCAAGGTAGTCTGCAAGTTCCGCATTGGTCGGGACCCTGTCATATTGATTATACAATATAGTGTTCGCGTTGTCAAGGTCGCGGGCAAATTTTCTTACAGGTCTTGGAACCCAATCCTGTTTACGGACGTAATCAATTATCGCGCCGCGTACTTTCAGGGAAGCGTAGGTCTCGAACTTTGCACCCTTTGTGGGGTCGAAGCTCTCGATGGCGTCCATCAGGGCGATAACGCCCTCGTTAATTACGTCGTCCGTGTCGCCGTACCTGACGTAGGTGTTGCGCAGGGAAAGCGCACAGGCGCGCACCAGTCCGAGATTTTTCAGCACTATCTCGTTGCGCACTGCCATATCGCGGCTCATGCCATACTCTTCAAGAAGAGCCGCGGTAACGCTGCCTTCCATGCTACTCCCTCCTTGTCACACGGGCGTCATACGGCGGGGACCGCCGCGGCGTTGAGCGAAATGTTGCCTATCGCCTGGATCTGCGCCGTGGAATCTATCTCGCTGTAAGACAGCACGGTGATGTTCGGAATGAACTGCTCCGTGAGCTTCTTGTAGTAAATACGAACCACCGGCGATGTCAGGATTATGACTGTCGGTATTACGTCCTTTATCTTGTCTATCTCGCGGTTGGAAGCGGAAACGATACGCTGTATCATGTCCGGAGCCATTGCAAGGTAGCTTCCCTGATCGGATTTCTTTACGGAGCTTACTATCATATCCTCTATCTGCGTATCCAGGGTTATCACGCGCAGGGAGTTCGCCTCGGCAAAGCGGTGCGTTATCGTGCGCTTCAGCGACTGGCGGACGTACTCCGTCACGATGTCCATATCCTTCAGCACGTTGGCGTGGTCGCCGATGGTCTCAAGGATGGTTTCCAGGTCGCGTATCGGTATGCCCTCTTTAAGCAGATTCGAAAGAATTTTCTGCAGGTATCCGACAGATATAACTTTCGGTATAATATCGTCCACCACGATAGGATTCGTTTTCTTGACGTTTTCCAGCATGGTGTTTACATCCTGTCTGGAAAGGAGCTCGTAAGCGTAGCGCTTCATTATCTCCGACCAGTGGGTTATCATAACGGAAACCGGGTCTATCAGAGTGTATCCGGCAACGTCCGCCATTATCTTCTTGTCCTCGGATATCCACTTCGCCGGAAGCCCGAATGCCGGCTCCACAGTGTCGATACCCTCTATCTGCTGGGTAACGTCGCCGCTGTCCAGCGCGAGGTAGTGGTCAACGAGTATCTCACCCCGGGCGACTTCCTCGCCCTTTATCTTGATGATGTACATATTCGGGTTGATCTCCGGGTTATCCGTCATGCGGACGGACGGAATGACCATACCCATATCAAGCGCAAACTGCTTTCGGAAGATGACGACTCGCTCAATGAAGTTGCCGCCGGATTTCTCATCGACCAGCCGCAGCAGGCTGTAACCGAATTCCATCTCGATAGGTTCGACGTTGAGCAGCTTGAATACGTTGTCGATATCGCGGTAGTAATCGTTGTCCGCCGGGAGCTTCTCCATCTCCTTTTCTTCGGCTTTCTTGCGCTGCGCAAGCTCCAGCTCCGCCATTTTCTTCTTGTTGCGGTTGAGCAGGACGGAGGCAACTATCAGCAGTACGCCGAGAACAAGGCAGACCGCCGTCGGGAATCCCGGTATAACCATCATAACGACCATGACGATTCCGGCTATCATCAGCACGAAAGGCTGCGCCGTGAACTGGGTCTTGATATCGTTGATGAGGCTGTCCTCGCTCGCTGCGCGGGTAACTATCATACCGGTCGCAACGGAGATGAGCAGCGCCGGTATCTGGGAGCACAGACCATCGCCGACAGTCGCCAGCGAATAGGTGTTGAGGATCGTGTTGAAATCACCGCCGCCGCGCACCATGCCTATGATAACGCCGCCGATAAGGTTTACGAGGGTTGTGACGATGGACATTATCGCGTCGCCCTTTACAAACTTAGTGGCACCGTCCATGGAGCCGTAGAAGTCAGCCTCGCGCTGTACGTTGTTTCTGCGCTTTTTCGCCTGTTCCTCGTTGATTATCCCGGCATTGAGGTCGGCGTCTATCGCCATCTGCTTACCGGGCATAGCGTCCAGCGTGAATCGTGCTGCGACCTCGGATACTCGCTCGGAACCCTTGGTGATTACGATGAAGTTTACCAATACGATGATTATGAATATCAGGAAGCCGACGATAGCGTCGCCGCCCATTACGAATTGTCCGAATGCCGCGATTACCTCGCCGGCATATCCGCTGGAGAGGATACCTCTCGTGGTGGAAACGTTCAGCGACAGTCTCAGAACCGTGGTCAGCAGCAGCACCGTCGGGAATACGGAGAACTCCAGCGCCTCCTTGATGAACATGGTCATGACAAGGATAATAAGGCTCAGGGAGATATTCAGCAGTATAAGGAAGTCCAGCAGCCAGCTGGGCAGCGGAATGATTATCGCAATAACTATGAAGATGACAAACAGAACGAATGAGTTACTCAGAAGCTTGCGTACTATGCTGTCCATCTCCTCTCTGTATTTTTTCTGTATATTTTAACGAATTGTATCAGGTATTGTCATAATTAAGCGTGAATGGATTTGTGCTTTTCGCGGTAGACCACGGTGAGCACCTCCGCCACGGCATTGTAAAGCTCGGCGGGAATTTCCCGACCGATATCCACCGTGCTGTACAGCGAACGTGCCAGCGGCGGATTCTCGATAGCCATAACGCCGTTTTCCTCGGCTATCCGGACTATCCTGAGCGCGAGCAGATCTTTTCCCTTTGCCACCACCTGCGGGGCGTTGTTCTTGTCCTGGTCGTATTTCAACGCAACTGCGTAGTGCGTAGGGTTTCTGACTACCACGTCCGCCTTGGGGACGTCCTGCATCATACGCTGGGCCGCCATCTGCTGCTGACGCTGCTTTATCTTGCTCTTTATCTGGGGGTCGCCCTCCATCTGCTTGAATTCCTCCTTGACCTCCTGCTTGGACATTTTGAGCTTCTTCTCAAACTGCCACCACTGGAAGAGGAAATCCGCAGCCGCAACAAATACCAGCATTATGCAGATAAGCATTACCATGTCGAATATCGTCAGCGCCCCATAGGTTATGCCCTGCATAACTCCCGCATTCATCAGAGCAACAAATTTCGGGAGCCTGTCGCGTATCTCGTTATAAATGACCGCGCTGATGATTATGACCTCGATAAGTCCCTTTAAAATGCTGACTATCGACTGCATTGAAAACAGCTTTTTTATTCCCGAAAGCGGATTCAGCCGGGAGAATTTCGGCCTGACGGCCTTCATGGTGAAAAGGCCGCGGGTCTGCGCCACTGTCGGGATTATGCCCAGCGCTATGGCGATAAGGCACATGGGACCCGCGCACACGGCTACTATCGTTATGACGTCCACGAAGATGGACATGATGGTATCTGTCGTGACCGCCGTTGTCCCGACGTGCTCAAAAACCGAGCCCGTGTAGGACAGCATTGCCTTGGTGATGAAGCCGATCAGCAGCCTCATGGAAGCGAAAATACCCAGCACGGAGGCCGCCGTGACTATCTCGCGTGACTGGAGGACGTTGCCCTCCTTGCGCTGATCCTTGCGCTTTTTCGGGGTGGCTTTTTCGGTTTTTTCTTCTCCTGCCATAATACCGCCCTTTCAGCGCTATCCTATACCCGCCATCTGCGGAATGAGGTTGTTCAGGTTTGTGAACATCAGATCCATGATGTCCTGCATGAATCCCGCCGTCATGGTGCAGCTTCCTGCCAGCACGACGAATCCCACCAGCATTTTTATCTGCACGTTCAGCACGAAAACATGGATAGAGGGAACCGCCTTCATCAGAACGCCTATGCAGAACTCCGTGACGAGCTCCGAGGCGACTATCGGCATCGCGAGCTTCAGGCCGAGGGTTATCACCGTTTCAAGATAGGTCACGATGATGTACGCAACGTTGATATTGAAGTCGCTGAACCCTATCGGTATGGTTTCATAGGAAACCGCGAACAGCTTTATGTAGGACAGGTGTCCGCCCACCATAAAGAAATATATCATGAACCAGTAGCTGTAATACTGCGTGATAAGGCTGGAGGTACCAAATGTCGGATCGTAGCTCTTCGCCATCGACAGACCTATCTGGAAATCCGCCAGCTCGCCGGCATAGCTGAAAAGCTGGAGCATGACGTTCACGAAGAATCCCAGTGTGAAGCCCACAAGGAGCTCCTTGGCTATATCAAATGCAAACGGCAGAAGCCCGTCAGGCATGGTGTAGCTGAAATCCCCGGATGTTGCCATAACTATCGCCAGCATGAGAGATATTCCCGCTTTCATCATGTTCGGGACGCCGTTGCGCGAAAAAATCGGATTAAAGGTGAAAATGCCGCTGACCCTCGCCAGCACCATTATCACGACAACAAAGTTGTTCTGAATTATTCCCCAGATCTCTGACATGGGCGCCGCCTTATGTTATGGGCACCGAAGCGACCTTCTCAAAGATGAAGTTCACGAAATCAATACACTCCGAGGTCATCCACGGGGCAAGGACGAACAGCGCCAGACCTACCGCCACGGCTTTCGGGGCAAACGAGAGCGTCTGCTCGTGCACCTGCGTCGCCGCCTGGAGTATAGCTATAACAAGACCGACTATCATAGCGATAAGGAGTATCGGCACGGCAAGCTTGAACGCAAGCATTATCGCCGCGAGGAAAACCTCCATCATATCGTCCTGAGTCATGTTTCAGTCACCCCTTTCAGCGCCGCTACAAGTTGTAGCTTGCGACAACTGAGCCTATCAGCAGGTTCCACCCGTCCGCAAGGACGAACACAAGTATCTTGAACGGCATTGATATCATCGCCGGCGGAAGCATCATCATGCCCATCGACATGAGCGTGCTTCCGACAACAAGGTCAATGACAAGGAACGGCAGGAATATCAGGAATCCCATCTGGAACGCCCTTTTCAGCTCGCTTATCATGAACGACGGCACGATGACCGTCAGACTGAGGTCGTTTTCTATGTACTCCTGCGTATAGCCGCCCTCCGGCTCCTCCGTCTTGGAGAGGTCGAGAAAGAAGTTGAGATCGTCGTTGGATGTCTGCTTCAACATGAACCGCTTGAGCGGAACGCTCGCCGCCTCCAGAGCTTCCTCAGTGGTGAGCTGCTCGCTGACGTATGGCTGATATGCGACCTCGTTTATCTCTGAGAACACCGGAGCCATGATGAAGAACGTCAGGAACAGGGCAATTCCGGTGAGCACCATGTTCGGTGGAGTGCTCTGGGTCTGCATTGCAGTCCGCAGGAATCCCAGCACGATGATGATTCGCGTGAAGCAGGTCATCATTATCAGCAGCGAGGGAGCCAGCGCAATGAGCGTCAGCAGAATGATTATCTCCAGCGGCTGCGATGCGTCAACGCCTATCAGCTCCTGAATGACGGACGAACCTGCGTCCTCGTCAACATAGGTCGGGTCGGTGTCGAGGTAATCCCCCGGCTGCCTGTCCGTTGGTATGGCCTCCGCAGTTGCTGCGGCGGAAGCCTCCGCGGTTGCCGAAACCGCAGCGGAGTTGTTCTGCGCATACGCCGAAAGGGTGCACAGCAGAACCGTCAGGAACACTGAAACGAACAGCGACACCGCGAATTTCAGCGCCAGCCGCTTATTCTCTTTTGTAAGCTGAAGCCGCTTTTCCACGACAGTCCCTCCGATCATTTCCTGTTCATCATATCTTTCAGCACTATCTTGAAACTCTCCTTAAACGAGGGATTCCCGCCATTTTCGTCCTTTTTCTCGATAAGCTGCTCTTCAGATTCTTCCAGCTCGTGCACTTTCTCGATCCTGCCGTTGGTGACCCCAAGGACCATGCACTTTCCCCGCACGCTTACCAGCAGGAGCATTTTGTCCGGTCCGAGGTTTATCCTCTCCAGTATCTTCATATTCCTGCTGTCGCTGGTGACTACCCGCCTGTTGAGCTTCTTCATCGCCCAGAATATCAGGAATACCAGCGCCAGAACGCCCAGCAGAGCCATTATCATCTGAAAATATTCCACTGCCGCGTCCCCTGCCTTTCCCGGAAGAACATACCAACACCAAAAGCCGCACCATCAAACCGGCAGGTCTGAAAAGTGCGGCGGAAATTCTGCTTCACGGAGCCTTCCGTTCCGCTGACAAGACCGCCCTGCACTCTGAGCAGCCGGTTCACAGGCACCCGCTATCAGCCGAGTACCTTCTTGACGGTCTGTAAGATTCTGTCCGGCTTGAAAGGCTTGACGATAAAGTCGAGTGCGCCGAGCTTGATAGCCTCAACGACCATTGCTTCCTGACCCATTGCGGAGCACATAACCACCTTAGCCATGGGATCCATGCCCTTGATATCCTTGAGCGCTTCAATACCGGTCTTGTTCGGCATGGTGATATCCATGATAACGAGGTCAGGCTTCTCAGCTGCGTAAACCTCGCACGCAATAGCGCCGTCAGCAGCCTCAAGGATATTGGTGTAGCCGTTCTTTGTAAGAGCGTCCTTGATAAGCATTCTCATGAAAGCCGCGTCGTCTACCAGTAAAATCTTCTTGTCCATTGCTCAAAATTCTCCTTGAATATATAATGATTAAAATTTATTCCTTGCCCAGGCTGTCCATGAATTTGGACTTCACTATTTCAGTGATCCTGACGGCGAAGTTATCATCGATAACCACTACGTCGCCTCTTGCGATGAGGTTCCCGTTTACAACAACGTCTACCGGAGCGCCGGCCTGACGCTCAAGCTCGATGATGGTACCCTGCGTGAACTCCAGGATATCCTTTACCTTGCGCTTTGCGGTGCCTATCTCAACGGATATCTCCAGCGGAACGCCCATAAGCAGCTTAAGGTTATCCTGCTGGTCTGCTGGCAGTCCGTAGTCCACATTGTCGAACTGGTGGAGCTGTGCATTCTGGATATTTACCGGGGGCACAGGCGGCGGGTATGCACCGTAAGCCGCATACTGATTGGGATATGTATATCCGGGGTAAGGCGCAGGCTGTCCCTGCGGAGGATACGGATAAGCTCCGGGCATTGGCTGCTGCGGCATTGCTGCGGGAGCAGGCTGCGGCTGAGCTGCCGCAGGCGCCGGTGCGGGCTGTGCTGCTGCCGGAGCAGGGGCTGCCGCAGCCGGTGCGGCAGCCGGCGCAGCGGGAGCTGCCTCAGACTCAGGCTCATCGCCGTGGAACTTCTCTATCATCTTGCTGGACAGCGACTTTGCAAGCTCAACAGACATAACGGACATGAACTCACTGTTCATGATACCGTCGACTGTAAGATTGAAGGTTACTGCAACGATGGTCTCTGACGGGTCAAGCTCTGCGAGCTGGCAGAAATTCGTCTGCTCAATGACATACGGAGTCGGGGTGGAGATATCCACCGTCATTCCCAGCAGGTCGGAAAGTGCGGTCGCGGAGGCGCCCATCATCTGGTTCATTACCTCGGATACCGCGCTGATGTTCATCTCGTCGAACTCAAAATCCGGGGAAACGACCAGCGGATTGCCCATGAGCTGATTAAGAATGAGCTGAACATCGTCCTGCTTCAGCACCATCATGTTCTGTCCGGATATACCCTTGACGTAAACTATCTTAACGCAGATAGCCGGTTCAAGGCGATCGTAATTAAGGTCAGCCGCCTTGACAACGCTCACCTGCGGCGTCGTTATCCAGACCTTTGCGTTGAGCAGCTCAGAAACAGCCGTCGCAGCAGCGCCCATGCTTATGTTAAGTATCTCGCCTACCGCGTCGATCTCATACGAACTGAATTCAACGTTTGCATCCTTTTCATTAGCCATTGGACATTATACCTCAATTCTCAATAAAATTATCTATCATTATAGCTTTCTTGTTGTTGTAGGTTCCCATCTTGCCGGTACACCACGGCTTGTTGCCCACCTTGACGTCCACATCGCTTGTGATCTTCTTCCCAAGCGGGATAACGTCGTTGACCTGAAGCGTCAGGACCTCGTAAAGGTCGAGGTTTATCTCGCCGAGCACTGCGGTTATGGTGAGATCCGTTGTGCTGATGCCGTTCATGATGATGTCGCGGCGCTCCTGCTCGCGGTTTGCGTCGAGCTTTCTTCTGGAGGCGCTGTATCTTGAAACAAACTTATTCATGATCTCGTCGAGGTTTATCGCCGGAACGCATACGGAAATAACGGACTTTGCGCCGTTTATCTCCACCTCAAGGGCTACGATGATGACCGTATCCTCATGTCCGATGGTCTGTACCACACGGGAGTTTGTCTCTATTCCTATGAGCTTCGGCTCAAGGTCGATGTGGCTTGCCCAGGGCTCATACAGGAGATTCGCCATCTGGTTCATGACGTCGTTCATTATCGTTATTTCGATTTCCGTGAAGTCACGGTTGACGTCGCGGTACTCGCCCCTGCCGCCGAGAAGCCTGTCTATCATCGTGAATGTGATAGTGTTGGATATCTGAACGATGACCGTGGTCTCGCTGACCTCCTCGTTCTTTATGCCCATATCGACCATGCCCATCAGGACATAATCCGGCAGTGCGTTGTTGAACTCGCTGTACCTCTGCTCCTCGATACTTACGAGGGAAACACGGCAGTACAGCCTGAGAAGTCCTGTGAAATATGACGAAAGAAGCCGCGCGTAATTCTCAAAGATACCATCGAGTACCTTTATCTGCTCCTTGGTGAACTTCTTCGGAGCGCGGAAGTCGTAATCCTTGACCTTTTCTTCTTCCTTCTGCGACACCACCGGAGCCACTCCGGCGGCGACGTTCTTTAGCATTTCATCAATTTGTTCCTGCGTCAGGCTTTCAGCCATTTTCCAGATCCCCCCTGCATAACTTTATCGGATCCCATCGTTACTCTGACGCGCTGTCTGCACCGCTGTCCGCATTTCCTGCGGAGCTGTCAGCCTCTGCGCTTATCATGAACGAATCATAATCACCGGAAATGACCGGTCCTACTGTAAGCCCGGAACTTCCCTGGTCTGGGAACTTCTCGTCCAGAGAATCAATAATGGACTGGGCGTAGTCGTTCGGCACCTTAGTTGTATTATTGCCGTGGTCGCCGTCCGGGTCATAGTTATCCATATCAACGCCGTAGTCGTACTTCAGGATATCCTTTATGACCGCCGGATCAGTGAGGTCCACATCGTTTTTGAGTATGACCATCTCAACGCGGCGGTTCTTCGCCATTCCTTCGATGGTGTCGTTGTCTGCGATAGGCTCGGCATAGCCGCTTCCCTTTGTGCGGAACTGTTCACTATCAAGCACCTTGCGGAAATCCATATATTTTACAACACTGACCGCACGGCCTGAGGACAGATCCCAGTCATTTACTGCGGAGATCGCCTTCGCAGTGTGGCCATTTACAGTGCAGGTCTTTATGGAATTCTTGACTGCGTTTATGCCCGGAGATATACCGTTCAGCAGGTCCTTGCCCTGCTGTGTGAGCACAGCGCTGTTGGGCTCAAAGAACACATTGTTGTCGAACCTGATATTGAGGTGAGCCGCTCCGTTCTCAACAGAAACGGAATCAGAAAGGTTATTGTCTGAGACATACTGCGCAATATAATGATAAAGCTCGTCAGTTGTCTGCGGAAGTGTTCCCATTCCACCGGCGGTCGGCTTGTCGCTAGCGGTGCCCTCGCCCTCCTCGGGGACGGGGTTCGGGGAATCCACATATTCATTGAGATACTTGCCGTGGGACTGGAACGCCTGATATATGTACTGCCACTTAGTCTCGTCCGCGGACGAAGAAGCATAAAGCAGAACGAAGAACGTAAGCAGCAGCGTAACCATGTCGCTGTACGTTGACAGCCAGTCGTTGCTGTGGTCCTCCTTTGGCTTCTTTGCGAGTTTTGCCACGGGTATCCCTCCTCTGTGCCTTGGTGCTCATTTGCGCAATAAGATCCTGCATGGGCATACTTATCCCGCCATTATAATATTGTATCATAAAATCGCGGAAATTGCAAATACTTTTTGCGTTTTTTGCAATAGAATCTGTAAATTTTTTGATTTTTTATGATTTAGTTTCAGAACGCTTCTTGGAAGCCGGCAGCATGAATTCAAGCTTTTCCTGAATATAGCGCGGGTTGGAGCCGTCCGCAATGGCAAGGACGCCCTCTTCGATTATCTGCATACACAGCAGCTCGTCCTCATGTGCATTGGCGAGGGACATGGCAATCGGGCTGAACAGGACATTCGCAAACAGCGAGCCGTAGAATGTCGTGATAAGCGCGGTAGCCATACCGCCGGCAAGGTTGTTAGCGTCGTCGGTCATGGAGTTAAGCATGTTAACAAGACCTACCAGCGTACCCAGCATACCGAAAGCCGGGAATATTCCGACGCCCCTTTCAAAGAACGCGCGTCCTGCGTCATGGCGGTCGCACATGAAGCTGATGGCGTCGTCGAGCATTCCGCGCACCTTAGCGGTGTCGTTCGCGTCAACGATGAGCATGAGCGCGGACTTCATGAACTTATCCTGGCACTGGTTCGCGCTCTCCTCGAGTGCGAGCAGACCGCGTCCTCTTGCTATCTTTGCGTATTCAACGATGTCGTCTATGTACTTTTCCGGCTTGTACTTCTTGGGCATGAGCGCTATCTTGAACTTTCCGGGAACGCCCGCAAGATAGCTGAGCGGATATGACGCAATAAGGCAGCCTATGGTACCGCCGACGGTGATGGCTATTGAAGGCGGATCCCAGAACCAGAGGATCTGTCCACCCTGGAAAATGCCGAAAATAACCATGCCAAACGCAATAACCCAACCGATAATAAGTGTAATATTCAAAGAGAATCCCTCGCTTTTCTATTAGCTAATCGCTTAGCTTTCTATGCTTCCATGCACTGTTTTATGTGAAAGGCTACGCCTTCTGCTGCGTGTCCGGCTTCATACGGGATCGCCGCCGCTGCCTGTTATATTCAAGAATTTTTGTCTGAAGCTCCTTCATGCTTTCGCGGACGATGTATGAGTGCCCGTTTGACAGCACAATGACCGTATCGGGAGTTTCATTGACGGTTTCTATCAGCTGCTCGTTGAGCAGAAATTCCTTGCCGTCCAGTTTAGTCAGAAAAATCATAATTACTCCAACGCATATATACTCCCCCGCCCCCGCGGACGGGGGAGATATGTCAGTTCAGCTTACGTTATCTCTTTAGGGAGAGAAGCTCCTCAAGCATTGTATCAGAGGTGGTTATAACTCTGGAATTTGCCTGGTAGCCTCTCTGTGTGGTGATCATGTCGGTAAATTCCTGCGCGAGGTCAACGTTGGACATCTCAAGCGCGCCGGAAACCACCTCGCCCGCGCCGTCGGAACCGCCGATGGCAAGCTTCGGGTCGCCGGAAGCAACGCTTGCCGCGAAATTCGTGCCGCCCATAGCGGAAAGACCGTTCGGGTTATCGAATGTCGCGATATCCACACGGCCGAGGTTCAGATAGCCGTGAACAGCGTGATAGCCGATGATGGTGCCGTCCGTGCCGACTGTGATGTTCTCAAGGTCCTTGAAGCTCTGCTCCGCGCCCTTGCGTCCGTTGGTGAGGTTGAATGTGGACAGGGACTTTGCAACAGTGGTGTAGAAGCTGTCCTCGCCGCCGCCGAATGAAAGGGACGGGTTGTTCTCAAACAGCGCCTTTCTCTGACCGTTGTTCAGCGCCGCAAGACCAGTGAAGCTGTCCGCGTCAAAGGTGAACATCTTCTTCTCATTTCCGCCCGCCGCAGCAGCTACTGCCGCGTTGATGTCTGCGAGAGCCGTTGCGTCGTCTGCGTAGTCCTTGTTTGTGATGGCGATGGTCAGCGTGTTGTCGTCCCACTGCGCGGTAGGAGCGTCATAGTTGGAAACGTACTTGAACACGATCTTGTACTTGTTCGCAAACTCACCGGGCTGACCTGCGGTAGCCTTTATGCTGGAAACCGTCGGATCTTCATTAACAAGCTGAAATTTCTTTCCATTCGGGAACGTCTTGTTGTTCCATTCCTTTACAGCGTCGTCGAGTTTACCGACAGGAACCTCATACTTGGTGATGGAAAGATTCAGACCAGCAAGCTCTCCGGTCGTATCGGCAGCCTTTGCAGCGACCACGCCGTCCTTTATCGCCTGTGTGATGTCGGAAAGTCTGGTGCTGTCCGTAACTGTGATAGTCCATGTATTTGCGCCGGAATCATAGGTTGCAGACGTTGCGGTTCCCTTTGCCATGGTGATGACTGCGCTGTTATATTTGTTCGCACTGTTGGAGTTGCTTGTCGCGAATGCAATCGTAGCATAGCTCGGGGTTGTGCCACCTTTGTTTAAGTCCACTCTGTTCTCAACGCACGCCTGATCGAGCTTGTGAGTCCAGCTGTCAACCGAAGCCTTAGCAACAACGGAGTTTGTGGAAGCCGGAAGATTCTCGAACGTGAACTTCAGGGAAACATCATCCGGGAGCGTTACGCCGCCTGCCTGAAGGCACTTCTGTACCTCGTCCTCGAACGCCTGCGCGGAATCAAACTGCTGTTCCCTGTCGAAGAACAGATTCAGCACGCCTGCGGAGTATGTAGCGAACGGAAATTCCGACTGGTTGAACGTAACGGACATATCCGTGTAGTCGGACGGGTCGGAAACAGCGATGGTGACATCGCAGCCGTTAACTGTCTTTGTAGCGCTGGAGCAGTTGTCGTCTGTTGCGGCAATGCTTATCTTGATGGGCTGGCTGCCGGCGGGCTGGTTGTCGAAATCGCCGGAAACACCGAGGACCTTGTAACCGGAAGCGTTGACGAGGTTGCCCTCATCGTCTATCTTGAAAATACCCGCTCTTGTGTAGAGGATATTTCCCGCGCTGTCCATTACCTGGAAGAAGCCCTCTCCGTCAAGCGCCATATCGAACTGGCTGTCCGAGAACGTGAAGCCGGACTGTGTCATGTTCGGCGTGGTGGAGTTGAGCTTTACGCCGTAGCCCACCTGAACGGGGTTAGTTCCGCCGAGGGTGGTGGAAGCGCCTGTCGGGGTCTTCTTTGTCTGATAGTAGAGATCCGCAAAGGTAACAACGTTGGTCTTGTAGCCAGTGGTGTTTACGTTGGAGATATTGTTGCCGATTACGTCCATTTTCTGCTGATGGGTTTTCATACCGGATACGCCGGTGTAAAGGGATTTAACCATTCTATTGACCTCCAGAATAAGTTGTCATTGACTTGACCGCGTCCCGGACTCAGTCGCAGCCGGGACATGAATTCCATTCAGGTCCGTTCATACGATAACGGTCGAATCAATATTCGTGAACACATTCCCCTGTAATTCGCTGTCCGAAAGGGTGGTGATCACCTTGTTGTTTTTTACGCTCACAACGAAAGCGTTTCTTCCCACAAGGACGAGAGTTTCGCTGCTGCCCTTGCCTGCCGCAAGCTCTACGCCGCGGTTGAGCCGCTCGAGCGTGCCGTCCTGATCAAGGTCTATGCTTCGCTCCTCCAGCCGCTGCATCGCGTGCTTTGAGAACTCCACGCCGCTCTTTTCATCGAGCTTCTGCTGTAAAGCCTCTGCGAAGGAACCGCCCTGCACTGCTTCCTTTGCCGTGCCAGCGGACTGTACTGCCGTGCCGCCTGTGGTAACGCTGATCTGACTGCGGAGCGCTAAATACTCGCTTATCAGCATTTTCAAGCCTCCATGCTTTTATGTGAAATCTTCAAGGTCGGGTACATCGTCCTCGAGGTAAGCGTCTGCCTTTGCCTTTTCGGTGACTTCCTCAACATCGTCTGCTGAAGTCGCAAAGTCCGCTGAAACATAGGCCGCCTTTTCCTCGGAATTCTCGATGACATGAGTTTCAGTGTTCTCCGTGCTGCCGGAAGCGCCGGTGCTGTCAGAAGCACCCGTGTTCTTGTCGGCTCCGTCCGTCTTTCCGGAATCTGTGGTGCCGTTCGTGCTGTCGTCAGGCTCCAGTGTTGGATAAGCCACCTCCACGACATTTTCGAGCGCGTAAGCCTTGTCGTTGATGATGAGGTTTACCTTGCCGTCCTTGACCTGAATGGACGTTACCACTCCGGAATCAAGCACAGTGCCCTTGTCGGCCTTTGCCTGAACAGTCGCCGCCATTCCTATCATTGAGGAAGCCTTGGCGATATATTCGCCGAGTGTGTTCCCGCTGAGCTGTGAATCACTATCGTCAGTCCTGGTGTCGGATATAGCCGTTACATTCGAGATATCGAATGAAACTCCGTCTACCTTTATCGTGTAGTCGTCCCCATTCTTCATGACGGATTCCACAACGCCCGTCTTGGTGACCTGGCTCGAACCGTCCATCTTTGAGGCTGTGACTGTCTTTCCGACAAGGCTGGAAGCGTAATTCGACTTTGAATACTCCGCCGACTGCTTGGAATAGGTCAGCGACGAGAACTGCGCCATCTGCGTAACGAACTCGGTGTTGGATGTAGGCTCCATCGGGTCCTGATTGGTCATTTCTGCCACAAGCAGGTTCAGGAACGTATCCGAATTGATAAGATCCTCGTTGGCGTCCTTGAATTTGTCCTTGAACTTTTCGTAGTTGGACTGCATCTGCTCCGCCGCGGTAAGCGTATTCGAAGCGCTTGTTACTGCCATATTCTCTCCTTTCCTGCCTTACATTGAGGCAATGATCTCTGCAAAGCTCTCGCCCTCCTCATCGTCCTGATGATGGTGCTCTGCCTCGCGGTAGGGATTCCTGCTGCTTCCCTGATAATCCTGCGAACGTGTTTCCTGCTGGCTCTCGCTGACTGTCTGCCAGTTTTCGAGCTGCACGCCGTTCTGCTTCAGGCTGTCCTGAATAGCCGTGCCGTTGTCCTCAAGTATCCTGAGCGTTCTGGAATTTTCCGCCGCAATGGATACGGAAACTGCGCCGTCAGCCGTCTTGGTCATCTTGACCGTTATCCTGCCGAGATCCTCCGGGGTCAGGGTAATGCTGTACTCAGTTTCGCCCTCCTTGAGATTTTCGGTGCGTTCGATAAGTCTGTCGGCTACCTGCTGCGCCACATCAGTGGGCTTCACGATGACCTCGCTGCCGTCTGTCCGTGAAAATATCACCGGCTTGTCGTTCAGTATCCCCTGCGGCCGTGCAAGGGTCTGCGCCGCGTTTTCATCGGTATTTTCCGTGTTCGCGGACTTTATCATGTGGAGCTCGTCGGACTTGGAAACCACCCTGCCGCGCTGTACCGTGTGCTCTGAGAACACCGGAGCTTCCTGCTGTTCCTCGGGCTGGCTGCGTTTTTCTGAAGTTCTTACTTCAAACTTTGCAGCGTCGCGCATCGGAGTTTCCTCCTGCCTGCTGTCCTGACCGGTAAAGCTGCTTTCCTGCTTCTGGGTGTTGTCGGCAGGAACCGCCTGAACCTCCGCCTCCGTATGAACCTCCGTCTGCTTTGCCTCTGGCTGCTTTGCAACTGGCTGCTCAGTCTCTGACCGGAACGCCGGCTGCACTGCCGCCGCGTCCTGCGGAACCGCCCCGGTGACTGCCTGCGCCGTCTCGGGAATCTGTGTTACTGCGGTCTCTGCGGGAGCTTCCTGTACCACAGGAGCTTCTGCGACGACCTCCGTGACATCCTCAACGGGAGCCGCTGTAAGCTGTGAGAGCTCCTCCGTCTTGTCGTCAGCCTGAACTGCGGGCTGTATGAACATTGAAGCTATCTCCGTTGCCGCCTGAACTGTGACGTCCTTATCCTCGTCGTCCTCTTCGGTGTCGGTGAAATTATCGACCTTCATAAGCTCGACCAGTTCCTTGAGCACGAACTCCATGATGTCTTCCGGGATATCATCGAGCTTTATCTCGCCCTTTATGACCGCCTTTGCCATCGCTTTGTAGTCTACCTTGCCGTTCTCGTTAGTGAACCGCTTAACTACCTCAGCCTGCTTGGAGCCATCTCCGGAAGAGGACTTGCTTACCGTACCCGGCTTTCCCATGCCGCTCAGCACATTCGAGAACTTCTCGGACTGATCCTGCACCGCTTCCTGGGTCCTCTGCGGAATTGCCGCGTCAGATATCATGAAATCGCTGCGGGTGTATCCGGAGCCTCCAGCGCTGAATGCTACTGCCATTTACTCACCTCCTTAAATTGTAATATCTATATCAGGGCTTCCGCCCGGATATGCTAAACTGACTGCCCCTGCGCCCTTCGTATCGACTGCCCGGAAACGAACTCCTCAATGAACTGCTCGTTTTCCTTTGTCGCCGCCGCCCTGTAGTCCTCAAGCTGCTTTTCCTCCAGCTTTTCAAGGGTACGGACGTCCTTGGTCGCTTCAACGACTACGCCGAGCTGCTTGTTTATCTCCTCCTGCTTGCGCTGCGCAGTGAACTCACGCGCGTGTATCTCCTGCTGGAGAGTCACGATATAGCGCTTGCGCACGGAGATCTCGAACGCCTGCGCGCCCTGCCGGCACACCTCGTCAAGCTCCTGGCTGGACTCAACTACCTTTCGGCTGAGCTCGTCCTTTTCTTCGTATATCCGCTGAAGGTCTGCCTGAAGCACTCGCAGTGTATTTTTCTGCCTGTCGAGCTCCTGCTGGCGGAAATCCATCAGCTTCTGAAGTGTGAACTGGAATTTTTTCAACGAACGTCACCTCGTGAATACTCAGGCTTCATCGCCGACCGCCGCGATAAGAAGCTGTATCGTTTCCTCCAGCGTGTAGGATTCCTCCACCCGCTGTATCAGGAACTGATTTATCTTGTCTATCTTCCTTATCGCCTCGTCCAGCGCGGGATTCGTGCCGTGCTTATAGGCACCGATGGAGATAAGGTCGGCGTTGTTGTTGTACAGCGACAGCAGGTTTCTGAGCTTTCCTGCCGCCTGCTTGTGCTCCGGAGTGTCTATCTCCGACATGAGTCGGCTGACGCTGGGAAGTATGTCTATCGCGGGATAATGGTTCTGCGCCGCTATCTTACGCGAAAGGATTATGTGTCCGTCGATGATACCGCGGACTGTATCTGCTATCGGCTCGTTGGTGTCGTCGCCCTCAACGAGCACGGTGTAGATTCCGGTTATGGAGCCCTCCGGGAAGTTCCCAGCTCGTTCCAGCAGCTTCGGCATCGCGCTGTAAATGGACGGCGTGTAGCCCCTGGCTATCGGCGGCTCCCCGGTGGAGAGACCCACCTCGCGCAGCGCCATGGCGTAACGCGTAAGGCTGTCCATCATCAGAAGCACGTCCTTGCCCTGCTTCATGAAATACTCCGCGATGGCCGTAGCCGTCAGCGGACACTTGCTTCTCATCATTGCGGGCTGGTCTGAGGTCGCGACTACCAGCACGGAGCGCGCCATACCCTCCGGACCGAGGTCGCGCTCGATGAACTCACGCACCTCCCTGCCACGCTCGCCAACCAGCGCGATAACGTTGATATCTGCCTTGACCTTACGGGCGATCATGCCCATCAGCGTGGATTTACCAACGCCGGAACCCGCGAAGATTCCCATACGCTGACCCTTGCCCATGGTGAGAAGTCCGTCTATCGCCTTGACACCAAGCTCTATCTGGGATTTTATCGGCGGCCTGTCGAACGGGTTCGACGGAGCGCCGGTAATGGATATGAGGTCTGAGCAGTTCGGGTCGTCGCCGCCGTCAAGCGGCATTCCTGCGGCGTCCACTATGCGCCCGATGAGCCCGGGGCCTGCCTTTACGGTCAGCTTGTCGCCGGTGGAATCCACAATGCTTCCCGGACCTATGCCCTCTATCTCGGTGTAGGGCATGAGCAGGATATTGCTCTTGTTGAAGCCCACGACCTCCGCCCGGATAAAGCTCTGCATATCCTTGGAGTATATGCGGCAGACATCGCCTATGTTGCAGGCGGGTCCGCTTGCCTCGATAGTCATTCCGACTATCTTCTCTATCTTGCCCATATAGCGGAATGTGTCATATTTTGTTATTTCATCGCGAAACGCTCCGAATTCCAGTGCCATGACTTCCTCCGCGTCAGCCCTCGTCCTCTGCGCCGTTATCATGCGGCTCTTCTGCGGAATCTGCGGGCTTCTTCTTTCTTCCTGTCGGCATTCGGAACTTTCCGCTGCCGAGCTCCTGTATCATACGAAGCTGGGTCTGTATGCCAGCGTCAACTATCTCGCTGCCATTGTCAACGATGACCGTGCCCTCCTCAACGTCCGGCAGAAGCTCCACCTCTACGTTCGGGATACCGCCGCAGAGCTCCTTAAGATACTCGTAATCCCCGGTGAGCTCCTGATTTGCGCCGTTGTCCCTGAGGGTTATCTTTATCCTGTCGCAGTTGCGGAATTCCTTCGCCGCCTTTTTTATCAGCCGGCGTATCGCTGTGCTGTCATTTGACGTGATACTGTCAAGCGTCACCTTGTTGGCTATCGACATCACGGTTTCGTAGATTTCCTTTTCGTAGTCCGCGAAGAGCTTCTCCTTGTCGGAATTTATCCTCTCCGCATAGCTACGGGCTTCATCAAGAATATCGCGCCCGGCGGCAAGACAAGCGTCCTGACCGTCCTTTTTGCCCTGTTCGAATCCTTCGGCTTTCGCCTTGATGAACACGCTGTCGCGGTTGGTCTGCGCGTCGGAAATTATCTGCGAGGCGTTGTCGTTTGCCGTGGAGATTATCGTATCTGCCCGGCGCTTTGCCTCCAGTATGACTTCCTTGCCCTGCTCCACGCAGCGCGCTTTCATGTTCTCTAAGGATTGTTCCTCCTGCCGGAGCTTCAGTTCCCTTGCGGAAAGCTCGGCGGCTTTCTGCTCCAGCTTCTGCTGCGCCTGCTGAAGGAGTTCCTCCTGAGTGGGCGCTGCCGGAGCCTCCGGGGCGGGCTGGGCTGTCTGCTGAGGAACCGGCTGCCTGCCGCGCAGGTCTATGCTGTTGGATATATCGACCCCGCCGCCGAAATAAACGGAGTTCCGTTTTAATACTGCCAAGCTCACCCCTCCGTCATGCTGTCAGTTTAAGATTCAGGCTGTCATGCCGCGTCAGGCAATGATCTCGTCTCCGCCTCCGCCGTGGGAGATGGTGATGATCCCGTCCTGCTCAAGGCGGCGTATGGTGGCAACGATGTTCTGCTGAGCAGCTTCAACGTCGCGCATACGCACATTGTGCAGGTACTCGATATCCGCCTGAAGGCTCTCCCTCGCACGGGAGGAAATGTTCGCAAAGATGCACTCTGCGACCTCCTGAGTGGAGCCCTTGATAGCGATCGCAAGATCCTTCGGATCCACCTGCTTTGTGAACTCCTGTATAGCCATGGAGTCCAGCGAAACGATGTCCTCGAATACGAACATCTTCTGCTTGATCTGGTCTGCGAGTTTCTGGTCCCTTGCGGACAGCTCGTCGAATATGTATTTCTCGGTCGCGCGGTCTACGTTGTTCATGACCTCTGCGACATAGGATACGCCGCCGACCTCCATGCTGTCGATATTGACAAGGTTTGCGAACTTCTTTTCAAGAGTTGCCTCCAGCGCCTTGATAACGTCAGGCGACGCTCTGTCCATTCGCGCTATTCTCTCGACTACCTCAACGCGCTTCTCCTTTGGGAGTTCCGCCAGGATAGCCGCCGCCTGATCCACCCTCGCATAGGAAAGTACCAGTGCGATCGTCTGCGGATGCTCGTTCTGCACGATAGCAAGCAGGTTCTTATAGTCAGCCTTGCGGACGAAATCGAACGACTTCGTGCGGAGCTGCTTCGTTATTCTCTGGAGCAGCGAGTTTGCCGCCTCAGCGCCGAAAGCCTTTTCAAGTATCTCGCGGGCGTAGTCCACGCCGCCCTCGGTTACCACCTTCTGGGTAAGGCACAGCTCGTAGAACTCGTTGAGAACGCCCTCAACCACGTCAAGCGGCTGGTATTCCAGCTTTGCGACCTCGGTGGAAAGCGCTTCTATCTCGTCATCGGACAGGTGCTTATATACCTGCGACGCGTTGTCCGCGCCCATTGCCGCCAGCACAAGAGCGATCTTCTGGTTGGCGGTAAGCTCCGAAGCTGTTGTATTTTGTGCCATTCTGATCTCCCCCTTATCTGTGCCGTCAGTTGTCCCTCATCATATTCTTGATGATCTGAGCCACGATTTCCGGATTCGTCTTTGAGAAATCGCTGATCTCGCGCTTGAGAATAGTTTCGCGGGATTCCTTCGCGGCTTCCTCTGTAAGGCTTGCGATGTTGAAGTCCACTTCCTCCGGCTGGTCCTGCTCAGGCGAGGATGGACCGGCGGCGCCTGCCGCTGCGTTTCCGCCCTGTGCGGCGGCAGCAAGCGCTGCCTCCTGACGGCGTCTTATCTTCTTCTTTCTGGAATGTCCCATCATAAGCGTTGCCACCAGAAGCAGTATCAGCACGATACCAAGTCCGACCACAACGTAAAGCAGCGTATTGCGGAACGTATCCACGGACGGTGTTATGATCTGGAGCTGACCGTCGCCGTTTGTTCCATTGCCGCCGTTTGTGCTGCTGAGCGCGAACGGGAGATTATACACGGAAACATAATCGGTCGTGGTTCCAGCGGCATTCGCAACGATCTGCTGAAGCGAGTCGCGCTCTGCCTGCGTCATGTTGGTCTGGTTTACGACAAGACCGACGCTCAGGGAATCGATATTGTAACCGTCCTTCTTGATGGTCTCCTTGATATTGGAAACGCTGTACTGTATTTCTTCCTTATTATAATAATAGGTCTGACCGTCCTCAAGCCCGGTGTAGGTCGGGTAATCCGGGGAGATATCGCCGTTCGCGGTGACTCCTACGATATTGCCGTCCGTGTCAAGCTGACCTGCGGAGGTTATCTTGTCCTCGTGGTTCTTTACGCCTGCGTCCGTGCCCGCGGCCGGCTCGTACTGGGTGGATTCAACGTCCTTGGCGTCGTAGTTCAGCCGTGCGGTAACATTGAACGCGTAGCCGTCCTCACCGTATATCTTGGTGAACATATCGCCGAGGCCGTCCTTAAGCACCTGAACGAACTCCTTCTCGAATTCAAGACGCTTTCTCGCAGTCTCAACGCCGGATTTGTCCTCGTTCTTGTCAACGTTGTCAAGCTCCGGGTCTATCCACTCGTAGGAGTTCATCTTGTTGTCCATGATGGACACGTTTTCAGTCTTGAGCCCCTCGATGCTGGAGGTAACTCCGCGGTATATCGCGCGAACCTCGTCGTTCGTGAGCTCCTTGCCGTCCCTGAGCTGGAGGAACACAGCGCACTGGCTGTCGCCCTTCTTGTCGGAGATAACATAGTTGGAGCTCTCAGGGAGCGTAAGGTTTACCGTAGCCGCCTGAACCCCGTCAAAGGAAGCGATAGTGGCGCCCAGCCTTGTTTCGAGCTGCTGGCGCTTTACCTCGCGCTTGTCCATGTCGGTGCTCCACAGGTCAACGCCGTTGTTCCAGATATCGTAGTTGGTGGTGGACTTAGGATAGCCCTGGACCCACATCTGCATTCTCAGCGTGTTTTCCTGTTCGGCGGGGACGATGACGTCACCGTTTGCATTTACTGTGACCTCGGTAACGCCCAGCTCCTGTATCGCAGCGGAGATCTCCCCCGCCTCGGTGCTGGAAAGTCCCGAGAACAGCACTGCCGTACTCTTGTTGGAGTTGAGCAGCACGCACAATACTATGATTATCGCAACGACCACTATCGGAATGGAGATAATAAGTATCTTTGCCATCTTGGACGCGTCTGTCCATTTGGTCTTTACTGTCGTTACGACTGTTTTCAGCTTTTCATTCATTTATAAGGACGACCTCCGAAGTTTAGTGGCTGTGATTCAGCCGCAGGCTTAAACCTGCATATTGATGATCGCGCTGTAAGCGCTCAGCGCCTCATTCTTGACGGTAACAAGCAGCTCGACCGCTGTCGCCGCCTTGGTGATGTTCGCCTGAACCTGCGCCAGATCGTCAATATTTCCGAGCATGAGGTCGATCGCGTCGCGGTCCACCTGCTCGTTTGTTTCAACAACGCTGTCCACCATTCCGCGGAAAATATCCAGGAATGAAGCGTCCTCAACGTTTACTGCATATTTCTGGTTTGATTTGTCGGTACCCATCGGGGTCATGGGCTCCATCGGCTTCATGGTGCCGAGGGTATTCATTGCAACTATATCAGTCATTTTGCGTCAGTTCCTTTCAGATATCAGCCCTTGCCGATGTTGAGAGCCTTGGTCGCCATCGTCTTTATTACCTCGAACACGGCGAGATTTGCGGAATACATATTCTCTGCCTCGGTGGCGTCGAGCTGCTCGGTGGCAACGTCCACGTTGGATTCGTACACATAGCCGTACTCGTCCGCCAGCGGGTGGTTCGGGGAGTATACCGGCTCGGCGGGGGTGGGGTCGTCAACGACAGCCTTTGCCTCAACGCCGCGGTACTTCACATAGTTCTGGAGATGAGCCTCGCCGGTCTCCAGCTTGGTGTAGAGGATCTTCTTAAACACCTTGTCCTCGCCGAAAACCACCATCTGGCGCTTGTACGCGTCCTCGGCAGTGGTGGCAACGTTGTCGGCGTTGGCGATGTTCTGGGCGATTATATCCAGCCTGAATCTCTCGGCGGTCATGCCGGAGAGCGGAACATTAAGCGAACTCAGGAATGCCATATATTACCTCCGTCACTTGGTCGTCATGGCAGTTCTCACGCGTGAGAAGTTGCCGTTCATGGAATTAATCAGCGTGTCGTACTGTATCTGCGCCTTCGCGAGTTCCGCCTGCTGAACGTCGTTGTCAACGTTGTTGCCGTCGGGCTGGTCCTCTGTATTGCGGTCGATGAACAGCCTCTGGACGAGGTCGAGCTCAACGTCCACCGTGCCGTTGGAGCGCAGCTTGTCCCGGAGTATTCCCGCAAAATCAAGGTATTTGCAGTTGTAGTCCGGCGTATCTGCGTTGGCGATATTCTGGGAAATTATCTGCTGCTTCTGCCAGAGCACGGCCAGACCCTGCTCAGTAACGCGGAAAGCGTTTGTATCAAAAAGAGCCATATATGTACCTCACTGTCAGCGGGGTATCTCTGCAAAAAGGCATAGTACACCGCATAGATATTCGTATTATAATTATACACCATTTCAACTCATATTGCAACAATTTTTTTATCAGATTTTTCTACCAGATGTAAATTTTTATCACAATTTTATGCTATTCTTCGACAAGCTGTAATCAATTATTGTACAATATGACAATTTTCTGTCAGATTTTGTGAAAAGAATACAAAACGCACGTTTCATTTTCTCTGTTCTGTACTAAGGTAAGAAGTATTTCAAACAGTTTTTTACAATTCTCCATGACACAAAGTATGATCCGCCGACATTTTCTTCAGGTTTCCAAAAGCGAAAACACCCGGCTCCGCACGGAACCGGGTGTTTTCTATATATTGGGGGAAGGTTGGTTATCGGATCATTCAGATTCCAGAACCGGAATGTCTGATGTGGAATTATCTTCTGTGGTTTCGGGCGCTTCATACACCAGATTATCCGCGAGAAGCTTCTCGGCCTCAGCGTTGTATTCCACCGGAATTTCAAACACATTGCAATCAGTGCTGTCGTCTGTGCCGTCAACGTACTCCCGCCAGCTTGAAGCGTTGCACAGCACTAATATATATGATCTTTTTCCTGAAAATTCGCTGGTGCTGACATCTAACAGTTTCTTAAGCTCCGGGGAATCCGTGGATATCCTCCCATAAGATATTCCCATTTGGTAATCATCATCGCCCTCATATCCGCTTCCATACGAACGTTCGAGGTAGGTATCGTACGGTATTCCCTCAGACTGAGCCAGCATTTCTGAAACATCCGGGCTGCCGTTACCCTCTATTATGAAAGCTGATCCGTAATTCTGCGGATCAAACTGATCCATCAGGCTGATACCATAACCATTCAGCAGGGAAACGGTTTTGTCCATCCAGTCGTATACCATCAGGTACTCATATTCGTATCCGTATATTCCGCCGTCCTTATCGTTCTTCAGCATGGTTATCTTCACACGGTCGCCCTTCCATGCGCTGTTATTCTGAACGAAATCAAGCGTGATCTTCTGGCAGTCCTCGCGATATGCTTCAATGAATGCATTGGTGTCAACGTTGGTAGCTGCCTGGTCTCCGCCGACGAACAGTATCGAGTCAATATAGAAGCCGTCCTTTGCATAGCTTTCAATATCTCCGCACCTGCTCCTGAACCACGCCTCCGGGATAAGCATCTGACTGCGCACGTCGTCATAGAGCTCCTTTGTGACGTAGTAGCATCTTGTCAGCTCCCTGCCGTCCTTCAGCGTATACTCGATATATACGGAGTATTTCTTCTCTATGCTGTCGTCTGCGTGCTTCGGGATCTCCGTGTGGATTTGATTTGCCAGCTCCAGCAATTCCGTATCGCCGCTTCCGGCGGTAAATCCGAAATTACCGTTCTCCCTGGAGAAATCCCCATGGTCCATATAGCTTACAGACACTGACTTTACACTGGAAGGAGCCGGAACGTAATTCGCCGCCCCGAAGCCGTTGGACAGGTTCAGCAGAAGGCATATCAGCACGCTTGCACCGAGGGTGCCAGCCCATTTTGCGGCGGTCAGGTAGAATTTCCGGAAGCCGCGCCCGCTTATCAGGTCCATGATGATATACATGATGAACGTTGCTATGACCGTGCCGATTATGATTCCGGAAATGTCCGGGGTATAGGAGTAATAGTCCTCATAAATCCCGCGAACTATTGAAACCACCGTGCAGCTCACCGTAACAGTCACCGCGAATATCACAACGCCGGGGATAACAAGCCCCATTCCCTTGTAGACGTAGGGCATACCAACGCGCTCGGCGCGGCGGTATTTTATCAGGAAATACGCACCCGCAATGCAGGCTAATGTCACCAGCAGGGCGGGTATGCCGTACTCCGGGCGGAATATCGGCGCAATATCGCTTATATTATCCACCTGGCCGTTCACTGCTGCGGAATAGAACGTCATGATTATCATTCCAAGCGGAGAGGAAGCGGTCATGGGATAGAGTGAACCCGCCGTCATGCCCCATGTGCTTGTTTCCACAACGCTGCCGTAAACTCCGCTTTCAATGAGCGAAAGCCCCATGCAGTGTATCATCGGTATCGCGAAATTCACGAGTATCGGATAAATGCACGCCTCCGCCATTCTGCCGCAGAAAGAGAGCATGAGCAGGGTCAGCGCGACCTCCATAATGCAGGCGAAAAGCCCCGTAAATGCCGCCGGGATTACCATATCCAGCGCATCTGCCGTTGCAGTAAATTGAGACTTGTCGCAGAACTGGAACAGTATAACTCCGAGTAATATAGAAACAAGGTGCGGGAGAATGTTCACGGTGAACACCGCCGCGAGGTCGCCGAAAAACCGCGTTTCGTGGCTCACGGGGAGCGAATAGTCCATATCCACAACGCTCTTGTTGTAGAGATAGCGGAAGCTCTTAACCGTCGTCACGAACGTGAACACGAACATTCCCATAAGGCAGAGTACGCCGATTACGACTGCGGTTATCGTCAGCGACTCCCACAGTCTGAGGTCGCGTCCTGCCGCCTCGTACGCGATATATTCAGCGGTACTCGGTTCAAAATCCTGCGCCGCCACTATGTCCCAGAACCGGGCGTTCCTTGCATACGCCTGACACGTCGGTATGAATATCCCGGCGACAAGCGGATAGCTGAGCACTCCGAAAATAACGCTCATTATGAACTGGGGTCTGAGGTTCCTGAGCTTGTTGCGGTAGTACGGCAGGAACTTGTAAAATACGCCGTTAGCCGAGCTTTGAGCTGTCATAGCCTAATCCCTCCATTTCGTAGATGAATATTTCCTCAAGGGAAAGCGGTATCTCGTCGTACAGCTTCGGCGAGTGCTTCTCCACCGCCGCGCGTATCTTTTCACGGTCTCCCCTTGCGATGATATGGAGCACGCTGCCGTTCTCCTCGATGTGCAGGATATCCACTCCGTCAGATTCAAGCTGAGCCTTTGTGACGGGCTGCCCGAATGCGGTCTGTATCTTGAACACGCTGCCCTTTACGCTGTCAAGCTCGCGGTCGAACACGACCTTTCCAGCATGGAGAAGTCCCACGCGGTCGCAGAACTCGTCTATCTCCCCGAGATTGTGGGAGCTGAATATTACTGTGAGTTTAGTGTCCATCATGGCGTCTATCAGCATCTGCTTCACGATTATTCGCATGGTGGGGTCAAGTCCGTCGAAAGCCTCGTCAAGGAACAGGTAAGGAGTTCTGCACGCTATGCCGCATATTACCGCCGCCTGCCGCTTCATGCCCTTTGAAAACGTGCTCAGACGCTTTTTCAGCGGAAGCTTCAGCGTGGAATACAGCTTCTCCCAGAGCTCCTCTGAAAAGCTGCTGTAAAAACTCTTGTAGTACTGCTTCATCTCCGTGAGGGTCATTGCATTGAACTGCACCGTTTCATCGTTGATGAAGAACACGCGCTCCTTCAGCCGCGCGTTGTCGTAGACCGGCTGGCCGTCTATCAGAACCTCGCCGCCGCTCAGCCGGTAGATTCCGGCAAGCGCGCGCATAAGCGTGGATTTTCCCGCGCCGTTGGAGCCGAGAAGCCCGTATGCGCAGCCCTCCGGGATAGTCAGGGTCACACCGTCAAGGGCGTTCCTGTCGTCGAAGCGCATTACAGCATTCTTAACCTCGATCATATATCATCACCGTTCCTTCCCCATATTTTTTCCGTGAGCGCTTCTATCTCCGCGCGGACTATCCCTGCCCGGAAAGCGCACTCCATTTCCTGCTCCGTGCGGCGGAGCGCCTCCTGCTTCAATGCGCCTGCGGCGCTGTCCTCGGGAGAAACGTAGCTCCCCTTTGCGGGAATGGAGTATATCAGCCCTGCCTGCTCAAGCTGCGCGTAGGATTTCTGCACCGTGTTCGGGTTTATGCCGAACTGCTTTGCCACCTCGCGGACCGCCGGCAGACGCTCGTCCGGCTTCATCTCCCCGGAGGATATCAGCCGGGCTATCCCATTGTAGAGCTGCTCGTAGATGGGCAGCTTGCCCTCCAGCCTTATGTTGAGCATTTCCTGACCTCCTTTCGAATGTATCGGTTGTATCAACTGTATTATCTGTGTTGGTACAGTTATTATAACACATACATTTCCTTTTGTCAATAGTTACGGGTATTTTATTTCGTATTTTCTGCAAAAAAAATGGAGGGCATGACCCTCCGGGATTTAATTCTTAATTCGGAATTTCGGTGCCGCTTCGCGGCGGATCTTGATTTTGTGGCGGATTTCCCCTTGAATAAAAAACGTAGGGGAGGGGCTTGCCCCTCCCGCGCTTTATTGCGCGGCGTCCTTGTTCTGTTGGTCAACCCCTCTGTCGCTTCGCGCCACGGTATATTATAATATCAAGTGCAACACAAAAAAAGTAGACTTCATACAAACTTTCGTGTAAAATGTAATTACCACAA
>CAKSPH010000013.1 GCA_934481355.1 uncultured Oscillospiraceae bacterium | reverse complement strand
AGAAAAAAAGTCCGAAACAACCGAGTGAACGGTCGTTTCGGACTTTGGCGGGATTATATATCCCTCAGACGCTCCCGCATTTGGAGGGGTTTTTTTAATTCAAAGACTTCTGCCGCCAGGGAATGTACTCTGACGGCAGAAGAATTATTATGCCCCGAAAAGTTCCTTGGAAAGCCATACATAAGCGGTATCAAGCGCTTCGTACAGACTGCCCATTTCGCCCTTGCGGATCTTTGTGAGGTCAACCGGCTCCGTTCCGGTCGGAACCATCTGGACCATCACCTTTGTGGGGATCTCGCCGTCCTTGAAGGTTTCGCTTTCGCGGATCGTCAGCCTGGTCACGACCTTGTCGCCCATGCTTCCGTAGTAAATCTCATTTCCGCTTCTCACCAGAGGGAAACCGCGGTAGTAGACAAAATTACTTTCAGCCATTGTTAATTACCTCCATGTATAAAATATAAATTACCAGTTAAGCTGTATCTCTCCGCCGTTGAGAAGGGCGTCAAGATTGCTGAGCAGGCGCTCGGTGTAGACCTCGCGCACCTTGTAGAGCACATCGCCGTTTACGCGGACTATGCTCTTTCGGTCGTCCGACTTGTAGAATTCCAGCGTGTCCTCAAGCCTGCCGTAGGTGCTCTCGTACTCCGGGCGGTACTTGAACTTCACCGTGATATAAGGTTCGTAGTCGGAGTCCTCAAAGAAGAGCTCCTCGCCCATGGACGTGATAAGGTGCTGGTAGAAGCTCTTGAACTTGGTCTCGTCAAGTGCCTCGCTGCCATAGTAGAATGTGTGGTTGTCGGAATCTCCGTCAACAGTGAACCTGTACTCGCCGTCCGGAGTCGTCACGGTCAGCGTGTCCACAGTATAGATGTACGGGGAGATAGGTCTGCGTGACATGATGTCCTCTACCTTGAACGTGTACCACGGTGCATTTGCGGTGCTTATCGCATAGACGAGCCTGTCGCCCTCAAACATCGCGTAATATCCGGTCACCCTGGAAAGCGAGCCGGAGGTATCGTCAGAATCGTCCGTGGAGCGGATCTCGTTTCCGAGAAGCAGCACCCGCGCCTTCCCGCCGTACCTGAAGCTTATGCGGCAGTACGGGTCGTCAAGACCTGTCAGCGCAAGCTCCTCTTCGGTGGGGTCGATATACTGGCAGGAAGCCGCGTTGAGCGAGTACAGCCCGTAGCATATCGTCTGACCGCTGGTGGTGTCCACCTCGGCGGTTATCGGGGAGGTTATGCGGTGGGAGTTGAACGTTGTGATGACGGAATCCTCGTCCTCCGCTTCCTCCTTGATGTCGTACATATATTCTATCTCCACCGGCTCGGAAAGGTCCTTGCGCTCGATGGTGAGATAGTCAAGCTCCTGCGGGTTGTTTGCGTCATAAGCCTCTGTCAGCACAAGGCTCACGAAGTCCTTGATGTCGTAGAATACGCTTCCGGTGCTGTAATAGCTTACCTGGAGCACATCGCTGCTGCCCTTCTCGCAGAAATAAACATAGTTGGTCGCCGCCGGATTGCGTATTCCGAAGCACATCTCGTTGGATGTGCCATCGTCAAACGTTATCCTTACATCGGATACCGGCTCGGCAAGCCCGTATTTCGCAAGGTCTGACGCTCCGCTCTCAACGGTGGAAGCCGCCGAAAGTCCCGCCATGCTGCGCACGAATGCGCCTATCGTGGAGTTATTGTGCTCCACGCCCTCAAGCTGCGGGCTGGTCCAGTAGTACTCAGTCGATGTGGTGACGTTTCCGTCGTCGTCAGTGGAAGCGACCTTGCGCTGCTGGCGCTCAAATGAGAAGCTGCCGGTCTCGTTGGCGACCTCCAGCTTCAGGACATTCTGCTGCTCCTTCTCGTTGATGACGACCTTATCGCTGTCAGAGGAGCTTGTATCGGAAGTGCTGCTCTCCGTCCCGCCGGTTGATGAACTGTCCGATAAGGACGATGTTCCGGAAGCCGCGGAGGAATTATCCCCGGAGCCGTCTGCGGGTTTTGTCATAAGCAGCACCAGAAGAACTGCCCCCAGTACCAGAAGCACAGCCGCCGCAATGATAACGGTTTTTGTGGTTTTTGAAAGCTTTGCCATTTATCTGTGCCTCCTGCGCACCCAGATAACTATACCAATGACGATAACAACTATCGGCACCACGATGCAGAGGACTACCGCCAGAACATTGGCGTTCTCCTGGTTTACCTCAAAGCCGACATTGGAGAAAGACTTCGCGGTAATTGTGACGCCCTCGGTCTTGCCGGAGATATAGTTGAACATATTTATCAGGAAATCCTGATTGTTGGAGTTTGCGTAGTTCATGAACATACTGTTGGCGATCATGCCGGAACCGAACGCCACAACCCTTGTAACGTCCTGAGTCGTGCTGTGCACCTTGTATGCGCATACCGCGTCGTTGAACGCGCCGGATTCCGCGGAGGAAGTATCGAAACTGCTGTCGGAAAGAGTGCTTATCGGGCGGAGGTATGCTCCGTCGTGGCTCTTTATCAGTACTTCCTGCTCAACGCTGCCCTTTGTGCCGCCGTCCCATATCTGGATAACGGGGCGGACATAAGCGTCGTAGGTCAGCAGACTGCTGCCGTAGGTGTTCCCTGCGTAGTCGGTGTCCTGGATCTCCTGAAGATGAACGTACTCCATGCCGCCGTAGGTGTAGGAAGCGTTGCTCTGGAGCACAAGGCTGTCGCCTATCGAAATTCCCCACTCTGCGAGGAACGAAGCGAGATTCTTCATTGAGCTGCTCTCGTCGTCAGCCGGGGCATAGCTGGGCTGGCTGTAAGAAGCAAAGTAAACCAGATTCTTTCCGAAAGCGCCGCCGTTGTCAAGGAATCTTGACAGCTTGGAAAGGCTGTCGTTGTCGTAGTCCATGGAGGGCGCGTACATTACGATGTAATCAATGCCGCTGTCTATCTCGGAAACACTCTGGATATTGATGGTCTCAACGTCATAGCCGTTCTTGTCTAGGAGCGCGGAAAGCGAGCTGCTGTCCTCCTCGCCGAAGCCCTCGGTAAACGCAACGCGCACGGGGTCGGTGTTGGTGACGTACATCAGCGCGGAGATCGCCGCCTGCTCTATATTGCTGCCCTCAATTATCTGAGAAGCATAGGAGCTGTTGACGTACTGGTTGACATACTGCTCGATATAGTTCTCCGGATAGCCGTACTGGGACAGATTATCGCGGAATGTCGGGCAGGAGAAATAATTGCCCGGTGTGATTATGCGGTGTCTGCCGGTTTCAGCGGATTCCACCACGATATAGTTCTCTGAAAGGGTCTCGCCGTTGAATCTGGACGTGAAATCCGGATTCTGGTCGATAAGGAGATACTGGAGCTTGAAGTGCCCGTTCTCCATAGCCATCTTTTTGAGAAGCTCGTTCACGCTCTTGTAATAGGTTCCGCCGCCCTCAAAATTCGCCTCGGAGTTCATTACGGAAACCGTAACGTCCTTGTCGAACCTTGCCAGGTAATCGGTGGTCGCTTCGTCCAGCGTGTACACTCCCGTGTCGGTGAGGTCAGCCGTGGTGTCTACCCGGTCGGAGATTATGCTCACGATAACGTTCAGCACAACTACCGCCGCCACGAACAGAACGGTCAGGACTACCGCCATGGTGCCGTGCTTCAGGGTGCGTACATTTACCCTGTGCTTTCTGTCGGCGGGATTTCCGTTGCGTATTTCAGCCTCCTGCTTTGCGGGCTTCTTTCCCCTGGATGGCTTGTCAGCCTTTGCCTCCGCAGCCTCGGGAGCCTTCTCAGGGGCAGTGCTTTCTTCAAGCTGATTCTTTTCGTTGTCTGTCATGTCTGCTCCCCCTTTCTCAGCTCCAGCGGCGGCGTTCGATTATCCGCATCGTCAGGAAGTTGAAAACTACTATCATGCTCAGGAAGAACAGGATATTCTTCAGGCTGAATATTCCGTAGGTAAATTCCCTGTACTTGTACAGCACGGAGAGAGAATTGATGATATCCTTGAGGAATCCCACGGAAACAAAATTAGAGATAACATCGAACAGGCACAGGAGGATATTCAGACCTATGCTGCCGATAGCCGCAATCATCTGGTTCTCAGTCAGGCTGGAAATAAATATCCCCGCCGAAATGAACACCGCGCCCATAAGGATTATGCCGACAAAGTTTCCGAAGAAGCTTGCCCATGCGAAGGTGAGCCCGGTATCAGAGCCTGCGACCGCCGCTGAAAGTCCAAGCGCGTAGATAAGCATTACCGCCGCGCCGATAAGGAAAATGAAGAACGCCGCAAGGAACTTCCCCGCAACTATCCCGAACAGGCTCACCGGAGCCGTCAGCGTGAGCTGATCGGTTTTCTGGCGCTTGTCGTCCGCCATGGTCCTCATGGTGAGTATCGGGATAAGTATCATCATTATAAAGAACATCCACAGGAACACATACTGCATATCTGCAGAGCCGCTGGTAAGGCAGGTTATCCACAGGAACAGTCCGGAGAACCCATAGAATACCGCAAGGTAAACGTAACCCAGCGGAGATGTGAAATAGGACGCGAATTCGCGCTTTAAGATTGCTGTCATTTACGCGCACCTCCGTTGTCGATATTGCCGTAGAAGTCGCCGGTGGTGAGCTTAAGAAAGATCTCCTCAAGGGTAAGTTCGCTGCTCCTCATCAGGAGTATCGGGTAGTTTCTCGCCGCCATTCGCTTGAATACCTCGCGGCGGATATCGCAGCCCTCCTCGGCGTTGAGCTCGTACTCGCCGATGGTCTTGTCTATCGTGCGGTTGAGGTGCACCTCCACCATCTGCGGGATCTGTTCCAGCAGCGACTTGACTTCCTTGGTAGGACCCTCCACCTGAATAGTCAGCTTGTGGTCCGCAGACAGGTTGTGAGAAAGGTGCTCGGTGGTATCGTTGGCTACCAGCTTTCCCCGGTCGATGACCACTATCCTGTCGCATACCGCCTGTACCTCGGACAGAATGTGCGAGGAAAGGATTACCGTGTGGTTCTTTCCCAGCTTCTTTATCAGGGTGCGTATTTCGATTATCTGTTTCGGGTCAAGACCTACTGTCGGCTCGTCAAGGATAAGCACCTTGGGGTTTCCGACAAGCGCCTGTGCAAGTCCCACACGCTGCTTGTAACCCTTGGAAAGGTTGCGGATAACTCGTCCGGAGACCTCGTTTATCTTGACAAGACTGCATATTTCAGCAAGATGGGAGCGCTTCGGCAGCCTGCACTTTTTCAGGCTGTAAACGAAGCTCAGGTACTCCATCACCGTCATGTCGAGGTAAAGCGGGGGCATTTCCGGCAGGTAGCCGATGTCCTTCTTCGCCCTTACCGGGTCCTCCAGGATATCGACGCCGTTTATCAGCGCCTGCCCTCCCGAGGACGACAGATACCCGGTCAGCATATTCATCGTGGTGGATTTCCCCGCGCCGTTGGGGCCCAGAAATCCCAGGATCTCGCTCTCCCCTGCGGAAAAGCTTATTCCGTCCACTGCGAGCTTGCTGCCGTAGCTTTTGCTCAGATTTTTTACTTCGATCATTATAATGTCCTTTTCCGCATAAATACGGTATGTTATGGGGCATATTTTCCGCAATATGGCAGATATATGCCCATGCACATATCATCTTATCACACTAAAGTGATGAAACTGTGAATTAACCATGAATATGCAGTAAAATGTTAACTTAGCCTATCTCAGCGGTGAGCTTCTCGACTGCCTTGTTCATTCGCGCGAGGGAGTCCTGCTTTCCGAGGATCTTTGCAAGCTCCACGCCGCCGCCCGGAGTTACCGCCTTGCCACTGAGTGCAACGCGCAGCGGGTAGAGGTACAGTCCGTTCTTCACACCGTCAGCCTCTATCTGCCTGAAGAGCGCGTTATGAATGTTCTCAGCGGTGAAGTCCTCGACTCCCTCAATGACCGGAATAAGCTTCTTCAGCGCTTCAAGCGAGGTCTGCGGAGTTGTCTTCATCTTCTTGCTGACGTACATATCAATGGAGTACTCCGGCATTTCATCGATGAAGTCAACGCGCTCCGGAATATCATTGAACACCTCTGTTCTGGGCTGAAGTCCCTGACAGAGAAGCGGAAGGTCGATGTCGGTGCGCTTACAGGTCCTGCGTATCCACGGCTCTGCCAGCTCAACGAATTTCTCCAGCGGGAGCGCACGGATATACTCCGCGTTTATCGCAGTGAGCTTCATCGGGTCGAAAATAGCCGGCGACTTGGAAATGCCGGAAAGGTCGAACGCCTCTGTCATCTCGTCCAGCGTGAATATCTCCTGCTCGCCCTTGGGCGCCCAGCCGAGCAGCAGAATGTAGTTCAGTATCGCCTCTGTTAGGTAGCCCTTTGCGCGGAAATCCTCAAAGGAAGCGTCGCCGTCGCGCTTGGACAGCTTATGCGTAGCGTCGCGCATGATGTGTTCGACGTGAATATATATGGGAGGCTCCCAGCCGAAAGCCGCGTACAGCAGATTGTACTTCGGCGCGGATGAAAGGTACTCGTTTCCTCTTACAACGTGGGTGATTCCCATAGTATGGTCGTCAACAACGTTCGCGAAGTTGTAGGTCGGCATTCCGTCGGACTTCAGGAGCACCTGATCGTCAAGGTCAATGTTCTCCACCGTGATATCGCCGTATATCTCATCGTGGAATGTAGTCGTGCCCTCGTTCGGTATCTTCTGACGGATAACGCAGGATTCACCCGCGTCATGGCGCTTCTTTGCCTCGGCGGGGTCAAGGTCGCGGCAGGGGCAGCGGTTAGCGGAGGCAAGACCGTTTGCGGTGTCCTCGCTGCTGTCCTCGTTCTTGGTGCAGAAGCAGTAATACGCATGACCGCTCTCTACCAGCTTCTCCGCATATTCCCTGAACATACCCATTCTCTCGCTCTGGACATACGGTCCGCAGGGACCGCCGATATCCGGACCCTCGTCCCAATTGAGCCCGCAAGTCCTGAGAGTCCTGTAAATCACGTCGGTAGCGCCCTCGACATAACGTCCCTGATCGGTGTCCTCGATACGCAGGATAAACTTTCCCTTGTTCTTTCTCGCGATAAGATAAGTATAAAGCGCTGTGCGCAAATTTCCTATGTGCATATACCCAGTGGGACTGGGTGCAAATCTGGTTCTGACTTCCATTTCACTTAGTCCTTTCATGTATTTCTCAGTGGAGCGCGTTCTCCTTGTCAAGCGCTATCTGCTTTTTCAGCTCCTCAAGCCCGGAGAACCTGGTCTCTGGTCTGATGAACCGAACCAGCGCCACTGCTATATTCTGTCCGTAGAGATCACCGTCAAACCCGATGATATGCGTTTCCATGACGGCTCCCGTGCCGTCGCGCCGGTGCGCCACCGTGGGCTTTACGCCGATGTTCGTAACTCCATGGTACTGCTTTCCGTGGACCTCGACATAGCTCTTGTATACGCCGTAGCGCGGAATTATGTTGGTTTCAGGTATCACCTGATTTATAGTAGGAAAGCTGATAGTCCTGCCGATCTCGTTTCCCTTTATGACAGGCAGTCTGTACCACAGCTCATAGCCCAGCAGGCGGTTAGCCTCCTCTATTTCTCCCTTGCGGATATGCTCGCGGATACGCGTGGAGCTTATCATCTTGCCGTCAAGGCAGATATCCTTGACGACCTCAACGCGCATTCCGTAACACGCGCCGATCTCTGCGAGGCGCTCCGGAGTTCCGCTGCCGCCCTTTCCGAAGCGGAAATTGCTTCCGCAGCAGGCAAAGCCGGCGTTCAGTTTGTCGATAAGCACGTTCTTCACGAACTCCTCGTCAGTATATCCGCACACTTCGGCGAAATCCGGCGCATAGAGATATTTCACGCCCATCTTTTCCATGAGCTCGCATTTGTTCTCAAAGGATATGATATCCTCCGGGCCGCGGAATTTCGGCAGCGTAGTGTCACAGTTGAATGTGAACACCGCAGGCTTCAATCCCTCCTGCGCCATCGCCGTGCGTATAACCCCGACATGACCGAGGTGCAGTCCGTCAAAGTATCCGAGAGCCACTGCGGTCTTTTCCTCAGCCTTCCCGCCGCTGTATGTTATGTCGATCAATTATATTTCACCATCTTTACCGGAACTCCGGTATTCTTCATTCCGGGCGGAACTGCTTGACTGAAACAAGCTCGCCGCCGTTGATTATACGTCCCACTCCGAGGAATGTTCCGTTAAATGTTACGCGGCTGAGCGCGTCCGTTTCCGTGCGCTTCTGCAGCCTGTCCGCGTCAAGACGCACTCCGTTCAGATACATTCGCTTCTGCACCTCGTCCAGCGGTATCTCCGGCAGACCGGAGAATACGCTCTCGACCGGCATGAGCCACTTTTCTAGCTGCTCCGGCGAAGCGGAACGTATCTCGTCCAGATCATGGCACTGCTCCAGAGTATAGCCGCAGCTCCTTGTCCGGCAGAGGCTTGTCATTACCGCGCCGGTGCAGAGTTTCTCCCCGATATCGTTTATCAGGGTGCGGATATATGTGCCGCCGGAGCAGTCAACGTCAAGTACTCCGTCCGTGCCGTCAAAGCTGACGAGCTCCAGCCGGGAAATAGTCGCGGGACGCGGCTTGCGCTCAACTTCGATCCCGCGGCGCGCGAGGTCGCAGAGCTTCTGCCCGTTGACCTTCAGCGCGGAATACATCGGCGGTATCTGCATTATCTCGCCCCGGAAATTCTCCAGGCCGAACAGCATTTCCGCCTCCGTTATGCCGTTTTCGCAGCGGGAACGCAGCTTCCCCCAGATATCCTGTGTATCGGACACGAACCCCAGCCGGAATCCCGCGCGGTAGCTCTTGCTGCCGTCCGGAACCAGGTCTACCGCCCTGGTGGCACCGCCGACAAACACCGGAAGCACTCCGGTAGCCATCGGGTCGAGAGTTCCGCCGTGGCCTATCTTCTTTGTCCCGAAGCAACGCCGCATGGAAGCCACCACGTCAAACGAGGTGAACTCCTGCGGCTTGTTCACACAGATTATTCCCGTCATAGCGCGTTACCCAGAGCCTTTGCGCACGCCCAGACTATCTGCTTTTCAGTTTCCTCAACGGAACACTCGAATGCGCAGCCCGCGGCTCTTGCATGGCCTCCGCCGCCGAACTGCTGAGCAATGGCGGCAACGTCCGCATTTTCGCTGGAACGAAGCGAGACTTTCATAAGACCCGGCTTCTTCTCCTTAATGCAGATGCCGATGTCAACGCCCTCTATCTGCCTCGGAATGGCGGCAAGCGCGCCGACGTCCTCGCTGTCGATACCCTCCAGGGAATCCAGAAGAGCCTGCGTAACGTCGATAACGGCTATCCTGCCGTCTGCGTAGTAGCGGATACGGCTGAGCACTGCCTGCTCAAGTTTCAGCCTGCCCTGACTCTTCATGTCGAACATTGCATAATTTATCGGAACGATATCCGCGCCGAACTGGATAAGCTCAGCCGCGTAGACATGGGTCTGCGGGGATGTGTTGCTGTACTTGAAGCAGCCGCTGTCCGTTGCGATACCCGTGTAAAGGCTGTCCGCTATCGCGTCCGTTATTTTTACCTCGGGCATGGATTTAAGCAGCTCGAACATAAGCTCGGCCGCCGCCGCATATTCCGGGGCAAGCAGAAGCCGCTCGGCGTACTCGGTGTTGCTGACGTGATGGTCAATGCACAGCTGCGCCTTTTCCCCGACCTCCTGCATGGAATAAAGCAGCTTCGGGTCTGCAACGTCCACCGTAACGATGGTCTGCGGCTCGAATTCCTGCTCCTTTATCTCGCGGAACATATATCCGAATTTCTTCGGCACCGGGTCCGGGCAGACTGCCTTTGCCTTCTTTCCTATCTGCTGGAGGGCGGCGCACAGCGCGGTTCCGCAGCCTATGGTGTCGCCGTCCGGGCTTCCGTGCATGAGTATCAGAAAGCTGTCGCTGTTTCGCAGGAAGCCTGCGGCTTCATTAAGGTCAATTCTCCTCATCGGGCTCCTCCGGTTCTTCCTCGTCCTGCTGTGCCGGCTTCGGGAGCTTTGCGATTATCTCCTCGATATGCGCGCTGTATTCCAGCGAATTATCCGGCAGGAATATCAGCTCCGGCATCTTTCTCATGCGTATCCTTGAAGCTATCGCCTTCTTGAAATATCCGGAGGCGGCGGTCATTCCCTCTACTGCCTTGTCAGTCCTGCCCTCGCCGCCGAGGCACGCAACGTGCACCTTGCAGTAGGACATATCGTTTGTGAGCTCGCAGTGGGTCACCGTAACGAAATTCTTTGAAACCCTGGGGTCCTTTACGCCGCTTACCGCAGCGGAGATCTCTCTCTTGATATCCTCGGAAAGTCTTTTAATATTGAAATTAGCCATAAAACCTCCCTGCACCGGAACTCTCTCCCGGGGAAGTCCCCGGGAATTCCGGAATTAGTCTCTGTATTCTTCCATGGTATAAGCCTCGAATATATCGCCCACCTTGATATCGGTGAACTTTTCAAGGCTGATGCCGCACTCGTAGCCGGCAGCCACTTCCTTTACGGAATCCTTGAAGCGCTGGAGGCCTGCGATCTTGTCGTCGCCGACGATGATACCGTCGCGGACGATACGAACCTGACCGTTTCTTGCAACCTTACCGTCAAGGACGTAGGAACCTGCAACTATGCCGACATTTGTGATCTTGTAAACCTGACGCACCTCAACTCTGCCGAGATCGACCTCTCTGAACTTCGGAGCAAGCATACCCTTCATTGCGGAGGTGATATCCTCGATAGCGTCGTAAATTACGCGGTAGAGTCTTATTTCGATTCCGTCGCGCTTTGCGTTCTCCTGCGCTGACGGGTGAGGTCTTACGTTGAAGCCCACGATGATAGCGCCGGAAGCAGCCGCGAGCATTACGTCGCTCTCGCTTACCGCGCCGACTGCGCCGTGGATAACTCTTACGCGCACTTCCTCGTTGGAGAGCTTTTCAAGCGACTGCTTTACCGCCTCCACGGAACCCTGTACGTCTGCCTTTACGATTATCGGGAGCTCCTTAACGGTGCCCTCCTCGATGGAGGAGAACAGGTTGTCGAGAGTTACCTGATGGTAAGCCTTGAACTGCTCTTCCTTGGCTTCCTGACGGCGCTTCTCAACGAGTTCGCGGGCGAGCTTCTCGTCCTCGACTGCTGCGAATGTGTCGCCTGCGGACGGAACGTCTGCAAGACCCATTATCTCAACCGGAACGGATGGACCTGCTTCCCTGACGGTTCTGCCCTTGTCGTCGCGCATTACGCGGACTCTTCCGACGGACATACCAGCGATGAGCACATCGCCTGTATGGAGCGTACCGTTCTGTACCAGAACAGTCGCGACAGGACCTCTGCCCTTATCCAGCTTTGCCTCGATGACTGCACCGGTTGCAAGTCTGTCGGGGTTGGCCTTGAGCTCGAGGACGTCTGCGGTCAGGCAAACCATTTCGAGCAGCGTGGAGATGCCGTCGCCAGTCTTTGCGGAAACAGGGACGCAGATAACGTCGCCGCCCCACTCCTCGCAAACGAGGTCGTACTTGGTGAGCTCTTCCTTTATCTTGTCAGGATTTGCGCCTTCCTTATCCATCTTGTTGATGGCAACGATGATGGAAACTCCGGCCGCCTTTGCATGGTTTATCGCCTCAACTGTCTGCGGCATGATACCATCGTCCGCCGCCACTACCAGGATAGCGATATCCGTGATGCTCGCGCCGCGCGCTCTCATGGATGTGAACGCTTCGTGACCCGGTGTATCAAGGAATGTGATGTCGCGGTCGTTGATATGAACTCTGTACGCGCCGATGTGCTGTGTGATTCCGCCAGCCTCGGTGGAGGTAACACTTGCGTGTCTGATATAGTCCAGCAGGGACGTCTTACCGTGGTCAACGTGTCCCATTACAACTACGACAGGGTCACGCGGCCTGAGGTTCTCCGGTGCGTCGGGAGTATCCTCGAACAGGCGCTCCTCGATGGTGACAACGACTTCCTTCTCTACCTTTGCGCCCAGTTCCTCAGCAACGAGGGACGCGGTATCAAAGTCGATTGTCTCGTTCAGGTTTGCCATTACGCCGAGATTGAACAGTTTCTTGATGACCTCGGTGGCTGTTACCTTAAGACGGGCTGCAAGCTCGGAAACTACGATCTCATCAGGGATCTGAACCTTGAGCTGCTGCTTTCTTGCGCGCTCCAGCTCCAGGCGCTTGAGCTTCTGAGCCTCGGTCTCGCGCTTTGAGCTGTAAGGCTTGCCCTTCTGCTGTGACTTCTGCTGTATCTTCTGCTTGCGCTGGAAGCTGTCGTTGTTCATTCTGGCGGCAGGAGCGATGTTCTCATAGCGCTCGTTGTACTTATCGAGCTCAACATAGCTGCCTCTGGTGTCTACCATCTTGGTGACCTGCTCGCCGCGCTGAACAGCCTCGCCCTTCTGCTTCTGTGTGGGCGGAGTATTTACCTTTATCTTGGAGGAATCGATAGCGGGCTTCTTTATGCTCTGCTTGGAGCTGTCAGCCAGCGGATTTACCTGCTCCTTGCGGAAATCGCCGCGGTTGTCGCGGTTGAATCCGCCGTTCCTGTTGTCGCGGTTAAACTGAGGTCTGTCGCCCGGTCTGCCGTTATTGTCACGGTTGAACTGGGGTCTGTCGCCCGGTCTGCCGTTGTTATCACGATTGAACTGGGGTCTGTCGCCCGGTCTGCCGTTATTGTCACGGTTGAACTGAGGACGGTCGCCCGGTCTGCCGTTATTGTCGCGGTTGAACTGGGGTCTGTCGCCCGGTCTGCCGTTATTGTCGCGGTTGAACTGGGGTCTGTCGCCCGGTCTGCCGTTGTTATCGCGGTTGAACTGAGGACGGTCGCCGTTCTGTCTGGGAGCGGGTCTGTCCTGCTTCATCTCGGGCTTGGCTTCTGCCTTGGAAGCAGCTTCTGCCTTGGAGGCAGCTTCTGCCTTGAGTTCGGGCTTGGGCTCCGGCTTGGTTTCCGCCTTTGCGTCGGGCTTGGGCTCCGGCTTGATTTCCGCCTTTGCTTCGGGCTTGGACTCCGGCTTGAGTTCTGCCTTTACTTCGGGCTTGGGCTCCGGCTTGAGTTCTGCCTTTACTTCGGGCTTGGGCTCCGGCTTGATTTCCGCCTTTGCTTCGGGCTTGGTTTCCGCCTTTACCTCTGCCTCGGCGGGAGCTTCCTTCCTGGCTGCGGGCTTCTTCTTGGCAGCCGGCTTCTTTTCCTCAGGCTTGGGCTTCGCGGTCTTCTGACCTGCCGTAGCATTGAAATATTCGTCAAAGCTCTTTACTTCGTGCTTCTTGGAGAACACCTCCAGCACATAGCTTACTTCCTGATCAGTAAGAGATGTCTGAGCCTTCTTGGAGCCCTCAAACGCACTCTCCAGCAGCTTGATGACATCGCTGCGCTCTGCTCCGATATCTGCTGCAATATCCTGTACTCTATATTTTTTGTTTGGCAATGTAACTTTCCTCCATACTCTTTATGACATTATATGTTTGGTGATAGAGCCGTATAATCCCGCGTCAAGCACCAGAAAGATGCCCGTGCGCTTTCCGACAGCGTCCTTGGCTTCGTCCATCGTGAACCCGCCATTGACCACCCCGATGCCGCATTTCTCCGCGTGAAAGCGAAGCTCCTTTTCTGTTTTCTGCGACACGTCCGCCGCTAAAATAACGCCTGCTGCCTTTGACCTGGGCGCCGTCATTTCCTGCACAGCCGCGTCAAAGCCCATGACAAGCTTTCCGGCACGGCGGCAAAGGCTTATTGTCGAAAGTACCTTATTTATCCGAGGTCAGCTCCTTTTCAAGAATTTCGTATATGTCATCGGGTATAGCGCATTTCAGACCCCGCTCGAGCTTTCTGCCCTTCCTCGCGAGTTCAAGACACTCCCTGCTACGGCAGAGATAAGCGCCGCGCCCGGCTTTTTTTCCTGTGAGGTCGACGGAAAGTTCTCCGTCCTTGCTGCGCACCACTCTCACAGCGCCTTTTTTTCCGATCATTTCACCGCAGCCTATGCATTTGCGCATCGGAACGTGCTTTTCCTGCATTACTGCTCCTCCGGCTGAGCTTCGGCAGTCTCCTGAGCGGGAGCCTCGGCGGGCTCTTCCTCTGCGGGGGTTTCAGGCTCCGGCGGGTACTCGATGACCTCGAGATCCTCGGGAGTTACCTTGCTCTCTGCCTTGATGTCGATCTTGAATCCGGTGAGCTTTGCTGCGAGAAGCGCGTTCTGACCCTTATTGCCGATGGCAAGGGAAAGCTGGTTGTCAGGAACGATAGCCTTGCAGGCTCTCACATGGGGATCGTTGATAACTACGCGGAGCACCTCAGCGGGCTTGAGCGCCTGCTTGATGAACTCCTCGGGATCCTCGCTGTACATAACAACATCGACCTTTTCACCCTTGAGCTCCCTGGTGACTGCGTTTATTCTGCTCTTCTGGGTGCCTATGCAGGCGCCCACCGCGTCAACATTCGGATCGTTGCTGATGACTGCGATCTTGGAGCGTGATCCCGGAGTGCGGCTTACTGCCTTTATCTCAACGGTCCCGTCGTAGATCTCAGGGCATTCAATCTCGAACAGGCGCTTGATGAGACCCTTGTCTGTTCTGGTGATACGCAGGGACTGCTTCTTTGCGCCCTCCTTGTACTCCTTGGAAACGCCGGTGATGAACACCTTGATAACATCGCCCACATGAAGAACCTCTCCGGGTATCTGATCCTGACGCATGAGAAGAACTTCGTTGTGGTTTATCTCGATGGTTGCGTGGCCGGTCTTGGGCTCGATCCTTGTAACGACAGCGGAAACCGCCTCGTTCTCATACTCGCCCCACATCTCGCTGAGCTGCTGGCGCTCTACATCGCGGAAGCCCTGCTTGATAAGATCCTTGGCGTTCTTTGCAGCGATACGCTTGAACTCATGGGTATCAACAGGAACGCGGATCTTGTCGCCGACCTCAACGTTCGGGTTGATCTTGCGCGCTTCTTCAAGAACTATCTCGATCTCCGGCTCGTACAGTGTATCGACTACCTCGATTACTTCCTTAAGTACGCTGACATCGAATATTTCCTTATTAAGGTCTATGTTGACGAATACGCACTCGCTGTCCTTGTCCTCAACGTGCATACTGGTCTTGAGGCTCTTTTCGATGGCGCTCTTGATCTTTTCAACGAAAACCTGCTCGTCGATTCCCTTTTCCTTTGCGTATTCAGCCAGCGCAGTGAAAAAATCCTTGATGTCGTCCTTGGGCTGTACCTTTTTCTTAGCCATTTTCCGTTAACTCCTCCGTTAAAATGTCGTTATTGCCGCGGTCACTCTCCGCTGTCAAGCAGCTCGTGATCGTCAAAATCATCGTAATTTATTGCAGAAACATCGGATACCGCCAGCGTCAGCTCTCCGAAATCTCCTGTAACCTTTATGTTTCCGTCCTCATATCCTGCAAGCACGCAGCCAAACGCCTTGGAAGGCGCGCCCTCACACAGCTTGTAGGTCTTGACGATTACCTTTTTCCCCACAGACTGTTCAAGCTGGGCGATCCTCCTGACCGGACGCTCCAGCCCGGCAGAGCCTATCTCCAGATAGTCTATCTTGTCGATGAAATCCTGCTTGTCTATCTCCGCGTTGATAAGTCCGTCGATAGATTCGCAGTCGTCAATGGATACTCCGCCCGGGCGGTCGATGAGAATGCGCAGATACCATTTTGCGCCCTCCTTTGCGAACCACACGTCCCAGAGTTTAAAGCCGTGCCCCTCAACGATAGGTCTTACCGCAGCCTCTGCTGCCGCCTCTATCGTGCTGAAGCCCTTTGCAAGTGCCATTCAGACAGCTCCTTTCAGAATATGCAGCGGGACACCGGAGCCATGCCCCGAAAAAGTCCCCGATTAAAACTTAAAGACCGGAGCGAAACCCCAGTCTTTAGTCTAATCTATCTTATAGTATTATACCACGTTATTTCAGAAAAATCAATAGGTTTTTTGAAAAAAGTGCGTAGTTTTACTTGATTTCTGCCATTCTCACGCTATTGGCATGAAAAAAGCCCTCCGGAACAGGAGGGCAGATATCAATTTTATGGTGAGGTCACCTCTGAAAACCTTATGAAACAAACTGTTTCATAAGAGCCTGACCCGCCTGGGAAGCGTACAGTCCTTTATAGCTTAGTTTATAAAGCGCATTGTACAATGTCAGATACTCTCCGCCAGAAGTATATTCAGCGGCGTCAGCCTTTGAAAGCTCAGTGAAGTCGTCGGTCAGCGATTTTACAAGTTCCCTGATATTCGCCGCATTATATTGATTTTCAGACAGACCGATATCATAGTTGCTTTCAAGTATGGCGTTAGCGTCGCTCAGATATATGCAGGCATTGCTGATCTCAGAAATTGCCCATGAAACATAGACAGAATTCGTATTGCTGTTATAAGAACAGTTGTTCAGCTTCTTCATGCCAGACTGAATAAGCTTAGTCGCAGAAATTACATTGTTGGTCATTGATTCCGCTTCATCAAAGCTCCACAGCTTGGGATCGGACGGCGCCGCGGTTTCTGTACCGGGTTTGTTATCCGGCGCTTTGTCGGTATCCTTGCCAGCGCTGGAATCGTTGTCCGGTTTCGCTGCATCAGAAGGCTTATCTCCATAACCGTAATCAGATATAGCCAAAGTATATTTTCCCGGCTGGAGATAATAAAACTCTACACTCATGTTCTTGAATTTGCCCTTTGAATTAATATCTCTATCTGCCCTTTTGGTATCGACTACATATCCCTCACTGTCGTAAAGCGATACGTTAACGCATTCCTCGTCGCTGTCCTCGCTGGAGCTGTCCCAGCAGAGAGTTTCGCCTTTCAGACGAATAGTGACCCAGTATCCCTTTCCCGTGCTGGATTTATCGTTCTCATATGTGAAATCCTCAATTTTACTTTTGGTTATCCATTTACCGTCATCATAATATCCAGCAGTCGCGGGAAATTCGCCGTGGTTCGTTATTTTTATGGAATTATCCGTCCCGACATTTACACCAATCGAAGACTTAGCTTTCTTTGCAGTGGTTTTAGCGGTTATTGGTTTAGTGCTGCTCTGGCTTATTGTTTTTCCACCGCTCTTTTTTAGCGTTGTTACCTTGAATTTATAAGAGGTTCCAGATTTCAGTCCGGTAACCTTGCATCTTGTTCCGGTGACATCCTTCACCTTTACATATTTCTTTGTATCTGCATTGTACTTGAAAACACGGTATCCTGAAGCCCCCTTCACTGTGTTCCAGCTGAGCGTTACCGAATCGGAAGCAGCCTTAGCTTTTAACCCAGCAGGTGCCGCGAGCTTTGCAGCCGCTGCTGATGCGGAAATGCTCATTGAATCCATCCCAGCAACAGCAGCCCCAGTTGAACCCGTTACCAGCACTGCTGATAATAGTCCGGAAACGATCTTGCTTTTCAGTTTCATATTCATAATTATACCTCCTCATTTTTACACCTTATAAGGTGTTTGATATTATTATACACCTTTTCAGATGTTTGTCAACACAAATTTATGGGTGTATAATAAATTTGTATATTCTGTACAAAATTATTTAACGTATTTCGACAATCAAAGGAGATGATGAAATGGACATCGGTAAGCGCCTGAAAGAAGCCCGCGCCGGCAAGGCAAACCAGCAGCAGATTGCTGAGCTTCTGAAAACAACACAGCAGCAGATAAGCAAATACGAGAACAACATTCAGGAAATACCTTGTCGGCACATCATCACCCTCGCCAGATATCTTGATGTATCCGCCGACTATCTCCTGTGCCTTACCGACTCACCTGAAAAGAAATGGTGATTTACATGAATCACTCTTGACAACCCCGGCCAAAAGTGATATAATCAAACCAATGAATACGAAAAGCTGTGACAAGAAACAGTAGGCGTTTCTGATTTCCCAGAGAGACGGCGGTGTGGTGCGAGCCGTTATTGAGGATATGCCGAACCCGTCTTTGAGCTGCGCCCGGAACCTGCCTTTCGCAGAAGTAAGCGGCGCCGGTGCTCACCGTTAAATGAGGAAGCGTTATTGACGCGGAGCGCGGGAGATTCCCGAATTCAGGTGGTAACACGGACTTTGTACAGTTCGCCCTGAGCATTTTGCTCGGGGCTTTTTTGTATTCTCAGAAAAATTCAACGTTCAACACTGAAAGGAAGAAAAAAATGAAGCTCGAAAAGTTAGTCGGCGACCGCTTCAAGCAGCGCCCCTCCGACTGTAACATCGACAGCCACGCGCTCATGATACGCGGCGGCTACATGAAGTACGTTGCAAACGGAATATTCTCCAGCTATATGCCGCTGAAGCGCATCACCCGCAAGATCGAACAGATAATCCGCGAGGAAATGGACGCTATCGACGGTCAGGAGGTATCATTCCCTGTCGTAATGCCCGCTACGCTCTGGCAGGAATCCGGCAGATACGAGAGCATAGGAAGCGAGCTGCTCCGCTTCACCGACCGCAACAAGGCGCAGATGGTCCTCGGTATGACCCATGAGGAAGCCGCCGTACAGCTCGTCCGCGAGTACGCCAACAGCTACACCAAGTATCCGTTCATGATCTATCAGATACAAACCAAGTTCCGTGACGAAGCCCGTCCCCGCGGCGGTCTTATCCGCGTGCGCGAGTTCACCATGAAGGACGCGTACTCCTTTCACACCTCTCAGGAGGATCTTGAGGAATACTACATGAGATGCCACAAGGCTTACGAGCGTATCTATGCGCGCGCAGGCATTCCCGAGGTCATCTCCGTAAAGTCCGACTCCGGCATGATGGGCGGCAGCATTTCCCATGAGTTCATGCTGCTCACGCCTATCGGCGAGGACTCCATCGCTATATGCAGGGACTGCGGCTTCCGCGCAAACATGGAAGCGGCTGAATCCATCATTGAGAATACCCGCGATGCAGAGAGCCAGCCCCTCACCGAGGTCTACACTCCGAATATCCACACCATTGAGGAGATCTGCGAGTTCCTGCATACCCCGCAGGAAAAGAGCTGCAAGGCGGTAGTTTACCAGCGCAACCATGATGACAGCTACGTTGTAGTATTCATCCGCGGCGACCTCGACATCAACGAAACAAAGCTCACGAACTACCTCGGCTGCGACATTCACCCGGCGGTAATTACTCCGGAATGCGGTCTGAACCCCGGCTACATCGGACCTGTTGGTCTGCCCGGGAACATTACAGTGCTGTTCGACCGTTCGCTCCAGAACACAAACAACCTCTCATGCGGCGCAAACAAGGAAGAGTATCACTACACCGGGCTTGACCTCGACCGCGACGTTAAGAACGTTGAGTACCGCGATTTCGCCAAGATAATTGAGGGCGGAATCTGCCCGAGCTGCGGAAAGAAGCATATAACGATTTCCCGCGGCATCGAGGTCGGAAACATCTTCCAGCTCGGTACCAAATATACCAAGAGCATGGGAATGACCTATCTCGACAAGGACGGCAACGCTCAGGTTCCCATAATGGGCTGCTACGGTATCGGCGTTGGCAGACTTGCGGCTTCCGTATGCGAAGTTCATCACGATGATTACGGTCCTATCTGGCCGATGGCTATTGCTCCGTGGCAGGTTCACATCTGCGCGGTACGCTCCGACGACGCAGAGGTCAGGGAAAAGGCTGACGCACTCTACGATGAGCTGACCAAGCGCGGCGTAGAGGTAATGTACGACGACCGTGCAGTCAGCGCAGGCGTTATGTTCTCTGACGCCGACCTGCTGGGAATCCCGCTGCGCGTTATCGTAAGCCCGAGGAACCTCAAGGACGGCGTAATCGAGATCTCCGCAAGGGACAAGAGCTTCAGCGAAAAGCTCGCTCCCGCAGAGATCGCTGACAGAGTTCAGCAGAAGATCGCTGAAATGATGCAGTTCGATGTTGACTGATAAAGCATAGAAAATATTCAGGCTGCCGGAGTTCTCGGTTAACGAGGGCTTCGGCAGCCTGATTTTTTCATCATCAATCGTCAAACAGGTTTTCCCACGTTTTCTTCTTGCGGCGCTTGGAAAGTCTGTCGTCCTGCTTTTCCTGCATGACTGCAAACTGCGACATTATTGCCGCTTTAAGCTCAGGATCATCAGGTTCGGGCTGTTTTAGTCCGGCGTTCAGTTCAAGAAGGTAGAACGGCGTATGCTCCGGCTGGTCAAGCTCCGAACCGCTGTTAACAAGGTAACGGAATGTGAAATCGCGCACTCCGGTCACTACCGTGATGAGGTACCCGCGCGGCTTTCCGAACAGGGTCATCGGCTTGTAGATCACCTCCGCGATATCGCTGTAATACAGATAATCGCTCCCGGAAGGCGTGATGGTTTCCATCTCTTTTTCTGCCGCGTAGTAATCGCACCGCCTGCCGTACACTATCACCGGAATCAGCACTCCGCAGACCACCGCCGGTACTATCCAGAAAACTCCGCCCATAAATGTCAGGAAGCTGTCCGGAGTCCCGAACAGAACAAGCCCCACAATGAACATACAAAGGCACAGAAAGGTTCCGGCAATGCACATTATGATCAGCCTGTTCTCGTTTTTGTAGCCCACGCGGAAGCTCCCGCGGCGCACAAGCGTTTTTTGTTCTGTTTTCTTTTCAAGTTCTGCCATGAACGCTGCCCTCCGATGCACCAGCAAGCCCGGCGCGCTCCTCAATTATGTGGAACGGTGAATCCTCCGGGGCTGTTTTAAGCTTGTTTTTCGAAAAAATGTACTTGTAATTATATGCGCGGTACCGGGATTTTATCGTGACCCTGTATCCGCGCACTCTGCCGGTCAGGTATTTTATCGGCTTGTAGCTCACTGCCTCAACGTCCGCGTAATAAAAAACCTCATTCCGGTTGAATGGCGCGGTTATGCGGAATTCCTTGTCGTCCGCCTCATAGCGGCAGGTCATTCCAGTGAATGATATCCGAACCATCCACAGCCAGAAAAATCCCCACACCATCATAATCACCATCGGCGTGAGAAGATTATTGAAGCGAAACGATAGTTCATAATATCTCATCAAGAAACTCAATTCGCCCAGCAGGAGAAATCCCCACGCGATTGCCGAAAAAACGGTTTCAAACGGAAAGCTGCACCTGAACTCGCCCATTGCCCTGAACCCGAATCGCTGCTCAAACGCCTGATCTCCAGTCATGACACGACCTCCCGCACTTTTTCTTATTGTACCACAAAAATGGCAAAAGGTCAATATCAATGATTGATTTTTTACACAAAAACGGCGCCCCTCCCGGAGCGCCGATATTCATATTCCGTCAGGAAATCAGATCATGCTGTCTTCCCAGCACTCGGGAGCCTCAAGACCGAAGATCTTGAGAACTGTCGGAGCGATGTTTGCAAGACCGTACTTATCGGACGGCTTGATATCAAACTTCTGATCCTTGTCGTAGATGATGAAAGGAACAGGGTTCAGGGAGTGCGCAGTTCTTACCTGGATCTCGCCCTTCTTGTTCTTTTCGAGCATCTCGTCTGCGTTGCCGTGGTCGGCGGTGATGAGCATTGTAACTCCGCACTCGTCGCATACGGCCTTCAGGCGGGTAAGAGCAAGGTCAACGGACTCAACGCCGATAACTGTTGCGTCCATGTCGCCGGTGTGTCCTACCATGTCGCCGTTCGGATAGTTGCAGCGCAGGAAGTCATACTTTCCGCTTCTGATTGCTTCAATGAGGCAGTCTGTAATTTCAGCGGACTTCATCCACGGGCGCTGATCGAATGTAACGTTATCGGACGGGATCTCGCGGTAGGTTTCAAGCTCCTCGCTTACCTTGCCGCTGCGGTTGCCGTTCCAGAAATATGTTACATGACCGTACTTCTGGGTCTCGGAGATTGCGTACTCGTTGTAGCCGTTCTTTACGAACACCTCTGTCATGGTGTTCGTGATCTCCGGAGGATTTACGAGGAAGCGTGCCGGAAGCTTCAGGTCGCCGTCATACTGGAGCATACCTGCGTAGCATACGTCGGGCTTCGGACCTCTGTTGAAGTGGTCGAATTCAACCATATCGAATGCCATGGAAAGCTCGATGGCACGGTCTCCGCGGAAGTTGAACAGGATTACGCTGTCGCCGTCAACGATCTTGCCTACCGGCTCGCCGTTCTCAGCGATAACGAAAGCAGGGAGATCCTGATCGCTTGCAACGCCGGTCTCAGCGCGGAGTGTGTTCAGCGCGTCCATAGCGTTTGCGAACTGTCTGCCCTCGCCGCGAACGTGAGCGTTCCAGCCGCGCTCTACCATCGGCCAGTCAGCCTGATATCTGTCCATGGTGATCTTCATACGTCCGCCGCCGCTTGCGATCCTGCCGTCGAATGTGGAGTCGTTCAGCTCTGCGAACAGGTTCTCCAGCTGCTCGATGTAGATCTGCGCGGTCTGCGGGGGAACGTCACGGCCGTCAAGCAGCGCGTGCACCCTTACCTTGGAGATACCCTCGGACTTTGCTTTCTTTATCATGTTGAAGAGGTGCTTGATATTGGAATGTACGTTACCGTCAGAAAGCAGACCGATAAAGTGCATTGTGGAATTCTTGCTCTTTACGTTGGCAGCGAGCTCCTTCCAAGCGTCGGACTCATACATCTTGCCGCTCTCAATGCTCTCGTTAACGAGCTTTGCGCCCTGGGAGTAGATCTGACCGCAGCCGATCGCATTGTGACCTACCTCGGAATTGCCCATATCGTCATCGGAGGGCAGACCAACTGCGTCGCCATGAGCCTTGAGGCGGGTGTTCGGGCAGTTTGCCAGCATCCAGTCGAGGGTAGGCGTGCGAGCCTCGCCCACTGCGTCGCCGAGGTGAGTCTTGGAGAAGCCTACGCCGTCCATAACTACCAGTAAAACAGGTTTTTTAGCCTTCATAGTTTGTTACTCCTTACTTTTGAGTTAAGAATCGGGGCGGCGGAAATGCGCCGCCCCGTAGGAAAACCATTATCAAATACCTGACCGGATTTCCGGTGCAGTATCTCAGCCGTTAACTGCTGCGGTGATGATTGCTGTGAAATCAGCAGCCTTCAGGGAAGCGCCGCCGATAAGACCGCCGTCAACGTTGGTCTTGGAGAGCAGCTCAGCCGCGTTCTTTGCGTTCATGGAGCCGCCGTACTGAACAGTGATGGTCTCAGCAACGTCAGCGCCATAGAGCTTAGCGAGCGTAGCACGGATAAATGCGCAAACCTCCTCAGCCTGGTCAGCAGTAGCGGTCTTGCCGGTACCGATAGCCCATACAGGCTCGTAAGCGATAACGCACTTCTTGAGGTCGTCAGCGGAAATGCCGAAGAAATCAAGCTTGATCTGGCGTGCGATAACTTCCTCGGTGATGTTGCACTCGCGCTCCCAGAGAAGCTCGCCTACGCATACGATGGGCTTAAGGCCGGCAGCGAGGGCAGCCTTTGTTCTCTTGTTAACGGTCTCGTCGGTCTCAGCAAAGTACTGACGGCGCTCGGAGTGGCCGAGTACTACATACTCAACGCCCATCTCAGCCAGCATATCAGCGGAGATCTCGCCGGTGAATGCGCCGCTCTTCTCAAAGTGGCAGTTCTCAGCGCCTATCTTGATATTGGTGCCTGCTGTCGCTGCAAGCGCAGTCTCAAGGTTTGTGAACGGTACGCACGCTACGATCTCAACATCCTTAACGTCTGCTACCATCGGCTTCAGCTCATCGAGGAGCGCCTTAGCCTCGGGACGGGTCTTGTTCATCTTCCAGTTGCCGGCAATGATTGCCTTTCTTACATTCTTCTTCATATTCATATTCTCCTTGTAGTTTTTCAGAAGCTCTTCCGCGGGAATGCCGTTTATCCGCATTCCATCGAGCTTGCAGTCCGATATATCCACTCCTGAAAGGTCGCAGCCGGAAAGCTGCGCGCCGGACAGATTCACCATAGTGATTTCCGCGCCTTTCGCCGTGGATCTTGTGAGATTCATTCCGTCAAGATTCACAAGAGCGGCCTTGCATCCCTGGAGATCGCATTCAGACACGCTCCCACGGAATCTGCTACTTGTTATTGAGCCTGAAATATCAAGCTCTTTTACTTGCTTTTCTTCTGCCATGGATATACCTCAAAAATGTCCTTGTAAACGACCATAGGCGGATACCCGGAGGTACCCGCCGCGTTTGTCAGAATTTACTTATCCTGAATAGCGTCGATGCCGGGCAGACCCTTGCCTTCGAGGTATTCGAGGGAAGCGCCGCCGCCGGTGGAGATGTGGCTCATCTTGTCGGCATAGCCGAGGTTGATAGCCGCTGTTGCGGAGTCGCCGCCGCCGATGATGGTGGTAGCGTCAGCTGCTGCGAGTGCCTCGCAAACTGCAACTGTACCCTTCTTAAGAACAGGGTTCTCAAATACGCCCATCGGACCGTTCCAAACAACAGTCTTAGCGGTCTTGGCAGCCTCTGCGAAGAGCTCCATTGTCTTGGGACCGATATCAAGACCCATCATGTCAGCCGGGATCTTGTCGGAATCAACAACGGAAACCTCGATCGGAGCGTCGATAGGATCAGGGAATGCCTTAGCGATAGTTGTATCAACAGGGAGAAGCAGATTCTTGCCGAGCTTCTCAGCCTTCTCGATCATCTGCTTGCAGTAGTCGATCTTCTCATCGTCAACGAGGGAGGTACCAACCTCATAGCCCTTAGCCTTGAGGAATGTGTAAGCCATACCACCGCCGATGATAAGTGTGTCGCACTTCTCAAGCAGGTTGGAGATAACGTTCAGCTTGTCAGCGACCTTAGCGCCGCCGAGAATAGCAACGAACGGGCGAACAGGGTTCTCAACAGCGTTGCCGAGGAACTCGATCTCCTTGTTCATCAGGTAGCCGACAGCGGTCTCCTTCATGAACTTTGTAACGCCTACTGTGGAAGCGTGAGCTCTGTGGGAGGAACCGAAAGCGTCCATTACGAAGATACCGTCAGTGAGGTCTGCCAGCTCCTTGCTGAACTCCTCGCCGTTCTTGGTCTCTTCTGCGCCGCGGAAACGTGTATTCTCGAGAACAACGATCTCGCCGTCCTTCATCTCAGCAACAGCCTTCTTTGCGATGTCGCCTGTTACCTTGTCATCCTTAGCGAAAACTACCTTTGTATTTACGAGCTCAGCCAGTCTGTCAGCGGCAGCCTTGAGGGAGAACTTCTCCTCCGGGCCGTTCTTCGGCTTGCCGAGGTGAGAGCAGAGGATTACCTTTGCGCCGTTCTCAACCAGCTTGTTGATGGTGGGAAGAGCTGCGGTGATTCTGTTGTCGTTGGTGATCTTGCCGTCCTTCATAGGTACGTTGAAGTCAACGCGGACGAGCACCTTCTTGCCCTTTACATTCAGGTCTTCAACATTCTTCTTGTTCAGTTTGCTCATTGCTATTATTTCCTTTCATAATGAAAATATTGAACATACTAAAGGCACATAGTACCCCTTGGATTCTATTTTACTATATTTCAGTAAAATTTGCAAGTCCTTTTTTACATATTTTCTGATATTTTTACGCATGACCAGCCTTTCGGCTCAGTCGGCGGAAATATCATCGGCGCCCGACGCTTTCCGGAAAGCGTCCTCCAGCTCCCTTGCGCGCTTTAGCATTGCCGGTATCCCGGCGGTCTGCCCGCTTCCGGCGCAGGAGCATATCCTGGTGTAGAGGTCATACAGCGGTTCAAGCGCCAGACTCCCGGCGGAGCCCTTCAGAGTGTGCGCGCATTTCTGCACGCCGTCCCAGTCGCACTCTGCCGCCATCTGTTCAAGCCTGGTAATGTTATCGGAACGGAAATACAGAAGCAGGCACTTCTCATATAGGCTCCCCATTCCCGCGAAACGTTCGTCTGCGGCTTCCTCATTCATGCCGGCCGCCGCAAGCGCGCTGAAATTTATCCTGCAGCCGTCGGCATTCATTCCTCGGATTCCTCCTCGGACTGACCATCGCGGATACCGGTGGTGAGCCATTCGCTGTTGAGCTGGCACAGCAGGCGGGCGTCGATATACGCCTGACCAAGGGTAAGTATGGTCTGCCCCTGATAATTTCCGGACGGCATCTGCTCAACGACCAGGGCGATATCCGGATTCTCCTCATCGATAAGGCAGAGCGGAAGCATGAGCGACATGGAATTGCGCTTCGGGTAATAGGAGGGTATCGCGGTCTTATAATTGCGGCTCACGCGCTTCTTTGCAAGCTCGATGGAATCCTTTATGCGGTTCTGGATTCTGACAAACAGCCTGTTGTTATCTGTGAGTATCTGGCGAAGCTGATCGTAGAGCTCGCGCTTGTGGAAATTATCGGTCGCCGTACGGATCTCCGAAACGATGTCGGCAGCCTCGTGGCTGTCCGTGAACTGCTCCGCAAGGAACTGCAGCGGCAGCCGGTCTGCATTGTCGATTATTATGTGGTCGAAATCCGTCAGGAGCTGGCGCTTCACGTCAAAGAAGAGCTGTTCCCCGCGTTCAAAATAGCTCGAAGGCTCCGGAAGCGGGCTGAAATAATTCACTATCTGCTTTCCAAGCGTGCGGTTAGCCGCCGTGCAGAATCCTGCGAATTTCCATTCAGTTTCACAGCCGGGGTCGTTGGGTGTGAAGCAGGCGTAAATGTCGTCATAGTGCTTATCAACAAGGCCGGTATTGAAGCAGGCAAACTGCCTGTCGCCCGATATACGCACCTTGTCCTCGCGTGTAAGGCGATAGAACGTATACTTTATATACTGGATCAGTATGTGGTAATCCCTGTGCTGCGAGCCTGCGAAGTCCCAGTTCTCAGGGACGGCTTTCTCTGCAAGCTCTGTCAGAAACGCGCTCCAGCTTCCAAGGAACGCGAAATTCTCCAGACGCCTGCCCGGCTGGACCATGCGCTGCTCCCTTGTCCGGAGCTGCGTATCTACGAAATTAAGGAACCACGGCTGTTTTCCCTCATAGGTGGAGGGCTTCAGCGTGAGCTCCACCGGGGTCCCGTCGGAACGGTTCCAGCGGCAGGGGAAAATCATCTTTCCGTCGTAGAATCTGACCGAATTTTCCGCCTTCGCCTTCTCAAAATCAGCGGAAAGGTCTGCGCGGAGCTCGTTCATCTCACGGCGGACGCCTGTTTTTTCAAGATACTGCATAAGTATCCCGAGCGGTTTCGGCGGAAGGTAGCAGAAATCCTCAAGCGCGCCGTCCGGGACATTTCCGGCGGCAGCCTGCGGTCTTGCCTCAGCCGCGAAAGAAGCCGGCTGACGTACAGCGCTTATTTCATACTCCGGCGCGCGGTGCAGCGTTACCATTATCTGGGGCACTCCCCCGAGAACGATATCGGTCATTTCAAGATAATCCATCTGTGAAAGCAGATCCTTCATCTTCATAAAGCCGTATTTTGCGCGGTCGATGTGGTTATCCGTAAGCAGCTTGCTTACCGCAGCCATATGCTGGGGCACCTCAAACGGAAACGCTCCGCTCAGCAGGCGGTATATCTCCGCTTTGTCGCTGCTGCTGACCTCGGCGGGAACATACTGCGTCCTGTGCCTGGGAACGAAATCGCCGTCGCGTATTTCGGTCTTTTCAAACGAGAAATACAGGCTCTTTCCCCTCGGGCTGATGTTCTTGGTGATGATCCCGTTGACCTGGAATCCATCAGCGCAGCAGCCTATCCTGAATATGTACCTGTCCTCGCGTATCACCAGCTTTCCTGCGTCGCGCTCCCTTGCAAAGCTGTCGTAAATTTCCTGCTTCATCTCCTGGACGGTCATTCCCCAGCCCATGACCTTTGTCAGCGCATAGAGCGACTGCTGGGACATTTCGATTATGTCGTCGTTCAGGATTATGTTCTTGTTGCCGAAAAAGCTGTCTGCAGGGTGGGCGCTGTCGCCGTCCTTCAGATGCCAGCGCCGCACTATAACGTAGTTTTCAGCATTGTAATACGGAGTCCCGAACAGCTCGGGCGCCTGCCTTATCAGCTCATGGAAGTCGCTCACGCCGAGCTTTTCCATGGTCCAGCCGTTTGTGGCGAGCCACTCCTCGATTCTTGAAATACGGTATACTCCCTCGTCAGGGAACTGCTTTGCAATGCAGTTTCCCAGTTCCTCTATCTTATTCTTGTCAAACACAATTTTACCTTTCTCAAACGTATGTCCTATTCAGACGTGACTTCCGCGGAAATCTCCTCGGTAATGTCCTCAATATCCGGAATGTAATCAAAATCCTCAATGTAATAGTAATTTACAAGCTCCGCAAGTTCGGAAGCGTTCTTGTCCTGCCGGAACAATCCCTCAACGTCCAGACGGAACGTGGTCTGGCGGGTTTCCGCGCTGAAATGATAATCCATGACCGGGATCCCCAGAGAATCGTAAGCGTCAATGACGCTGCGGCACTCCTGCGCGAATTCCTGCGGCGTTTTGTAGGAGCCGTCAAACACTATCGTGATATTCACACGGTCGCCCTGAGCAAGCTCCCCGGAGCCGTCATTTTCCGGAGAAGCGTCCACCTCCACTGAAAGGGTGGAAATGTCCGCCACATGATGAAGCGCCGTGTAGCTCCTCTCGTAAATATCGTCAGCAGCCAGCCGTCCGCTGCGCTCCTCGCGTATCTCGGTGTAGGAGCGGTTGAGCGAAGCCGCAAGTATGCAGCATCCCGTCACGATAACAGCCGTAGCTGCAACGCACGGAATATTCACGCGGAGTTTCTTCTTCGGAAGGAACCCCCCGAGTATAAGCTCCAGTCCCATGAACACTGCCGCCGCCGGAGAAAGCTTTGCGATAAGCATATAGTCCCCGCTCCCGGAAACCAGCACGCACAGCGTGACTATCCCGAGGAATATCAGGGTAAGCGCGAGAGTCATCAGTCCGGCGCCCTTTTCAGTCGTGCCGATTATGAAACGCCCGATATCCGGACGCGGCTTTTTCCTGCGGGGCTTTCTCTCCGGCTCTGACGAGTTCTTGCGGAGCACCTCGTCAAGCGCCGCGAGTATCTCACGGTCGCGCCGGGTCATTTCTTCCGTCTCTGCAAAAGGCTCGGAGCCTGCGCTTTCCGGCTCAGCGTAAGCGGTCTCCGGCTCTCCGCAGGTTATTTCAGCCTGTCCGGCTATGTACTGCGCGGAGAACTGCAAAGATGCTTCAAGTTCTTCCTCTTTTTCGTTTTCCATTTCTTTTGTTGGCGCCGACATGAAACCTCCTTTCCTTGTTACAGTGTGATCAAACGGTCGTTTTTCCGTATCCACTGTATATTATTTTTCCGGTTTTTTCCATTATAATGCATCAATAATCAACTGTCAACAGATAAAATATCGATAATTGTCAGATACTGTCTCAGTATAAAAATATCCCCTGCCCCGATACACGGAGCGGGGGATACAGAAAAATCAGAGCTCCTTGATGATGGTACCCATCAGTCCGGGAACTGCGCTGATCGCATTGGACTCGTCAGTGTCTATGTGCATAGCGTCTGCGAACTTCTCGCTAACACGGATAACAACGTCGCCGAGGATAGCATTTCTGCCGTTGGTATTGGTCCTGACCCAAACGATATCCTTGTTCTTAACGCCGAGCTTTTCAGCGGTCTCGGGTGTAAGGTGGATATGACGCTTAGCAACGATAACGCCCTCCTTGATGGTGACCTCTCCTGCGGGGCCTCTCAGTGTACATCCCGGGGTGCCTGCGATATCGCCGCTCTCACGGATATCGATTCCGAGGCCGATGGAACGTGCGTCAGTAGCAGAAAGCTCTACCTGATCAGCGGGACGAACCGGGCCGAGAATGCTTACGTTTGCAAGCTCCTTCTTGGGGCCTACTACTGTAACGCGCTGCTCGCTCGCGAACTGACCGGGCTGCGAAAGATCCTTCTTCTTGGTGAGCTGAGCGCCCTTGCCGAAGAGAGCCTCAAGGGTCTCCTGTGTAACATGAACGTGTCTTGCTGAGGTTTCAATAAGTACTTCGTTGTCTGCCATTTTTATTTCCTCCGATAAATGATTTCAACGGAAAAACCGTTCTGTGAACATTATACAACTTTTTCGGAGAAATTTCAAGACCGCACAGAGCATTTTTCCTCAAGTCATGGTGATATGTTTCTGAAAACAGAAAATGGGAAGACTCAGTCTTCCCATTTTCCGGATCCCGCTGGGGCTTATCTGTTGTTCTGACCCTGCTGATTCTGTCTGTTCTGACCCTGCTGGTTCTGTCTGTTCTGACCGTTCTGGTTCTGTCGGTTCTGCTGATCCTGCTGATTTTGTCTGTTCTGATTATTCTGACTGGACATTTTAATTTCCTCCTGTGGAGCTCACGCTCCGTATATTCCGGCATTTCAGCCGCAGTGATATTCTTTGCCGGAAATCTGAAATTATTCCTGCCGGGAACGACAATAATTAACACAGTCTATTGATTTTTTTACCAGCGTGGTGTATAATAAATACATCTCAATAACCCTCATGGAGGAAGGTCTTATGAACATAAACTGGAACCGGAAATACCTGACAATTGCGGTATACTCCGTCTGCGCGGTCATCGTCAGCGCCATCGCAATAATGATAATCTTCAACTTTGACACCGTGATGAGCAAACTGTCGGTGCTGGGAGCGGTCTCAACTCCTATAATCGTCGGCATATTCTGCGCATACCTGCTGAATCCGCTGATGACAAGGATCGAAACGGGGCCTCTGAAAAAACTCTCCGGCTCTGCCGAAAAGAAAAAGCGCGGACAGGCGCGGGCGATATCCGTCACGCTTACAATGCTGGCGGTGCTGCTGATACTGGCGCTCATTATAATTATGGTGATACCTCAGCTGGTTGAAAACATTGTTGTCATAATCGGCAACATGGACAGCTACATCAGCACAATAAAGGACTGGCTCAACAAGATATTTGAGGACAATCCCACGCTTATTGAGTTCCTCGGAAATCCGCTGGACGACTTCAACAAGTTCATCGCCGGGATATGGAAGCAGTATTCCAATGAGCTGATGGGTATGGTAGGCAACGTCGCCGCCACGGTCTGGGCGATAATTGATACAATGAAGAACGTCCTGCTGGGACTAATCATCTCAATATACCTCCTTGCACGCAAGGAAATGTTCATCGGACAGACCAAGAAGCTGATTTTCGCCTTCCTGAAAGTGGAGCGCGCGCAGAGATTCCTTGGTGTCTGCCGCGAAGCTAGCAAGAAGTTTCTTGGATCCATCATCGGAAAGATAATCGAAGCATTTATCGTGTCCATCCTCTGCTTCATCGGCTGCACAGTGCTGAGGCTCCCTTATTCGCTGCTCATAGCGGCTATAATGTTCGTGTTCAACCTTATCCCGTATGTCGGTCCGTTCATAGGAGCAATTCCCTGTACGCTGCTGCTCCTGCTTTCTGAGCGGCCGATACAGGCGCTCTGGTTCATCATTTTCGTGGTAGTTCTCCAGACGATAGACGGCAACATCATAGCGCCGTGGATACTCGGCGACTCAACCGGACTCCCGGCGGTCTGGATACTGATTGCCATTCTCATCGGCGGCGGCCTTTTCGGAATGCTCGGAATGCTGCTTGGAGTTCCCGTTTTTGCGGTGCTCTATATGCTGATAAAGGACTTCATCGAAGGCAGGCTGCGCAAGCGCAAGCTACCGCAGAAAACATCCGAATACGCCCGCGATGTAAGCTACATCACGCCGGATTATGTCTGCGATGAGCCGGAATCACCAGTCAAGCCGCTGGCTGAAGAAAAGAAGCACGGCTTCACGGACGTCATCAGGGCGCGCGTAGAGGACTGCAGGAAGAAGCTCCCCAACCATAAGAACGAGAAAAAACAGACCACGGAAAAGAAAAACAAAAAATAAACGATCGGGCGGTCAATCATGACCGCCCGATATAGTTTGTCGAAAAAGTCAAAATATCAGGCTGTCGAGAAGCCCTCAGATTCTAGGAACCCACACTGCGACTAGGCTTTGTGCCTGTCGCAGTGCGGAGTGACGACGAAGATGAGGGTTTATCGACAGCCTGGTTCGGGCGGTCAATCATGACCGCCCGATATCTTTTTTGATTACTAAAGGAATCCTCTATTTTATTTGTGATTTTTCCTGTCCTGCTTTTTAGGCTGCTGCCTGGAAAGCTCCGCTTTTACAGTTGTTGAAGGTTCTGCGCCCTGTTCCACCGACGGAATCGAGCAAGCCTCCGTAATGCCGTAATCATCAATGAACTCCGACGTATCGCCGGCATAGACCTCCGTTTTCTCCGGCATATTCTTTCTTTTAAGCTTGGAAGAAACAAACTCCGCGAACAGCAGATAAATCACAGCGAACACCGGAACACCAAGGAGCATTCCCGGGATACCGAAAAGGCCGCCGCCTATGGTTATGGATACAAGCACCCAGACTGCCGGAAGTCCCATGGAACCGCCGAAAAGATGCGGCTTGATAACGTTGCCGTCGATCTGCTGAAGAATAAGCACAAACAGCTCAAACCATATAACCTTTACCGGATCCACGAGGAGTATCAGCAGGCCGCACGGGATAGCCCCGATGAACGGCCCGAAGAACGGAATAAGGTTCGTAACGCCGCATACCACCGCAAGAAGCATGGGATATGGCATACCCATCAGCAGGCAGCCTATCGCCATCGCCGCGAATATTATAAGCGCGTCAAGGAGATTAGTCACGATGTAGCTCTTGAATATAGCATTAGCCCTTGAACCAACGTAAAATAAACGCTGACAGGCGTTATTCTTCAGGAATGCAAAAAGTATCTTCTTGGTCTGCGCAAGCAGGCGTTCCTTGCTGAAAAGAAGGTATATTCCAACTATAAGGCCGATAACGACATTCTTAAGTCCCGTAAGAAGCCCTGCCGCTACCTTGATCACTCCATTGGAAACACTGGACATTATATCCCCCGCGACAGGCTCTATCATGGAAGAAATCTTCTGGATAGCTGAGCCTATACTGGAAAAGCTGTCAGAGATGATCCCCGCCATTTCGGGATCGTTTGCGAAGAAATCACTCAGAAACGCATCCAGTTTCTTTATATAGTCAGGCATCTGGTCGGCAAGGTCAACGATACTCTTTGCAACGCTCGGCACCACTGCAACGCATATTCCAACGACAGTGGCAAGCACCACGACGTAGGATATCGTCACAGAAAAAGCCCTTGCCGCAATCTTCCGGCGGCGGCGTTTCTTTTCAAGCGAGGGAGAATGCTTTTCCAACTGCTTTACCACAACAGTCGAACCCACGCGGGAGTCTGCCAGCTTCCTGATGACCGCATTCTGCCCTGACGGCGGATCGTTTGTGAGCTTCTTGAAGAATGTCCGCTCGATCCACACCATCAGCGGATTCACGATGAACGCTATCACAACGCCGCATATTATCGGAGCCGCGACCTCTCCTATCCACGAGAACCCCTGCTTAAAGGAATCAAATTTAAACACAAACACCACAAAAAGCACGGTAAGCGCTATAACTATCAGCGAATAAACCGCAATAGTGGTGTACTTTTTATTCCATCTGACTTTCAATGTTTACCTCCATTTGCCTAATGAATTACTAAAATTTATTTTACCATAATATAGGCAGTCTGTCAATATAAAATTCACGCATCAAATCGTCAAAAAGAACTTTAACAAATACCTAACATAAACTTGCGAATAATTTGTGAATATACACAAATCATATTAATATTCAAATTGAGCACTATGTATAATTTTAGCACCTATGTTGCACAATTATTATGCATTCTGCACAATTGTATCATTTTATGCCCATTTTTTAAGCTTAGAATATGTTAATTAGATGACGAAAAATATGTCGATTGTAATTTTATGTAAGTCGCTAGTAAAAAGTTATCTTTTAAACCTCTTTTCATGTCACTATTTCCAATGAAATATAGTAGAATATAAATAGTGATTTCAACCTAATGAAATATACTCGTTACATAGCGTAAAATTCAAGGAAAAGGAGTGTCCTCATGTTTAATAACCGAACAAAAAGCGGAAGAAATAACATATGCGGCATAAACATCGCGAAGCTCCGCAAGACCCTAAGGATCTCACAGAGAGAACTCGCGGACAGGCTTCAAGTTATTGACCTCGACATAGACAAAAACGCAGTTCAGCGCATAGAATCCGGACAGAGATTTGTAACTGATATTGAAATGATATCTCTGGCAAAGGTTTTTAACGTCACAGTTGAAGATCTTCTCAAGGTTGATGAGTCCGAACTGTAATCAGAAGATTAACAAATATAAATAACCGCCCTATGATAGCACAGGGCGGATTTTTTCTTTATAAGCATATTCTGAAAAAAACTGAAAAATAAAAAACGCCGTGAATATTTCCACGACGAATTTTTTTATAAGTGATTTTGCTGAAACGACTTGCCGTGAATAAAAACGGCAGAAAATAATTGGAGCGGATTACGAGGCTCGAACTCGCTACCTCCACCTTGGCAAGGTGGCGCTCTACCAGATGAGCTAAATCCGCATAATGGCGACCTGGATGGGACTCGAACCCACGACCTCCGCCGTGACAGGGCGGCGTTCTAACCAACTGAACTACCAGGCCATATGGTGGAAGTTATAGGGCTCGAACCTATGACCCTCTGCTTGTAAGGCAGATGCTCTCCCAGCTGAGCTAAACTTCCATCTTTATTCGCCCTGGAGCTTTTTGTTTTTGTCCATCTCCCTGACGACTATTGTATTATACACCATATTTCTCTTTTTGTCAATAGTTTTTTCAAAAAAAATTAAAAAAAATTAAAATATTTTTTTCTGATGCCTGTAAACGGCTCTGCAAAGCGGCATACAAAGAAAATCCCGCTGACGTAACGACAGCGGGAGAATAATTCATCAGTTATCTTACCGAGAACCTGTACATGGTCGTAAATCTGTACTCCTGACCTGCCTTGTACACGCTGCTCGCAAACTGAGGCTTGTTTGGAGAATCCGGGCAGTACTGGCTCTCGAGGCACAGACCTGCGTACTTCTGATACTTTTTGCCGTTCTTTCCGTTCTCGCCGTTAAGACCGATACCAATATAGAACTGAACAGCCGGCTTATCCGTGAGAACAGTCATAACTCTTCCGGTCTGCGGCTCATACACCTCCGCCGCCGTGCGCATAACTCCCGGCTCGCCAAGGACGAAATTATGGTCGTAGCCATTGGGAAGCTTTCCGTTGTCCATATCCTGACGTACAGGCTTTGCGCTCCTGAAATCAAACGCGGTATCAGCAACAGACCTTATCTCGCCTGTGGGGATAAGCAGAGCGTCTACCGGCGTATAGCTCTCAGCGTTTATCTGAACTGTATGATCCTTGATATCGCCGTTCCCGGCGCCCTTAAGATTGAAATATGAATGATTCGTGAGGTTAATGACTGTATCCTTGTCGGAAACTGCCCTGTAATCCAGCTTAAGGCCGTTGCACGAAGTCAGCGTGTATTTCACGGTGACTTTAAGGTTGCCCGGATAATTCTCCTCGCCATCGGGGCTCAGATAACCGAATGTGACCGAAGGCTCATCGCCGCAGTCCATTGCCTCTACCGTCCACACGCGCTTATTGAAGCTGAAGTTACCGCCGTGCAGGTGATTTACCTTGTTGTCGTTGGCAGCCAGCTTATACTCCTTGCCGGAAACCGTGAATTTCGCACCGCCGATTCGGTTCGCATATCTGCCTACAAGAGCGCCATGCGAGGAATTTCCGTCCACATACTCCTGAAGAGTATCGTACCCCAGCACCACATCGTCGAATGTGCCGTCCTTTGCGGGGACGTCAAGACCTACGACTGCACCGCCGAAATTTGTCAGCCTTGCTGTCATTCCATTGGCATTGGTGAGGGTGAACAACCAGCACTTGTAGCCTCTGAAAAAGCCGAATTCTTTCTTAGAAATGCTCATTTTTGCATATCCTCCATTATATTATAGTCGTCAGCCGCGACGGATAGGACATCAGTATTTGTCGTCGTCAAGAACGATGGTCTTTGAATGGGGTCTTGCGGGCTCCGGAGCCTTTGATACAGGCTTAGTCACCGGCCTGGGTTCTGTCTTGACGGGTGCAGCGGGCTTTACCGCTGTCGCCTTGGGAGCGGCGCTGACCTCTGCCCTGGGAGCCTTGGGCTCCGGCTTCTGAACGGGTTTTGGCTCAGCCTTGGGCTCCGTCTTCTGAACGGGTTTTGGCTCGGCCTTGGGAGCCGGCTTCACCTCGGGCTTCTGCACGGCAGGCTTTGCCTCGGGAGCGTTATCCGCGGACTTTGTTTCCGCCTTTGGTGCCTCCCTGGGCTTTTCAGGCGCTGAAGGCTTGACCGTCTTGGATTTGGCAGCAATTTTCTTAAGTTCCTTTTCGTCGGCTACCTTAAAGCGCTCAACAAGCTGGAGCAGAACCGCTGCCTGTGCGGAAAGCTCCTCTGCGGAAGCGGCGCATTCTGCGGAAGAACCGCTCGTCATCTGTACAGATGTGGAGATCTGATCCATACCCGTGAGTATCTGCTTTACGCTGTCCGCCTGTTCCTGCGAAGCGGCCGCGATGTGATCTATGACCTTTGCGGTGTCGTCAGTCTCGCGGACTATCTTTGACAGCATGGAAGCAGTCTCGTTCGCCATGACTGTGCCGTTTTCAACAGCGCGCAGAGAGGTCTTGATAAGCGCAGTGGTGTTCTTGGCAGCCTCGGCGGTCTTGCCTGCAAGCTGTCCTACCTCTCCGGCAACAACGGCAAAGCCCTTGCCTGCCTCGCCTGCCCTTGCCGCCTCTATGCTGGCATTAAGCGACAGTATATTCGTCTGGAAAGAGATATCCTCGATAGTCTTTATTATATTTGCGATCTGTGAAGAGGTTTCGTTGATCTCCTCCATAGCGTGGAGCATATCGGACATCTTCACGTTGCCCTCGTCCACCATCTTGCGGCAGTCGTCCGCAAGTTCCTTAGCCTTGCCCGCGCTCTCGGCGTTTGCAGTGATGTTTCCGGAGATCTCAACGATGGAAGCGTTCAGTTCCTCAACAGTAGCCGCCTGCTCGGTAGCCGCCTGAGAAAGCGTCATTGAATTGCCGCTCATCTTTTCGGAGCCGTCGGCGACCTGTCGGCTTGACATCTCGATCTGTCTGATAACTCCGCTGGTGCTTGTGATAATGCCAAGGAGAGCCTGTTTGATGGGTTCGTAATCGCCTATGTAGTCTGCGGACGGCTGAACGGTCAGATCCTCCGCTGCCAGCTTTTCGGACACAGCTTCGATATCCTTGATTATAACGCGGGTGTAGCCGGACATTTCATTGACCGCTTCGGCGAGCGTCTGGAGCTCGTCGCCGGTATTCACCTCAATGTCGTCGGTGTTGAGCTTGCCTTCGGACATATCAAGTATCTTGGTGTTGATGGCGTTCAGCGGAACGATTATCCTTCTTACAAACTTGCGGATAACGATAGCGCCGAGCGTAAACGCGATTATCGCACTTCCGACAATGCTTGCGACTGCAATGTTCGTGTTCTGGAAGAATTCAGCGGAATCACAGACAACAAGCGTCTGCCAGTCGGTTCCTGCAAGGCTGGCGTTATAGACAATGCGGCCCTTGCCGCCGATATTCACCGTTTTTGCCTTTGTGGAGCCGAGGTACTTCGCAGCCTCCTCCTGAGTCATGCTGCCGTTTATTGCGGCAATGAGATGTCCGTCTCCGGTCAGGAGGTAGAACTCCGTGTCCTCGGTATGGATCGTTGCGGAGATGTTCTGGAGCCAGTCAGTGCTGGTCGCGATCGCAGCAGTACCCTTGGGGTACTCGCCGCATATCATTATGTACCCATCGGAGCTGAGGAATGTGCCCGACATACCGTCAGCGTGCATATTTACTGAAACAATGTTAGAATCATTCGCCATTATCCTGTCGACCTGAGCCTGAGTTCCGTCAAGCGACCCGATGATGCTCTGATAGTGGTAAAGCGTTGAGCTTACAAGGTTTTCAGCGGCAGCGGCCCTCTGCGAAACGGAGCTCTGCATATCATTTGTGCTCTGCGTCACAAGGCAGAGGATTCCGGTCAGTCCCGCAGACAGGATACCGTAAGCCATTACAAGCATTACAGCCAGAGTGATCCGGCTGCCCATGGATCTCTTCTTTTTCATAGATAAAACCTCACTTTTGTATTGCACTGTGCAATGTATGTACATATTATAATTGTATCACTTTTCCTGCGTACTGTCAACCGCTATTTCTCCACACGCCAACAAAAATTGTCAAAAGGTCACCTCTAAAAACAAGTTTGAAAAGGGAACCGCAAATCAGCCTATTATCTTTTTCACGGCCTGCGGAAGCTCTGAAAATTCCGCGATCTCCGGAACTGCCCTGTTCATCTGCCCGAATCCATATGCGGCCCTGATGAACGGAACTCCGGCAAGGTCGGCGGCGTCCAGATCTCCTTGTGTGTCGCCGACATATACGGCACTGGCGATATCGTTGCGCTGTATTACCAGCCGGATATTTTCACCTTTGGAAAGCCCGGTGGCACCGGCGCTCTCAAAGTCCGCGAAGAGCCCCTGCATTCCGGAAAACTCAAAGAAGCACTGTATGTAGCCGTCCTGACAGTTGCTGACTATAATCAGCGTGTAATCCCGCCGGAGCTGCTCCAGTGTTTCCCGCAGACGCGGATAGAGCTTCGCGCCGTGCTGCGCGATGTATTCCTGCTCGTACCGCACTCCCTGCCACAGCACCTCGCTGCGGCGCGGCTCCGGAACGTCCGGAAGAGCCAGCGGAGCTATCTTGTCTATCGTCTTTCCCATGTAGGTATGCATATCGGCTACCGTTATCCGGCGGGAAATATCCGGACAGCGGGAAAAAATCGTGTTCCATGCGGCGACAACGCTCTCGGAGCTGTCCCAGAGGGTTCCGTCCAGGTCGAATATTACTGCTTTTTTCATTGATTTCCTCCTGTTTTTCTCTATCATAGCATACAACCCCGAAAAAGTCAACCAAAAATCCCTGCTGGATCACCGGCATTCTCGGGCAAATTTGATTTTACTTGATATTTTTCGTCGGGAGTGGTATAATGTATATGTATTGGTAACCTCTAAAAACCGGTGCGAAAAAACAAAACAGGCAAGGACGCCGTCACATCAGGAATTTCGCTTGTTGGCAGACGAAGACGGCGCGCATTTTCGCTCACATGAGGTTTTTAGAGGCGACCTTCAATATAGAGGGAATACGCGAAGGCACGATCATCGCCGCAGTATTTACCGGATTCGTTGTGAAATTCTTCGGCCGCCTGGTGAGGAAGCCGCTTGAAAAGCTCCTTGTGAAGTAACGGAGGTACGCATTGTATGAATTTATAAATGTCGGAGAAAAGACATGGTATATGAGCGCCCCCACAAATGTGGGATTCTACCTCTATGCCCCGCCGGAAGTCTGCATTATTGACATAGGCGACCGCACGTCGGCTGAAAACGTCATCGCCCGCATACGCGAAAACGGCTGGAAACTCACGCGCCTGTATCTCACGCACTCACACGCCGACCATGTGGCGGGAGCCGCATTTCTCCGGGCGGAGACCGGCTGCGAGGTATTCGCTCCCGGAGTGAGCGCCGCCGCTGTGAAGCACAATTTCCTTGTACCAACCACCCTTTACGGTGGAAGTGCCTCCGCAGATATGCACGGAAAACTGCTGATGCCGCCTCCATGTGAATGCGCCGAACTTACAGATGACGAGCCCGTCCCCGGGCTGAAAGCCGTCCGGCTGGACGGTCATGACATGGCTCAGGCGGTTTTCGGCACCGCTGACGGAGTGTGGTTCACGGCAGACGCTGTGATAAGCGCCGGAGCCCTCGAAAAACACAGGATATCGTTTATCTACAACATCGCCCGGCACCTTGAATCGCTGGACGCACTCGAAAAGATACCCGGCAGGCTGTTCATTCCCGCGCACGACGAGCCATGCGCGGATATCCGGCCGCTTGTCGGCGTCAACCGCTCTTCCCTGCTTGAAGTTGCGGGAGATATCCTGAAAATGTGCGGAACTCCGCAGACGATTGACGACCTGATAGCTCAGGCGCTTGAAAAATACCATATACGGCTTTATCTCATGCAGTACCTGCTTGTCGGTCAGACTGTGCGCAGCTATGTTTCATGGCTTCTCGACAACGGAAGATTAAAACCGGTCTATAAGGGCACGCGGCTGTATTTTATCAGCGAGAAATAATATGGTCACCTCTAAAAACCGGTTTGAAAAGGGAAAATGGGTAGAGTGCGCCGAATGTGATGAAAGCCGACGAAGTAAGGCTGTACGCCTTACGAGAAGGTTTTCTGAAGCAGTCGGTGTGCTATACACATTTTCACTCAAACAAGGTTTTTAGAGGTGATCATATGTACGAACAAGACTCTCTTTATGCCGGCTGGAATCCATGGCACGGCTGCACGAAAATCAGCCCCGGCTGCAAATACTGCTACGTCTACCGGCAGGACGAAATGTACGGCGCGGCTCAGGCAAGCAGTCTTTGCAGAAAGACCGCGAACTTTTCCCTGCCGGTAAAACGTACGCGCTCGGGTGAATACAAGGTACCGTCCGGAAAAGTGTTCATGACCTGCTTCACCTCGGATTTCCTGCTCGGCGACGCGGACGAATGGCGGCAGGAGTGCTGGGACATGATACGCGCCCGCAGCGACTGCAGGTTCTATTTCTTCACGAAGAGGATAGACCGGCTGGAGCAGTGCCTGCCTCCTGACTGGGGCGATGGCTGGGACAACGTGATCATTGGCTGCACCGTGGAAAATCAGGACCGTGCGGAATTCCGTCTGCCGATTTTCCTTTCCCTGCCGATAAAGCACCGGGCGATAATCTGCGCTCCCCTGCTGGAGGAGCTTGACCTCTCAGCCTATCTCGGCGGCGGTATCGAGGAGGTCTCCGCCGGCGGAGAATCCGGTTATCATGCAAGACCATGCCGCTATGAATGGATACTTAAAATACGCGGACAGTGCATTGACCGCGGGATTCCGTTCACCTTCCACCAGACCGGAGCGCACTTCGTCAAGGACGGAAGAATGTACAACATCCCCCGCGACCATCAGATATCCCAGGCGCAGAAAGCCGGAATAGATTTCCGGATAGGCGCGCTGGGAGTTCCCGAAACAGCGGAGCTTACCACAGAAGAACAAAGGAGGATATCCGAATGAAAGAACTAACCTGCCCCGTGGCGAAAAAATGCAGCGGCTGTCAGCTTTCCAACATGACTTACGAGCAGCAGCTCGACTGGAAACAGAAGGACGTAACCAAGCTGCTCGGGAGCTTCGGCGAGGTCTCCCGGATAATCGGCGCGGACGAGCCGTATCACTACCGAAACAAGGTTCAGGCGGTATTCCGCAGCGACAGGAGCGGCAGGATTATTTCCGGGGTGTATCAGTCCTCGCGAAACGGCATTGTCGGCATAAACTCCTGCCTGCTGGACGACCGCCGCGCTGACGAGATAATCGTCGGCATACGGGAGCTCATACAGTCGTTCAGGCTGAAGCCCTACGACGAGGGCACCGGAAGAGGATTCCTGCGGCACGTTCTGGTCAGGGTCGGGAAAAACTCCGGCGAGATACTTGTAACGCTTGTCGGCGGAACCCCGGTATTCCCGAAGAAACACGATTTCATAAAGGCGCTGACTGCGAAATTCACGGATATCACTTCCGTGACGTTCTCCGTGAACAGCGAACCGGAAATGATGACGCTCGGCAGCAGGAATGAGGTGCTTTTCGGCGAGGGCTACATAACAGACACCCTCTGCGGAAAGAAGTTCCGTATTTCTCCGCAGTCGTTCTACCAGATAAACCACAGTCAGACCGAAAAGCTGTACCGCTATGTGATAGAGGCCGCAAGACTCAGAAAAACCGACATACTGCTTGACGCATACAGCGGCATCGGGACGATAGGCATTGCCGCATACGACCATGTGAAGCAGGTTCAGGGCATAGAATACAACGGAGCAGCCGTCCGGGACGCAGTAAGCAACTGCCGCGAGAACGGGCTCACCCGCGGAATAGCTTTCAACAAGGGGGACGCCGGGGAGTTCCTTCAGGCAAAGGCGAAACTCGGGACTCACTACGACGCCGTGATACTTGACCCCGCGAGAGCCGGCGCTGACCGCAGGTTTCTGAACGCGCTGGTGAAGGTCGCCCCGGAGCGGATAGTCTACATCTCATGCAATCCGGCAACCCAGGCGCGGGATCTCAGAACCCTCACGCGAAAGTACAATGTTGAGAGCATTCAGCCATTTGATATGTTCCCGCATACACGCCATGTGGAGTGCGTGGTTTCGATGTCAAGGAAAGTGGAATAAATCGGGATAAGTGGCTTAACGGTGCGGTTTGTGGGTATTGGGCAGGCTGTACTGTTTTGGTGGAATATGGTGATTTGGCGTATAGGGTAATATGTCTGCGGTGACAGCAGTTTCACAGCGATACACAGGTTTCGGGTAGAGTGAGAGGAAGTGCTGTGATAGTGGGAGGGATAGATGTCACAGTTCTGAGCATATCCTTAGAAGTGATAACAAATATGCAAATTGATACTTATGGAATTTTCAGGCAGTGAATTAGATTTTGTAGAGAAGGAGTGGATTAAGTGATGTTTTATTTTGCTTCATACAAGGATTTTATAAAAGAATATCAGAATTACAGATTTGATGAGTGTAGTGAATGTAGAGGTATATGTGAACTTGTAGAGGCAGACATAACATGTATTATTGAAGAAAGGCATTTTCATTTTTCTCCGATTATGGTATTGCGCTGTAAAAAGTGCGGAAAAGAGTTTTTGCCCGAATACACAAAACAAATGATTGATGGAGCATATAGAACGGCTGTTAAGAAGAATCAATTTCGAGGAGAATTTCATCCTACTGGATATAAAAAAAGGTTCGATTATTGCACAGAACAAAACTATGAATATGACCATAGAGATTTTTATAACATTCCCGGTTTATGCTACGATGATGAGCATTCTATCGAAGGTTTTTTAACCCCTGTATATTTTGAAAAAGAAGCCTTAGTATTTTTCTTGGCTATTCCTGAATATGAAGTTGACATATTTTCAGAAAGTTATGGATATATAGCAAAGAAAGATTCAACAGGACTTTATCAGTATGACTGGCATATTCCATTTGGCTTTAATTCCAACGGAAAGTTAGTAATGTGGCTTGGTGATATTGCTTATATGGACGACAAGACAAAGGCGATATTTAAACCATTTAATGTTGCTTCAGACCATCTATTGACAGATTCTGAATTCTACAGAGCACAGATGAAGTGCATATTTAGTGAACCTATAATAGAAAAGAGAATATTGCTAAATAAAGCAGTTTTTGTTTCAAACATAAATAAAAAGTATTCTATTGATTTATCTCATTTGATTGATGAGTGTCAAGAACAAGAAAAAAAGGTAAAAAGACCAATAGTATTTACAGAAGCTACAGTTGCTGAAGTAATAAATGCATATGATAAGATTCTAGTAGAAGGTTTTAATATAGTGCAAATGCGTAAATTATATGAATTGTTGTATACTTCCTCGGAAAGAGATGAAAAATATACAACATGGAAGTCGATTAAACTTATCGAAGCCATTTTGCGAAAACTATGCAATTCTATTAGCAATATAGATATTACAATAACAATGTCACCACTATATATTCTTCATGATTATAGAAATTTTTCTGACCATCTGCTTTCTGCTGACAAAATTGCAGATACAAAGCAACACATTATCAACACCCTAAAGGTTCAGAGTTTTACTGATCAAGAAGCTATTTACAATGAAGAAATAAAGAGACTTAGCATCTTGTTTAATTATCTTTCAGTTTTATCAAAATAAATCTAAATAAAATAAGCTCCCCATCACTGGATTCATTCCAGTGGTGAGGAGCCTTTATACATCTATGAAGGTTATAATTCAATATCAATCCTAACCCCCGACTTGAGCTCCACAGAAAACCTATCGTCCCAGACGACAATCTCCTTGAGCCACCGCCGGGCAAGGCTCTCGTCAAACTTGGTAAGCTCAGAATCCTGCTGCTCGATGAACTCGTTCAGCTCATTTATACGCTTGACCTGTTCGTCACGGACGGCGGTGTCGGTGAAGTTCTTCTGTTTCATCTCACGAAGTCGGAATATCTCATCGGCGATGTCGTTGTAGTCCTCCTTGCGGGAAGCGTGGTTGATAAGCTCCTGCTGAAGTTCAGCTAGACGCTTGTCTATCTCCAGAGCCTGCTCATCTTCATACCCACAAAGTACCCTTGCAAGGTTATCCCGAAGCCGCTTCTGATAGGTGCTTCTGCTGCCGAGCATTTCGTTGAATGCCTGCACGACCACATTTTTCAGCACTTCTTCGTTTACAGTCCGGGCGTGACAAATTACGCCTGTCGGCTGCAAACGGCTAAGGCAACGCCAAACGATTGAACGACAGCCATGATTATTCCAGTGAACACGGCGAAACAGTTCGCCGCACTCCCCGCAGACTATCATCTGCGAAAAAACATGGTTACTGCTGAAACCGTGCTTTCTCCCGTTCGGACTGACCTTTACAAGCCTGCGACGCACAAGTTCGTCCTGCACACGCATAAAAATCTCTTTTGGAATAATAGCTTCGTGGTCGTTCTCGACATAGTACTGCGGCATTATTCCGTTGTTCTTTATGCGCTTTTTGGAAAGATAATCCACCGTGTAGGTCTTTTGCAGAAGCGCATCACCCATATACTTTTCGTTGCGCAGTATCTTTGCAACCGTGCTTGTATGCCAACGTGGATTTCCTGCGCCGGTGAGTATTCCGTCACGCTCCAGACCGGCGGCGATTTTGTCTGTGCTGTAACCGTCAAGGTATTCACGGTAGATTCTCTGCACCACCTCTGCCTGCTCCGGGTCGATCACAAGCCTGCCGTTCTCGTCTTTGGTGTAGCCAAGGAAGCGGCTGTGGTTGACCTGCACCTCCCCACGCTGATATCGGAACTGCAAACCCAGTTTCACATTCTGACTGAGTGACTGTGATTCCTGCTGTGCCAACGAAGCCATTATCGTAAGCAGAACCTCGCCTTTTGCGTCCAGGGTGTTGATGTTCTCTTTCTCGAAGAATACGGGAATGTTACGCTCCTTAAGCTGACGTATGTATTTAAGGCAGTCAAGCGTATTTCGCGCAAATCGGCTGATGGACTTTGTGATAATCATATCGATTTTGCCGTCCATACAGTCTGCTATCATACGGTTAAATTCCTCACGCTTTTTGGTATTCGTGCCGGAGATACCGTCATCGGCGTAGATACCCGCAAATGCCCACTCGGGATTTCGGGTGATCTGTTCTGTATAATGCGACACCTGGGCTTCGTAGCTGGTCGCCTGCTCATCGCTGTCCGTGCTGACGCGGCAGTACGCAGCCACACGCAGCTTTGGTTTTTCCGTTTCATTCTGCTGTGAGTTAGCCCGCTGGGGTCTTGCCGGGATTATCGTTATGTTACTCAATGTTCGTCACCTCTGTCTTTATCAATCCATACATATATTCTGCCTGCCGAACGGGATCCTCGAAACAATCTGCTGCGCTGATAAATGTGAACCGCGCAGGGACATTCACCGACCGTTCTTTTCTTACATGACCGTTTCTGCCGAGCCGTTCAGCACGACTTTGAAGCTCCTCTGCTGCAGCATTGAACATCTCCTCGCTGATTATCGGAGGGTAAAAGTCATCTCCCGGATAGCGACGGTTCCGCAACATCAGTTTGATAGTGCCGTGATTTCCTGTGATACCTGCGTTTTCGGCCGCTTTTTTCAGCGAATCGCCGCTGAGGTAGTTTTCAAATAATCTCCGAACCTGCTCTGCCGCAGTTTCATCAACCGCCGCTTTTCCGTTCTCAATACGATAGCCGTACGGAATATGCTCCATTCTACTCACCAATCCTTTCTCTGAGCGTCAATCCGCATTTCAGCGCAAAGCCGATCTCATTGCGAGAAAATGCACAAATGCGGTCAACCAGTTTTGAAAACAAGTCTGCGTCAAATTCCGTGAACATTCTCCCACGCTCGACCAGTTTTATCAGCCGCTCGGTTTCTTTCAGCTTTGCGCCATCTCCTGTGACTGAACTGCTGAGCGTATCAATTTCAGCACGGTATTCATCAGTCTGAGCCATTATTGCGTTCAATTCTCGACCGAAAAGCGCCCTATCAATGAAACCGTTTGCAATAAGTCGTGTAAGAGTTTCCTGCTGACCCGTATTCTGCTCAATCAACAGCCGAAGCTGCTGTATTCGCTGAATGCTGCCGTCCGTTGACGAACTGCGTAATGTCAGCAAATACGGCTTCAAAATCAGTTTGTGACCGAAAACCAGTTTGTTCATCATTGTAACAAAAGCGAGCTTGATGTCATCGTCCCTGATGAACTTCATTGAGCAGCTTTCCTTATTATATATGTGAGTGCTGCAGCACCACGCTTCATACGTTTCACCGCCAAGCCTGTGAGTCCTGTGCTTTAGCGTAGCGCCGCACTCACCGCAGACTATCTTTCCCGAAAAGCAATACCGCAGCTGATACTTGTGGCTACCCTTAGTAACGTTCTTTTCAACGGAGTGTCTGTCTATCAAAGCAGAAGCTGATTCAAAGTCAGCCTTGCTGATTATCCCCTCGTGATGATCAGCAACAAGATACTTATCCAACTGTCCGTAATTCACACAGCGGTGAAAAGACTCATCTGTAAAGGTTTTTTGGAAAACTGCGTTTCCTGTGTAATTCTCATTTTTAAGAATCCTAAGAATACTTGACTGGCGCCAGTGCTTTCCACGGGCAGGGACAATATTATCCGAGTCCAGGTTTCTTGCAATGTTCATTACTCCTTTTCCCGTGAGAAATTCAGCAAAAATACGCTTAACAATTTTCGCTTGTTCGTTGTTTACTTCAAGCCGCTTTCCATTCCAACGGTAGCCGTACGGCGGTGGATTCATTTTGTATGTACCGCTCTGAAACCGCTGTCTTATAGACCACTTTTCGTTACCGGATATTGACACTGATTCGTTCTCTGCAAGGCTGCTGAGAACCGCAAGCACCAGCTCGCTTTCCATTGAAGTGGTGTTGATATTCTCCTTTTCAAAATATATTGCTACATTTATTGCAAGCAGCTTTCGCACCATTTCAAGGCAGTCAGTGGTATTTCTCGCAAATCGGCTTATGGACTTTGTGATGATAAAGTCGATTTGACCTGCTTCACAATCAGAAAGCAATCGCATAAGTTCGGAGCGCATTTCCTTTTTAGTACCGCTTATTCCCTCATCATAGTATAGGCCTGCGAAATTCCAGTTTTCGTGCGCCTGAATGTAGGTTTCATAGTGCTTTTTCTGTTCAGCAAGACTTTCAAGCTGATCGTCAGAATCTGTCGACACACGACAGTATGCCGCAACACGGAGCTTTTTCTCAGAACCCGTAGTACGTTGGTTGGCTTCAATTTTTGTTACAGTTTTCACTTTTTTCGCCTCTCTTCGGTGTTGACATATTAACTCTAAACCGAGATATAATCAACGTATTTTCGGTAATATCTCGACATTCATAGGTAAAAAAGTACTGCGGTTAAGAGCGGTCAGTTTGTTGAATTCGTCAACTGTGATAAGTCCCTCAGCTTTCAGCTTTTCTGCAATGTGCTGTGCCATATAGTAATCGAAATCACGCTGAATTTCTTCCTGAGTAATTTGTTTTGAAACCGCTTGTATATCGGGTTCAGTTCTGACAGGCAGATTTTCAGCGTTTTTCTCTACCTCATTCATGCGGGTCGTAAAATTGTCATACACAAGAACACCTCCTGCCTTATAGCCTTGGCAGAAGGTGTTCTTGGACATATTACCTCAATCTTTTTTGTAAAAGCTGCATTCGTACCCATCGGCACGGAGCGGAAGCCCCTCTGCCCATGACGGAGTTCTTCCCATCATATCGCAGATTTCAGATACATTCGTATCTAGCGGGCACTCGATAATAAGTTCATCGTGGACGTGACCGCAGATTCGATAATTCCGCAGCGTACGCATAGCATAGCAGAGAATATCCCGGCTGACCGCCTGAACGATATTCTCCACGAACTTAGGACCGTAGCTTTCGATGCGCTCCCATTTCTTCGTTGCGCCAACGCCCTCGTAAGTGAAGGATTCGCCGCCGAACTTATTCTCACCGATACGAGGTTTGACGTATGACAGCCGCCTGCCGCTCGGCAGCGTGATGAACAGCATTCCGCTCTGATATTCAAACTGAATGCCATGTGTGTCTGTGCGGAGTCTTTGTCGTATTGTATCCTTCACGCAGCGGTCGACTTCCCACCAGAACCGAACTATATTCGGGTTGGAACTGCGCCACATATCCACAAGCGGCTGTAATTCATCTTCCGACAAACCCATCTCCAATGCACCCATAGCTTTCAGAGCTCCGACCGAACCGCCGTACCCTAGCGCCAGTTCTGCGATTTTACCTTTTTGCCGCAGATGTCCATTGACACCGTGCTTCTCAACGGGAACACGGAACATCTGACTTGCGGACGCGCAGTAGATATCCCCACCACTTTTGAAAACTTCAAGCCGCCATTGTTCTCCGGCGAACCATGACAGCACTCTTGCCTCTATTGCTGAAAAATCTGAAACCACGAATTTCATTCCCAATTTCGGAACAAATGCCGTGCGAATAAGTTGCGACAGTGTATCGGGAATATCATCGTACAGTAGTTCCATGGCTTCATAGTTGCCGCTTTTCACAAGCTCACGAGCCTGTTCAAGGTCAGGAATGTGGTTCTGCGGGAGGTTCTGTAACTGTATCAGCCGACCCGCCCATCTGCCGGAACGGTTTGCACCGTAAAACTGAAACATTCCGTGCGCCCGTCCATCGGAGCAGACGGCGTTCTTCATAGCCTGATATTTCTTTACTGATGATTTTGCAAGCTGCTGGCGGAGCTCCAGAACCTCTGCAAGTTGCGGCGGTGCAGTTTTGAGCATTGCTGTGACTTCCTTTTTTCCAAGACTGTCAACCTCCAGTCCGTTCTCCGCAAGCCACTGTTTCATCTGCTGAACCGAGTTCGGATTATCGAGCAAAGTAAGTTCCTGCATTTTTGACGAGAGCAGCGCTTTTGACAGTTCATCAAACCGTATTGCATTCTCAACAACAGCCATATCCAGAGCAATCCCACGGTCGTTAATCCGCTGGTCAAGGCAGTATTCCTCCCACACAAATTCCGGCACAGGGAACTTCCGCAGCTTGTTCTGTATTGACATTTCGACCTCAACATCACGCTTGTTGTATGCCTTGAACTGCGCCCATTTTTCGGGAGCGTGTATCGGGAGATTTCGCGTTCTGCCGCCGTTTGCCTTGGTAGGGGCGCAGGGGACGCAAAAATATTTGATGAGTTCCTTGCCCTCTTTGAGTTTCTGTTCCGATAAGCCCAGAACTGCGCCTGCGCCGGCAAGCGACAACGGAAGTCCCATGTACGCCGCCCACACCATCGAACATCTCCACGAAGCTGGGTCGAGATACTCTCGCAAACCGAGATATTTTGACAGGCACACTCTTTCAAAGGTCGCGTTGAACGCCCATTTAATAATGCTGTTGTCTGTCAGCGCAGCGAGAATTTCTGCAGGTATTTTCTCACCCTGCACAAGGTCGTACACCACAACATCGCCGCCGTTTACAGAAACTCCGAACAGCAGTATCTCAAATGCGGGTGACTCAACATATCTGTAAACACCGCATTTTGAAAGGTCAACATCACTGAATGTTTCAAGGTCAATTGACAGTGTTTTGATTTTTTCCATAGTTTACCTCAAAATAGGCGGCAAGATAGCTCCTGCCGCCCTGTTTGTATTACTTGCCAGTTTTAGTTTGCTTGCGGCGCTTAATGCTCCTGACAACATCAGAAACAACTACGACCAGCTTAGAAAGTGTATCTCCAAGCACATATCCAAAGCAGATAGCAAGCAAAATGCTTTCAGTTGTCATCATCGTGTATCTCCTCAAGACAGAAAATCATCGTCGGAACTGGGGGCAGCTTCTGCCTCGGTTGCAAAATCATCCTCGGCACGGGTTCTGCCGCCAAGCGGCTCGCCATCGCGTACCTTCTGAAGATTATTCAGACCGCAGGCAATACCCTTGTTGCCATTGGAGTTGAATGCGTAGAATGAGATGGACGCTCTGCCGTACACGCCGCTGTAAACCTCGCTGCGTTCCAGAATGGGACTGCAATTAGCGTCCACAATACCGGGAGCGGTCGCAGAATTAGCGTTGATGAAGTAGCTGTTAGCGTAGGCTTCATCATCGGGACGCTCAATGTCGCCGTCACGCAGCGGATTCTTGATTGCGGAAAGCGCAGGAACGGAGCGACCGTTGCCCTTGAGCTTGGACTCGCCCTCCTTGTAAGCTGCTTCAATAGCCACCTTGATCTTCTCTACCGTCTTGGTATCTGACTTCGGAATGATAAGTGATACGCTGTACTTTGGAGCGCCGCCGTTGATGGACTTTGCTTCCCAGACGTTTGCGTAACTCCATCTTGTGTCGGGTCCTGTGATTACCTTTGTGGGATTTGTGAACTTTGTCATGTTAATTGTCCTCCTTGAAATCTTCGTTTGCTGTATGTATTGCCGGACGCTTGTCCAAAATTGGTACTAAGGTTGGCTTGCCCTGCGGCTTTTCGATAAGACCGCCGAGCAGTTCGGTGAATTTCTTCTTCCCGAGAAGTGCGCTCATTGCGGTGATGCCGAGAACGCTGTGTTCATATGGGTCATATCCTGCGTATTTGACGGCTTCAACAACTGCATTTTCATCTGTGTATTTGCGGTTTGACCGTCCCTCGACTACCTTGAAACCATCGTATGAAACGCCGCTGAGTGCCTGACGCAAAGCGTACTCTTTGACGTCCGTCACCCAAGAAACAAGTTCGTCTGCTTTTGCGAGAATAGCGGAAATTTCGATGTTATCAAGTGTACCGGGCGGTTCAAAGTCGTATCGGGCGAGTTCAAGATTGTATTCGGCGCGTTTGCGACAGGTTGTCCTGACTTTGCAAAAGCGACAATGATCGCCCGCTTTGAAATCTCCCTCGCCCTTGATAGCAAGCTGCGCTGTCGGGGCGAGAACCTCATTCGCCCATCGGAGCAAGTCTGCTTTTGAGATAGTGTGTTCGCTGATGTTATCCCGCCTTGGCTGAAAGATAGTCATGCTCACTGAGGATATGTCGTATATTCCGTCAAATAATTCAAGAGCACCGAGAGCGTACAACATCATCTGTGGGTTGTTCTCTGCGAGAACTTCCACACCCTTGCCGTACTTGAAGTCGATAACTGACAATGTACCGTCAGCCACGATAACGCAGTCACCTGTGCCGAACCCCTCCGGAACCCACCAGGAGAAATCCAGTTTCTGTTCGATAAGGACGATGGGGTCATTGCAGGCTACTTTTGCTTTCTCGACCTGCTCATAAGCGTATGTAGCGTACTCGACAGCGCAGCGCTCCATCTCCTCGTTGTAGTAGTTTAGGTTTTCTGTTGGGTCGGTGGTTTCTCTGCCGAGCAAGGCTTTCAGCCTGTGTTCGCAGAGAGTGTGAGCGTCCGTGCCCTCCTGCGCATACTCGCTTGATGTATCCGGTAGTTCTGCGCAGAGTTTAGCAGACGGCGGGCATTCAAGCCAGCGGTGGCTTGATGACGCCGAGAGAATTGCGTGGTTAGTCGGCATTGCCAAGCACCTCCACCTCTGCGAGGACTGCTGCATATTCCTCCGGCTTGATTGCGGAAAGCTTGTCCGCGCCGTGCTTTGTGATGATTGCCTTTACCTCTGCTGTAAACCCGGCACGGGATTTTTCAGCGCAGACGGCTCTGACGTTTTCGAGAGTAACCGATACTGTAGCGCTATCGGATTTCTTTTTTGCTGACGGCTTATCCATCGGCTGCGGTGTATCTTTGCCTGAAATCAGAGCCATTATTGACTCAGATAAGCTGATAAGCACCTCGCCGCAATGCTTGAGTTCGGATAACTCTGCTGCCAGTTCACTCATTTTCCCCATCATGCTGTTCCCCCTTCCTTAATGTTGCAGATTGCCAGCTCTTTCACCGAATCACCCGGCACGATAATGGTAATCTTCTGTTTTCTGCCGAACAGGAAACTAAGTACGCGTTCTCTTAACGATATGGTGTGCAGAGCTGCGATATCGTTTCTCATCGGCTTTCTTGAAACACTTATTTTCAGATTGTGTTCCATTCATTTCACCTCTTTCCGAGGGATTTTGTTTCCCTCTGCCTTATAGCCTCGGCAAGGAGAGAGATTGGACAGAAAAATAAAAAATCCCGCCGATAAAAACTCGACGGGTTTAGTAAGTATATGAATCTTTTAATCGAACAACTGTCCAAAGGATGAGTACAGTGGTACGCCTTTTCCTTCACGAACATCTATTTTGTGTTCTCTTTCAATCCTCTGTATTGTGGTTTTAATTGGGGATGTTTGTTTTTCAGCCATAACATTCAGAATTTTCTTTCCACTTTTCGTCTTGGCGTTAATACGAATTGCAGCGGTGATAATTACGGTTTCATTACCAGCCTCAGTACGATACTCAAAATCATATCCCATACCATGGCAACAATATCCACCGCAAAGCTCCATTCCTTTATGTTTACTTGGTAGTAGTTTATCACTCATTTTCGCACAACTCCTTTGCAATTCTTTTGCGATAGAAATCAACCATTCTACTATCGACCTCAAAATACTTACAATCAAAGAAATCACAGATATCTTTCAGTTCTTTCTCAGATGAAAGCTCAAGATCAATGCATTTTTCGATTTCTGGTCGAACATAATAACTGTCACTTTGGAAGCTAACCATCTGATCAAAACAACTATTTGCGAATTGGTATGGCGGAATCCCCAACCTTTCAGCAAGATCTGCTATCACATTGCAAGTATCCATTGAAAAGCCGAAGTCATTATGCATTTCTATGAAATCATATGGGATTTCAAGAAATTCTTCTCGCAATGCCTCTTTATTCAAAATTGTTTCCTCCTTTTTCAATGCTGTTTCTATCCTGCTAACCGACACGTTCATCCTGTTATCAGGCATAGACTTATCTTCCTTGAGTACTTGTTTGGGAGCAAAATCTACTATATTACGAAAATCTCTGCTCATAGCAGACTCTGCACTATAGCCAAAATCAAGAGCAAGGTGGCTTAATGGATATGTGGGGTTCTCCTTTATTCTTTTACAGATGAAGAAGATCTTTCTCATTTTAATATAGAGGAAAAGGCTTTCATCTAGAACTGCATCAAAGCAATTCTTATAAAACTTTGAGTTAAACCCCGTTTGCTTACTTAACCCCCAAATTATCTCATTGGGTTTCCATTCAATGTGCTCATCAATATAATCCAAAGCCACATTCAACATATTTCTGCCTGCCATATGCAAAACCTCCTTTGTTTTTGTGATTACATTATATCACATTAAAAAAACTTTGTCTTGACATTTTCCCAACACATTTTGTCAATTTTTTATCTTAGTCAAAATGCCCACCAAGGAAATAAATCCAAGGTGGGCATTACTGCTGTAGTTATAAAGTTTTATCCGAGCATTTCATTTACACGTTTCTGCACCTCCGAGTAATCATACCCTGCTTCCGTCAACTTTTCTTTTCTCGCCGAACCATTCCCCCACAGACCCGCAATAACCTCAACCGCAATCTCGTCAACGGTTTTCTTATAGAGCTTTTCGTTCACCCTTTTCTGAACCGCATTGTAGTCATATCCGGCGGCGGTGAGCAGTCTTTCACGCTCTGTACCGTTATCCCACTTACCCGCAAGAACCTCGTCAGCAAGCTGATCTATGGTTTTCTCGACAGGCTTTTCCTTCCCGTAATCGGTAAAGCAGATATCGCCGTCTACATCATAACCGCCTATTCTGTCAAGTCCCCACTGCCACATAGTCTGACCGTAGTTGTACTTTGACGGGCAGTCAGGACTTTTAGTCCAGTGAGCAAGCCATATGTCGTACTTGCCGACAATCCTGCTCTTGTCGTAATAGTTCTCCATAAAAGACGGATTTGCGTAAATGCCGGGCTTGAATCCCGCCTGCCTTATCTTTTTACAGAAAGCAATCGCCATCTTTGTGCGTGTGTCCGTATTCAGACCGCTGATCTGCTTTTTCTCCTCCATGTCGAAGAATACGGGATATGTCGGGGATAGTCCCTTAATCACAGAAATACATTTCTCGGCTTCAGTTTCTGCCTGTTCAACGCTCATTGCATAGCTGTACCAGTAAAAACCGTAATCTACGCCGTATTTCTTGCAGTCCGCCACGAACTTATCCATAGTCACATCTTTCTTCGTGGAAAAGCCTGCACGGATAATCGCGAACTTCACGCCTGCCTGTTTCAGCGCAGGAAAGCTGATGCCCTCCTGGCAATAGCTTAAATCAACACCTTTAATCTTCATCATCGTCCTCCTTTTCCGAACGCTTATGCAGCTGCTCCAGTACATCTTTCAGTTTCTTCGGAACAGGCAGACCCAGGTGGGCGGCGTTCTCAAGCAGTGAAATACCCTCGTTCGACAGATAGAAGAATATCACCGCAGTGCGCAGAACAGAACCGGCGCCAATAACCCGAGTGTCGAGAATATGCCCGCCGCCGACCAGAGCGAAAATAAGCACCTTTCTGCATATTCCCTTGAATCCGACTGCGCTTGACAGCTTCTTGTCCGAAATAGCGCACATCACTCCGGTTATGTAGTCGATAACCACAAAGGCAATAAGCGCAAAAAGCAAACCGTCACTCCCTCCGAGAAACCAGCCGAGCCACCCGCCGACTGCCGTAAAAATAAGCTGAATTGTGTTCCAGAATTCTCTCATAATAAACCCTCCAATCATTCGTCAACGATATCGTAAGTTATTTTCATGACCTGCCCGTCCAGCTTTCGCACCGGCTCAGACAGGTTGTTTATTGTGGTAAGACACAGCTTGCATATCCCAAGCGCAAAACCGAAGAAATGCTGACTACCGGTTGAATGCGGATAGTACGGCAGAATATACAGCGGTAGGTTCAGTCCGTCCGTTTTGATGATATTCGCATACGAATACAAATAACTGTTTCCATAAGTCGGAGCAGAGAACCGCATTCTGTATCTTCCGTAATCCTCGCCGCTTTTGATTATCTCAAGGGCAAGCAGCGAATAGGAAATGTTGCAGCTATCGCAAATCACAAGCGGAGTGTTCGTTTTTTCGTCAACATAAAATCCCCAGAAGCTCGCCGCTGTCATATTAGAGAGCGTTCCGTCAGCGACATACTGCCATGTCTTGCCCGTGGATTTGCCGTCCTTTGTAAACACACGCAGCTGCCCGAAGTTGTTTGTTCCGGTCGCTTCTTTGCCGTCTATCAGCGGATATTTAGTAATGACGAAATACTTATCGTCCCACTCAAAGGCGCTTAGAGCATTGCAGTAATCGCCGTTCACACCCGCGCCGTAAAACCATCTGTACTGCGATGAAGAATTGCTGATTCTCTCATACTTAAAGCCCACGCCGTACATTTGGAGCAACGTGTCGGTTTCGATGGTTTTCTTCGAAACCTGCGAGTAGTCGGACAGACTGAAAATATAATGATGGATATGACAGCGTGAGGTCGCAACGATATGTATCTTATCGCCGATAACATACGGAAAATACGCAAGCCACTGCGGGTCGTCCTCCCAGTCCTGCCGCAGCTTTTCCTTTTCCTCCTGCGGTACATAGTCCGCATTTGTAGTGTTACAGTCATAAAAATAACTTCCGTGATGATAGCTGTTGTCGTACATGGAATCCGGAACACGCTCCGCCGCCGGAAACAGCTCTATGACTTTCTGCACGCTTATAATGCCGCAGAACGGCTTTTCCGCGCTTACGCTTATGGACATGGGGTCGAACATAACGACCTCGTAAATACACCCGTCATGGATATGCTTTCCGAGGAGCCGCACATTTCCATTCGTCAGTCTGCCCATGTAAAACCACTTGAAAACTCCGCAATTGAACTGCGAATCCGGAATATACCGCCCGACAATAGTGTGATATGTCTGCCTGAACGAATCCAGAGAACTGCTGTTAAGGTCAGTTCCTCCGCATGACAGATTCCAGTAGGAATGGTGCATTCCGTTTGTGCCGCCGTCCTTGGTTGTAAGGCAGATACAACTTATCTCTCCATTCGCCTTGTCCGAAGCGAAATCCCACACATGGCGGTAGCCCTTGCCGTTCTCAATGCGGCCGCTTTCGTTGGCGTTGTAAGTACCGATACTTGTGTCCGTGTTCGTGTTGGCGATTCCTGCGTGACCTATCTCCTCATTCGTCCACGGAAGTATCATATTGTTGCCGTCCTCGGGGATTTTGTCACGGCAGACTATAACCCCACGGAAAGCAGTATCGGCAATGTTTCCTGCAAAATCACGCAGCATATTAAAGCTACGGTCGTTGTCGGAATCCATGCCGATTTCAATGTAATCCGGCGGGTTGAGGATCGTGTCAACGGCATTCGTAATCATGTTTTCTTCATGAAGCTCCTTAACCACTTCTCCGGATTTCTCATCAAAAAGCTGAATGGTCGCTTTACCTTTAATCATTCTGTTCCTCCTCATACGGTGTGTAAATAAACGATGTCTGAAAACTGTTGCACGGAACATTGTTCAGAACATCAATAAGATTTCCGACATCTCCGTCATACAGCAGAGTAATGCTCTGAACACTGTCTTTCATCACGGGACTTCCGAACGCAAGCCAAATCGTACTGCCGAAATCGCCGATACCGAAATCAGCAGAAATCGGCTGCAAGCGTACAGTTTCCTTTTCGGTGGTGACTATCATTGTGAATGCCGTTGTTTCAATGCGCTCTGCCTTGACGGGATTTCGCAGTTCAAGATACAGCTTTCTGTTCGATACGTTCACCACGGTGATTGGCGGCGGGGTGATTATTTTCGGGCTCCATGCGTCGGGGAATACCGCTCTGATGGTGGGCTCAAGCGTTTTTCTTTCCCTCTCACGTTTAATGAAAACGGGCATAGGTTCGCCAAATTTGAATTTGTGCGATTTAAGTATCTCAAATAAGAGAGTATCCGAAGTGCGAACAAGCGCCTTTCTGACGGTTCGGCGCATAGCAAAATGTACCTCGTCCTCGCGCACCTCAATGTAGCCGTCCCAGGGCGTATCTCCTGCAAGATAAGCGCCCATTACATAGCCCCAGGTCTGCATTTTCGGGAATTTACCCTCTGCGCCATCGGACGAAACCACGCTCAGCGACATAGTGTTCTGACCGACCTCCGATGTGAACGGATAGGTATAAGTCTTGGTGTGTGGACCCTCGCTGAAATACTCCTCATACCGCATGACCTCGTTTTCGTTCTTTTTCAGAATAAACGCGAGAGTTCCTGCGGCTGAAATCACAAATTTCACGGTCGAGCAGAACGCTGCGTATGTTGCTTGAATCGCATTGTAAGTAATGCGGAACAGCCTTTGTGACTTCTCCGTAACTGAAATATCCGTGCTGTTTGTCGCGGTTTTCAGTTCCGCTGTGGATTCGCCAACGTCTTTGCGTATCTCGTTCGTTTTCTGCTCCATCTGATAGAAATTGTCCGAAATGCTCGGACGATAATCTCCGACATCGATTGAAATTTCACGGCGGTTGTACGGGTTGAAACTCATGGCGATTATACGGGTGTTCACATTGAGATTGAACGGGTGGAACACTATCTGCACATTGTCGCCGACCGAGAAATTGACATTCTTATACAGCGTCAGACCGTAGTTTGTAGTGCCGGAACGGCTGTCGGTTTCCATGGTAAGGTCGGACACATTTCTTCCGTCCATAATGCTGATATAGTCCTGCGAACCTCTGTGAGAACGGATATTTATCTCATTTCCGTTGTACTCAATTTCTCCTCCGCAGAGCGCAATTAGTTGCATAAGGGCCGCCCTGCGAGTACATTCTCGGTTGATTTTCAGCTTTATCGGAACGGCCGGGTCGCAGATTCCCGCGGTCAGCGAGGTTCCTTGCAGCAAAGAAATAAGGCACTCACTCGGAGCGCCCTCGAAGTCAAATTCATTCAGCTTGTATTCATCGTTGTTAAGTTCGTAGGACTTGTGTTCGCACTCAACGGTGCAAATTGCAATGCCGCCGGAGAGCGATTTCGACACTTTCACAACATTGAAAAGGTAGTTCAGCGTGTCGCTTTTCAGCTGTACCTCAAGTCCCGTGAATATCTCCGAAGCCATCGATGAAATCACAGAAAACTGAAAGGTGCATTCTCCGTTAAGGCTGTCGGTCAGCGATGCGGAAATTACCCGTGAGAACACACCACGTACATTTCCGTTTTCGGTCACGATTATCTCAACCATCACACCGCCCCCGCATTTCTTACCGTCACCTTGTTCTGATTCCACTGTATTCTTGAAATGACCTTTGTGAGGGGTACACCGTCAATGCTAAGCGGAATCGTAATGTCAAACGCCTGTGTCTGCACTCCGTTTAAGCCCGAAACCGTGCCGTTCATATCGAGGTCAAAATCTGACGGGATAGCGTTCTGCATACTCTTTGAAACGTCTTTCATCTCATCGCTGAAGCCCTCGCCAAGTCCCTCTGCCATAAAGCCGCCGAGGTTCGCGAACAGTTTTGACGGAGAATGTATTCCGAAGAAGTCCTTGATTCCGTCCACAATGCCGCCGAAAAATCCGCTTATCTGATTCCAAAGCCACGCGCCCGCATCAGAAATACCCTGCCACAGGCCTTTCAGCAGGTTGCCGCCGACCTCCGCCATCTTGCCAAAGTAGCTTCCGAATGCGTCTATAATGCCGCTTATGATTTGCGGAATCGCCTTGACTATCTCCACGATGATGGTCGGGAGGTTTTCAATCAGCGCAATAAACAGCTGAACGCCCGCCGCAACAAGCTGCGGAATTGCACCGATTACTGCATTAACAACACTTGAAATAATCAGCGGTATTGCTGCAACAATGGTCGTGATGATTGTCGGCAGGTTCTGCACAAGCGCGACAAGCAGCTTTATTCCTGCTTCGATGATAAGCGGAATTGCAGAAATCACCGCCTTGATTATTCCGTCAATTATCTGCGGAATTACCTCCACGATTGCCGCAATTATATCCGGCAGAGCGGTAACAAGCGAGGTTAGAAGCTGTATTCCCGCTTCGATTATCTGCGGTATCGCACCGATGAGGAAGTCCACGATTCCCGTGATTATCTGCGGCAGCGCTTCAATGAGTGCAGGCAGAGCGTCAAGAATACCCTGTGCAAGTCCCATTATAAGCTGTAAAGCTGCGTCCAAAATAAGCGGCAGATTGTCCACAAGCGTTTTCACTATCTCCACGACAACAGCGACTATCTGCGGAACAAGCTGCGGAATCGTGTCCGCAATGCCCTTGATAAGCGACAGCAGAATATCCGCTCCCGCCGAAACTATCTGCGGCAGCAGTCCCACCAGAGCCGAAGTAATCTCGGTCACAATTCTGGCGATGGTCGGAGTAAGTTCGGAGATAGCCGACAGAAGTCCGTCCGCAAGCGCCTTGATGATACCGGGAGCACTTTCGAGGACCGCTCCCGCAATCGAAGTTGTGAGTTCCGCAAACTGCGGAATCAGCGTTCGGATAGTGTCGATAACTGATGTAACGCCGCTTTTCAGTTCGTCCGCCGCTTGCTCGTTGCCCGCGAGTAGGTCTGCAAGTCCGTCTGTAATTTGCGTTATTCCCGGCAGGAGTTCTCCCACCATGCGGTTCTTAAGACCGCTTGCCGTGTGCGACAGCTTGGTAAGGCTGTCCTCGAAAGCGGCGGAGGCGGCAACAGCCTCGTTGCTCATAACCATGCCGTAATCCTCGGCTTCCTGCTTCAGGCGTTCGGTTTCCTCTACGCTTGTGTTCAGAACCGCCGCCATATCCACAGCGGATTTTCCGAGGAGGTCGTTTGCGGCGGCGGTGCGCTCTGCGCCTGCTTCCATGCCTTGCAGAGCCGTGATTACCATGCTCAGCTGTTCGTCCTGGGATTTTCCGTTCAATTCTTCTATAGATAGCCCGACAGCGGACAGCTTTTCGGCTGCGGAATCCGAGCCGCCCGCCGCGTCCGTAATGACGGTGGACAGCTTTTTCATTCCCGTCTGGAGGTTGTTTACGTCAGCGCCGCAGCGCTCGAACACATAGCCCCACTTCTGATAGCTTTCGGCGCTTATGCCGATTTTCTGCTAGGTCTTGTCTATCTGGTCGCCCGCCGAGCCGACATCATTCGCCATGTCCCACAGCTTTTTTCCTGCGGCAACGCAGGCAGTCCCGACAGCCGCCGTAGCAGCCCCGAGAGCCGCGCCGATTTTCTTTGCGGTATCTCCAAGTTTGCTCAGCTTTCCATCAGCGTCCTCGCTGGTATCGGCGGCTTTCTTGACGGAATTTGAGAAGTCCTTGGCTTCATCTCCGGCTTCGTCAAAGCCTTTGTCAGCCTTTTCAAGGGCAGTGTTGTTGGAGTTCAGTTCACGTTCCATGCCGTTCAAAGCCGCCTGAGCGTTGTTCAGCTGTATCTGCCAGCTTTGGGTGCGGCGGTCGTTCTCGCCAAATGACTCTGCGGCATTGGCAAGGGCAGAACGGAGCGTTTCGATTTTCTGCTTCTGTTGGTCAATTTCCTTGTTCAGAACCTCGCTGCGGGCGGTTAGAGCTTCTGTGGATTTGTCGTTCTTGTCGAACTGGGAGTCCACAAGCTTCATTTCGGAGCCTAGTACCTTGAATGAATTATTGATTTCGGCGAGGGATTTCTTGAATTCACGCTCGCCCTCAAGACCGATTTTCAAGCCGAAATTTTCGGACATTCTGCGTCACCTCCTTGAAATGGCATAAAAAAAGAGCCTTGCGGCTCGGGGGATATATGAAAAAGGAGCAGCCGGGGTGGTTGCTCCTTTAGTGCGTTAAACTGCTCGATAAATGGGAATTTATCGACTTAATTGGGATCCAAGATTATATGCATTTTGCAAATCCATAGGAAATAATTCATCGTGCGTTTTCTTTTTTACCTCTTCATCAAAACTACTCATATTGAATTTTGAATAGTCAGATACCTGGAGAGTATTGTAAGGTTGATAGCCAGACGAAGAATATCATCGTCACAGGCCTCCAGAGCCTTCTGGAGCACTTCTGCTGTCCAGATGTCTCTGGTCTTGTATTCTTCCTTCGGCAGCGTAGCGTGCTCCACAGGGTTTCTCACATCAATTCCCACTTGACTGCCTGATTGAAAGCATTTCGCAATGTTTTGTGAATCTCTCGGACAGTATGCGGAGTCAGATATTCTGTACGGGCTTTTACATACTTAGAAGCGATTCCTTTTTCCGGTATTTTCTGTCCCTCGGATTTCCTCATGATAGAAATAATCCACGATCACCGGATGTCCCTGCGGGACTCTGCCATAAGGCATTTCATTATCCACAAAGGGACAATCATACTTCTTAGCCATTTCCGCAGCTTTTACTTCAAGCGCTTCAAAGTAGCTGCGGTTATGCTTGTTATAGATCTCATCG
>CAKSPH010000012.1 GCA_934481355.1 uncultured Oscillospiraceae bacterium | reverse complement strand
CCTGACATCAATGACTAATTCACGTAGGCGTTCCGCAGACGCTTGTAAGAGATCCGATGATGCAGTCCGCACAGCCTTGACGGCAGCCATGTGCGGGCTGTGCGCTATATTCGGAAATCTTACGAAAGGATAAACTGCGGATGAAAAATCAGTTCGGGGATAAGTTTCCTGATGATGTAGTCAATGCGCTTGCTAGAATGTTGCTTCCGGAAATCCAGAAAGCCTACGAGAGCGCAGAGGGTCAGGCGGAGTTTGAGAAGTGGAAAGCAGAACAAGCCAATTCTCAAACCGACAAGCACAACGAAAAATAATTGAACAAAGTTTTACCCCGGCAGTTCGAATGAGCTGTCGGGGTTAGTAATTATATTGGCTGATATCCGGCTGCGAGAGGTAAACTCACAGATAAACAACCACTCCAAACGCACCGGGAACATAAAAGAGTTCGTCTGTGCAGCGGGCAGCGTCACCAAGGAATTTATCCCCTTATAACGCAGTCTAATGCGGTGTAAGGGGATTTTTCTTTTCTGTGTTTAAAACATAGTTTTAGTGCGAAAGTGTGCTAAAAATCATCAAAATACGCGTTCTAGAGGTGTCAAAGTGTGGTGTCAGACTTGTTGCAAAAAATAATAACTCATTTTTACAAGAATAGCACTATCAAAACTGATCTAATCCCCTTAGAGTAGACACTCGAAAAAACAAAAAGTTCGAGACTACGAAAAGAGGGTTATTTTATGGAAAGAAGAAAGAACAAGAAATATACAGCTGAATTATAAGGAGAAGGCAGTGCAGGAATACCAGAACGGAGGAGGAAGTCGCGGGAAATATGCCGTAAAAATGGAATAAAGGACAAAAAATCTTTACAGACATGGATTTCATGGTATAATGGTCAAAGAGTATTCAAGGAGCACAGCTCCTGCAAAGGAGAGATCTATATGACCAGGAATAAAGGTAGGCGTGTACCTCTGGAGTTACGCCACAACTCCTGCAGAAGCCCGCGTAGGAGCCAACTGGGTGCTTGAACAGCTCAGGAACTACGATATAGACTACCCTGTTGCAATGGACTTTGAGGACGAAAACGTTCTCGCGGCAGGGCAGCGTTGACGGAATCAAAGGTCAGTGCGACTGCAACTGGAGCTATGTGGGATATGCTGCGAAAATCAAGAGGCTTGGGCTGAACAAGCCGGAAACCTAATACAAACTCACCTGTGAAAAACTATTGAAAAGTCGGAGCTTGCAAAGGTTCAGGCGCAGCTCAGGGCTATGGGCTTTAACGTCAGCACTAAAGAGGAATAAAAAAAGTCTCCGGGGCGCATAATCTCGGAGATTTCTTTGTTGTCTGGGTGTTGTCTTTTGTGCTCAAATCATTGACAAAACAGCTCATTTGACTGATAATGAACGTCAATTAGCTGACATTTACAAATCAAAGAAAATGGCTTAACATTGCGGGTTCGCGCCGTTAAGCCAACTTTTCTATGGCGGAGAGGAAGGGATTCGAACCCTTGTGGGGTTGCCCCCAAACGGTTTTCAAGACCGCCTCGTTATGACCGCTTCGATACCTCTCCAAAAAAAATGGAGCTGCTAATCGGAGTCGAACCGATGACCTCATCCTTACCAAGGATGTGCTCTACCAACTGAGCCATAGCAGCATCTCATCTTTTGTTTTGCCGTCGTTCCTGACGACTATTATATTATATCACAGGAAAGTCGATTTGTCAATACTTTTTTGAATTTTTTTTATTATTTTTTGCTTTTTTCGCGAATATGATTGACTATCGCTCTATGCCGGACTATAATTATCAAAGAGGTGATTTTATGTGGATTATTCTCGCAGCCGGGTCTGCATTCTTCGCTGGCTTAACCTCTATCCTTGCCAAGTGCGGAATCCGGAAAACTGATTCCACTGTTGCAACCGCCGTCCGGACGATAGTCGTTCTGGTAATGTCGGCGCTGATGGTCCTAATCGTCGGCTCCTTTGGGACAATAGTGCAGATAAGCGGCAAAAGCTGGCTGTTCCTTGCGCTTTCGGGAATCTCCACCGGAGCTTCCTGGCTGTGCTATTTCAAGGCGCTCCAGAACGGAGACGTAAATAAAGTAGTGCCTATTGACAAATCAAGCACTATACTTACCATGATAATGGCATTCATATTTCTTCAGGAAAGCATTTCCCCGCTGAAAATCGTATGCATCATCATGATTGCCGCAGGAACGCTCCTCATGCTTGAGAGAAAAGATGTATCCGGTGAACAAAAAAGCCGCGTATGGCTTCCATTTGCCGTGCTTTCTGCGGTGTTTGCTGCCGCCACTTCCATTCTTGGTAAAATCGGTATTTCTGATGTTGAATCCAACCTTGGCACAACGATCAGAACCGCTGTTGTCATTCTGATGGCATGGCTGATGGTTCTCGTTACGGGCAAATCCGGGAAGGTACGCGAAATCCCTCGCAATGATCTGCTTTTCATATGCCTCAGCGGAATAGCTACGGGAGCCTCCTGGCTGTGCTATTATAAGGCACTTCAGGGCGGTCCCGCCAGTATTGTCGCGCCGATTGACAAACTCAGTATTCTTGTTACCGTGCTGTTCTCGCGTATTGTATTTCATGAAAAGCTCTCGCTTAAATCCGGAATCGGTCTGGCACTGCTTACCGCAGGTACATTGCTTCTGCTTCTATAAACACTATGGTTCCCAGTCGTTTTCTCCAGTGTTCATAGCGCCGCGTTTCTCACATAGCGGGCGATAGCATTCCTCCGTGCAGAATATATGCCTGCTCACCATATAAACATACGCATCGCTTTCATCAGAATCGGTAAGATATTTCACATACGAAAAAGAGTCCCCGGAACCCCGGGGACTCTGTCATTATTCCGCTGAATCACTTCTGCCTGAGAGTAAATCTGGAAACAAGCTGCTTCATGGTAGTTGCCTGGGCGGAAAGCTCCTCGGAAGCCGCTGCGCTCTCCTCTGCCGTTGCGGAGTTCATCTGAACCACGTTGGAGATCTGCTCAACGCCGGATGTTACCTGCTTGATGGATTCCGCCTGCTCATCGCTTACATTAGAAATACGGTCAATGGTGGTTACAATGCTCTCGATCTGCTTAACTACGCCGCCGAGGGACTCTGCGGTCTCGTCAGCAATTCTGGAGCCGTTCTCGACTGCATGGATAGAACGCTGTATAAGCTCTGCTGTATTCTGGGAAGCAACAGCGGACTTGGAAGCAAGGTTTCTTACCTCGTCTGCAACAACTGCGAAGCCCTTGCCTGCCTCGCCCGCCCTTGCCGCCTCTACCGCGGCATTGAGCGCAAGTATGTTTGTCTGGAATGCAATGTCTTCAATGGTATTAATAATATTGCTGATCTGTGTGGAGGTATCATTGATCTCCTGCATAGCTCCAAGCATTTCCTTCATGCGGTTGTTGGAATCCTCTGCCTTTTTGCCGACTTCCGCAATACTGCGGCTTGCGTCCTCGGAATCCTGTGCGTTCTTGGTGATCTTATCGGAGATCTCCTCGATGGTGGCTGCAAGCTCCTCAACCGAGCCGGCCTGCTCGGTAGCGCCCTGTGCGTTCGCCTGGGCACCCGCAGATACCTGCTCAGAGCCGGAATCCACCTGATCTGCCGACTGGTAGATCTGAGACATTGTATCGCTGAGTTCGACTGCAAGCACTCTCATATTGTCCAGCAACGGCTTGAACGCGCCCTTGTATATCGAGCGGGCATTGGTATGTACATCGAAATTGCCCTTTGCAAGCTCGCCGTACATATAAGATGAATCACTGATAAGGGTGGAAAGTCCTGTTATGGTCGAGCGCATCGCGTCAGCCATTACGCCGAACTCATCGCGGCTCTGATATGTGATAACACTGTCGAGCTCACCATTGGAGATCTTGACGATAGCGTCCTTGATTTCCTGAATGGGCTTGGTAAACAGTGTAGTAAGGTTGATTATCGCCCCAACTGCCAGCGCGATGTTTACGATTGCAACAACCAGGACTGCAATGCACATTCCCTTTGCGTAGCTGTCTGAGTTCCCGAACATTGTGCGCGCTTTCTGGGTAAGGATATCGTCTGCGCTCTTTATCTCAGTTATGCACTCATCAATCTTACCAGCAAGTTTTGAATTGTATGCTTCGAGTGCGTCAGCGTTAGAGCTGCCCTTAATAAACTCCGCAAGTGCGGGAAGCTCATTTGCAATGTCGGTGCAGGAGCTTCTGATGGAATCAATACCTGCGTCCGTGCCGTTATATGTTATCTGATCAAGGGCAGCAATCATTTGATTCGCAGCCTCTGCTGCGCTGTTCAGGAATTCTTCTTCCTTGTCCATATCGTTTTCAAGCGCTGCCGAAAGAGTATTGCGTGATACTTCCTCAACGTACACCTGCACGTCGCCTATGCGTGCAACACTGACCAAATCCTCGTTATAAATTGTTTCGAGATTGCTGGATACTACATTGATGCCCATTATTGCCAGCAGCGAGCAGGCAATGATCATCACGATCACAATGCCAAACGAAAGTATGAGTTTGGCAGATACCCTCATGTTTTTCATGTTATCTCCTTCTCCTCGGCACAGCAGGAAGTCAGACTGTGCATTCTTCATTTTCAGCTTTGCTTTACTTCCAAATTATATTTTAGCACTATAGCGCAAAAATGTCAACACAGATTTGTATAAAATAACCATATTCCTTGCCTCTGTTAAATATTTTGTTATAATGGCAAAAAAATGCTTGCTTCTGTCTGTTTCTTCATTGTGCAAATTGCCGAAACATGATATAATCATTACAAGATCAAAATGCCAACGCACGGCGAAACGAGGTGTATATCATGTCAAATCCATATCTCCCTTGTTGGGAATACATTCCTGACGGCGAACCGAGAGTATTCGGCGAACGTATATATGTTTACGGCTCGCACGACCGAAAGGATTCAATCGATTTCTGCGATTATAAGCTGAAAGTCTGGTCCGCCCCGCTCAGCGACCCGAACAAATGGGTATGCCACGGGGACATTTTCCGCACAAAAGACGGCGCCGACTCCCCGTCTGACGTTGACTGGACCGACCAGCTGCTGTTCGCTCCGGACGTTGTGGAGCGCGCCGGGAAATACTACCTGTATGCGTACATCGTGAATGCAAAGGGCTGCGTGGCTGTCGCTGACCGCCCGGAGGGTCCGTTTAAGCTGCTCTCCAGATATGAGTACGATATCCCGAACCACTATGACAACGGGACTTTCATCGACCCGGGAGTTCTTGTGGACGACGACGGCAGGGTGTACATCTACTGCGGCTATCAGGGAAGCTATATGTGCGAGCTGAAAGATAATATGTACGAGGTCGTGCCGGGGAGCTACAAGCTGGATATTATCCCCACCGCGGAGCCGCACAGATTCTTTGAGGCCTGTTCGCCGCGCAAGATAAACGGCACATACTACCTTATCTACTCGCCGCAGAGAGGAAGCTGCCTTGACTACGCGACCTCCGACAGCCCGGCAGGACCGTTCACCTACCGCGGCACCATCATCGACAACGGCATCGACTTCCCCGGAGGAAACGACCACGGCTCCGTATGCTGCATAAACGGCCAGTGGTACATCTTCTATCACCGCATGACAAACGGCACGATAATGTCACGGAGGGGCTGCATCGAGCGCATTGAGATTCTCCCGGACGGAACTATCCCGCAGGTGGAAATGACTTCCCTGGGCTTTGAGGAATCCCTGAACCCGTATCAGGTGACCCCCGCTGAAACCGCCTGCGTGCTCAAGGGCGGGTGCTACATCACGGAAACAAACGTGTTCGAACGTCCCGTGACCAACATCACCGATGGCTGCGTTATGGGCTGGAAATACTTTGATTTCGGCGAGGATTTCTCATCTAAAACCATGCAGGTTCGCCTGAAGGTACGCGGCTGCGGCTCCAGGGGCAGGATACGCATTCTCCTTGACGGAGAGAACGGCGAGGACCTCGGAACTGTTGAATTCAGCGAAGACGGCGGAGTTATCGGCGGCAGAATAAAAGCCGCTTCCGGCAGGCATTCAGTATTCCTTGTTGCAGAAAGCGGCTATGAAGGATGGTTCGCGGACAGCATGAAAGGCAGACAGCTATTCATGCTTGACAGCTTTGTATTCATGAAGTAATATATATAGTGTAGCTCCCCGGGATTGGAAATTCCGGGGAGCTCTTGTTTTATGACTTTATCTCAGTTCCTGGAGGGAGCATATCGTAACGCGCGAACTCAGCGGTGAACTCTCCGAGACCCTGCGTTATCTGACGGAGCGCCAGCGCGAAATCCGAAAGCTCTGCCTGCGGAGCCTCTGCGAGAAGCTCGGTCATTCCATTGCCTGCGGAGTTCATTCCGAGGACGGAGCCACGGCGCTTTGAAAGCACGCTCATAACATCGCCCTGCCTGTCGTCAGGAACCAGTATTTTCAGGCTCTGGACAGGCTCGAGAAGATAGGGCTGAGCCTCCTTCATGCAGTCCTTGAACGCCATGGAAGCCGCCGTCTTGAACGCCATTTCTGAGCTGTCCACCGGGTGATAACTTCCGTCTATCAGCGTGGCTTTCAGCCTTACCACCGGAAATCCTCCGATAGAGCCGTGCTCTGCCGCCTCGTGAAGACCCTTTTCTACCGCCGGGAAGAAGTTCTTCGGGACGCTGCCGCCGAAAATCTTTTCCTCAAAAAGCAGCTCGTCGCCGTCATAGGGCTCAAATTCTATCTTGACGTGTCCGTACTGACCATGGCCGCCGGACTGCTTCTTGTATTTGCTCTCGATGGTCGCCTTTTTGCGGATAGCCTCACGGTACGCGATTTTCGGCTCGGACATCTTCACGTCCATGCCGAACTTGGATTTCAGCTTGGAAGCTGCAACGTCAAGGTGCTGTTCGCCCAGACCGCCTATCATGCGCTGATGCGTTTCATGATTGTGCACATATTTCAGCGTGAGATCCTCTTCAAGCAGTCTGCGTATCGCCGCTGAGAGCTTCGCTTCATCGCCGCCGTCAGCGAGATTGACTGCGCGGAAATAGCACGCCTCCGGGAACTTTGTGGGTTCCAGCGCCGCCACAGCCTCGGGAGCGCAGAGCGTATCGTTGGTCGCGGCTTCAAGCTTTATCGCCGCAACTATATCTCCGGCAAGTGCTTCGGTGATTTCCTCCTGCTTCTTGCCTGTCAGCTTGACCAGCTTTCCAATGCGGGCGCTCTCGCCGGTGCGCGCATTCACTGCGGTCGCTCCGGAGGTCAGCCTGCCCTGAATGACCTTTATCGCGCTTATCTTTCCGACGAACGGGTCGGCTACCGTCTTGAACACGAACGCCCTGAGCGGCTTGTTCTCGTCATAGTCAAGCAGCTCGCCGTCAAGGGATTCCAGTCTGCGCTCGTTCGGTGACGGGAGCATATCAACCACGTCGTCAAGGAGCATATCAACTCCGGAGAGGGTGTCGTTCGCGCAGCAAACCAGCGGGGTTATTGCGCCGCTCGCCACGCCGTCGTGGATTCCCTTTACAAGCTCGTCGTGCGTGAAATCCTCGCCGTTGAAGAACTTCTCCATGAACTCCTCGTTGGTCTCAGCCACGGCCTCCGCCATGGAAGCCCGCAGACCCGCGATTCTGTTCTCGGAAGCTGGCATGGGAACCTCGGTGGGCTGTCCTTTCTTGTCGTAGCTGTACGCCTTCATCGTTAGCAGATTTATGTAAGCTTCGACCGGACCGTGCTTGTCGTACGGCACTACAACCGGGCACACGGACGGTCCGAATACGGTTTTGAGCTGTGTATGTACCTTATAGAAATCAGAGTTCTCGACTTCCATGCAGGTGACCGCAAGCATTCTCGCCTTGTTCTGCCCTGCCGCGAGATTGTACGCCCTGATCGTTCCGGGGCACACGCCGTCCTTGCCGTTTACGGTGATGATGACGGACTCAGCCGCGCGCATTCCCTCGTACATTCCGCCAGCAAAGTCGAACTGACCGGGGGCATCGATGATGTTTATTCTGGTATCTTTCCAGACTGTGGAAGCAAGAGAGGAATTTATCGAAATCCCGCGGCGTATCTCTTCCGGGTCGAAATCGCAGACCGTGCTGCCCTCGCTGGTGCTGCCCATTCGCTCAGTCATTCCTGACTTGAACAGCATAGCTTCAGCTAGTGCAGTCTTTCCGCTTCCGCCGTGGCCGGCAAGTAATATGTTTCTGATTTTGTCAGCAGTGAATGCTTTCATGGGGTTGACCTCCGAATGATTATTTGGCTGAGACAGCCTGCGCTGAATCTCCATGAATCTATTATATAGTAAACTTGTATAAAAATCAACCGGTTTTGTGTGAAATCTTGATGTGTGATGTACAAATTCCATTATATGTTTTGTGCAATACCAACAATCACAGACAAAAAACAGCTCTTGAAAATGTCATTGTGATAGTATATAATAAGAACATATTTTATTTCGGAGGTCTTTAATTATGGCTGAAAAACTCCCGCTGATATGCCCCGTATGCTCGGAAAAAGGCGCTTCCGAGGCACTCGTCAGGGACGGAAGCTCCCTGCACTGCAGGAAAGGACACAGCTTTGACATTTCCGCGAAAGGGTACGTCAACCTGCTTCTTTCACAGCACAAGAACGTAAAGGACCCCGGCGACAGCAAGGATATGGTGACTGCGCGCCGTCAGTTCCTTGACAGCGGAGCCTACTCCGAACTGCGGAACTGCCTGTGCGAATGCGCTGCAAAGTACTCCTCCGGACTGACTGCGCCGGTAATGCTGGACTGCGGCTGCGGCGAGGGATACTACACCGTGGGAATGTATGAAGCCGTTCCCGGAATGCGCGTTTTCGGCGTGGATATCTCAAAGAATGCGCTTGCGGCGGCGCACTCCCGCATAAATGCAAACGGAATCAGGCGGGACATTTTCTGCGCTGCGGCGAGCGTGTTCCGGCTTCCGTTCGAGGATAACTGCGCCGACCTTGCGGCGGTGATTTTTGCGCCGTTCCAGCGGGAGGAGCTTCTGCGCGTTGTAAAGCCAGGCGGAACCATCATCACGGCAATACCAGGTGAGCGCCACCTGTTCGGGCTGAAATCCCTCATCTACGACCAGCCGCGGCTGAACGAGGTCAAGCCCTACGATATTCCCGGAATGGAGCTTCTGGAAAAGCGCGGGGTGAACGGCACTCTTGTGCTGAAAGATCAGGAACTGCTGAATGCGCTGTTCACCATGACCCCGTACTATTACAAGACCTCCCGGCACGACAGCAGCCGGCTTTACAGCTACTTCGGCACGGAGAGCAGCTTCTCCACTGAAATCAGCTTTCAGGTGCTCTGCTACCGCGTGATATAAAATCAGCCGCGCTCCGGAACGAAGCGCGGCTCGCGTTTTTAATTTTTAATTCTTTTTTCGAGTAAATACGGGCTCTGAACGGCGATGATTCAGTGCCTGCGAAGCAAGCTTTTCTGCGGCGGCACGCTCCCTCTGCGCACGAATTTCTTCAAGGCGCTGCTTGCTCTTTTCCGCCATGTCAAGAAGCATGAGCTTGTTGTTAAAGCTCGGCTTGTCAAGAACCATATCGAACAGCGCGTTCATGAGCTGCTCCGCTTCCTGCTCATTTGAGACAAGGCGGCGCTCCATGAGCTCGCGCCGGGTTATCGCAAGCTGCCGTATGTTGTAGCACTCGCCGGTGTCCAGAATCTCCTTTAATGCAGCGGCGGAGGCTCTCAGACGCTGCACGTCCGCTGTTTCGGAATCCTGCTTCTTTGCCCGGGAATCCGCTATTGAGCACTGTATCAGCTTTCTCAGGTCGTCGGCTCCGAGAAGGTCGAGAAGGCGTTTCAGGTCGGCGCGGTTCTCCGGAATCTCCTTGTCGTGATAGTATACCAGCCAGCTCACCTCTCCGGCAAGCTGCTGCGGGAACTCAAGCCGGCGCATTATGCGTTCCGCAAGGAGCCTGCTGCGCTCCCCGTGACCCTTGAAATGCCCGTGCCCCTGCCAGTCTATCGCGCAGCAATCCGGCTTTCCGAGGTCATGGAACAGCATTGCAAAGCGAATCGGAAGCTCCGGCACCGCATAGCCGACAGACTTGCATATGTGCCTCCAGACTGTGAAATCATGATGTACGCTGTGCTGCTCAAAATCAATGCATGGCTCTATCTCAGGTATCAGATATTTCAGGATATCGGCGTACTGCTCCAGCACACGTCCGGCGTATTTTCCCATGACTATGCGGGAAAGTTCGCTGTACAGCTTGTCCTTTTCGGCATATTCAAAGCAGCTCACATTCGCCCGGATTGCCTCGCGGGTCTTGTCCTCGACGACGTACTCGTCCTCGGCACAGTAGCGGATAGCTTCAAGTATCCTTGACGGGTCGGAAGTGAAGCACCGCGACATATCGTACCACGTCTCCGTTACGCTCTTTCCGTTCTCCTTTACCGTGCGGGACTGCATTTCTCCGATGGCGATAACCCGGGCCGGGAGCCGTGTCACTCCGCTGCGGCGGGAAGCAAGTTCCTCCGGGGTCTCCGGATCGCGGAGCTCGAACTGCTCCTCGCGCTCTTCCTCGGCGATCATTTCGGGCGCAGGTCTGAGGGAGGCTCTGCCGCCGAACGGGTCTATCAGCCCGGTGCGCGGGCTGTAAGCCATCGCATTCATCGTAAATCCGCGCCGGAAAAGGTCTGTTTCAAGATCCTCCGCGTACATCACGCGGTTGCCTACCACCTCCCGGCGGTAGGGCGAGACCTGTATTATCATGCCGACGATAGTCACCAGCACCTCGCCGCGCTTCATTCCCTCGTCAGAAATGCGGTAATCCCTGAACGCAAACAGGATATCGTTTGTCCCGGCGTTCGTAACTATGTCGTAGTCCTGCGGGTTGTTTCCAAGCAGGAGTTCCCTCACGCATTCGCCTACTATATATGCGTCATATCCGGCGTTCTCCAGCACCTGTATAGCCTGAGTGACCTGTTCCGGAAGAATTATCAAACTTATCACCCCTGATTTTATCTGCAATAAACATTCTGTGTTTATTATACTACAAACAAAGCAAAAAATCAAGAGCCGAGGATAAGTCCGACCGTAAGCCCGCACACGAGCCATGCCGTGCAGTCCGCAGCGAGAGCCGCAGGAACGGCGTATCTTGTTTTGCGGACCTTTACCGCTGAAAAATACACCGCCACCGTATAAAATGTAGTTTCAGACGAACCGAGGAGAACTGCCGCAACTCGTTCCGGGAAGCTGTCCGCACCGCATTCCGCGGCGATTCCATCGTAGACCGCTAGAGCCCCGCTGCCGGAAAACGGACGAAGAAGAACCATCTGCATACACTCCGGCGGAAAGCCGACAAATCCGCACAGCGGCGAAAGCAAGTCCGTCAGGAGAGCCACTGCCCCGCTCGCCCGGAGCATTCCAACACTAACCAGGAGGAGTATCAGCGCCGGGAGTATATCAGCGGTGGTGCGGAGTCCTTCGGCAGCGCCGTCGCAGAACACCCGGAACACGTCCACCCGGCGGACAAAGCCACATAATAGTATTCCGGCGAAAATCACCGGTATTATCAGGTCAGTAATCTGCATTGCGGCACCTCTTTCGCGATATCCATGCCATCAGCTTTGCCGAGCCTGCTGCTATTGCAACGGAATACGCGGACACTATCCACACGCAGGGAAGTATTTCCATCGGGCGCGCAGCTCCCTGCGCTGCCCTCAGCGCCGCCGCAGTCGCCGGAATTATCTGCAGGCTCGCGGTATTCAGCACAGTAAGAAGTATCATGTTGTCGCTGGCGGTATCTCCGGGCGTCCCGCGCGGACCTGCCTCTTCCTCCTGAATTGCCTCCATCGCGCGTATTCCAAGCGGGGTCGTGGCATTTCCGAGACCCAGTATGTTCGCGGAGAGGTTCATGGAAATTAGCTGCATGGCTCTGCCGCCCTTTTCCAGTCCCCGGAACAGAAGCGACAGCACCGGTGACAGCAGCGCGGAGATCAGCCTTACCGCCCCGGATTCCTCGGCAACTTTCATGAGACCGCTCCACAGACACATTATCCCACACAGTGTTATTGCAAGCGTTACTGCGCCGCCAGCGCTCTCCAGCACCGATGATGAAACCGCCGGCAGATTCCCGGTTAGAGCTCCGCATATCACCGCCAGAGCTGGTATCACTGCAAGTATTATTTTCATTGTACGCCTCCTCGCATAATGAGTTCGTTTTTCTGAAACAACCGTTTTATTACCAATTTACCTATCTTTTTTCCTATAACACTAACTTTCTTCCAAATGATATATTGTTTCTGCTATGTAAGCTATTTTGGCAGTGTTATGCGCTTTTCACGGTTGGATAACGCGTGATGTAAATAGCTTATGACACTCTCGTTTATACTTTATCGCATTATCGTCGGGATATTCTGACAGAATTTTGCATTTTTCAAATTGACATTACGACCAAAACATGGTATAATATGCAGGAAATCAGCAATAAGCTGTAAATTACGATTAAACAAAGCAATAATCGGCAGAAATGTCGGAAAAATCAGGAGGAAGAAACAAATGGTTAAGTCAACAGGTATTGTAAGAAAAGTGGATGAACTCGGAAGAATCGTTATCCCGATAGAGCTCAGAAGAACCCTCGACATTGGCATCAAGGACAGCCTTGAGATCTATGTAGAGGACGACCAGATCATTCTCAAGAAGTATATGCCTGCCTGCGCGTTCTGCTCCAATGCAAGCGGAATCACCATCTTCAAGGGCAAGAACATCTGCTCCGAGTGCCTCACAGAGCTCAGCAAGCTCGGCTGATGATCACCAGCTTACATAGAATGCTCCGGGTTTCCGGAGCATTTTTTCTGCCCTTTTTAATGTATATTACTGAAGTGGCGTTTTATTCCGGAAAAATCTCGCCAAAGCACTTGTAAAATGCTTCAGAATATGCTATACTAATATTGTATGTGTTTTCAGAAAACGATAAAACTATAAAGGAGAATTAGATTTGATCACAGTATCTGATGTAAGCGTCAGCTTCGGCGGACAGCTTCTTTTCAAGGACGTAGACCTTAAATTCACCGCCGGCAACTGCTACGGCGTTATCGGTGCCAACGGCGCCGGAAAATCCACATTCCTGAAGGTGCTCTGCGGCGACCTTGAGCCTACGAAGGGCTCTGTTTCCAAGCCTGCCGAGCTGCGTATGTCCGTGCTCCGTCAGGATCACTACGCCTTCGACGACTACACCGTTCAGGACACCGTTATCCTCGGCAACAAGCGCCTCTACGACATCATGCAGGAAAAGGACGCTCTCTACGCCAAGGAGGATTTCTCCGAGGAAGACGGCACACGCGCTTCCGAGCTGGAAGCTGAATTTGCCGAGCTCAACGGCTGGGAGGCTGAATCTGACGCTTCCAAGCTGATACAGGGTCTTGGACTTCCGGAGGAGATACTCTACCAGAAGATGGATTCCCTCACCGGTAACGAGAAGGTAAAGGTGCTCCTCGCACAGTGCCTGTTCGGAAATCCTGATATTATCCTCATGGACGAGCCTACCAACCACCTCGATGTTGAGGCTGTTTCATGGCTGGAAGACTTCCTCGCTGAATACTTCGGTACAGTTATCGTTGTATCCCACGACCGTCACTTCCTGAACAACGTCTGCACACACATCGTTGATATCGACTACGGCAAGATAAAGATGTACGTCGGCAACTATGAGTTCTGGTACGAGTCCTCCCAGCTCATTCAGCGCATGATAAAGCAGCAGAACAAGCGCGCCGAGGAAAAGATAAAGGAACTCCAGAACTTTATCGCGCGGTTCTCCGCGAACAAGTCCAAATCCAAGCAGGCGACATCACGCCGCAAGCTTATCGACAAGCTCACCGTCGAGGAGCTGCCCGCTTCCTCCAGAAAGTATCCCTACATCGCATTCGACATGGAGCGCGAGGTAGGCAAGGATATACTCCAGGTGACCGGGCTTTCCAAGACAGTCGACGGAGTCAAGGTTCTCAATAACGTAAGCTTCACGGTGGGCAAGGGCGACAAGATAGCATTCGTTGGAAACAACGAGATCGCAGTGACCACGCTGTTCAGGATACTCATGGAGGAAATGCAGCCGGACGAGGGAACCTTCAAGTGGGGCTCCACCACCTCGGTAAGCTACTTCCCGAACGACAACAGCGCTTTCTTCGACAATTGCAATCTGTCCATCATTGACTGGATGCGCCAGTACTCCAGGGACGAAACCGAGAGCTACCTGCGCGGATTCCTCGGACGTATGCTGTTCAGCGGCGACGACGTGTTCAAGCCTGTCAACGTGCTCTCCGGAGGCGAAAAGGTACGCTGTATGTTCTCCAGAATGATGCTGTTCCAGAGCAACGTGCTCATTCTCGACCGCCCCACGAACCACCTCGACCTTGAAAGCATCACCGCTGTCAACAACGGTCTGTCTGAGTTCAAGGGCAACCTGCTGTTTGCCTCCCATGACCATGAGATACTCGAGACCGCGGCTAACCGCATTATCGAGATAACCGAAAACGGCTGCCTTGACCGTCAGGGAAGCTACGATGACTTCGTTGCATGGCGCCATGAGAACGTCGGCGGAAAGCTCATGCTGTAAGGAGCAGGAAATGTACTATATAATACTGGACATGGAATGGAATCAGGCTTTCGACCGTGCTCACACAGTTGACAAGCCCGTGCTGCTCCGCGGGGAAATTATCCAGATAGGCGCTGTCAAGTGCGATGAGAATTTCAACTACGTTGACAAGCTCAAAATCAACGTAGCGCCGAAATACTACAAGAAGATGAACCGCCATGTCGAAAAGATAACCGGGATAACCAGCGAAATGCTCGCGCAGGGCGAAAAATTCCCGGAGGCTTTCCGGAAATTCAGCGAGTGGTGCTCACCGGAATTCCGCATAATCACATGGGGCTTTGACGATATTGCTATGCTCGCTGATAACCTGGAGCTCCACGGACTTGACCCGTCATTCGGCAGCGACTATGTGAATCTCCAGCTCATCTACAAGAATCAGGTGGACAACGAACGCGTGCAGTGGTCGCTGGAGGACGCCGTGGAGCGGCTCCGGATACCGCTTGACGCAAAGGCTCACGACGCTATGAACGACGCGTGGTTCACGTTCGAGGTTTGCCGCCGCCTTGATATGAAAAAGGGCCTTGCGGAGTACTCCTGTATGTCGCCGGGGCAGAGACCCGTGCTGTCACGGGAGGCTTTCCGGGATATTCCGGATATCCGCAAGATGACCGTGGACGAAAAGCTCACCGCAGTTCCCTGCCCCGAGTGCGGAAAGGCGCTTTCCAACGGAGAATGGCTCTCGCTGGGAATCGTGCGCAAGAACAACATCTGCGCCTGCCCTGAGCACGGAGAATTCCTCGTGAAGCTGGTGGCGAAGCGCGCCTCCGCCGACCGCTGGACTGTAACCCGCTCCGTATACAAATCAGACGATGAAGCGAAGCAGACCTACCAGAAGAAGATAGAGAAGCAGCACGCCGCCATTGAAAAGCGCCGTGCTGCCAAAAATAAGGAGAATACCGATGCTGACAACAGTACTGTTTGACCTTGACGGAACCCTGCTCCCCTTTGAGCAGGAGGATTTTATAAAGCTGTACTTTGTCGGGCTCGGCAAGAAGCTTGCTCCGCTGGGATACGACCCGAAATATGTCGTGAAATCCGTCTGGGCGGGCACCGGCGCAATGGTGAAGAACGACGGCAGCCGAACGAATTCCGAGGCTTTCTGGCAGACTTTCAGGGAGCTCAATAAGGGACTTCCGGACGCGCAGGAACAATGCGACGATTTCTACATACACGAATTCGACTCTATCCAGAGCTGCCTTAAGCGCCGTCCGGATCACAAGCCGCTTATCGACAGGCTGAAAGCCTCCGGGCTTAAGCTGGTGCTGGCAACGAATCCGATTTTCCCCCTGTCAGGAGTGCGCACGCGCATGGCCTGGGTCGGTCTCGCGCCGGAAGATTTCGAGCTTGTGACCTACTACGACAACAGTACATACTGCAAGCCGAATCCCGACTACTACCGCGAGATACTCTCCAGAATCGGCGAAAAGCCGGAAAACTGCATTATGGTGGGCAACAACGTCGCCGAGGATATGGTTGCGGCTACCCTTGGAATGAAGGTGTTCCTTGTGAACGAGTTCCTCGAGAATCCGGAAAACAAGGACGCGTCAGTATTCCCGCAGGGCACGGTCGAGGACGCTGAAAAGCATATTGCTTCCGTCAGATAATACAAAAACAGGTTCCAGACGGAGCCTGTTTTTTGTAAAAAGAACGATTGACAAACTGCCCGAAACATGATAAAATACCATCAGTTTGTAAACGTTTACTACGCAAGAGGAACAAAAAGATGGGAATTAAGACAGACTATAAACACACATTTCTTGCAAGCTACGGCGGATACATCACCCAGGCGGTGGTGAACAATTTCCTGCCGCTTCTGTTTCTGATTTTTCAGGACGCGTTCGGTATTCCACTTGAGCAGATAACGCTGCTGGTAACGATAAACTTCTTCGTCCAGCTGATAATCGACCTTGCTTCTGCGAAATTCGTTGACAGGATAGGCTACCGTAAATGCCTTGTGTGGGCGCATATCCTCGCCTGCGTGGGAATCGCAGGGCTAAGCATTCTGCCGTTCATCATGCCGCCGTTCATCGGGCTGCTTATCTGCGTTGTCGTCTACGCGGTCGGCGGAGGGCTGGACGAGGTGCTGATAAGTCCGCTGGTGGAATCCTGTCCCAGCGACAACAAGGCGGGAGCAATGGGACTTCTGCACTCCTTCTATTGCTGGGGCTGCGTGGGAACTATCCTGCTTTCAACGCTGTTTCTTTACGGATTCGGAAAGGACAGCTGGCGCATTCTCGCGCTGCTGTGGGCGATCGTTCCGGCGCTTATCGCCGTTTATTTCAGTCAGGTGCCCATTCCCCCGATTTACGAGGAGGGCGAAAAAGGCATGGGGCTTCTGGAACTCTGCAAATCAAAGGTTTTCTGGGTTATGGCGGTACTTATCCTCTGCGCCGGAGGAAGCGAACAGGCTATGAGCCAGTGGGCTTCTGCCTTTGCGGAGAGCGCTCTCGGCGTTCCAAAAACCATCGGCGACCTGATGGGACCATGCTTCTTTGCGGTGCTGATGGGACTATCCCGCGTATTCTACGCTAAAATCAGCGCAAAGGTGGATATCCTGAAATACATGACGTTCTGCGGAGCGCTCTGCATCGTTTCCTACATGACAGCAGCTTTCTCGCCGCTGCCCGTGCTTTCGCTCATCGGCTGCGGGATATGCGGATTCTCGGTAGGCGCAATGTGGCCGGGAACTTACAGCGCCGCGGCGGCCGCCGTTCCCCGCGGAGGCACGGCAATGTTCGCGCTTCTCGCCCTTGCCGGGGACGCGGGCTGCTCCGGAGGACCTACCCTTGTTGGCATGATATCCGGCGCAACGGACGGCGGACTGAAAAGCGGGCTACCGTTCGGGGCAATATTCCCGGCGGCTCTGATAGTCGCCTGCTTCATTGCAGCGAGGCTCACTGGCAGAAAAGCCCGGTAAGGGCTTCCCACGATGGCAATATCTTTGCATTGAATTACTACCCCTGTATAGTGTATAATTAGAGTATCCCGCAAGGGAAATACATCAGGAGGTAACAACTATGTGCAATTTCTTTAAGAACTGCAGCTTCGGCCAGATCTGCGATCTGCTGAAGTCACTCTGCGGCGGATTCGGCTGCTAAGAGCCGGGAGTTTTCCTTCCAGACAAATTCATAGCTCCGAGGAGCATGGGCGCTGTAACAGGCGCCCTCTTTTTTATATTCTCCGTTTTGTTAACGAAAATATAATATTTCCAGTGTATAATATAATGGTATTATTATGTAAAAGAGGTGGAAAAATGCGCTCTCCCGGGAAGTTCACCAAACGGCTCCGGAATACTATACTGCCGAAGCTGCGGCGGGCGCTGGAGCTTCCGCCCCTTGTGACAGTCCTGATGTCTGTCGCAACGACCGTGCTCTGCATTACTGCGCTGAACCATCAGGGAAGCCACCCCGTTCTCGAGCTGCTGATATATATTGCTTCCGCATATTCCCTTGCGGCGCTGATAGTCGGGCTGGGCGGGATTTCTCAGGAGTTCATGCGGCGCGTCCACGGCAGCCGGATTTACCGCTGGATAGAAAGCGAACCGATAGCAAAGCTGTTCATCAGCGATTTCCGGTTCCGGGGAGAGATCTCTCTGTATCAGGGTTTGCTTGTTAGCACCCTGTTCGCGGTATTCAAGGGGATCGCGGCGCTGTTCTACCTTTCCGCATGGTTCGCGGCGGTGGCATTCTACTACCTGTTTTTCGGGCTGACAAGGCTGTTCCTTGTAAGAAACTACCGCAGGGCTGAACGGCTGGAGGACAAAAACGAGCGTCAGCTCAGCGAGCTCCACGGATGCCGGCAGTGCGGGTGCCTCATGCTTGCGGTGAACCTCGGTATGACGCTGATGGCCGTCCAGCTTATCCGCGAGGAGCACACGGTCGCCTACCCGGGCTCGGTAATCTACATAACAGCGGCGTACACCATCTACATCCTCACGCTTTCGATAATGAACGTAGTCCGCTCAAAGCGGCTCAACAGCCCTATCCTGTCGGTGTCAAAGGCGCTGAACCTCGCGGGTGCGCTGATGTCGCTGTTCACGCTACAGAACGCTCTGACATCGCTTATCGGCAGGGAGGACAGCAATTTCCGGCTGATAATGAACCTGACCGTTGGAGCGGCGGTCTGCGTCGCCGTATTTGCAATGGCGGTGTTCATCATTGTTCACTCTACGGTAAGCATGAAGAAACTGGAAGAAAAAACGCCCTGTACTTGACAAAAAGCATGATATGTGGTATATTGTAAGTGCAGGCACGATGTCTGCGAAAGGAGGGTCGTTACATGGAATCTGAGATCGCTGCTTTATCCATGAATATGGCTATGGCAAACCTCCAGAACGGTATCTCCATCGGAATGATGAAGAAAACCATGGAATCCACCCAGCAGAGCATGGAAACGATCACTGATATGCTGAGCAATATGCCTTCTCCGGACGGAAAGGGCACAGTTCTGAACGTCAGGGTCTGACTTGCAATGCGGCCGCCCAGCAATGGGCGGCTCACATATTTTCTGACAACATTAAGGAGAACCTATGGACTGGCTGACTCAACTGGATTTTAATATCCTGCATTTTATTCACGACAATATATCGTGCGGATTTATGGATTTCATAATGCCCAAAATAACATTCCTTGCCGAAGGCGGGATCCTGTGGCTCCTTGCTGCGGTGATAATGCTGTTCTTCAGGAAATACCGCCGCGGAAGCATAGCTATCGCAGGAGGTATTGTCGGCTGTCTGCTGGTCGGGAATCTCGCGCTGAAACACCTTGTCGCACGCTCCCGTCCCTGCTGGATAGAAACGGATTTCCCCATGCTGATAGCAGTTCCAAAGGATTTTTCGTTCCCCTCGGGTCATTCGATGGTGTCATTTGCGGCGGCAGTGGTTATCTTCCACTATAACAGGAAACTGGGAACTGTGGCGCTTGTTCTTGCGGCGCTCATTGCTTTTTCGAGGCTGTACCTGTTCGTTCACTTCCCGTCTGACGTGCTTGTCGGTACGCTCATCGGAATCGGGCTTGGGATCGCGGCTTTTATCGTCACCGACAAAATTGCGGACAGGATCAGGAAAAGGAAAAGCGACACATAAAATTAAGGCTCCGGGAAATGCCGGGGTGCGATATACAATAAACAACGGCAGGTCCCACACGACCTGCCGTTGTTATATTCGGCTTCGGATCACTCCGCAGCCTTTTTAGCCGGTTTTCCGGTGTAGAGCTGGTAGTAACGACCCTGTTCCTCAATAAGTTTATCGTGGCTGCCGCGTTCGATTATTCTGCCCTGCTCCAGAACCATTATGCAGTCGGAATTGCGAACAGTAGAAAGTCTGTGTGCGATAACAAACGTCGTTCTGCCGTGCATGAGCTTATCCATGCCGTCCTGGACAAGACGCTCAGTTCTTGTATCAATCGAGGAGGTAGCTTCGTCGAGGATAAGAACCGGCGGGTCGGCAACTGCGGCTCTGGCAATCGCAAGAAGCTGACGCTGACCCTGAGAGAGGTTCGCGCCGTCGCCGGTGAGCATGGTGTTGTAGCCGTCGGGGAGGCGCTTTACGAAGTTGTGCGCATTTGCCAGCTTGGAGGCGGCGATGCACTCCTCGTCTGTTGCGTCAAGTCTGCCATAGCGGATGTTGTCCATTACCGTGCCGGTGAACAGGTGAGTATCCTGAAGTACAAGACCGAGGGAGCGGCGCAGATCAGCCTTCTTTATCTTGTTGATGTTGATGTCGTCGTAGCGTATCTTGCCGTCCTGAATGTCGTAGAATCTGTTGATCAGGTTCGTGATGGTGGTCTTCCCTGCGCCGGTGGAACCAACGAAAGCTATCTTCTGACCTGGCTCCGCGTGGAGCTTTATGTCATGAAGAACCATCTTGTTTTCGTTGTAACCGAAATCAACGCCGTCAAATACAACGCTGCCCTCCAGCTTACGGTAGCTTACTGAGCCGTCGGCGGTGTGCGGATGTTTCCATGCCCATACGCCGGTTCTCTCGTTGGATTCAGTTATTGTGCCATCCTCGGAGATTTTTGCGTTTACAAGCTCAACATAGCCGTCGTCAATCTCGGACTTCTCATCAATGAGCGCGAACACACGCTTTGCGCCTGCCATAGCCATAACGACCGCGTTGAGCTGCTGGCTTACCTGAATTACCGGCTGGGAGAAGCTCTTGTTCAGCGTAAGGAATGCAACAAGAGAGCCAAGCGTAAGTCCTGTGGTTTCCGGGCCGAGCACCAGTGAAAGGACGGCGCCGACTGCCACGCAGAGAACATAGCTGATGTTTCCGAGGTTCGCGCTTACAGGCATGAGGACGTTTGCAAACTTGTTCGCATTGTCCGCAGAAACGCGGAGCTCCTCGTTAAGATTGCGGAACTGTTCAAGGCTCTTTTCCTCATGGTTGAATACCTTGACTACCTTCTGACCCTCCATCATTTCCTCAATATAGCCGTTTACCACACCGAGATTCTTCTGCTGGGCTCCGAAATATTTGGCAGATTTGCCGCCTATCTTTCCCGCCGCAAGCATCATTACGACAACCATCGCTACGGTCAGTATGGTCAGCGGAACGCTGAGCACGATCATGCTGACGAATGTGATGATAAGCGTCACTGCGGAGTTAACCATCTGCGGGATACTCTGGCTGATAAGCTGACGGAGCGTATCAACATCGTTCGTGTAGATGGACATGATATCGCCGTGCGCGTTTGTATCAAAGTATTTTATCGGCAGTGATTCCATGTGCGTGAAGATATCGTTTCTGAGGTCGCGCATGGTTCCCTGTGTAATATATATCATCAGTCTGTTGTAGGTGAACGAGCTGAGGATACCTACAACATAGATGATCGCTATCCCGAAGAGCGCTCCCGCCAGCGGTGCGAAATCAGCCTCTCCGCCTGTCTTTACGATTTCAAGCATAGGCATGATGTAGTCGTCTATAAGGCTCTGCATGAACAGCATTCCCACAAGCGTAGACACCGATGTGATGAGAATGCACACAAGCACCAGTATAAAGCGGAATCTATAACGCTTCATCATATAGCTGAGCACTCTTTTGAGCACTTTGAAATCCATGTTCTTCCTGTCAGGCTGAGCAGGCTGACGTCTGTTTCCCATTGCCATAAATTACCGCCTCCTTATTCGTTGGGTTTGTCGAAATCTCCGCCGGACTGGGTCTGGAGCGTGTAGATCTCGCTGTAAATCTTGTTGTTCCTGAGCAGGTTCTCATGCGTGTCGAAGCCGCAAATCCTGCCGTCGTCCATTACGATTATGCGGTCAGCCTCCTGAACGCTGGAGATACGCTGAGCAATGATGATCTTTGTGGTTCCGGGAATCTTCTGTGCGAACGCCTGACGGATCTTCGCGTCTGTCGCTGTATCCACTGCGCTCGTGGAGTCGTCAAGGATAAGCACCTTGGGGTCCTTCAGGAGAGCGCGCGCGATACAAAGACGCTGCTTCTGACCGCCGGAAACATTCGCGCCGCCCTGCTCGATCATTGTGTTGTAGCGGTCGGGCATTCTTTCAATGAACTCATCTGCGCAGGCAAGTCTGCACGCTTCCTCACACTCCTGCTCGGTTGCGTTTTCGTTGCCCCAGCGCAGGTTGTCGAGAATAGTTCCTGAGAAGAGCACGTTCTTCTGGAGCACCACGGCTACCTTGTCGCGGAGAAGCTCAAGGTCATATTCCCGTACGTCCGTGCCGCCTACCCTTACGGAACCTCCGTCAACATCGTAAAGACGGCTGATGAGGTTCGCGAAAGTGGACTTGCCGCAGCCGGTTCCGCCGATGATTCCGATGGTCTCGCCTGCATGGATATGCAGGTCGATGTCCGTGAGGACTTCCTCGCCGCCGTCCGTATCGGATTTCTTTTCTGAGAGCTTGTCGGACTTGTGCTTGTACGCGAAGCTGACATGATCAAAATCAATAGAGCCGTCTGCGATTTCCATAACAGGATTTTCTGGGTTCGTGATATCGGATTTCTCGTTGAGTACCTCGCAGATACGTCTTGCGCTGGCAACCGACATGGTGAGCATAACGAAGATCATCGAGAGCATCATCAGCGACATAAGAGCGCTCATGATGTAGCTGAACAGTGATGTGAGCTCGCCGGTCGTAAGGGTGCCGCCCACGATGAACTGAGCGCCGAACCATGAGATAAGGAGAATGCAAGCATAGATGACGAACATCATTACAGGGTTGTTCCATGAAATGATCTTCTCCGCCCTGACGAACATATTGTAAAGGTTTCCGGAAGCCCTGACAAACTTGTCGTTCTCGTGCTGTTCGCGGACGAATCCCTTGACTACGCGGATACCGGAGATGTTCTCCTGAACGCTTGCGTTAAGGTCGTCGTACTTTGTGAACACCTGGTCGAAAATCTTTGTGGCATTCTTTACGATGAGAACGAGAACGGTTCCGAGGACAACCAGCGCGCCGAGGAATATCATGCTTATTTTCGCATTGATTACGAAACACATCACCATGCTGCTTATCAGCATTATGGGAGCTCTTACCGCGATGCGGATTATCATCTGGAACGCATTCTGGAGGTTTGTGACATCAGTGGTCATTCTGGTTACCAGACCGGCGGTGCTGAACTTGTCGATGTTCGAGAACGAAAAGTTCTGGATATTGGCGAACATTGCGTCACGCAGATTGCAGGCGAATCCTGCGGAAGCGTTAGCTGCATACTTACCGGCGAGTACGCCGAACGCAAGGCTCATGAACGCCATGACGAGCATTACGCCGCCGTAGATGTATACCTTTGACAGGTCCCCCGCGTTTATGCCCTTGTCGATTATCGAGGCTGTAACGAAGGGTATCAGCACCTCCATGACTACCTCAAGGATCGTGAAAAGGGGGGTGAGCAGCGTTGATTTCTTGTATTGTTTTATCTGTGCTGCCAGTGTTTTTATCATACTTTGTTCCTCCTTGTATATTATTCCTGCATTTGATTAGTTGCCTTACTATTATAGTACATATTTTTTATAAAGTAAATTCATCAATGTTACATAAATTTACTCAAATGTTCAGTTACTTTCGGTGATAATTACCAATGTAATTAGTTTATAAAACTCTATCCGCATAAAACTGCGACAAACCGCACTATAAAGCCATTTACAAATTATAATCATTTCATGTGGTTTTCACAATTATACTTTCTGAAAAATGAAAATTCTGTGATATGGGTGTGAATGCACCTGGTTTATCGACATTTTCCACATAAAACTTATTTGGCACTAAAAAAAGAGCGGCCGGATTTCAGCCTATTCCTATTAAATTAAAGCCACCTTCTGAGGATTTTGTTCATTCCGGGAGTATACGGATAGCCTTTGACTCTTCATATCCGTTCATTACAGGCATCCGTATATCCACAAATACGATATCATAGTATTCCGCGCATAAGGTCAATTGCGGCTCTTCCGTTTTCTGCGCATTCCGTAACAGCGCCTGTCCGAGTAATATCCGGTTTCAAGTTCTAGGGCAACACCGCACAAAGACCATTTATTGGATTTTGCACGTGTCTTGCTTGCATATTTTCCGTCATCTTGCACAATTCGTCCTAGTAAGGCGACAGCCTTGCGTCGCTAGTTGTTGACTTGAAAACGCTATCGCTTCCGTCAACAACTCCTCATTGTACAATCTGACGAAAAATCGAGATTAGCCAATCAGCGAAGCGTATTATTGGCTAATCTACCTGCGCAATACACGCACAATCTTTGTGCGGTATTGCCCTAAAAAAAACAGCTCCTGTGGTTTTGCCGCAGGAGCTGTTTTATTACCAGTCCGTATCCCAGTCGGTGTCTCCGGCGTCCCAGTTTCCGCCGTAGTCCCAGTCCCCGTTGTCCCAGTCGTCGTTATAGCTGGAGTTCTTGGTCTGTTCGTTGTAATAGTCGGTGTCCTCGAAATCGGAAGTGCCGCGCCCTGAATTATAGTCCGAGCCGTCCCAGTAGTCATTGTAATGCCCGGAAAGCTCACTGTCAACATTGCCGTCAAGGTACCATGAATCAGAATAATCATCATAGCGGTACCAGTTGTAGTTCATATAATAATAGTACGAGTTGTCATAGTAATAGTATCCGCTGCTTGGTATATTGCGGGAACATATCACAACGATAACTGCGATGACAGTCATTATTATGAAGAATGGGAGCCAGTTCAGGAAATTCTTCAGGAGCTTGTTTCCCTTTTTACCGCCATTACTGGCACCTGAGCTGTTCCGGGAGCTTCCGTTCTTTTCCCGGCGTATCTGCACCTCAGAGCGCATTTTCTGGTATATCTCATTTACCGCGTATGCCTCATCCTTGCCGCGGTAGCGCTCCGCGCGGGTGCCGTCGCCCTTGTTCTTGTACACAATGAAGTTTCCGTCTGCGTCCTTGTATATTCCGAACGCTTTCGGCTGTTTGTAGTCCTCGCCGATGAAAAAGCGCATCTGTTCCAGCGGCAGATTTCTCGCCTTGCAGAATTCCCTGAGTTCCTCAATGGTTTTGGGCACGCCGTCGCCGCTTCTCATCAGATGAGAGTTTACCGCGCCGCAATTGGGACAGTTCTCGTCGGTATCCTCAATAAAGCTGCCGCAGTAGTCGCATTTTACTTTCATTTATTACCTCCTTTGGACCATAAGGTCACCTCTAAAAACCGGGACACGAGCAGATTTCGTACATGACTTATATCAGATGCTAGGCGTCAAACCGCAGCGTTTTCCGCCGCAGGCGGATAATGCGTTTACTGTATGTATTTCAAGGTTTGACAACGAAGCAGATGATATATGTCATAGAAATCTGCCGTGAAGGAGGTTTTTAGAGGTTACTATAAGATAATTATACCTCATTTGACGTATTTAGTCAATAAAACGGAGTTGTTTTCGGAATAATTCACAATAGAGGGAAAAGCGGTTTGTGCAGAATATTATTTTACAGAAATATTGCAAAAGCTACTTGAATTTTCAGGGATTATGTGCTATGATAGTAACAGGTAATATCTGTGCGGCGGCATATGTGGCTTTCGGGCCGCATATGTGCAGCGGCAGTATTCAGCCAACTGAATCGGAGGAATTTAGAAAATGAGAATCCTTTATGCTGCAAGTGAAGCCCGTCCCTTTGCCGCGTCAGGCGGTCTTGCCGATGTTGCCGGCTCTCTGCCGAAGGCGCTGTGCGCTGCCGGTCAGGAAGCGTGCGTTGTTATGCCGTATTATGTAAATTCTTTCAAGCCGGAACAGCGCGAGAAGATGAATTATATCACCAATTTCACCGTTCCCGTGGGCTGGCGCGAGCAGTACTGCGGTCTGTTCTCACAGCAGGTTGACGGCGTTACATATTTCTTTATCGACAACGAGTTCTATTTCAAGCGCGACAACGGTCTTTACGGCTATTTTGACGACGCTGAAAGATATGTTTTCTTCAGCCGCGCCGTTCTTGAAATGCTGAAATATATCCAGTTCCGCCCGCAGGTCATCAACTCAAATGACTGGCAGTGCGCGCTTATCCCGGTTTATTATGACCTGTTTTACAGGAATGCCGGCGGCTGCTATGATAATATCAAGCAGGTGTTCACTATCCACAACATCGGATATCAGGGTCAGTACGGGCTTGACCTTGTACGCGATATCGTTGGCATTCCGCCGTATAAGGTAAACATCATCGAGTACGATGGAGACATCAATTTCATGAAGGGTGCGATCGAGGTTGCCGACAAGGTTACGACCGTATCCCCGACCTATGCCAAGGAGATTCTCGACCCGTGGTTCTCACACGGTCTTGACCGTATTCTCGTAAGCAAGCAGTATAAGACCTGCGGCTTCCTGAATGGAATCGACACGGATTTGTACAACCCCGAGACGGACACACAGATCGCGGCTAATTTCAGCGCTAAGGATCACAAGGGCAAGGCTGCCTGCAAGAGCGCTATCTTCCAGGAATTCGGTATGCCCGAGTACAAGATCCCGCTTCTCGTAATGATATCCAGGTTCGCAGACCATAAGGGCTTTGACCTTGTACGCGCCGTATTTGACGATATTATCGCAACTGATATGCAGGTTGTTATCCTCGGTTCCGGCGAAAGCCAGTACGAGGAGTTCTTCCAGAATATGCACTGGCGCTATCCGGATAAGGTAGGTTTCTACCGTGGCTTCAACACAGGGCTTGCAAAGCGCCTTTATGCCGGAGCCGATATGTTCCTGATGCCGTCCAAGAGCGAACCTTGCGGACTCGCGCAGATGATCGCGGCGCGCTACGGAACTGTTCCGATAGTAAGAGCCACAGGCGGACTTAAGGACAGTATCGTTGACTACGGCGACAACGGAATCGGCTTCACATTCCAGAGCTACAACGCACACGATATGCTCGGCGCGATCCAGCGCGCAAAGGGAGCATATGACAACCGTATGTCATGGGGCAGACTCGTTACCAGAGCAATGAAGGCAGATTTCAGCTGGGCTCAGTCCGCTAAGCTGTACATCGGGCTCTATAAGGAGCTCTGCGGCGAGTAAGCCGGAAACTTGAATTTCAAACCGCGCTCATAAAAGGGCGCGGTTTTTTTGTAAAAAAAATCTTAAAAAACGTAAAAAGCACTTGATTTTTTTGTTAAAATATGCGAAAATATAAAATGTATAGTTATGCTGAAAAGCAAACAATAAATGTTATTACAAAGGACGTGTGCTGATGGCGCAGTTTTTCAACTTCAAGGAAGATTATTTCGGGCTGACTGACAAGGACGTGGAAAAAAACACGGAAATGTACGGTCTTAACATATACACAAAAAACGACAAGCCAAAGGAGTGCTTCAATCCGGGAAAGGTGATCTTCTCTCCGGCGGTGCTTCTCATGTTCATTGCCGGAGTGCTCAGCTTTTTCAGCAGTGGCATTCTTACCGGACTTATGATAATCCTTCTGGATATCGTGTACGTTATCATAAGCGTAAAGGCAGGAATCGGCTCTGACCAGCAACTTGACAATATCCGGGAATCCACCGTCGTGAAATTCCGCGTTATCCGCCACGGAAAAATGGAACTCATCGAAAAGGAATACATAGTCCCTGAGGACATAATCATAGTTCAGGCTGGGGAGTGCGTCCCGGCAGACGCGATGATCCAGGAGTCACGCGACCTCACTGTTGACGAGAGCATTTTCACTGGCTCGAACAAGCCCGCCGCAAAATATGCCGGAGGTATATCAAAATCCGAGCTGAAACCGACTTTCGTTTACAGCGGCACAAAGATACTCACCGGAGTTGCAGTCTGCAAGGTAAGCGCTACGGGAGTTGACACAAAGTACTACCACAAGCTGGGCGAAGTAGTTCCCAAACATCACTATTTCACCTCAATGGAGCGTATCGTGCAGAAGCTCCTGCCGCTCTGCTCCGCGACTGCGGCTGTTCTGGCGCTTATTTCGATGGTCGCATGGATACTCTACGGCAACGAGGTTTTCGAATCTGCAATGCGAGGGATAACACTCGGTCTGTGCTTCCTGCCGACAGGGCTTGATACGATAATAAGAATTTACTACACCCGCTGCGCTTCCGAAATGAGCACCAGGAGCGCGCTTGTAAAATCCCTTTCGGACATTGAAAAGCTGAATACCATGTCCGTCCTGTGCGTGGAAAAAGAGGGCGCGATTTCAAAGAGCCGTCTTGAAGTTCAGGACATATTCTCGCCCAGTCAGGAACTGATGTTCAAGATATCCGCGCTCGCCATCGAGCCGGACACCACGGACGAAGCCGAGCGCGCATTGCTGGTAAAGGCGGCGTTCTTTGACGAGAAAATTTCCTCGCTGCATGAGCAGTATAAATTCGTGGAGCGTATTCCCGACAGCAACGATCTCATGAGCGGAGCGCTCTGGGAGATAGGCGAATCCCGCCTTTACTGCATCAAGGGAACCCCTGAGCAGATACTCCCGCTGTGCAAGTTCCACGGCGAGGAGCTCTACGCCGCCCAGAAAATGAAGAAGGAGTATTACTCCCGCGGCTGGCAGGTAATGGCTGTTGCCTGTGCGGACGCCGAAGAACGCGACTGTGATGAGACTGCGGGATTCTCGTACACTTTCGTAGGATTTGCGGCGTTCTCAGCGCCGATGAGGGATTCCGTGCCGTCTGCGGTAAAGACCTGCCAGCGCGCGGGAGTCCGGGTAGTGATGTTCACCGAGGATAATGCGGAATCCGCCGCCGCGACCGGAAAAATGATAGGCCTTTCCGGAAAGGTAGTCACCGGGCGGAGTATTTCCGAATCCGTAAAGTATGGCTCGGAGCTTCCTCTTGACGCGGACATCTATGCGCGCGTGACCCCGGAGCAGAAGCTGTATGTTATAGAGCAGCTCCGTAAGCGCGGCGAGGTCGTTGCGATGACCGGCACCCGCGCCGAGGACGCAGAAGCAATGGAGCGCTCCGACATAGGAATAACCATCTCCGAGAACGCCTCCGGAAGCGCATTTGAGACCGCCGATGTCATCATGCATGACGATAATCTTGCAGCAGTTGCGGGAATGATAGCCTCGGCACGGCAGGTTCACAGGAACATTAAGCGTGCCTGCGCAGTGATGATCTCCGGATATCTCGCGCTGATACTTCTCAGCACGCTGAATCTTTTCGGAAATTCGCAGCTCATGCTGAATCCCGCTCTTATTGCTGTGCTGACGATGTTTATTCTGCCTGCTGCGGCATTTGCAGGGCTCTGCAACCGCGCCGACATGAGGAATAATATGCCTCCTTCCGACTTCATCACAAACAGGCATATAAACTACCGGTTCATTCTGCGGGCGGTTATTGTCGGAGCGCTCTGTGGAGCGGTTTCGATAGCCTCCTATATGTTCATGTACAACGGTACTAACGTTGATTTTGCCAGAAGCTGCTCCCTGCTTAGCTTCGGCTTCTGCACATCGCTGTTCACGTTCATCAATCTCACGCCCGGAAATCCGTTCCGCGGCTTGTCCGAGGCAGGAAAACCCGCTATGCTTGGAGTACTTGCTCCCGCTGTGACAGCGATACTCCTCGTTTTTATTCCCGGACTGAATTCCATCTTTGGAATGACCGGAATCGACCTTCTTGCCACCCTTATTTCCATTGTGACCGGAATAATTCCGCCGCTCGGATATGTTGTGGTGCGCTCAATAATAAAATTTGAATAAGGAGATTATATGAAGAAATTTCTGTATTACCTGAAGCTTGTCCTCTGCGGAATCGTTTTTGGAATCGCGAATGTTATCCCCGGAGTTTCCGGCGGAACGATGCTTGTGGTGTTCGGAATCTACGATCAGCTTACCGAGGCGATATCCGGGATAAGGGCGATTTTCAAGAACATCGTGTTCCTGATATTCTTCGGAATAGGCGGCGCGATAGGAATTCTCGGCTTTGCGGCTGTAGTCACATATCTGTTTGAGAATTTCGGCGTCCAGACCAATATGTACTTCATCGGTCTTATCGTGGGAAGCATTCCGATGATATACCGCATGGGAACCTCTGAAAACAAGCTGAAACCTGTCTGCGCGGTCCCATTTGTTATCGCGATAGTGCTGGTAGTGGGACTCACAGTGCTGAACAACTACATGGAGGCGGCAAACCTTATTCCCGGCGCAGAGGCAGTGGAAGGATTCAGCCTGTTCATGACCATCAAGCTGCTTATCTGTACGTTTGTTGCGGCGGTTGCTATGATAATCCCGGGTCTGAGCGGCTCTTTCGTAATGATGCTTCTTGGAGTATATCAGACTGTAATTTCCTCGCTGCACCTCAAGGCTCTGAATTTCTATGTCATCATTCCGACAGCCATAGGCGTGCTTCTCGGAATAATCCTCGGCGCAAAGCTTATCTCCACGCTGATGAAAAAGCACAAGCTCATGTCATACAGCGCGATAATGGGACTTGTGGCCGGCTCGGTTTATGCGATACTCCCGGCGGGCTTCGGATTCAATCTCCAGACCGGATTTGGCTTTGTCTGCCTGCTGTTCGGCGTTCTGACCTCGATCCTCGTTGAGAAGCTCGGAGGAAAGTCCGAAGAGAGCAAGGCACAGTAACCCATAAATTAACAGAATATAAGAACCACTTTCTGACAATACTACTTGTACAAAATCAAGCAGGTCGGGAGTGGTTCTTTTGTATTATAACAGAGTAGAAATAAGCGGCGTTAACACGTCGCAGCTAAAGGTACTCAAGGAAAGCGAAAAGATGGAGCTTCTGAAAAAGACGCGGGAGGGCGACATGAAAGCCCGCGAGGAGCTTATAAACGGGAATCTGAGGCTTGTACTCAGCGTTATACAGCGCTTTGCCGGCAGGGGAGAGAGCCCTGACGACCTGTTTCAGGTAGGCTGTATCGGGCTGATAAAGGCGATAGATAACTTTGATATAACACAGCCGGTCAGGTTTTCGACTTACGCCGTTCCAATGATTCAGGGGGAGCTGCGGCGGTATATCCGGGATAACTCCCCGGTGCGCGTCAGCCGCTCCATGCGCGACCTCGCCTATCGGGCAATGCAGGCGCGGGAGAAGCTCACCACTGAAAACGGCAGGGAGCCGACAGTGGAGGCAATCGCCAAAGAGATAGGTGCGGAGCGCGCTGAAGTAGTTATTGCGCTGGAAGCGGTCAGCGAGCCGATTTCGCTGTATGAGCCTGTTTTCTCAGAATCCGGGGACACGGTGTATGTCCTCGACCAGCTCGGGGATCACAACGACGATGACAACTGGCTGGACGAGATATCCCTGAAAGAGGCGATACGCCAGCTTGGCAACCGCGAGAAGCATATACTGAATCTGCGGTTTCTGCGCGGCAAAACTCAGGTAGAGGTCGCAAAGGAGATAGGAATAAGTCAGGCGCAGGTCAGCCGCCTTGAAAAAGGGGCGCTCCAGAAGATAAAGAACCGCTTCTGAATACAGAAAACCTCCGGCAGTGGATTCACCGCCGGAGGCGTTTTTATTTGCCGAAGTTCCTTTTCAGCACGGATTCCGTAACGCCGATGCTGACGAATATAGGAACAAGCTGAAGCGTCACTATGGCACAGCACATGATAAGCCCGGTATTTTCATCGGCGTTCAGTGTAATCTGCAAAATACCCGCCGCCATTGAAAGCAGGAACACCGGAATGCTGGTTAGCACCGCCATTCTGCCCCAGAATACCTGAGCAAAATCCCATGTCTGTTCGCTTCTTTTTGAGAGCTTTGTTCTGTATCCTACGTTCTCACCGTACCTCGGCGGGAACCTCCAGCTCATAAGTCCGGCTAACAGGCATATCAGCGGAGTAGGGATATAGCTCAGCAGGTACACGATGTTGTCGCTCATTCATCGTCCTCCTTGTCGGATTTGCCGTGCTTCCTGCGGTATTTCACGCATTCCGTCAGCAGGTATTCTATCTGCCCGTTTACTGAGCGGAAGTCGTCCTCAGCCCATTTCATCAGCTCGTTGTAGAGTGAAGCTGACAGCCTCAGCGGTATCTGCTTTTTTTCCTTCTTGTCGCTTTCTGACATTCGGCTGATCTCCTCTGCGTTTTACTGGGTTTTCAGAAACCTGTACCTCTTTACGCCGATGAAGCAGATCAGCGCGGTGTAAATCGTCATGATGATATAGCACAGCCATATTGAGATTACTCCGCTCTGATAGAGAACGGCGGGAGTATCCAGAAGCGCGTGAAGTACGACTGCGGCCGGATAAAGCCAGATCCTGCCCTTGACCTTTACGGCTTCCATTACGATGACAGACATGGAAATGTGGAATGCCATTGCAACAATGCGCTCATAGACTGAAAGAAAAGCCTGCGGTATGTTCATTGCGGCGTAGTTTTCCATCTGCTGAGTTAACTGCGTGGCAATCGCTTCGTTTCCGCCGGAGGCATTTTTAATGAACTCCGCAGCCCCCATGGAATTCATTGAAACGGCCATAACGATCACGCCGAATGATGTGATTACCAGAACGCTGATCATCTCAAATCCGCCGTGACCTATTCCGTAGGAGACCGCATTTTCCGCGCTGAGCTGTTTTTTCATCAGGAATCTGAAACACAGAAACCGCGCGGTCTCCTCGAAAATTCCCGCCGCAAGAGCGCCATAAACGCAGTAGAGGACAAGGTTTCCGCTCACCAGAGGCAGCATTACCTGATGGAGAAGGGACTCCAGTATCATGGCAAACACGAGAAACATACCTGCCCCTGCGAATGTAGCTGCAAGCGTACCCTTTTTGAAACCGAACCTCCATATCAGCGCTGCCCCCACAGGAATGGCTAGACCTATAACGATAAGCAAAATGTATGAAATCAGCGCTTCACCTGAAAAAACGATATCAGTCATTGCGCACCTCAATAAATGGAGCCGCTGTTGACTACCGGCTGGGCGTCCTTGTTTCCGCAGAGTACCACCAGCAGATTGCTTACCATCTGAGCCTTGCGCTCCTCGTCCAGCTCGCAGACGTTGCTTTCGCTGAGCTTATTGAGAGCCATCTCGACCATGCCGACCGCGCCGTCAACTATCTTCTGGCGTGCTTCGATTATTGCGGTAGCCTGCTGGCGCTGGAGCATCGCCGCTGCGATCTCCGGTGCGTATGCAAGGTGGGTTATGCGTGCCTCGATTATCTCCAGACCGGCGTTGTCAACACGCTCCTGAAGCGTAGCCTTGAGCTGTTCGCAGACTTCCTGAGAGGAGCCGCGCAGGGACTTTTCGTCAGAATCCGTGGAGTCGTAAGGGTAGCAGCGGACAACGTCGCGCAGGGTGGAATCCGCCTGAATGGACATGAATTCCTCATAGTCGTCAACGTTGAAAACAGCCTTTGCAGTATTCACAACGCGCCATATGACCACGATTCCGACTTCGATGGGGTTGCCCATCTGGTCGTTTATTTTCTGCTTGCGGTTGTCGTGGGACATAGCCTTGAGTGATATCTTGGTGCGCGGAACTCCGGGCTTTGCAGGATTTATGCCGCCGGAATGCGGAACCACCGGAACGCTGAATACATTCACAAAATAGAAGCCCTCATGCTTAAGGGTGCCGATGTACTTGCCAAAAAGCGTGAGCACTAGCGCTTCGTTCGGCTTTATGACGCGCAGACCGATGAAAGGAAACCATCCGATGGACAGCCATATGATACAGGCGATAAGCCCTGCGTCGTAGCCTGAGAACTTCCCGTCAGTGATATTGACGGCGCAGAATATGAGCAGTGCAAGCGCCGCCAGATACAGCAGAATGGTAATGAACAGCACAGCCCAGCCGCTGGGGGCTTTAAGTTCCTTTTCCTCGTAGTTCATGTTATTATGTTGTTTCATTGAAGTGACCTCCCATGTACCATGATTTCTTGATGATATCAAAATGATATCTCGATGAGATTATAGCACATCGGGAATATTTTGTCAATACCTGAAATAAAAAAGCGCCGGAATTTTGGGGTAGATTCTTTATGCAAGGTGATATTTCCCGTCCGGCATCAATCGTAGCAGACCTGCTATCTCAAGGTCCGTCAGGGCTTCAATGGCCTGTGCGTATGTCGCTCCGGAGATCTCCAGAAGCTCATCCACCGTTGACGGGGTTTTTTCCACCATCTTTACAAGGTTTATCTGAATTTCCGGGAGTCCGTTCAGCTTATCGTCCGGAATCGCCGCAGCCTTTTCCGGCAAGGGCTCATTCACGGGAGATACCGGCTCCGGAGCAGACTGCGTTACGCGCGTGCTGACATATCGGCGTTCCTGCTTTACCGCCTGCTTTCTTGCAGAGCTCCTGTGATATCTGTCATTCAGCTCGTCTGCATCGATACGGCTGAAAAAGTAGCACATATATTCCTTTACTATGTCCAGATGATCAAAAACCGGAATAGCTCCGTCACGGAGATATGGAACAACTCCCATACAGCTTTCGCGGGTGATATCTCCCGGAGGTACGCAGAAGAGATCCCGGCCTTGGTCAATTGCGTGATTTGCTGTGAGCAGACAGCCGCTCCGCGTGGAAGCCTCAACTATCAGCGTGCCCATACCAAGCCCGGATATCATGCGGTTTCTCTGTCGGAAGTATCCCGAATCAACGGAGGCATGCGGCAGCAGCTCGGAAATAACCGCTCCGCCGCATTCAACAATGCGCTTTTTCAGTTCCTCGTTCTCAGCTGGATAGTTTACGAGCTGTCCGCAGGCTAAAACGCCTATTGTCGGCACACCAGCACGGACCGCACAGGTGTGCGCCACAGTATCTATTCCAACTGCAAGTCCGCTGACTAAAACTGTGCCAAGTTTCACTAATTCAGTGCACAGCCTTTCGCCGGCGCGCACGGCGTAATCCGACGGCCGCCGCGGTCCAACCACTGCAAGGGATACTGCGTCGCTAAGGCAGGTAAGACTGCCGCGGACAAAAAGAACGATCGGCGGAGAATAAATATTTTTCAGCAGAGATGGATATTCGATATCATCAAGCGTGACGATACGGATATTCTGTGCGGTACACTCCTCCATTATCTGGCGAACTTCGCGCGTGCGTGTGTTTACCGCACGCTGTTTCTCCGAATCACTGAGTCCCTCGCACTCGCCGTCCCTTATTGCGCGGGCCAGCGCGTCCGCAGAACCGAAATGCTCCAGAAGCGCAGACGTTTTAGGATTGTGCGGATTCATAACCAGAAGCAGCCAGAGCCATACCTCAACCGGCGACGTTTTCATAAAATCACTCCATTCGACATACTTCGAAATAGCCTACATATAGTATATCACATCATGGTGGATTTTTCAAGATGACTTTAACTACATCGTTTCAAAGCAGACCGCACGGTTTTTCCCGCCGGATTTAGCCTGATACATCGCTTTGTCTGCCCTGTCTATCATGTATTCGAAATGCGAATTTTCCGTTGTGTATCCAAGGCTGACAGTTACCCTGCCGGTATCCACATCGCTTCTTGCGATATTAAGTCCGTATATCAGTTTCACGATGTCGTCAGCCGCCATGTCGCTATTGCACTCGTCGCTGAAACTCACGCCAAGCACTTCTTCACCGCCGTAACGGTAGAAGCAAATGCCGGATTTCCTGCCGTAATCAACAAGCGCCTTTCCTATTTTACGCAGGCAGTCATCACCAGCCGAGTGTCCGTAATGGTCGTTTAGCATTTTGAAATTATCAATATCCATCATGTATACTGCTTTTACCTGACCGCGCTTTTCAGAAAGCGAATCATTCATCATTTCGAACATATCCTGTCTGCTGTGCAGACCGGTAAGGAAGTCGGTTCGCCGGTCGTAGTCCGCCTGCTTATAATTATCAAGCGCCTCCTGGAGCATACGCTTCTGCTGCCACGCTTCATCCAACGCATCGGCAAGAAGCTGCTTCTGTTTTGCTTCTGATGTTATGATATCTGTCACATCACGGTGATACCCTCTGAAGACATATCCCTTGTTTTCAATATACTGAGCCGTTCCGCCGCAGCGTACGAATATCTCGCCAAGGACAGGGTGTTTCCATGAATAGGTTATCTCGCCCTTTCCCTCCGTTTTCATCGCAAGCACTCCCCTTTCGACCATCGGCATCGAGGAGCGTTTTATTCCGGAGTGCCATATCTCATATATTCTTTCATTCGGCATATCCGGGTCTGTTATGCCAAGGAGATGCATCATAACATCGTTTCCGTACATTCTTGGCTTTTCACCGTCGAAAAATACCATTTTCCAAACGCCTATCCCGGCGCTTGAAATTATGCTGTCGTTCTCGGCAAGAGCCCTCTGAGCCGTATCAATGTTCGCAAGACGATAAATTTCTGTGTCTGTAACGTCCTGACAGACAACATACGCCATAATGTGTCCGGTAGTTTCGTCTTTTTTCAGAAAATAAGTCAGACGATTATAGATATTCCTCCTGGGATAGAACACGGTAGCTTCAATGCGGTTCTTACCGGATTTATAGGCCTTTAACAAAGCCGCGCAGGAAAGCTCGCTGGTGGTGGATTCAAGCGTATATTCCATGTCGAGATGTTTTATATCAAAAGACCTTTCGATGATCTCGTCAAAGCCGCAAGGCGAAACAAGCCCAGCCGCCGCAGTGTAATTATATCCGTTCTTGTCGATTATATCTTCCTCAACGCAATCAGCCGTTACGTCAAACTTGTAGGTATAGCACGCGTCATCGCTTAAAATCATGCCGAGTTCATCGGTATTGAGCATTGTAGCTACCTCCGGATCGTTAAGTTTTAACAGGGAGCCTCTAAAAATCCTTGTGAAAACGGGCAGGATGTGCCAACTTCCAGGAAAGCCTTGCGAGGGTTTACAACGAAGATGGTGTGCACTGCACATTTTCGCTCATGTGAGATTTTTTAGATATGACCAATAATAATAACAGTTACTATTATATCACTCAATATATGATTTGTAAAGACAATACACGAAAATTTCACAAACAACCTTATTTACACGAATTGGTTTTTATGCTACTATACAGCATAGGATTTTTTAAAAAATTTATTGTAAATACCTTAATTGTATCAAAAAAGGGCTTGATTTTTCCGTTCATGTATGCTATAATGCTGAACAAGGAGGTGTTCACGCAATGATTTATAATGAACATTTAAAGAAGGAATACAACAGGGTAATCGGCAAAATAAATCACGAACTTAACTCTGTACTGGCTATGTCAGCCATTGCACTCGCGTTTATAGATATAGTTTCATTCGCTTCCGCTGCCGTAATTTACGGCGAAAACGTCCCAGGGCATCTGCTCAGCACTGCAATGACATTTGCAGTTTTGTTTGCTGTATTGCTTACCGCAAAACAGGTTTCGATGTATTTTATCCGCGAGAAAGTCCGCAGGCTGCTGATCGAAGCCCGAGCTGCTGCAAACGCCGAGAGCGTCGTTTATAAAGAGCATATACCCGAAGAAGACCGCACAGTATCAGCCTGAACATTTTTTCACCTTTTTCCTTGATTTATCTCCGAAAACAGAAATATTTTTCTAAAAAACTGTTGCAAAAATTACGCAAATATGTTATCATATATTTACAATATGGCAGGTGCGTTCAATCTCGCCATGCCATGGGATATTTGAAAGGAAAATTTATTATGCCTAGACCTAAGAAAAATACCAAGACCACTACCGCAGAAAAAGCAGAAGCCACAGTTAAGACTTCCGCTGAAAAGGACGTTGCTGAAAAGACTGCAAAACCCGTTGAGGTAAAGGCTTCGAAGGCTGCTCCTGCAGAAACTCCCAAGGCTGAGAGCAAGACCAGGGAAGTTAAAAAGGCTTCTACCAGGAAGCCCGCTGCCAAAAAGTCAGAGGCTCCTGCAAAGTCAGAGGCACCAAAGAAGCGCGCCGGAAGAAAGCCCAAGCCCATTACAGTTGACGATGTAGTTGCAAAAATCTACAAGCGCATCGACAAGGCTGCTGCAAAAAATGTCGCTGCCGATGGCAGGGCCGCTGTCGACATCAAGCTGTACGGTTCTTTTGAGGCTCATATGTATATTGAGGTAAGGAACGGCAAAGTTTCCGTTGCTCCCTACGACTACATCGAAAGAGACCTTGAGGCGGCGGTCCCGGTTGATGTTGCACTCGCTATCGCTGACGGCAAGACCACTGTTAAGGAAGCCGTTGAAAACGGAAGTCTCTATGTTTTCGGAAACGTTCAGTTTGCACTTAAGTTTGCTGAACTCTTCAAGTAAAATCAAATCTTTAATGCCCCTGGTTCTGTGCCGGGGGCATTTTCATTCATGACCGCTAAAGATCCCGTTAGCGATCCTGCGATATTCAGACGGGGTGACTCCGGCGATATTCCTGAACTGGCGGTTGAAATTTGAAAGATTTCTGAATCCGCATTCGTATGCAATATCGGCAATCCCTCGCTCCGTTGAGCGCAGAAGCTTTACTGCCGCGCGTGCCCTGACCTGATTCACATATTCTATCGCGCCCATTCCCGCCGCCCGTCGGAAGCAGCTCATAAAATAGCTCCTGCTGAGATGCGTAAGCTCCGCTAATGCGTCTATTGTTATCGGCTCGGCGTAATTCCCGGTTATGTACTGTATCGCAGGGCGTATCAGCTCCGCATTCCCGGGGACGTTCCGGCTGACTGTGAAAATGCTACCGCTCTCGCAGAGCAGCCAGAAAAAGCGCAGCAGCTCACTTTTCATCAGCATATCCAGCATTGCGGAATCCCCTTTTACACAGGAGAATATCTGCTCGGCGCCTGTGCGAAGTTCCATATAATACGGGTGATCCGGGGTTATCAGGCTGTGTATCCCGCAGCTCCCTGCAAGTGGCTGTATGCACATGGCTGCGCTCCTGTCCGTATCCTGCGAGCCAAGCATAGAAAGTCCGAAAACCACCGTATCATAGGCGCAGTGCATATCTCCGGAACGGCTCACGGAATGGAGCATATCCGGAAGTATCACGACCATCTCCCCCGCACAGGCTGTGAATCGCTCATCGCCACATATGAACTCTGCGCATCCGTCATGAATGAAGTTAAGCTCCAGCTCCGGATGCCAGTGCAGAGGAACACTCAGGAAAAACTCCGGTATGCTGCATTTATAGTAGCTGAATGGTTTATAGCCGTTGGTGTGTTCACGGTGCTCCCTTGAAGCCTCTGTATTCACAATGCGCCTCCAAAATATTATAGTATCAGTTTTAGGTATTTTTTCAGTAGAAATCATAACCGTTGTGTAGTATTATATCATATAGAAAAGAAAAATTCAACCCACCAAGGAGGAAATAAAATGAACAGACAACCCGAATGGCTCAACAACGCAGTATTCTACGAGGTTTATCCTCAGTCGTTCTACGATACCAACGGCGACGGTATAGGCGACATTCCCGGAATCACCGAAAAGCTGGACTACATCGCTGAACTCGGCTGCACGGCACTGTGGATAAATCCATGCTTCGATTCCCCGTTCGGCGACGCGGGATACGATGTTGCAGACTACTGCAGGGTAGCTCCCAGATACGGCACAAACGACGACCTCATCAACCTGTTCAACGAAGCGCACAGGCGCGGAATGCACGTCCTGCTGGATCTTGTCCCCGGACACACATCATGGAAGCACCCGTGGTTCCTTGAATCCATGAAAGCGGAGCGCAATGAGTACACTGACCGCTACGTCTGGACAAACAGCATCTGGGAAGAACCCACGGGCTATGGCTCACTGCGTGGTATCTCCGACCGTGACGGAAGCTGCGCAGTCAACTTCTTCACCCATCAGCCGGCGCTGAACTATGGCTACTATAAGCCTGAAAGACCGTGGCAGCAGAGTATGGACTCCGAGGGGGCGCTCGCAACACGCAGCGCAATGAAGGATGTAATGAGATTCTGGCTGTCACGCGGCTGTGACGGATTCCGCGTTGATATGGCAGGTTCCCTTGTCAAGAACGACGAGGACGGAAAGGGCACAATCAAGCTCTGGCAGGACGTCCGCGAGTTCCTTGACGCGGAGTTCCCGGAGGCTGCCATGGTCTCCGAGTGGGGCGAGCCTGACAAGAGCCTTCAGGGCGGATTCCACATGGATTTTCTGCTGCACTTCGGACCTTCGCATTACAACGACCTGTTCCGCTATGGTCAGCCGTTCTTTGAGGGAAACGGAGATTGCAGCGAATTCGTGAAAAAGTACATTGAAAACTGCGAAAAATCCGAGCACAAGGGACTTATCTGCATTCCCTCCGGAAACCACGATATGGACAGACTTGCAAAGTGGGTTCACGGCGACAAGCTCAAGACCGCGTTCGCATTTCTGCTTTCCATGCCCGGAGCTCCGTTCATTTACTATGGCGACGAGATCGGTATGCGCTATGTAGAGGGGCTCACCTCTGTTGAGGGCGGCTACGGAAGAACAGGCTCGCGCTCACCCATGCAGTGGAACGGCGGCAGGAATGCCGGATTCTCTGACGCAGGAACTGACAAGCTTTATATCCCGCTCGACCCTGACGCCAACAGACCGAACGCTGAATCACAGATGTCCGACCCTGATTCACTCAGAAGCGAGGTCAAGAAGCTCATTTCAATAAGAATGGCGCACCCTGCGCTCCAGAGCCGCGGCGATATCAGATTTGCCTATTACGGAAAGGAAAGCTACCCGCTTGCTTATGTTAGGACAGCAGGTAACGAAAAGATACTCGTTGTGCTGAATCCGTCTGATAAGAAAACAGAATTCAGCTTTGACGGAGAAGCGGCAGAAGTAATATACAGCTTCGGCGGCGAAGCAGCGCTCTCCGGCGGAAAGGTAACGGCACAGCCGGTTTCCGCTTGCTTCATCAAACTTAAATAAACAAAAATGCCCCGGAAGCTTGCAGGCTTTCGGGGCATATTCTATTCAGTTTATCCGCAGATCTCATCTGCAAGCTTTGCGGCACGGGAGTAAATCTCCACCGGGTCAACCGTCATGAACTTTCCATTTTCGTAGAGTATTCTGCCGTCAACAACGGTCATCACGACATTCTGCTTTGTTCCGGAATATACCAGATTCTTTGCAATGTTGTGCTCCGGCTGCATATTCGGCTGCATCAGGTCTATCACCGCAAGGTCGGCTTTCTTTCCGGGGGCAAGCACGTCACAGTCGGAAAGCCCCATTGCAAGCGCTCCGCCGGAGCATGCCATCTTCAGCACGTCAAATGCCGGGAAAGCCGCCGCGTCATTCTCGCGGTATTTCTGGAGCGCAGTTACAAGGAACATCTCACGGAACATATCAAGGCAGTTGTTGCTTGCCGCTCCGTCAGTGCCTATTGCGAGATTGTCAATTCCGCGGCGCTTCATTTCGCACAGCGGAGCTATTCCGCTTGCAAGCTTCAGGTTGCTGGAGGGGTTCGTCACTATCCAGAGCCCGCGCTCCTTTGCAATGCGCATATCCTCCTCATCGAACCACACGCAGTGGAATCCGCCGCCGCCGTATTCCAGCATTCCGAGCTTCTCGAAAAGCTGGGTCGGGGTCATTCCATAGCGCTCACGGCAGCCGTCAACCTCGGATTTGGTCTCGCTGTTGTGGGTGAACATAGGCGCCTTATACTTCTGTGAGAGCTTAGCCATGCCCTCCAGAGTTTCGCGTTTAGTGGTGTACTCTGCATGGAATCCAAGCTGATAGCTTATCAGCGGGTCAATGCTGTTGAACTTGTTGTACTCCTCTTCGATACCCCCGACAGTTCCGCCAAAGTCGTTTATGGAACCGCACAGCACTGTCTTGTAACCCATATCCGTGCAGGCTTTCGTGTAGCTGTCCAGCTTGAAATACATATCAAAACTGGAGGTGATACCGCTGGTCAGATACTCCATATTCGCAAGCTGGGTGAACACATACACGGCTTCTTCCGTGAGCTTTGCCTCGTGCGGGAAAACCGCATTGTAAAGCCAGTCGTTCAGCGGAAGATCGTCCGCGAAGCTCCTGAGGAACGTCATTGCGGAATGTGTGTGCGCATTCTTGAAACCGGGAATTATCAGCTTCCCGGAAAGGTCGATTTCGCGGTCAAAGCCGCCGCAATTGTTCTCCGCGCCGACATAGGTTATCGTTCCGCCGTCGGTATGGAGCTCTCCGGAGATGATCTCCTCGTCCTGCATTGTAAGTATCTTAGCGTTGTAAAAGCGTAATTTCATGTTGTCCTCCGGTTAGCTGAACAGCTTTCTGAGAGATTCCGTATAGGGATAGCGGGCGATTCCGCGCTCGGTGACTATGGCGGTTATGAGTTCAGCGTCAGTTACGTCAAACGCGGGATTCCAGCACTTTACCGAATCCTCCGCAACGGGCTGGCTGAAGAATTTCGTCTTTATCTCGTTGCCGCTGCGCTCTTCTATTACGATGTCGTTTCCCGTTTTACAGGAGAAATCTATTGTTGAGCGCGGGCAGAACACATAAAACGGGATTCCGTGATATTTCGCGTTTATCGCAACAGAACGCGTTCCTATCTTGTTCGCGGTGTCTCCGTTTGCAGCGACTCTGTCGCAGCCGACAAAACACGCCTGTATTTTTCCCTGCTTCATCAGCATGGAAGCGGCGCTGTCGCATATCAGCGTTGTATCTATACCGGCATGACTGAGCTCGAAGGAAGTCAGGCGCGCGCCTTGAAGGAGCGGGCGGGTTTCATCGCAATAGGCGCGGAAATTATAGCCAAGCTCTTTTCCGAGCAGGAGAGTTCCCAGACCGGTGCCATATTCCACCGCAGCGAGCGCTCCCGCGTTGCAGTGGGTGAGTATCCCGTCGCCGTCGTGCACGAGCGCAAGCCCGTTTTCAGAGATAGCGCGGCAGACCGCCCTGTCCTCGTCGCATATAGCTGTGCACTCCGCTTTCAGCGCAGGCAGGAGTTCATCAGAAGAGCCGCAGTGCTTCCGCGCACAGTCCAGCATTCGGTTTACAGCCCAGCTCAGGTTTACCGCGGTGGGGCGCGATGAGATCAGATACTCCCCCGCCCTTTCGAGCTGCGGAAATAAATCTCCGGACATTCCGCGTGCAAGAACATACATTCCGAAGCCGGCGCATACTCCTATTGCCGGAGCCCCGCGCACGCGAAGCTCCGAAATCGCCTCGAAAATCTGCCCGGCGGTTTCCAGCCGGAGGTACTCTGTCCGGTTCGGGAGAAGCGTCTGGTCGAGTATCTCGACAGCGTTTTCGTCCTCTGACAAACGTACTGTGAATATTTTATCCATCAGCTAAAGTATACAAGCTCGCTTGGAGCCGCCTCAGCGGGCTTGATTTCAGAAGCCGTCAGCACGGGACCTACGCCCTTATATGCAGCCTGCTTCTCAGCGATTATCTTTCCTGTGACCTCTACCCATTCGCCGTCCTTTAACTTTGCCTCGTCCGGGGACTTAACAAGTATCCCGACGACCTGAATATCGTCAGCGCAGCAGGTCATTGCGCGGCGGGAAATAACGAAATACCCCTTTGGAACGTTGGAAGCACGGAAAACCATTCCGCGAACATGAATATTCTTGTTGAGATATCGGTCGGGAGTGCTCATGATGTCCACATACCACAAACCGAAATCGTCATGCACGATTTCGATGGGGTCGGCGTTAAGGTCGTAGGGCATTTCATCGTCCCCCTGGAATCCCTGCTCGATGGTGCCGTCCGTGTACTCAAACATCATGTCTATCTTGGGGTTGAGCGCCTTGATGCTGCGCCGCAGGGACTTTTTGTCCACCGCATTTTTCTCACAGCGGTTGAACACGACTATGTCAGCGACCGAGAAATTATCCGAGAGAAGCTGGCGCATATTGTTCATATAAACCTGATATTTCGAATGGTCAACGAACATGAAAATCTGATAGAATATCCAGTCCTTCGGCGCTTTCTGAGCCATCGTGCGGAGGCTCCACATTCCGTTGTATTCAAGCATTATCTGGGTAGGCTTGTACTTTTTCACAAGCGCGGTGAGGTTTTCCTCGTTGAAGTCGTCCTCGTCCTCGATGAAGGCTACCTCTGCCTTGGCGGCTTTCAGGATATCCGGCGCGTATTCAACCTCGCCCTCCTCGCAGGCGATTATCAGCGTGCGCTGCCCCTTTGTGAACTGTTTGTCGCTTATCGTATCAAGGATAAAGGAGGTCTTTCCGCTCTCCAGAAATCCGGTTATCATATATACAGGAAGCTCCATTTTGTGCTCCTTTCTTGAATTACAGAAATCCCGCGCCCGGGGCAAAGCCGATTTGCTCCGGCACGCGGGTCGTGTTTATATTCCTAAAATCAGACTCCGAACAGAGCCTTGATCTTGTCTTCTTCCAGCTTTGCGCCGATCACGCACATTCTGCCGGTAACATCGGCGGAACCGGTGCGCACCTCGTACTCCTCGGGAACGAAGTCAAAGTGGTACCAGACGCCGTCTGCGCCTGCAACGATACCCTTTGCACGGAGCACGGAGCCGTATTCCTCGCCGGACAGCCTGGAAAGAGCGTTCTCAAGCTCCTCACGGGTGAACTTCTTCGCGGTCTCAACGCCGAAGTTCGAGAATACCTCGTCAGCGTCATGGCCATGGTGGTGATGGTGATGATGTCCGCAGCCGCACTCTCCGTCATGATCGTGGTGGTGCTCGTCGTGGTCGTGATGGCAGCACTCGTGATCGTCATCATCGTCATCATGGTGATGGTGGTGCTCATGATCGTGTTCATCGTGATCATCATCGTCATCGTGATGGTGGTGATGTTCATGGTCGTGATCATGGTGGCAGCATTCATCCTCGTCATCATCGTCATGATGGTGGGAATGTCCACACACAGGGCATATGTCCTCGTCCTTGAGAAGCTCCCCGGCAAATGTGTTCTTTATCTCCATTGCCTCAAGTATCTGCTTGCCGTTTATCTGATCCCACGGAGTGGTAACGATAGTGGCATGCTCGTTAAGCTGACGGATCATTGCAACAGCCTCTGCGAGCTTCTCCTCGGAGAGCTTCTGGGAGCGGCTTAGGATTATCGTCTTGGCGGTTTCCACCTGATTCTTGTAGAACTCACCGAAGTTCTTCATATACATTTTGATCTTGGAAGCGTCAACGACTGTTGTATAGGTGTTGAGCACGATCTCATCGCTGTGAACGTTCATAACGGCCTTGAGGACATCAGAGAGCTTTCCTACGCCGGACGGCTCGATAAGGATACGGTCGGGGTGGAACTGTTCCAGGACCTGTCCCAGAGCCTTGCCGAAGTCTCCGACAAGAGAGCAGCAGATGCAGCCCTGATTCATCTCAGTTACCTGAATACCGGCGTCCTTCATGAATCCGCCGTCTATACCGATCTCACCGAATTCGTTCTCGATGAGCACGAGTTTTTCGCCTGCGTATGCTTCCTTCAGGAGCTTCTTGATGAGCGTGGTCTTTCCTGCTCCGAGGAATCCTGAAAATACATCTATCTTTGTCATTTGATATTCCCTCTTTCTGAAATATACGGCTCCCGCAGCGCAGGGGCTTCCAACTTATAATTCTAACACATTTCCTCGAATAAGTCAAGAGTTGGTTATGCAAAAATTTAACGAATATCTATTGACAATTTACGGATTTTAGGTTACAATATATGTATAGGATCCTTATGCGCCGGTCTTATTCCGGCATAACAAACATATCCCGAAAGGAGTATACAAAATGGGCTTAATCAAGGCTGCACTCAACGCCGTGGGAGGCAATCTCTCGGATCAGTACAAGGAATACATATACTGTGATTCCCTTTCCAACGATATCCTCGCCGTAAAGGGTCATAAGCGCGTCGGCTCCCGCGGAACCAACAAGGGCGACGACAACGTTATCACCGACGGCTCCGCAATTGCGGTAAACGAGGGTCAGTGCGCACTTATCGTTGTTGACGGCAAGGTGTCCGAGGTCGCAAACGAGGCCGGCGTATTTGAATTCAAGTCTGCACTCTCCCCCTCCGTGTTCTCCGGTAACCTCGGCGACGGAATAATCAATTCCCTCAAGGATATCGGAACCCGTATCAGCTACGGCGGTCAGGCCGGTCACGATATGCGCGTTTACTATGTGAACATGAAGGAGGTCATGGGCAACCGCTACGGTACAGTTAACCCAATCCCGTTCCGAGTTGTTGACAACAACATCGGTCTTGATGTTGACGTTTCCCTGCGCTGCAACGGCGAGTACTCCTACCGTATCACAAACCCGGTTCTTTTCTACACGAATGTCTGCGGCAACTTCGGCGAGAGCTTCAACCGCTCCAACATCGACAGTATGCTCAAGACTGAGATACTCACCGCGCTTCAGCCGGCTCTCGGAAAGATCTCCGAGCAGGGCGTAAGACCCAGTATGCTCCCCAGCAAGGCAATGGAGATCTCCGACGCGCTCAACGAGGTTCTCTCCAAGAAATGGGGCGAAACCCGCGGAATGGTCGTTGCATCTTTCGGAATGAATCCTCCCACGCTTCCCAAGGAAGACCAGGAGATGATAACTAACCTCCAGCGCTCCGCCGTTATGCGCAATCCGGGCATGGCTGCGGCTACGCTTGTCGAGGCTCAGGCTTCCGCAATGAAGACCGCTGCCGGAAATCAGGGCGGCGCAATGATGGGCTTCATGGGAATGAATATGGCTCAGAATCAGGGCGGATTCAACGCGCAGGATCTCTTCCAGATGAACGCACAGCAGCAGGCACAGGCAGCGGCTCAGGCTCCTGCACAGGCACCCGCTCAGGCAGCTCCTGCGGCCGGAAGCTGGAAGTGCGAATGCGGCACTTCCAACACCGGGAAGTTCTGCGCTAACTGCGGCAAGCCCAAGCCCGCACAGGCTGAGGGCTGGACCTGCTCCTGCGGAGCTGTGAACAAGGGCAAGTTCTGCCAGAACTGCGGCAAGCCCAGACCTGCCGGCGCCCCCGTTTATCGCTGCGACAAGTGCGGCTGGAAGTCGGAGGATCCCACAAATCCCCCGAAGTTCTGCCCAGAGTGCGGCGACCCTTTTGATGCAAACGATATAGTTTAAGCTGAAACATAAATACACATCAAAACCACTCGCAGACTGTCTGTGAGTGGTCTTTGTGCGTTATTAATTATCCCCGAAAGGCAAAGAATATGTCTGTACTTGATATCTTTAAGAAACTGGAAGCCGAACGCCAGCCTGAACCGCAGGGCGCAGTAGAATACATTATATGCGGTCTCGGAAATCCCGGAACGCAGTATGAGGGAACCCGCCATAACATCGGATTCATGACCATCGACACACTCTGCAGCAAATACAAGCTGGACTGCAAAAAGCTGAAATTCAAGTCGCTGACCTGCGACGCGATGATATCCGGAAAGCGCTGCCTTATTATGAAACCCACAACGTTCATGAACAACAGCGGCGAAGCAGTTACCGAAGCGATGAGCTTCTACAAGATTCCGCCGGAGCGTACCATAATCGTGTTTGACGATATTTCCCTTGAGCCCGGAAAGCTCCGTATCCGCAGAAAAGGCAGCGACGGAGGGCACAACGGGATCAAGAGCATAATCCTGCTATCCGGCTCGGATATGTTCCCGCGCATAAAGATGGGCGTAGGCGCAAAGCCGCACCCGGACTACAACCTCGCCGACTGGGTGCTCGGGCACTTCAGGAAGGAACAGGCGGAGGTGCTTGAATCCGCGATGGACAACGCTGTCAGCGCCATCGAGCTGATGGTAAGCGACAAGATGAACGAAGCAATGAATAAGTTCAATTCCTGAGGTAACACAATGGACTTCTTTTACAATGCGGCGGAGCTCTTCCCGGAGTACCGGAAGCTCAGCCGCTGGCTTGACGACAATAACTCTCTGCCTGCCCTTGTGACAGGCGTTTCGCATATCCACAAGGCGCTTTTTATCGGCTCGCTGCTGCGGAAGGATACGCTCTCTCCGACGCTTGTCATTGCCGAAAGCGAAGCGGAAGCCCAGCGGCTTGTAAACGATATCTGCTCGATGTACGGCGAGGGCACTGCACTGCTCTACCCCGCCAAAGAGCTGCTGCTCGGGGACTTCGAGGCTGCCTCCCGGGAATATGAACACAAGCGCATTTTCGCGCTCTCCGCAATGATGAACGGCAACTGCCGCGCCGTTATCTGCTCTCCCGAAGCCGCAGGTCAGCTCACTATTCCTCCGCAGGAACTGGAGGAGCGCACGATAACGCTTTCCAGCGACATGGATTTTCCGCAGGACGAGCTCGTTAAAAAGCTCATTGCGGCAGGATACTCCCGCTGTGACATGATAGAAGGTGCCGGTCAGTTCTCCGTGCGCGGAGGGATCGTGGACATATTCCCGCCGAGCAGCGCCGCCCCCTGCCGAATCGAGCTCTGGGGCGACACCATCGACAGTATGTCCTACTTCGACCTTGAATCCCAGAGAAGGACCGACCCTGTGGAGGAGCTCCGAATTTCCCCCGCCGGAGAGGTGCTGTTTGATTCCGGCGAGGAGCTCTGCACTCGAATAGAGGCGCTTGCCGCAAAGCTGCGCGGAAAGAACGCTGACGGCGTGCGCGAACGGCTTTCCTCCGATGTACAGAAGATACGCGGCGGTATTTCGCTGAGCACGCTCGACCGCTACTTCCCTCTTTGCTATCCGGAGGAAGCCACGGTGCTGGACTACGCGAAGGCCGTTTTCGTCTGCGAGAACACCTCCGTAAAGGAATCCTACCGCGGCGTTGCGCTCCAGCACATTGAGGATCTGAAAATCCTGACCGAGGAAAAGAAGCTCTGCAAGGGTCTCGACCGGTTCATGCTGACTAAAAACGAGCTTTACTCCGTGCTGGAAAGCCGCTCAAGGGTGTATTTCGACACGTTTATACGCGGCGGCGGAATGGAGCTCGGCATTATGCTGGACGTCCGGGGCGCAGTGCAGACCTCCCCGTGGAGCGGCGAATTCGCCGTACTGAAGCAGGAGCTTGACGGCTACCTCGCAAACGGCTTCGCCTGCATGATATTCTCAGGAACCGAAAAGGGCGCAAAGACCCTCGCCGCCGACCTCGCAGATGACGGATACAAGGCTGAATATTCCTCAGAGCCGGAAAAGCCGCTCCCGAAGCGCATTATCGTAACTCCGGGCACGCTGACCGCAGGTATCGAATACCCGGAGGGAAAGCTCGCGGTATTCACTCACACGGCAGTCCATGCGGACAGAAAGCAGCGCCCTGCCAAGAAGAAAAAGGGCGAGGAAATACGTTCGCTCACCGATATCTCTATCGGCGACCTTGTGGTGCATTACTCCCACGGAATCGGTATTTTTGACGGAGTGCACAAGCTTGTCGCGGACGGCGTGGCAAAGGACTACATCAAGATACGCTATGCGGGCGCCGATGTCCTGCATATTCCCGTAACGCAGCTCGATCTTGTTTCCCGATACATCGGCTCCGGGGACGCGGGCACCGTGAAGCTCAACAAGCTGAACTCCGACCAGTGGCAGAAATCCAAGGCAAAGGCTAAAGCCGCCGCAAAGGAGATGGCTTCAGAGCTCATTGCGCTGTACTCCAGGCGAATGAGAAGCAAAGGCTATGAATTTCCGCCGGACGACAAGCTCCAGGACGATTTCGAGGCGCATTTCAATTATATTGAGACCAACTCTCAGCTCCGCTGTGTGGACGAAATCAAGGCTGACATGATGAAACCCGTCCCGATGGAGCGGCTTCTGTGCGGAGATGTCGGCTTCGGCAAGACCGAGGTGGCGCTCCGGGCGGCGTTCAAGTGCGCTGAAAACGGTAAGCAGTGCGCGATCCTTGTTCCGACCACCGTGCTTGCATGGCAGCACTTCCAGACCTGCTGCGCCCGTATGGAGGGTTTTCCCATCAACGTGGCGCTTTTGTCCAGATACAAGTCCCCGGCTGAACAGCGTGATATACTCCGCCGCCTGAAAGAGGGAAAGGTGGATATCCTGATAGGCACGCACAGAATAATCCAGAACGACATAAAATTCAGGGATCTCGGACTTGTAATAATCGACGAGGAACAGCGCTTCGGCGTTGCCCACAAGGAGAAATTCAAGGAGATGTTCTCCGGTGTGGATATCCTGACGCTTTCCGCAACGCCTATACCGCGGACCCTCAACATGGCTATGAGCGGCATACGCGACATGAGCGTAATAGACGAGCCTCCGCAGGACAGACAGCCCATCACGACCTACGTCATGGAGCACGACTGGGGCGTGATAATGCAGGCAATCCAGAAGGAGCTCCGCAGGAACGGACAGGTCTACTATATCCACAACAGGATAGATTCAATTTACAGCTGCGCGGAGAAAATACGCTCGCTCATTCCGGACGCAAAGGTCGGCGTTGCGCACGGACGTATGACAGAGGAACAGATACTCGAGGTATGGCGGCAGCTTCTTGACGGCGAGCTGAATATTCTCGTCTGCACGACTATAATTGAGACTGGCGTTGACGTTCCGAATGTTAACACGCTGATAATCGAGAACGCCGACTACATGGGGCTTGCGCAGCTCCATCAGCTCCGCGGCCGTGTAGGCAGAACAAACAAGCGCGCATACGCCTACTTCACGTTCCAGCGCGGAAAAATACTTTCCGAGATCTCGCAGAAGCGCCTTGACGCTATCCGGGAATTCACGCAGTTCGGCAGCGGATTCCGCATTGCAATGCGCGATCTCGAAATACGCGGCGCGGGAAGTATTCTGGGCTCGAGCCAGTCCGGGCACCTTGCAAATGTCGGATATGATATGTACCTTCAGCTGCTTGACGAAGCGGTAAGGGAGGAGCGCGGCGAAAAGGACGTCCACAAGGAAGAGTGCCTAGTCGATATCAAAATTGACGCATATATCCCGGAGGACTACATCTCGAATCAGGCCCAGCGCGTTGACTGCTATCGCAAGATAGCGCGTATCCAGACCGAAGAGGACGGAATCGACGTTACGGACGAACTCATCGACCGATACGGCGATCCGCCGAAATCCGTGCTTGGTCTGGTGGAAGTCGCACGGCTGCGCAACATGGCTGGAGCCTCCAACATCGTTGAGATAACCCAGCAGAAGAACGACCTGATATTCTATATGTCAAAGTTTGACATGAAGAAGCTCGCGGCGCTGTCCGATGTCTACGGAAACAGAATGCGCCTTGAACCAACCGGAAGAGCACACGTCAAGGTCACGCTCGACAAGGGCGAAAAGCCGCTTGACGCAATGCGCACGGTCATCACTACAATGAACAGCGTTAAAGGCTCAGAAGAATAAAAAACGCCCCGGCTCGCACTGAACCGGGGCTTGCTGTTTTACTGATCATGCTGTACGTCTGGAAATTCGGTCTTTTCGATGGTGTCGGAAATATGGCGCGCGTTCTTCACGCAGAAATCCACCATAACGCTTGCCACCTTTGCAGCCGACTCTATGGAAATATCCCTGCCGGACTTGTTCCACTCCAGGAACAGATTAAGAAAACCGCCGTTTATGAAGCTGGAAAGCAGGAACACATTTTCCACATCCGAGGGTATCGTAAACCGCCCGAGTATCTTATCGGCTGAAGCTTTCAGCAGCGTCTTCATTCTGGTGACAAGCACCCCGCGCAAGTCGCTTTTCATAAGATGGAAATAGAAGCCGTATTCCTCGCTGACAAGCCGGCTGAGCTCCATGAACAGAGTGTATGTGCTGTCCGTGAGACTTTTGGAATCAAAACGCTGTATAACTCCGCTGACTCTATCTACTATCTCGGATTCCGTTTCGTCAAGAATATCCGTTATATTGCTGTAATGAGTGTAGAAAGTCCTGCGGTTGACGTTTGCAAGAGACGTGAGCTCGCTTATCGTTATCGCGGCAATGTCCTTTGTTTCCATGAGCTTGAACAATGCTGTGCGTATCGCTTTCTTCGTCCGTATAACCCTCTTGTCCGTATTGTTTCTGGTTGTCACTGCCATGTCGGTTCTCCCTTTCTGCACAATCCGAGCTTTATTCACACTTGTTTATTATACCATAAATCAGCCCTGTTGTCAACACTTAACCATACAACAGTCTATTATTTCTGATATTCCAAAATCTGATATCTGTTGAAACTTTTTTATATGCCTGTGGCAATATTGAAATATTCCCCCGAGTACTTGCAAAATTCCCCCAAAATAAAAATATCCCACTTGACAAATTGTGCAGAGTGTATTAAAATTATAGTTGTATAAACGTTTTCATTGACGTTTTAACTATGAAACTTAAAAGGAGAAATCATCATGGCTTACATTTTAGGCGTAGATATCGGCACTTCCGGCACCAAGACTGTCCTTTTCTCTGAGGACGGCGCTCCGGTCGCTTCCGCTACCTACGAATACCCGCTGTACACCCCCCAGAACGGCTATGCGGAGCAGGATCCGCTTGACTGGTGGAACGCCTCTGTCAACGGAATCAAGGATGTTATCGCCGAGAGCAGAGTCAGCCCCGAGGACATCAAGGGCATCGGCCTTTCCGGTCAGATGCATGGACTTGTTATGCTGGACGCTGAGAATCAGCCTATCCGCAGGTCAATAATCTGGTGCGACCAGCGTACCGCCAAGGAAGTTGTTGAGATCACCGACAAGGTAGGCGCCGACAGGCTTATCGACATCACCGCAAACCCCGCCATCACCGGCTTCACCGCCGCAAAAATCATGTGGGTCAAGAACAACGAACCGCAGAACTACGAAAAGTGCAGGCACATACTTCTCCCGAAGGATTACATACGCTTCATGCTCACCGGAGAGTTTGCTACCGAGGTTTCCGACGCCAGCGGAATGCAGCTCCTCGATATCCCGAACCGCTGCTGGTCGGACGAGGTGCTGAACAAGCTCGGGATCGACAAGGCGCTGCTCGCCAAGGTTTACGAGTCCCCTGAGATAACCGGTACAGTAACCGCAAAGGCGGCTGAACTCACCGGATTAAAGACAGGCACCCCTGTTGTCGGAGGTGCAGGCGACAATGCCGCTGCCGCTATCGGCACTGGCGTTGTCGAGGACGGTAAGGCATTCACCACCATCGGTTCCTCCGGTGTTGTATTTGCGCACACCTCCGATATCTCCATTGACAAGAAGGGCAGAGTCCACACATTCTGCTGCGCCGTTCCCGGCTGCTGGCACGTTATGGGCGTAACTCAGTCCGCGGGTCTGTCCCTCAAGTGGTTCAGGGACAATTTCGCATGGGCAGAAATGGAGACCGCGCTCTCCATGGGTGTCGACCCCTACTACCTGATGGACAAGGAAGCAGGCAGCGTTCCTATCGGCGCTAACAGACTTCTCTATATGCCCTATCTTAACGGCGAGAGAACCCCTCACCTCGACCCGAACGCACGCGGCGTATTCTTCGGTCTGTCCACAATGCACAAGAAAAAGGAAATGCTCCGCGCCGTAATGGAGGGCGTATCTTACTCCCTGCGCGACTGCGTTGAGGTAATGCGCGAAATGAACATCAATGTAAGCGACATGATGGCTTGCGGCGGCGGAGGAACTTCCCCGCTGTGGCGCCAGATGCTTGCCGACCTCTACGGCTGCCCTGTCAAGACCACCCTCAACAAGGAGGGTCCCGCGCTCGGCGTTGCGCTGCTCGCCGCTGTCGGAGCGGGTCTCTACAAGGACGTTCCCGAGGCCTGCCGCGCTGTGATCAAGCCTGAAAAAATCCAGGAACCAATCGCGGACAACACCGCAGAATACGACAAGGTTTACGCGATGTACAGAAAGCTCTACCCTGCTATGAAACAGTGCTTCGCTGAACTCGCCGAACTCTGATACCGTGAATACACAGCCGCTCCGGATCCAGGAGCGGCTTTTTTTATACGGAAGTTCTTCAATGTACTTGAAATTCATGTAAAAATGTGATATAATCAGAATAAATGTTTTAAGGCAATATGCGCGCAAAATACAAAATATGGTCTTTGTATGGTGTTGCCTTAACTGTTATTATCTTTTTGTCATATACTATTCGGTAAACTCCCGGCTGGAATTAATCCCAACATACTAAGGAGATAACTGCATTGATTTACGGAAAACACATCGCAGCGCTGTGTATCCCGAAGATACACGATGACACGAACCACAAACTGATAGAATCCCTCGGACGCTCACTCTACCGGCATGGCATAAAGCTGCTTGTCTATGCAACGCCGTCAGAGCTTTTCTGGCACACAGTCGATGAATCCGGGGAAAAAGCGGTTTTTGATCTTATAAACTATGACATTACGGACGCAGTGATAATCCATACCCAGGGTATAAAAGACAAAGAAACCGTAGATTCTATCATCGGAAAGGCGCAGGCGCACTCCGTGCCGGTCATAACGATCGGAGAACAGCGCCCCGGCTGCTTCGGCGTGAGCTTTAACTACAAGATGGGATTCGAAAAGATAGTGCGCCATGTTTTACAGGATCATAAAATATCCAACTTTCATTTCATTGCCGGACAAAAAGGAAACCATTTCTCCAATGAACGTCAGGAGATCGTCCAGAAAGTCGCGCAGGAGCTCGATATTCCATTCGGCGATGAAGATGTAAGCTACGGCGAATTCTGGAGCCGCCCTACCGAGGAGGCAGTCGAAAGGCTGTTCACAGTGCGCCGGAGATTCCCGCGGGCAATAATCTGTGCCAACGATTCAATGGCCATCGCCACTGTGAACGTCCTGAAAAAGCACGGAAAGCGTATTCCAGAGGATGTCATAGTAACAGGTTTTGACGGCATAAGCGAGATAAAATACAGTATACCCAGCATAACCACCTGCTTCTGCAGCAGCGACCATCTCGCGGAATCCATCACTGATATCGTCATGGAAACTATTTCAGGAAATACCAAACCGGAATACAGGCTGGTGGAGCCTGAGCTCTGGAAGTCGGAAAGCTGCGGCTGCCCCGGAAGATCATACATCAGCCCATCGGAAGAGCTGGCCTACGTCAACAACTCGTTTTACCGCTTTCAGGCAGAAGAGGAACATATGTTCCGCATGATCTCACGAATTCTGGAATGCCACAGTTTTTCCCAGATTTCAGAGCTTCTTGACGACCATGTGTTCTACGATATGATGATAGCAATAAACAAGGAATGCACCGACCGCACCATCAATCCTATGGAAAGGCGTACAGACAGAGCCTACGGCGAAAATGTACGGGTCATATTCAATACGACCCGCCCGGACAGCGGCTGGGTAGACGACTTCGACCCTTCCGGTCTTCGTCCCGACCTTGAAGATATGGTAAACGAACATGAGAACCCGCTGATATTCTTCTCGCTGAACTATGTCGGCATTCCTATGGGATATGTGTGCTTCAACTATTTTAATTACGATATCCAGAACTACTATAAGGCGTCACAGATAGTCAACACGCTGAACTGCGGGTTCGGTGCCTTCCGCGCCGCGCAGTACCAGCACTACCTCAGCGAAAAGATAGAGGAGATGTACCGCTGCGACGGCCTCACTCATCTGCTTAACAGGACCGCGCTGAAAAACAGCTATCAGTTTCTTCATCAGAAATGCGGGAACACCATGACAGTGGTTCTCGCCGACCTCGACGGACTGAAGCACATCAACGACACATATGGCCATGACGATGGCGACTTTGCGATATGCACAGTCGCTCAGGCGCTCCGCATGAGCTGCCCTGAGGATTCCCTGTGCGTGCGCTGGGGCGGCGATGAAATGGTGGCCGTTATCCCCGGCACAGTTTCTGCCGATTCCATAAGGGATGAAATAGACAGATATCTCGAAAACGCGAACCGCACATCCGGAAAGCCGTACCGCATATCCGCCAGCGTTGGAGTCAAGTCCTTTGACGCGGCTGGTTCTTCCGAATTAGAGAACATGGTAAGGACAACAGACCAGCTTATGTACAGCGAAAAGAAACGCAAAAAACAGCAGGCCGGCAGTTCCGCCGCCACAGAGGTGTAAAATCAATGAAAGCAGTAATTTACGAAAGCAATACCGGAAGCACGAAGCGATATGCTGAGATGCTCGCGCAGAAACTCGGCGTTCCCGCGTATTCCATGAAGGATGCGGGAAAGAACGTGCCCAAGGGCGAGGAAGCGGTATTCCTCGGGTGGGTGTTTGCGAACAGGATACAGGGGCTCCCGAAAGCGCTGAAGAAGTGGAATATCGTCTGTGCCGGCGCAGTCGGAATGAATCCGGACTGCAGGAAATACCGCGATATTCTCAAAGATTCTAACAAGACGGATAAGCCGATTTTTTACCTCCGCGGGGCGCTTGACCTCAGCAAGCTGAGATGGCTCCAGCGCAAGCTGCTCCAGACTATCCGCACTGACCTTGAAAAGCAGAAGAAGCCCGGCACCGAGGAAATGATCAGGGTGCTGCGGGACGGCTGCGATTTCGTCAGTGAAAGCAATCTGGATGAGATAATAGCGTTTACGCTGTCAAACAGATAAAACTACCGGCAGGGATTTTTTCTCCCTGCCGATTTTTTATTCAGGTCAGTTCAGCTTGGCTACATTCGACCACTTACCATAGATACGCCTGCCTCCGGACGTGACATACGGGCGGACCCTGAACCGGCAGCCGCCGCTCTCCGTCCACTTTACCTTCGCCGAGGTTTTCTTAATATCAGACAGCTTTGTAAACGGCTTTGTTCCCTCTGCCGCCTGAAGCTCATATCCCTCTGCGCCGGGAGACTTCTTCCAGCTCAGGGACGCGCGCTTCTCTGCGGTGCTCTTTGCCGTAAGCGCTGTTTTCTTCGGCAGTATGCGGAATCTCAGTGTTTTAGTGCCCTTGTAGCTGTTGGTTCCGGTAATCGTGACAGTGGCTGTTCCGGGCATTTTGTTATCCGAATACTCTACTGTGTAATCAAAGCCATTGCAGAGATATTTCCTGCCCTCGTCATATATTTCGAACTTCGGGCGGAATTCCTTTCCCGTATAGGTCACAGTAGGGAGCGCCGTGTACTTCAGTGCCGATATATCCCTGACCTTGTCCGGATCGAGCATTCTTGCGGAAAAATCTCTGCCTCCATCTACATATTCTCCGGCGCTCATTATATAATATCTGAAAAGGCAGGAAGCGCTCCTCTCAGCGACCCGAAACACCCACTGGTCGCTTTCCCCATATATAATGCCGACAACATCGCCGTTTTCAGTCATGTCTGCCATGACATCAAAATCATCGTCCGTGGTGCAGTCGTCCTCCACGATATCGCCGTTTAGTCCGTCCTCCCCGAAAAGGGTAAAATCGGTCCATGTGCCGTATACATCCCACTCGTCCTTGGAATAATCATCGAAATACACGACAATACCCAGACCAGCCCGTCCGCTTTCCGCCTGACTTGCCTGATACAGCTCGTATTTTTCTTTTGGAACGGTGAATATAATGCCAGTGTACCCCGGCATAATGTCCGTGCGGACGGTAACTCCCGGCTCTGAGAAATCAAGGTCGTCAGGAAGCGCAGGGACTTTCTGCTCTTCTGCCTGTGCGGTATCCTCCGGGGACTGCCCCTCAGCAAATGCGGGAGCCGCCGGGATCAGCGTCAGAAATGCCGCAATAACTGCGGATATAAGGCGTTTCTTTTTCAAGTGATCAACCTCCTGTTCAGTTTTTCTTATTATACATCACACGATTCCGTTTGTCAACCTAAATTACGGAATAAATCTGCTGAAATATATGAAAAATATCCGATATATCGTTGACAACATACGAAGTATGTGATAAAATAATATATATGCTGTCATCGTTGCAGCAAAAATCGACAGAAGAAGGGTGATCTATACAATGAAGCTTAGCGGTTCAGATATAATCGTTGAATGCTTACTCGAACAGGGCGCGGATACCGTGTTCGGTTATCCGGGAGGCGCTGTTCTTAATATTTACGACAGCCTGTACAAATACAGCGACAAAATTCATCATGTCATTACCTGCCATGAGCAGGGCGCTTGTCATGCCGCTGACGGCTATGCACGCTCCACTGGAAAGACCGGAGTAGTTATCGCAACGTCAGGTCCCGGCGCGACTAATCTCGTCACCGGTATCGCCACCGCATACATGGATTCAATTCCGCTGGTAGCCATCACTGGCAACGTTTCCTGCGGCCTGCTGGGTCTGGATTCATTTCAGGAGGTTGACATCACAGGCATCACAATGCCGATAACCAAGCACAATTTCATCGTGAAATCCGTGTACGAGCTTGCAGACACCATCAGGGCTGCGTTCCAGATCGCAATGTCCGGCAGAAAGGGTCCGGTTCTTGTGGACGTCCCCAAGGACATCACACAGGCGTTCGCCGAATACACCAGACTGCCTGCCCAGAAGCCCGAGGAATCCGCTCCGCTCAATGCGGACGAGATAAACACGGCGGCAGAGCTCATCGCTTCTGCGAAGAAGCCGTTCATTTACGCAGGCGGCGGCGTTATCTCCTCCGGAGCCTCCGGGGAGCTGAAAAAGCTCGCCGAGCTGACTGACGCGCCCGTTTCCTGCTCGCTCATGGGTCAGGGCGCATATGATGAGACTGACCACCGCTACATAGGTATGCTCGGAATGCACGGTACGGTAAAGGCGGCATACGCCCTCAACAACTGTGACCTGTTCATCGGCGTGGGCACACGCTTCTCCGACCGCGTTACCGGAGACACTTCCGTGTTCGGCAAGCAAGCTAAGATAATCCACATTGATATTGACCCGGCTGAATTCAACAAGAACATTGAATCCACTGCCACGGTTACCGGCGATGTGAAGCAGGTGCTCTCCGCGCTCATTGCCAAGCTGGACAGGCAGTCACACCCGGAGTGGTGCGCCGAGATACTTGACGGCGACTTCGGCGAGCCGGTACAGACCGGAACAGAACAGCTCCCGGTAACTCCGCAGGCTGTTATCGAGGAACTCGACCGTCAGACAAACGGCGAAGCCATCATCACAACGGAGGTCGGTCAGACGCAGATGTGGGCGGCTCAGTACTACAAGTGCAGGAATCCGCGCAGCTTCGTTTCCTCCGGCGGACTCGGCACTATGGGCTTCGGACTCGGCGCGGCACTCGGCGCAAAGACCGGCAATCCCGACAAGACAGTTATCAACATGGCGGGCGACGGCTCCTTCGCAATGAACCTTAACGAGCTCATTACGGCTTCCGCGCATGGAATCAACATCATCGAGGTGGTTGTAAACAACAACGTTCTCGGAATGGTGCGCCAGTGGCAGAGACTGTTCTACAACAAGCACTTCTCAGAAACAACGCTTGACGCACGCCACATTGACTATGTGAAGCTCGGCGAGGCTTTCGGCATAAAGACCTTCATCATCGAAAAGACCGAAGAGATAGCTCCGGTTATAAAGCAGGCGCTTGAAATATCAAAATCTGCTCCGGTAATGATCGAAGTCCGTATCGACAGGGATATCAACGTTCTGCCGATGATCCCCGCCGGAAAGCCGGTAGTTAATCCCATCACATCAATAGATCTGGAGGCGTGATCATGCAGGAATATGTATTATCAGTAAAAGTAGCCAACAACGAGGGCGTTCTCCTGCGGGTTTCCAGCCTGTTCAGCAGACGCTGCTTCAATATCAAGAGCCTCAACGCGGCTGAAACGGAGATCCCGGAGATCTCCCGCCTGACCATCGTAGTTGCAGGAGACCTCAGAGTGCTGGAGCAGATCAAGAACCAGCTCATGAAGCTCCACGACGTAAAGGAAGTCAAGATCCTCACCGACGCCGTATGCCGTGAGCACGTTATCGTCCGCGCGGGGCGCTCCGTTGAGGACAGGCGCGGTATCGTGGAGGTGGCTAACCTTTTCCGCGCGAAATCCGTGGACATCGGCGAGGACAGCATTATGCTGGAGCTCACCGGCAAGCCTGAGAAGATAGACAGCTTCATCAGCCTGTTAAAGCCGTTCGGCATCGTCAAGATGGTGAGAAGCGGCATTTCCGCACTGGAAAGGGATTAACAGGAGGCGTTGGTATGAACTTTCGCAGAGGCATTACCCCGGCAGTCATATCAGCATTACTCCTTTCGGGGTGCAGAGCCCCGGTTTCAGAAAACAGCTCCCCTGCCCCGATTTCCGCTGAAGAAACTGCGGATTCGGAGCAGGACACAGCTGAAACAGCGCAGACCGATTCTGAAACGACATCTGAGCCGGAAACGCAGGTTTCGGCGGATAACGATACAGCAAATGCGGAATTCCCGCCTGGCGGTTCAGTTGGAATATTATATCGGATGGACTATGAACCATATCCGCAGATGACGCAGCTTTCTGAAAACAATATCTTTGTAGATTACGATTACACCGAGGATATACCGCCTGATACGGGGCATGAGAAATACGAATATTTCACAGATATCGCAGTCGAAGCGGTAAAAAAATCCGACAGATACAAGGTAGTGTCGCAATGGATAAAGGACAATCCGGCGGCCGTTGACATGACGGTAAACTATTCCTCTGACGGCACCGATACCCTGGGCGACCGGCTCACAAACGGCGAGCTCGACATTCAGGTAAAAGGCGCTTATATCAGCGATTACGACAGCGACGGGTCAGAAGAAGCGTTTGTCGTGCTGGAAACCATTCTTGACACGCCTAAAACGTATGATTATGTCGTATTTGTCAATTGGCGCGGAACAGCCGACCCGGAATATCGGTGGAACAGACTTGAACACCTGTACTCTGTGGATATGCTGGATTACGGTGCAGACAAGCAGCTGGTGTTCAACGCTTACGGCGATTTTGGGGTAAGCACCCATTCCCCGCTTATCGGCGTGCGAAACAGGGAAATGTTCACGCACTATGATTACCGCGGCGCTTACTATAAGTCCGGTTGCTTTCTGATGACCTACGGCTGGCAGTGCAGCGGCGAATTTATGGTGTACGACACGTCTGCGCACAGATACTACACAGTGGTCGGCAGCCCAATCGACATAAACGAGCTTTATGCGATGGACAGCACCGGAGTACTTCCTTCTGTTGATATTATTCCGGAAGCGCAGATCATAGGCGGCAAGTACTATGCCGTCGGCGGCTCGTCATTCATGGGCGGAGTATCGTTCTACACATATGATAACGGCGCGTTTTCGGAAGTCAGCACTGCCAGTGATCCACTCGGCCTTCAAAACAGAACATCTGTGATAATCAGAATATCTGATTATCCTACAAAGAATACTATTCTTATTAAAGACTACGACGCCGTGCTTGCAGGGATGGTATCTCCGGCGGAAGCAAAGGCGCTTCTTGCAGAGCAATAGGCCAGATTTGATAAATCTTTAACAGAAATCAGCACTACATTTTACCTGAGATCATACAACGAAAGGCAGGAATTGAGTTGAATATCCTTCATCTTAAATATGCCGTTGAAGTGGCAAAAACACGCTCGATAAGCAAGGCGGCTGAAAACCTCTACATGGGTCAGCCAAACCTCAGCCGCGCGATTAAGGAGCTGGAAGAATCCCTCGGCATAACCATTTTCCGGCGCACAACAAAGGGGATCTCTATAACTCCGGACGGCGAGGAATTCCTGCAGTACGCCCGCCAGATCGTCCAGAAGGTGGACGAGGTGGAGCAGATTTACCAGAACGGCAGGCAGAAGAAACAGAGCTTTTCGGTAAGCGTGCCGCGGGCAAGCTACCTCAGCTTTGCAATGGCAGATTTCTCCAAATGTATGAAGAAGGGCTCCCCTGCCGAGTTCTCCTACTGCGAAACAAACTCGATGAACACCGTAAACAGCGTTGTCCGCGAGGACTTCAACCTCGGGATAGTTCGCTATCAGTCGTCCTATGAGAAGTACTTCAACGACCTTTTCAAGGATAAAAAGCTCACCAGCGAGACAATAGCGGAATTCACATATCTCATGCTTATCTCAAAGGATAACCCCCTGGCTTCCAATGCAGAAGTCGAACTGGACGACCTCAAGGAGTACATCGAGGTCTGTCACTCTGACCCGTATGTTCCATCAGTTCCGATGATCGATGTGAGAAAATCTGAGCTCACGGAATTCGTTGACCGCAGGATCTTTGTTTACGAACGCGGAACTCAGTTCGTTATCCTCGGGACTGTCCCCGATACATTCATGTGGGTGTCACCCGTCCCAAAAACCCTGCTGGAAAATTACAACCTGACTCAAATAAAGGTAAAGGGCACGGACAAGCCTTATAAAGATGTCCTGATATATCGCCGCGACTACCGGTTGAGCGACTTTGACCGGGAATTCATCGCGGCTGTTCAGCGCGCCAAAAACCGATATTTCAACGTATAATGCTGTGACTATGCTTTTAATTGATATCAGTATATCAATATTACATTTTACAGCATAAAAATAATGTGTTAAAATATTAACAGGCGCGAAAAGGGGATAAGTGCAATTATCCCGGCGCATTAATAACTTTAGTCAGGATAGACCGGCTGAAGCCGGTCAGGCTGTTATGCTGAAGCACAGGGTGGTTTTGACTGCGCCGCGGCAGTAAGCCGTCACCGCCGCCGGAATTACAGGTGCGGACAGCGTAACGCAATGCATACAAAATTTAAGGAGAAGATGACTATGGCATTTCATGAACTGGTTGACAGCGTAGAGAGCTTTGAAAAAGCACTCAAGAAAGTCAAAGAGGCACAGGAGATTTTCTCGACTTACACACAGGAGCAGGTAGACAAGATATTCTTCGCTGCTGCTTCCGCTGCAAACAAGCAGAGAATCCCGCTCGCAAAGATGGCTGTTGAGGAAACAGGCTACGGTATCGTAGAGGATAAGGTTATCAAGAACAACTATGCGGCAGAGCACATCTACAACGCATACAAGAACACCAAGACCTGCGGCGTTGTTGAGCGCGACGAGGCTTACGGCATTGAGAAGATCGCAGAGCCTATCGGCGTTGTCGGTGCAGTTATTCCTAC
>CAKSPH010000011.1 GCA_934481355.1 uncultured Oscillospiraceae bacterium | reverse complement strand
TTTACAATTTACAGGTAACATTTACACTTACTCCGAAAATCAATATACATAGAAATTAAACGTGTTTTATTGGTTGCTTTATTAGTATTGTTATCTAATAAATGTATTTGTAAATTGGTTTTCTCTTTTAATTAAGCAGGTGTTTCAAAATGTTGATAAGTGTTTCGATTAATTAGTAAGAAAACTAAAACGGAATAAGAGTTACAAATAGATTAGTATGACAAGATATTTTTGTCTTGTCCAAACTATATATATATTTAAAGAGGTGAAGAAAATGAAAATGGGGGTAATAGTACATACGCCAGAACTGACAGAATCAGAAAGAAAAAAGAGAATGAATTATATCACAGAGCAAATGATTGTAATAGCAAAAAGAGTAGAAGCAAAGAAGCAGAATAGACAAAAGAAAAGTGCGTAATAATAAAGGGGTGTACATTATTGTATGCCCCTTTATTATATCGTTATATGCCTTGACATTATTATTCTAACACGCTATAATATATAGAGAAAAAGCAATAATAACATAAGGAGTAATGAGTTATGGTTGCAATTTATTGTAGACAGTCAGTTGATAAAAAGGATAGTATCAGTATTGAAACGCAAGAGGAATCATGCCGCTTGAAATTAACCAAAAGTGAGAATGAGAGCGTGAGAGTATACAGCGATAAGGGGTACAGCGGTAAGAATACCAACAGACCCGAATTTCAGCAGATGATGTCTGATGTAGTGGCAGGTCGAATCAATAAAATCGTTGTATATAAAATAGACCGTATCAGCAGGTCGGTATTAGATTTTGAGTTAATATACAGAGAACTGAAACAATATAATGTTGAGTTTATTTCTACTCAGGAAAATTTTGATACAACTAATCATGTTGGTGAGGCAATTCTTAGGGTAATTCTGACTTTTGCGCAGCTTGAACGTGAAACTACCCAAAAGAGAGTTACTGACAATTTCTATAGCAGAGCCGAGAGAGGTTTTTTCCTGGCTGGAAAAGCTCCTTTAGGGTACATTAAGGTCAAAGACAGTATTGAGGGTAAGGAAACAAGTAAATTACAGGAAGATACAAACACAAGTTATATAGTTAAGTATATATATCGAAGGTATTTAAGCGGTGATTCGATAGGAACAATAGTAGCTAAGTTAAATTCTGCTGATTGTGAGATATCTCATAATATAACCTTCACAAATGTTCGCATTTCAAGAATACTAGCTAACCCTGTTTATGTCAGGGCTAATGCTGATGTGTATTCTTATTATAAGGGTGCAGGTGCAATATTACATAATAATGTCGAGGATTTTGATGGCTTACACGGACTTACAATATACGGCAGACGGCAGGGTAAGACTAAAAGCAAATTCAGAGATTTAACAGGGGAACATATACAGTTAAATCGTCATGAGGGCTTTATTGACGCTGATGACTGGCTTAGGGTACAATATAGGCTCGGAGAAAACAAAGCACTTAAAAATAGTGGCAGCGGCACACATAGCTGGCTTTCTGGGCTTGTTAAATGCGGCTTTTGTGGGTATGCAGCTAGTGTTGTAAATGGTCAGCCTAATGGGAAAAGGTATGTATATTGTGGCGGTCGGAAACATCATATCTGCAATAACAGTAAGTGTGGATTGACTTTTGATGATATTGAACAGTCGGTAGAAATGCAGCTTATCGAATATGCTTCAAATCTTAAATATGAAACAAACAGAACCAACATACAGAACAACGAGGAAATCAATAAGCTAAAGGTTGAGATGGTAAAGCTGGAGGAAGAAATCGACAACATAGTCAAAAGCTTTGCGGTTGCAACAAGTACAATCCTGCAGCAGAAGTTAAATGAGCGAATGACAGAAATCGAATCACAGCTTAATAGCATTGACTCCGAATTATCTAAGTATTCTGTTCGGCAGAAACGTGATATTGACGTTGAGAGTATAATACCCATGTTGGATAGCTGGGGCGATTTAGAGTTTGAGGACAAAAAAGCAATTGCAAAGCTACTTATCGAAAGAGTAGTTGTCTATGATAGCAGAACCCCTATAGAAGTAGTTTTTAATATATAACCATTTTACCCATGTAACGCTTAGTGACCGCAAGGATCGTATGTCAATGGCACATGGCCTTGAGGTGCGCGTGCCATTCTGCGATTACCGGATCGTGGAGTACGCATATAATATTCCGTGGGAGATGAAGTCGTATACAGGCCGTGAAAAGGGACTTGTGCGCCACGCAATGACGGGAATCCTCCCCGAGGACGTACTCTGGCGCAAAAAGAGCCCCTATCCCAAAACGCACAACCCCAATTATATGGAGCTGCTCAGCCGCAGGCTCCGGGAGGCGCTTGACCGGGATGACTGCCGGCTTGTTGAGATGGTAAACCCCGATAAGCTTCGAGAGATGCTTGACACCGGCGGAGCCAGCTTCACGAAGAACTGGTTCGGACAGCTCATGACAGTTCCGCAGGTCTATGCATATATGCTCCAGATAGAGTGCTGGTTCCGGGAATACAATATTGAAATAATATAGAATAGTCAGGGACAGTTCCGCTAACTGTCCCTGATTTTTTGCAAAAAAATACCCCGCCTTTTCAGACGGGGTATCGGTTGTGTAAAGTGAGCAGGAATTACTTGAGCTCGATCTTTGCGCCAGCCTCTTCGAGCTTAGCCTTGATCTCCTCAGCCTCTGCCTTGGAAACGCCCTCCTTGAGAGCCTTAGGAGCAGCCTCAACGAGCTCCTTAGCTTCCTTAAGGCCAAGCCCCATAACGTCCTTAACAGCCTTGATAACAGCCATCTTAGCGTCGCCGAAAGATGCGAGAACTACGTCGAACTCGGTCTTCTCTTCAGCAGCAGCAGCGCCAGCGCCAGCAGCGGGAGCAGCAGCAACAGCAGCAGCAGAAACGCCGAACTCTTCCTCAAGTGCCTTTACGAGCTCGTTCAGTTCGAGAACGGAAAGAGCCTTAACTTCTTCGATCATAGCTAAAATCTTCTCAGATGCCATTTTAGTATCCTCCATAAAATTAAATTTTGTCGTGCGTGATTACGCAGTAAGTTTTTGTTCCCGTGATAGCCATATTAAGCGGCACACTCCGGAAAATCCGCGATTAAGCGGACTGCTCTTCGTTCTTCTTTGCGATCTCGTTGAGCGCGATAGCAACTCTCTGGATCGGGGACTGAAGCATGAATACGAGCTGAGAGAGCAGGGTCTCCTTGGACGGAAGCTTTGCGTAAGCCTCAACCTCTTCCTTGGAAATTACCTTGCCGTCAATAAAACCGAGCTTGATAGCGAAAGTGCTGTCCGGAGCCTCGGTCTGCTTGAACAGGAGCTTGGGGGCAATGATGATGTCCTCAGCGCTCAGTGCGATAGCTGTTGTGCCGGAAAGAGCGGGCTCAAGACCCTCGATTCCTGCGATCTCAGCTGCACGCTTGAGCAGTGTGTTCTTAACTACGAAATACTCCACGCCGTTCTCACGAAGATCCTTACGGAGCTTGGTGTCGGCCTCAACGGAGATACCCTTGTAGTCAACGAGAACACCGCCGGCAGCGTTCTTGAGCTTTTCAGCTAAGTCAGCAACATACGCCTGCTTCTGTTCGAGTACGCTTTTGCTAGGCATAAATTTCACTCCTTTACTAAATTTGCGCTGTTCAGATAAGGAGATCAGAAAAAAATCCCTCTCTGTCAGACAGAAAGGGAGTAGACGTTTATCTAATTCCCATTCCTCGGCAGGCGGTTTTAACCATTATAGACCTTCGTCAGCCTGCTGTCTTCAGAACAGCATAATTATTATATCACGACAAATCTGATTTGTCAAGTGTTTTCTGAAATTTTTTTACTTTTTTTCTTCCTCGTCCTCTGCGGCGATCTCCTCTATGATAGTGCGGATATCGTCGCGACCCTCGCCGGTCTGTGCGGAAAATTCGATTATCGTGATATCCTCGGCGCAGGGAAGTTCGGTCATCAGAGCCGCGCGGCGCTCCTCGCGCTGTTTTTTCGAGAGCTTGTCCGCCTTGGTGAGTATCACAACGAACGGAATTTCGCTGTCGATAAGGAAGTTCACCATCATCACGTCGTCTTTTGTGGGAGGGTGGCGGAAATCTATGAGCTGGAACATCAGCGCAAGTTCGCGGTCGTCGTGGAGATACCCCTCGATAAGCCCGCTCCAGCGCTCCTTTTCGGACTTGGATACCTTTGCGTAGCCGTATCCGGGCAGGTCAACGAAATACAGATTTTCCAGCCGATAAAAGTTTATCGTGGCGGTCTTTCCGGGAACCGCGCTGACCCTTGCCAGATTCTTCCGGTTGAATATCTTGTTGATGAGCGAAGATTTGCCCACGTTTGAGCGCCCGGAAAACGCGATCTCGGTGCGGTCTGATTTCGGGATCTGCTTGAAACTGCCATAAGATGTAAAAAATTCTGCGTTGTTGTAGTTCATAAGTCACCTTAAATCAAGCCGCCGGGAGTTGTCGCCCCCGGCGGTGGAATCATTATCAGTTAGCGGTCAGGACCGGTACTTTTTCCTCTGGCTTTACCTTTGCGCGGGAGCTGCGACGCTTCAGCGGCGCTTTTTCCTTGGGGGCGCAGTTTGGCAGTACGAGCGCAGTTTCCAGAACCGTGGAGATGTCCTCCGCAATAACGAATTTTATGTTGTTCTTGACAACATCGTCCAGTTCGTCAATGTCGGGCTCGTTTTCCCTGGGAATGCACACGGTCTTTACTCCGGCGCGGTAAGCAGCCATGGTTTTCTCCTTAAGACCGCCGATGGCCAGCACCTTGCCGCGGAGTGTTATCTCGCCGGTCATTGCCACATCGCGGCGGACGGGCGTTCCGGAAAGCGCGGATACAAGCGCAGTCGTGAGCGTAACGCCGGCGGACGGACCGTCCTTGGGGACCGCCCCCTCGGGCGCGTGAACATGGATATCCTTTGTTTTCCAGAACTCCGGGTCGATGTTGTATTTCTTTGCGATGGAACGTGTGAGGGAGACCGCTATCTTTGCGGATTCCTTCATTACCTCCCCGAGGCTTCCGGTGAACTCGGTCTTGCCGGTGCCGTCCAGCACGAGGACTTCAAGCGGCATGAGTACTCCGCCCACGGAAGTCCACGCCAGACCGTTGACCAGACCGACCTCGTCGCGGGCCGCGAGGTGTTCCGGCAGGTGCTTCTTCACGCCGAGAAAATCGGTGATATTCTCGTCCGTGACCGTCACCTTTTTTTCGCCTGTGACGAGCTTCTTTGCGGATTTGCGGCAGATATCGGCGATATTTCGCTCAAGACCTCTTACGCCGGCTTCCCTTGTGTAGAAGTCGATGACTGAGTACAGCGCCTTGTCGGTTATCTTCACGTTCGAGGGCTTCTCGCCGTGCTTCTTGAGCTGCTTCGGCAGGAGGTGCTTCTTTGCAATGTTGAACTTTTCCTCGCGGGTGTAGCTGGAAAGCTCGATTATCTCCATTCTGTCGAGCAGGGGAGCCGGGATAGTGTCCAGACTGTTTGCGGTCGTGATGAACAGCACATCGCTGAGGTCCAGCGGTATCTCAAGGAAGTGGTCGGTGAACGTGGTGTTCTGTTCGCTGTCGAGAACTTCCAGCATTGCGGAGGCAGGGTCGCCCTTGTAGTCGCTGCCCATCTTGTCGATTTCGTCCAGCAGCAGCACGGGATTCATGCTCTTTGCCTGCTTCAGCGCCGCCGCGATACGTCCGGGCATAGCGCCGATGTATGTTTTCCTGTGGCCGCGTATTTCAGCTTCATCGTGGACGCCGCCGAGGGAGATACGCGCGTAATTCCTGCCGAGGGCGGTCGCGATGGACTTTCCGATGGAGGTCTTGCCGACTCCGGGAGGGCCGTACAGGCAGATTATCTGCCCCTTTACGTCGGGAGCCAGGGCGCGCACGGAAATTATCTCAGTGATACGCTCCTTGACCTTTTTCAGACCGTAGTGATCCTTGTCAAGCTGTTTCTGGACCTTGTCTATGTCCAGCTTATCCCTGGTCTTGACATTCCACGGGAGTTCAAGGACAGTATCAAGGTAGCCGCGTATAACGCCGGCTTCCTGTGAGGAATAGGACATCTTCACCAGCTTCTGAGCCTCGCCCACCAGCTTTTCGGTTATCTCGTCGGAGAGATTCAGCGCCCTGATTTTTTCTATGTAGCCGTCCGCTTCCTCCTGAGGATTGTCGCCCTCGCCGAGCTGCCTGTAAATCGCGCGGAGCTGCTCCCGCAGGTAATATTCCCGCTGGTTCTTATCGACCTGCTCCTTTACCTGCTCCTGAATGTCTATCTCGGTCTCGATTATTTCGATCTCGCTTTCGAGCATTGCAATCAGCATTTTCACGCGGCGGAGGAGTCCGTTTGCCTCAAGCAGAGCCTGCTTGTCCTCGACTTTCAGGACTACGTTGAAAACTACCTTTTCAAACAGTTCGCCGAGATTCTCCTCGCTCATAATGCCCTCAAAGAGCTCACGCGGCATTCTCGGGGAGACCTGCGCGTACTCCGCGAAAACATTTTTCAGCGTGCGGAGAGCCGCCGCGGCTGTGCTGTCGGAAACGGGCGCGGAACGCTGAGGGAGTTCCTTTACCTCGAATTCAAGATAATCCTTGCCGCCTGTCTGCCTTAAGCGTTTTGCGCGGGTCAGGCCCTCGACAAGCACCCGTGTGGAGCCGTCCGGCGTGGTGAGGAGCTGGCGCACCTCTGCGATAACGCCGACCTCGTACATATCGGAAAGCTCTGGGTCGGTTACCGATGCGTCCTTCTGTGCGACCAGAAAAATACGTCCGGAGCCCTCCGCGGCAGTTTTGAGCGCGTTCACCGAGCGCTCCCTTCCCACGTCGAAATGGAGCACCATTGACGGAAATACGACCAGACCCCGCAGGGAAATAGCAGGGATAATTTCATTTGAGGTCTTTTTTGCTGTGATTTTATCTGTACTCATATATCAAGTTCCCCTTTCTCTTGTACTATAAGGTAATGCTGGTAATAGCATATGGTAACCTCTAAAAACCGGGACACGAGCAGATTTCGTGCATGACTTATATCAGATGCTAGGCGTCAAACCGCAGTAATACTGTATGTATTTCAAGGTTTGACAACGAAGCAGATGATATAAGTCATAGAAATCTGCCGTGAAGGAGGTTTTTAGAGGTTACCATATATTATATATCATCTGCCGGAAAAAAGCAAGTCCATAATTATGCCTGATGTGACACAATTTAGCGCTATTCAGTGAAAAATAAGTGAAAATATCAGATAAAGCACCGGCTGATGGAGCACATATATCCAGATAGTGTATCGTCCCACGGTCGCCAGCCACCTGATATGGGTGGGATAGCAGAACTTCGGAAGCCTGCCGCCCCTGGCGATTATGCCGAAATAGCTCCCTGCGATGAACAGGAAGAACCACGGCAGCATAGGAAAGTAATCCGAGGAAGCGAACGACGCGTCGTGAAGCCCCAGCGGAAACAGCACGCCGACATTGTAGGCCCGCATCGGCAGGTGGAGCTGAAACAGCCCGGGTATTCCGATGTAGCCGGTGGCAGGCACGCCGCTGACATAAGTCAGCTGAACATTCATGGTCAGCACAAAAAGCAGTATGCTGGCCGCGATACCCACCCATGACGGTAGCAGGTCGAACAGCTTCTGACCCAGCCCGAACAGGATCATGCTGATCCCGAGGAAGTGCAGTATGCCGAACATGATAGTCCCGCTGGTAAAGAACGGCATTATGAACGTCATCATCATTCCGATGAGGAAGCACTGCGCGCCGCGTTTGATATTGCTGGAGGAATACCGGCAGACGGTTCCGGAAATGAATATGAAAATTCCCGCGAAAATATCCCGGATAACATCGAACCAGCTTTCAAAAAACACCGGGACGTCCAGCCCGAATATGTATTTCAGGTCGTACATGGCGTGATATACCACCATGCAGATTATGGCAAAGCCCCTTATTTCATCCAGAATGCCAACGCGGCCGGCGCCGGATTTTTTCTGCGTATTTTCCATTTCCCGTACCTCTTGTGTGTGGTCGTTTGTGCAACATCTATGACATTATAGCATAAATCTGAGAAAATTACAAGAACAACTTGAACACTTTTGGATTTTGTGGTACAATATAATTTGAAATTCCGACAGAACGCGAGGATAAACGATGAAATATACCCAGATAGGCGGGGTCAGGATAGAAAAGACCGCCGCGCTTGCCCCGATGGCGAGCGTTGCAGACCGCGCCTACCGTCAGATGGCAAAGGAATACGGAGCCGCTTATGTAGTCGGCGAAATGGCGAGCTGCAAGGGGCTCTGCTACAACGACAGAAAAACTGCGGAACTGCTTTCGGTGACTCCGGGGGAGCGCCCGATGGCTGTCCAGCTTTTCGGAGCCGAGCCGGAATTCATGGCGGCGGCAGTGAAGATAGCCGGGAAATTCCAGCCGGATATAATCGACATAAACTCCGGCTGCCCTATGCCGAAGATAGTTTCCGGGGGCGCGGGCAGCGCGCTGATGAAAACCCCGGAGCTTTTCGGGGAGGTAGTCCGCGCGGCGGTGGAAGCCGCTTCTGTGCCGGTGACGGTGAAAATACGCGCCGGCTGGGACGAGAACAGCATAAACGCCGTCCGGATAGCGCAGATTGCGGAGCAGAGCGGCGCGGCGGCAGTCGCAGTCCACGGACGGACAAAAACGCAGCTCTATTCCGGCAGGGCTGACTGGGATGTTATCCGCGCCGTCAAGCAGGCGGTGAGCATTCCGGTGATAGGCAACGGCGACGTATCCACTCCGGAGCTCTGCCGCGAAATGTATGAATACACCGGCTGCGACCTTGTTATGGTCGGCAGGGGGAGCTACGGCAGACCGTGGCTTTTCCAGCAGATACGCGAGTACCTTGAAACCGGGAGTTATTCCCCGGACCCCTCACCGGAGGAGCGCCTTGAAATAATGCGGCGGCATATCCGGCTGATAGTGTCCGACAAGGGCGAAAAGGTCGGCATGAAGGAAGCCCGCCGCCCGGCTTCGTGGTATCTGAAGGGAATGCAGGGGGCGGCGAGATTCCGCAACCTGTGCAGCGAGCTTACTACGCTCGGACAATTAGAGCGCCTTATAGAAGAAATCAGGACAGAACAAGGAGAAAAAGACAATGAAAGTATGTGAAGAAAAAATCCCGCCTCTTATGGTATTCCAGGAGATATTCAACGACAACGTGCTGTTTGCGCGCGGCATAAGATGGCTTGATTCCGGAAAGACCGAGGAAGAGCGTCTGAAAGGCTATGCAAACATCAGCTCTGAGCTTCTCATGACCGGAAAGACCCTGGGCGAGTACCTCACGGACGCCGTTATGTACTCAAAGTCCCCGCTTTTCGCCATGACCGTAAAGCAGCCCACCGAGCCGAGAAAAAAGGCTCTCGCATACGATATCGCGCTGCTGAAAAGGGTCGTTAAGGAGTACACTGCCGCCGCGGTAAAGGGCGCGCTTTCCTCCCTTGACGGCGCTACTGCGGATTATTCCGCGCTTCCGGAGTACGAAAGCGGAAAGTTCACGCTGACCGCCGACCGCCTGCTGAAATTTGCCTCAAAGAACGGCACCGGAGAATTTGCAAAGCACAAGGCGTTCACCTACAAGGACAAGAAACTGATTCCTATAGACAATATAGATCCCATCCGTCTTACGGACCTCAAGAACTACGAGCTCCAGCGCGGTCAGGTGGTAGACAACACGATTGCATTCCTGAACGGACTTCCCGCCCAGAACGTACTGCTTTACGGCGACCGCGGCTGCGGAAAATCCTCCACGATAAAGGCTATCCTGAACGAATACGAGGAACTCCGCATGGTAGAGCTTCCGAAAGCTGAGATAGCAGGCCTGCCGGAGCTTTTCGATATGCTGAAGGACGTACCGCTCCACTTCATCGTGACCATTGACGACCTTGCATTCACTGAGGACGACGAGCGCTTCGGAATACTAAAGGCGACCCTTGACGGAAGTCTGTCCGCGCGTCCTGACAATATCCTGATATACTCCACCACCAACCGCCGCAAGCTGATAAAGGAATCCAATGCGGACCGCTCCGTTGACAGCATAGGCAGAAGCGACGCAGTGGACGAGAGTATGTCCCTTGCAGACCGCTTCGGACTTTTCATAACGTTCACCCAGCCCAGCCGCGAGATATTCTTCGATATCGTCAGAAAGCTCGCCGAGGACAGGGAGATAGACATAGACGACAGCGAGCTCACAGCCGCCGCAGAGCGCTTCGCACTCAAACGCGGAGGACGCTCTCCGAGAATTGCACGTCAGTTCACGGACTGGCTCAGCTCACGCATTGAACTGGGATTGGATTACTGATGAAAAAAGCGTTTGCGACAGCGATACTTATTGCGGCGGTAATGCTCGCCGGATGTAATGGCGAGACATCTTCAACGCCGTCGGAGATAATCGTTGCTGGCGGAAATACCGCCGAAGCGGAGCCGGGGCTGTTCCCGGTAAAGCTCCCGGACGGCACGGAGATAGAATCCGAGCCGGAGCGTATCGCCAGCCTATCCCCGGCGGCGACTGAGATCCTCGCGGAGCTGGGATATTCCGACAGGTTATGCGCCGTCAGCCGTTACTGCGACTACCCGGAGGGGCTTCCGGAGGTCACGGCGGGCAGCAGCGAAAATCCGGATATCGACAAGCTGACGGAGCTTTCCCCGGACGTTGTATTTACGATGTCCGCGCTTGCCGAGCGCGAGATGTATACGCTTGATTCCGCCGGGATAACGGTGGTCACGCTTTCCGCGCCGAAAACACTGGAGGATTTCGGAAAGCTGTACGGCACCGCCGCCGGGGTATTCTCCGGCAGCGAAGCGGGACAAGCTGCGGCGGAAAAGGCGGTTTCTGAGCTTAAAATCTCCGCTTCCGGCGTGGAGCTCGGGACATTTATATATGTAACCCCGAAGCTTACCGCCGCAGGTTCCGATACCTTTGAAAGCGCCGTGCTTTCCCTGTGCGGGCGGAATCTCTGCACCGGCGCGGGCTATGCGGAATTATCCGGTGAAACGGAAGCGCCGCAGTACATCGTAGCTGCGGACAGCCTTACCGAAGCGGATATTTCCGGAAACGCCGCGTATTCCGGAATGATATCATCCGGGGCAAAGGTGCTTTTTGTCCCCGCCGTGAGGTTCGAGCGCCCCTCCGCAAGGCTTTCGGAGGTTTTTAAGGCGCTTTCTGAACAGCTTTCCGGAAGCGCGACGGCAGAATAATAATTCGGGCGGAACAGCTTAAATTCCGCCCGTTTATAATTACATCGGTGAGATAACATAGCCATTTGCCCGCCAGTAGTCTATGACCCTGCCGAGAATCGAGGCGTTCGTCCCGGACACCGCGTGAAGCAGGTAAACCGCGCCGTTGTGCGATTTCCCGGTTATCTTCTCAAAAGCTTGCTCCGGGTCGGGCTGGTTGTTCACGTCCCAGTCGGGATAGGCGAAGCTCCACAGCACGGTAGTGTAGCCGAGCTCCTTTGCGCAGGCGAGCACCCGCTCGGAGAATTCCCCCCTGGGCGGGCGCATGACGTACATCTCATACCCGAAGTTGTCCCGGACGTATTCGTGCAGAAGCGAAAGCTCCGAGTACAGTTCGTCAGGGGAGCACTCCGGCAGCGAAGGGTGGCTCCATGTGTGGTTCCCGACAGTGTGACCCTCGGCGATCATGCGCTTCACAAGCTCAGGATTCCGCTTGCAGTAGTCGTATGTCACGAAGAACACCGCCCGGACGTTCTTTTCTTTCAGCGTATCAAGGATATCGGCGGTCTTGCCGTTTTCGTAGCCCTCGTCAAAGGTCAGCCAGATACGCTGCCTGTCGCTTTCCCCGATGAACAGCCCGCCCAGCTCTCCATACTGCTTCTGCGCCTGTATCGCCCCCAGCGGGCGGTTCTGCGAGTCTGTCTCCACGCCCATGCCGTAGGCGACCTTTGTGTTGTCGAGGTTTTCGAACCGCGAATATTCGGATATGGACGGAGCCGCAGCGGCGACTGCCGCCATTGTTACCGGCAGAATTATCATGATATCAGTCCTTTCTTATTTCGTATTTAAGCTCCCGCCCGGCGAAAAAGTCGCTTATGCTCTGGAGGGTGGTCTCAGCAATGCTCTGCATGGCCTCCCTGGTGAAAAAAGCCTGATGCGAGGTTATCAGCACGTTCGGGCGGGATACCAGCAGCGACAGCGTGTCGTCCGTTATCATCTTGTCTGAGTTGTCCTCAAAGAACAGGTCTGTTTCTTCCTCGTAAACGTCGAGAGCCGCGCCGCCTATCCGCTTTTCGTTCAGCGCCGCCAGGAGCGCCTCGCTGTCGATGAGCTTTCCCCGGGAGGTGTTCACTATAAGGACTTCCGGCTTCATGAGCGACAGCGCCTGCTCGTTTATAATGCAGCGGGTGCCCTCGGTGAGAGGGCAGTGCAGCGAGATTATATCCGACTGCCGGAAAAGCTCCTCCAGGCTGACATAGGTTATCCCGCTGTTTTCTGCGGGGAACGGGTCGTTTGCGATGACGTTCATTCCGAATCCACGGCAGATGCCGATGAAAGTCCGGCCTATCTTTCCGGTGCCGATGACCCCGGCGGTCTTTCCGTGGAGGTCGAACCCCATAAGCCCGTTCAGGCTGAAATTGAAGTCCCGGGTGCGGATATAAGCCTTGTGGAGCTTTCTGTTCAGCATCAGTATCATTCCCATTGCGTGCTCCGCCACCGCATAGGGAGAATACGCCGGAACCCTCACCACCCGCAGCTTTCCCCGGGCGGCTCCCAGGGCGACATTGTTGTAGCCCGCGCACCTCATGGCGACTAATTCCACACCGTTAGCCGCCAGACCCTGCACGGTCCTTTCGCCGACGTCGTCGTTCACGAAAGCGCACACCGCGCGGAATCCCTCGGTCAGCCGGACGGATTCCGGACGCAGGCGGCTTTCAAAATACTCTATCTCAAATTCCCTGTTAAGCCTGTCGAACCATATCCGGTCGTAGGGCTTTGTATCAAAAAATGCGATTCTTTCCATATTCAGCGCTCCTTGCGGTTTGTTCGCGATTATTTTCTGCTCCGCGCTGCAATTTATGCGAATTAAGCTTTTTGTAAGATTTATGTCAGACTTTTTGTAAGAATTTCATGTTATTATTGATTCATCAAGAAAAAAGGAGGTAGTCCGATGGACAAACAGCGTGTACTCGTTGTCGATGACGACCGCGAGATAGTCACGGCGATAATCCGCCTGCTGGAGCGGGAGGGAATCGAAGCAGTCCCGGCGTACAACGGCAGGGAGGCTGTCGAGCGGCTGACTGAGGGCGAGATACATCTCATAATCATCGACATAATGATGCCGGAGATGGACGGTATCTCAGCCACGATAAAGATACGCTCCGAGCGGAATATCCCGGTGATAATGCTCTCCGCCAAGACCGAGGAGAGCGACAAGATACTGGGGCTTTCAGTGGGCGCTGACGATTACGTCACTAAGCCGTTTTCGCCGGCGGAGCTTATAGCGCGGGTGAAATCGCAGCTCAGGCGGTATATGTCGCTGGGAGATTACAACAACAGGAGCGGTGCGGACATAGTGCTCGGCGGGCTTTCGCTCAGCCGGGAGGAGCGGCGGCTGTACGTTGACGGCGAGCCTGTGAAGCTCACGCCGAAGGAGTACAGCATAGTGGAGCTGCTTATGTCGAAGCCCGGCAGGGTGTTCTCCGCCGAAGAAATTTACGAACGCGTATGGAACGAAACGGCATTCTCTGTGGAAAACACGATAATGGTGCATATCCGCAGGATTCGCGAGAAGATCGAGATAGATCCGAACGAGCCGAGATATTTAAAGGTGGTGTGGGGAATTGGATACAAAATGGAAAAGATTCAGCCGAAGCAGGGGATTTAAGGCGCTCCTTACGGCGGTGATAATGCTGTGCGCCGGGATAATCGGTGCGATGGCGGGATACATTTCAGAGAGCGGCTACCGTCAGAGCGGGATGTGGCGCGATGTATTTGAACATGAGGATTACTTTGATTCCGACAGATATGAAGGCGTCCTTCTGTCGGTTATGAACCAAGCCGTTGACCGCGCGGAACAGCTCAGCATGGGAAATGAGCCTGACAGAAAGGCGGATTACTATTATCACATTCACAGCGACGGCGGGAATATCCCTGTATACGACAGCTATTACGGAGAAAATACCACATACAGGGAAGTGGCAGCGTTTGACGCAGAAAACGATGTGGAGCCGTATATAGTCATGACCGCAGCCCTGGGCGAGGATGAGGGACTATCCTGCATGACGGTCCCTGACGGCGTTAAGGTACCGGAGGGCGTATTGAATACGTGGTTTGACGCTTTCGGCTGTACCATACAGGCGGGACCGGGCGCTGAACAGGTGGAATCCGACCGGGCAAACTGGTATATCGCGCAGAACAATATGAGGATAATGCTTGCGGCTTCCGCGGGGCTTGCGGTGCTGATGCTCGCCGCGCTGGCGCTTCTCTGCCGCGTGCTGTGCGAGGCTCCGGACGGAACGGTGAGCAGACCGGCTCTGCTGTTCCGGGTGCCGTATGAGGTGATTTACGGCTTAACGGCATTTTACGCATATCTCATGTCTGTCGCTTTCCCTGATTTTTCCTATCATGATTACGATGTGAAAATCGGGTTTGATATAAATTTCAGAACAGTAGTGAATGTTTTGGGCTGTGCGGCGGGAATCGCCGTATTCATTGCGCTGGTGGTCTGGCTTATCCTCAGCGTTTGCGCCCGCATAAAGAACAGGGAGTTCGCTGATGGATTCCTGTGCTGGAAGCTGTTCAAAATGCTGCGCAGGGGCGCGAAGTTCTCCGGACGCGGAGTACGCGGATTCTTCCGGTTCATAAAGGAGCTCATAACAGGCGAGCTGTATTCTGCCGACAGGGCTGCACGGAAGCTTATCCGCATGGACGTCACGTTTCTTGTCCTGAGCGCGGCGCTGCTTATTCCGGCGGCGAGCATCTTTGAGAGCCAGCGCTACAATTATTATACGGATTCCCTGGTGGGATTTGTGATAGCGCTTCTGTTCATATGGTTTGTCGTGCTGGGAGTGTTCATCTACGGCAGGTACCTTATAAACAGGGACGAAGCTCTTGTTGAACAGCAGATACGCGATATCTGCGCGGGGAAGTACGACAGTGCGCCCCAGCTCAGCAAGAAATCCCCGTACCTCAGGAGCTCAGAGATGCTCGCAAATCTGTCGCAGAGCTACGAAAAGAGCATTTCCGAGGCGGTCCGCGCGGAGCACACGAAAATAGAGCTCATAACCAACGTGTCCCACGACCTGAAAACTCCGCTGACCTCTATAATCAGCTACATCGACCTCCTTTCCAGGGAGGAGCTCCCGCCGCAGTGCCGGGAGTACGTCGAGGTGCTCCGGAGCAAATCCGAGCGGCTGAAAACCATTGTCGCGGACGTATTCGAGCTCGCCAGGACAGCCAGCGGAGATATCACGGTAGAACACGAGCTTCTCGACCTCACAAGACTCTCAAACCAGACCCTTGCGGAAATGCAGGACAAAATTGAAGCCTCCGGGCTGGGGCTGAAAACCGAGATCTGCGATCCTCCCGTGGAGGTCGTCAGCGATGGCAGACGGCTGTACCGGGTGCTCCAGAATCTGCTTGACAACGCGCTGAAATACTCCCTTGCCGGGACGCGTATCCATTTCTCGTTGGAAAAATCCGGCGACAGGGCAGTGCTGACTATCCGCAATATCGCCGGATACGAGATGGATTTCACTGCCGAAGAGATACTCGAACGCTTTGCCCGTGGCGATAAATCCCGCAGCAGCGAGGGCTCCGGTCTGGGGCTTTCCATCGCGCAGGCGTTTACACAGGCGTGCGGCGGGGAATTCAGACTTGAAATAGACGGCGATATGTTCAAGGTGACGCTGACTTTCCCTCTTTGTAAATAAACGTTTTCCCGGACAGTTCTCTGCCCGGGATTTCTGATTGAATCAAGGCAGATGTCATTGACCTGTAGTACGTTCAAAAATGTAACAAATTACGTTACACAACGGCTGTTGTATATAAAATGAACAAACTTTTGTGAAAATTTTGCGAAAAAACTATTGCTTTTTTTTAGGTAATGTGGTAAAATAAATTCAATGGTGCGGAAACAGAGTCCCACCGGAATTTTCCTGACAGAATAAGGAGGACCCGCGATGTCCCCGAAACTTAGCGAGCTGATAACCCTGCTGAAGGGTCACAGAGTCTTTATACAGACCCATAATTTCCCCGACCCTGACGCTATCGCAAGCGCTTACGGACTTCAGGTGCTTCTTGAGCGCTTCAAGATACCTACCACTATATGTCACCATGGCAATATAGAGCGCACCGCAACGGCGAATATGGTAGCAGAGTTCGGAATAAAAATGGTCGTTGCCTCTGACCTCACTGACATGACCAGCGAGGATTATATCATCACGGTGGATTCCCAGAAAGGCAACGCAAACATTCTTGATTTGGTTGGAGACGAAGTAGCCTGTATCGACCATCACCCCACATTCTGTCCGGCTGATTACAAATATAAGGATATCCGCTTGGTCGGGAGCTGTGCCACCCTTATCGCGGACTATTATATGTCTTACAAGATAGATATGCCGCAGGACGTTGCAACGGCGTTGCTGTACGGCCTGAAGATGGATACGGCGGATTTCACCCGCGGTGTGACCGGGCTTGATATCGACGTGTACCGTTATCTTTTCCCGCGGGCGGATAATCAGCTTATACGCAAGTTCCAGTCGGGAGTTATACAGTACGACGAGCTGGAAGCGTTCGTTGACGCAATGAAGAACATTGACATTTACAACGGAGTAGCTTTCGCGTTCCTGAATTTCCAGTGCGCGGACGCGTTTGTGGCGACCGTTTCGGACTTTATTCTGAATCTCGATGTAGTCACTTTTGCGGTGGTTTATTCCAGACGAGAAAAGGGCTTCAAATTTTCAATACGCTCCGAGCTGGACGAACTAAACGCCGGTACTATCGCGGCAGAGGCGCTTCAGGACGTTGGCTCCGGCGGCGGTCACCGCTCCATGGCAGGTGGATTCGCAGAGGAGAGCAAAATTCTTGATATCAGCATTGAGTTCAACCGCGTAATTCAGAATCTGTTCCTTGACGTGATCGACAAGCTCCGTCCCAAGGCAGAGGAACCCCGGGAGATCCCGGTGGAGGAAAGCACTGAAACCATGGACCTTGAATAGCATACAGGCGGTACACAGTAATGTGCGCCGCTTTTTTAGTGAAAGTGGTTGAATTTTTTCCGTAATTGTGATAAAATATAATCTGTAAAAATATACCCCTGAAAGGACATAATAAAATATGAATATAGCAGTAGTAGGTCTTGGCCTTATCGGAGGTTCGTTCTGCAAGGCCTTGAAAGCGAACACGTTCCACCATATAATGGGCATAGACACGGACAGGGAAACCGTCCGCAAGGCACTGGAGCAGGGCGCTATCGACGAGGAGATCGATGAGAGCCGCTTAGGCGAGGCTAATCTTACGATAATCGCGCTGTACCCGGTTCCTACGGTGGAGTTCGTAAAGCGCAACGCTGACCGTTTCCGCAAGGGTTCGATCGTGATCGACGTCGGCGGCGTAAAGGGCTATGTGGTTCACGGCTGCACTCCGATCCTTGATGAAAAGGGAGTTTACTTTCTCGGCACGCACCCGATGGCAGGCACGGAGAACTCTGGATTTGATTACTCCAAGGCGGATATGTTCGTCAAGGCAAGCTATATCCTGACCCCGACTGAGAGCACCCCGCAGATAGCGATAGACCTTATCTCAACGCTGGGAAGCTGCATGGGATTCGGTCAGGTCGTAATTGCCACCGCAGAGCAGCACGATACCAACATCGCGTTCACATCGCAGCTTGCTCACGTTGTTTCCAACGCTTATGTCAAGAGTCCGTCGCTCCTGCGCGCGGACGGGTTTTCTGCGGGAAGCTTCCTTGACCTCACAAGAGTTGCAAAGCTCAACGAGGAAATGTGGTCGAGCCTGTTCCTCTGCAACAAGGACGCGCTTCTGTTTGAGATAAACACGATAATTGAGAAGCTCACGGAATACCGCGACGCAATGGTTGACGACGACAAGCCGCGTCTGAAGGAGCTCCTGAAGGTCGGCAGGGAGCGCAAGGAAGAGAGCATGAAATACTACGGTCAGGAGAAGGCGCTGAATGGCTGAGAAACAGACCCCGGGCATTGCCTATATCGTGTCCCTGTGCGGCATAATGAGCGGACTTGCGCTTGCGCTGATGTTCTGCCTGGGAATGATTCCCGGCTTCGAATATGTCAGCCCGGCAGTCGCCGGGGTGCTGATATGGGTGATAAGGGAGCGGCTCGGCATAAGGTACGGCCTGGTGAGCTACGCGGCAGTCGGGCTCCTTACAATGCTGTTCACCGCGAATTACGAGGCAAGCATGATGTTTGTTTTCCTGCTCGGCTGGTACCCGATAGTCCGGCAGTACCTTGTAAAAATAAAGGTGTTCGCGCTGCGCTGGGGCGCGAAGCTCGGAATATATGCCGCAGCGGCTGTTTCATGCTATTTTGTGCTGATCTACCTGTTCGGTATGTCTCAGCTTCTTGAGGACATGGGCGAATTCGGAAAGTACGGACAATGGGTGCTGCTTGGATTCGGGGCGGTGGCATTCGTGCTTTACGATATTTTCCTGGGGCTGTTTTACCCGTTCTACGAAAAAGTGCTGAAACCTAAGATTTCCAAGAGAATGAAATGATTTTTTAGATAGGAGTTTGTATATGTCAGAAAGAATCCCCCAGAGAAAGGACATTCCCGCAGAGGATAAGTGGGCAATCGAGGATATCTATCCCACCGACGAGGCATGGGAGCAGGATTTCGCCAAGGCTAAGGGCTTTGCTGAAATCGTATCCGGATATAAGGGGAAGCTCTGCACTGATTCTGCGAAGCTTCTGGAATACCTCAGAACGGACGACGACATGACCGTCGTGCTGGAGTCCTTGATAAACTACGCCCAGCGCAAGAATGACGAGGACACCCGCGAATCCAGGTATCAGGATATGGTGAGCCGTCTTGAAATGCTGTTCGTCGGGATATCCGGAGCTTCCGCGTTTGTTACGCCGGAGATACTTTCGATAGATGACGAAACCATGGAGCGCTTCTTTAAGGAGCAGCCCGGAATGGAGCTTTACCGCCTGTGCATCGACAGAGTACGCCGCAGAAAGGCGCACATCCTCTCCGAGGCTGAGGAGCGCATAATGGCGCTCACCGGCGAGATGACGGGTTCTCCGGACACCATATTCTCCATGTTCAACGACGCAGACCTGAAATTCCCGGACGCGACTGACAAGGATGGAAACAAGCATCAGGTAACCCACGGAAGCTATATCCCGCTCATGCACTCCACCGACCGCGAACTGAGAAAATCCGCATTCGAAAGTCTTTACGGAGTATACGAGGGCTTCAAGAATACCTCTGCGGCTGTGCTTGCTTCCCAGGTGAAGTGCCTGACGTTCCGCGCGCGGGCGAGAAGGTATGATAACTCCTTACAGGCGGCGCTTGACGGAAACGAGGTCCCGACAGAGGTTTACAAGCAGCTGATCGAGGCAGTTCACGAGAATATGCACTATATGTATAAGTATGTGAAGCTCCGCAGGAAGCTGCTCGGCGTTGACGAGCTCCACGCTTATGACCTGTACGCGCCCATCGTCAGCGATATCGAGGTCAAGATACCGTTCGAGCAGGCGAAGCAGGAGGTTTACGACTCCCTTGCGCCGATGGGCGAGGACTACCGCGCTATCTTCAAGGAGGGCATGGACAACCGCTGGATAGACGTTTACGAGAACGAGGGAAAGCGCAGCGGCGCATATTCTGCCGGGGCAAGGGTCCACCCGTATGTCCTGCTGAACCACAAGGACACTCTGGACAGCGAGTTCACGCTGGCTCATGAGATGGGTCATGCCATCCACTCCTATCTGTCCAACAAGAACCAGCCGGTGGTATATGCTGATTATGTGATTTTCGTTGCCGAGGTGGCTTCCACCTGCAACGAGAGTCTGCTCATGCAGCACCTTCTCAAAACCACGACCGACAAGAAGCGCCGTGCTTACCTCATAAATTATTTTCTGGAGCAGTTCCGTACCACGCTTTACCGCCAGACAATGTTCGCTGAGTTTGAGCTGAAAATCAACGAGATGTCCGAAAACGGCGAGAGCCTGACCGCCGACGTCCTCTGCGAGCTTTACAGAAAGCTGAATCTGCTCTACTACGGCGAGGATATAATTATTGATCACGATCTTGATATGGAGTGGGCGCGTATTCCGCACTTCTATTACAATTACTATGTTTATCAGTATGCGACCGGATTCTCTGCGGCGATCGCGCTGAGCCAGCGCATTCTTAACGAGGGCGCTCCCGCTGTTAAGGATTATATCGGATTCCTGAGCGGCGGCTGCTCCAGGGATCCCATTTCGCTGTTAAAGGGCGCGGGAGTCGATATGACCTCCACGAAGCCGGTAACTGACGCGCTGAAGCTGTTCGGCGAGCTCATAGACGAGATGGAAGAACTTATGAAATGATGGAGGCGCAATGCAACCCGCTCTGAATGAAATTTATAAGCCCTATCTGGCTATGCTTTCAGGAGAAAACCCTCTGGTGTGCCTTGATAACCGCTTCTGCTGCGCCTTTTCTCCGGACGGAAGGTTCCGCCCGGGCGAAAGCCTGCTTGGGTATATCCGCGGAACGGTCCCTGAGCCACTCGGGAGAGTGATGGAATTTTCGTTCTACAAGGACGACAAGTTTTCCTGCTGCCGGATCTATCCGATAAAGAACGACATCGGCGAAAGCGTGGCGTACATCTGCGAGCTTATCTCCGCAGAAGCCGCGCGTCACATAGAGGAACTCACCGACAGCCCGTCAGACATACTTGCGCTGTACAATGCGGTGGAGATGAACATTTCCGCGGTGTGGACAAGCTCCGCACGGCTGCGCGTCGGGCTTTCCGAGAACCGCGATTATGCAAAGCTGGCTGAGGTCCTCGCAATCGAGGGCGCAATGTCGAATATATCGGCAGTCTGCGGGAACGCGTTTGAATACGCGAATATGCTTTACCAGAACCAGAACGGCACGGTCATAGACGCGGGCGAGCTGGTCGTGAATCTTGCGGAACGGTGCAATGCGGCGCTTGCAAAATGCGGCAGGCGGATAGAGGTGCTGACTGAGCCGCTTGACCTCAGGATCTACGCCGACAGCCGCAGGGCTGTTGTGGCGCTTGTGAACGCTGTTCAGAACGCGCTGCTGTATTCTCCGAAGGACACCGAGCCCATACTTGCGGTCTACCGCAGGGAACAGCGCGGCAGGAGTTTCGTGGAATTCCGGATAACTAATGACAGCAGTATGTTCGCGAGCCGGGATTTTTCCGGAGGAAAGGAACTGAATTTCAGCTATCAGCGCGTTGGATTCGGTATCCCGATAATCAAGCGCTTTGCTTCCGTCAGCGGCGGCAGCTTCTCAATGACTGAGGAGCACGGCAGGGTAACGGTAACGATAACGCTTCCGGCGGCAAACAGCGATTACGGCACGGTAACTCTGAAATCTCCGTTCATTGCCTCATATGATACCGGCAGACCGGATTTTGTGGCGGCAATGATGGGCGACGTGGTGCATTTCTTCGGAGAAATACAGGATTCCTGACAGCTGCACAGGTAAAATTCAGCGGCTTTTCACACCGCCGTCATAATTGTGAAGTATAATGATTATGTCATACAAAGCAGGCGTTCGCAGGAGCGCCAGCTTTTAGCAGAAAAATCTATTGTGAAAAGAAACCATTTGAGATGTTTTCAAGGAGATGAATGTATGTACAGAATACTGGTAGTTGACGATGAGGAGAACATTCGCGAGGTTATCAAGGAGTACGCGGAGTTTGAAGGGCATCAGGTATCTGAGGCGTGCGACGGAATGCAGGCTATCGAGATGGTCAAGAACAACGACTATGACATAATCATCATGGACGTAATGATGCCGAGGCTCGATGGCTATTCTGCCTGCAAGGAGATACGCAAGATAAAGCAGATACCGGTGCTCATGCTTTCAGCCCGCGGCGAGGAGTACGACAAGCTGTTCGGCTTTGAACTGGGAATCGACGATTATGTTGTAAAGCCTTTCTCTCCCAAGGAGGTCATGGCGCGCGTAAACGCCATCGTGAAGCGCAATTCCGCAGCGAAGGCTCCCGCTTCTCCCGCACCTGAAACCGTGAAGTTCGGCGGGCTGGAGATAAACTTTACCTCCAGAGATGTCTATATCGATGGTGTAAAGGCAAACCTCACCCCGAAGGAGTACGACCTGTTGTTCTACCTTGTACGCAACAAGAATATAGCGCTCACCCGCAACAAGCTCCTCGAAGAGGTGTGGGGCTATGATTTCTTCGGCGACGACCGCACGATTGATACGCACATAAAAATGCTCAGAAACAACCTCGGTCCGTACCGCAACTATATCGTAACGCTCAGGGGAATGGGCTATAAGTTTGAGGCGGATTGATGAAGATACTCAGGAGTATCAAATTTAACGTATGGGTGCGTTTCGAAGCAATAGTTCTCGCGATGCTGGTATTTACCTATGTTTTCCTGATAGTGCTTTTCCCGATATTCTACGAATGGATGAAAACCTATGAGATAGCGGAAGCAGTGGCATACATCAAGGCAAGCTGGACGGTCGGAGATGACGATAAATTCGGAACCGTAGTCACTTCAATGGCGCGCAAGAATAAAATGTACATCGAGATATCCACGCCGTACAACGTCGGATATGTGGATTACCTCGGCGGCAGCCAGTCGCTGTCCCAGCTCTCCAAAACCAAATATCAGCAGGCGGCTCTTGATTCCGATACGGGCGTGTACTACGAGCAGTTCCGTGATGAGCGCGAGGACAACAGCGTACTCATGATGTGCACCTACATCGGCAGCCAAGACGACCCGGAAGCGTACATCTTTATCTGCAACTACATTCAGCCAATCGGAACCACCGTGGCGATATTCCGCAGACAGTTCCTGTTCGTTGCACTGCTGATAATGATGCTGACTATCTTCGTGTCGCTGTTCTTTGCGAACAAGATAACAAACCCGATAATCAACATCAACAGGCACGCAAAGGAGCTCCCTCAGGGAAAATTTGACGCGAAGATAGACGAGCACGACTTCAACGAGATACAGCAGCTCGCCGCGACCCTTGAGGACGCTTCTAAGGAGATAGCGAAATCCGACGACCTGCGCCGCGAGCTTATGGCGAATATCTCCCACGACCTGCGCACTCCGCTGACGATGATAAAGGCATACGCCGAGATGATACGCGACCTCTCCGGCGACAATCCGGAGAAGCGCGAGCGGCATCTGAAAGTCATAATCGACGAAACGGACAGGCTTTCATCGCTGGTGAACGATATCCTTGACCTGTCGAAGCTTCAGGCGGGCGTAACTGAAATGAATATGTCCGTGTTTGACCTTTCGGACAGGCTTTCCGGCGTGATATCGCGCTTTGATATACTCAAGGAGAACGATGGTATAATCATCAAGCTCGAAGCGGAGGACGGCATAATGATAAACGCCGACATCACAAAGCTGGAGCAGGTGGTATACAATCTGATAAACAACGCGGTCACATATACCGGAGACGACAATACGGTCATTGTCCGTCTGTACCGCAGGGAGCCGGGTCTTATCCGTTTTGAGGTCACAGACCACGGCGACGGCATAGCGCCGGAGTACCTGCCGTACATCTGGGACAGATATTACAAGGTCAGCGAGCGCAACAAGACTCACAAGCGCGCCAAGATGGGCAGCGGAATAGGTCTGTCGATAGTAAAGAACGTACTTGAACAGCACGGCTTCAGGTATGGCGCCGACAGCGAGGTAGGAAAGGGGAGCACATTCTGGTTCGAAGCCCCTGAATATCATGAACAGCCGGCTCCCGAGCCGCAGAGGCAGTCGATCAGGCTGATGAAGCGCTCCGCGGATCCTGACGAAAAGAAATAAAATTACCCCGCAGGACCGATTCCTGCGGGGTTTTGAGTATCAGATATATCGGAGAATGTCCTTTTCCCTGCCGTTTTCGAGGTAAACTCTCGGGACCCTCGGACCAAGGCAGCAGAGAAGTTCGTAGCTTATTGTGCCGATGATATCAGCGGCGCGGTCTACTGAACATCCGCCGTTCGTTTCGTTGGAAAATACCGTCACTGTATCTCCGATTTGAGCTTCCGGTATATCGGAAATGTCGATCAGAGTCTGGTCCATGCATATTCTGCCGAGAACGGGAGCTTCCTTTCCGCGTACAAGCACGTTCCACTGACCGGAGAGCTTCCGGTTGAATCCGTCCGCATAACCGCAGGGAATAAGCGCGATTCTTGTGGGCTTTTCAGCGGTGAAAGTCCTGCCGTAGCTTACTGTATCGCCGGGCTGAATGGTCTTTATCTGGCTGATTACGGTCTTCATGCTGAATATGGATCTTATTCCGTCCGGGAGCGCATATTCAGTGTTCGGGCGGTGTCCGTACATTACGATACCGGCTCTTACGAAGTCGCTGTCAAAATCATGGAAAAGGATTCCGCCGCTGTTCTGGCAGTGCATGGGGAGATTCCTGCTTCGGCAGATATCCGCCAGCCGCCTGTACTGCTGATTCGTGAATTCCACGTCCTGAGGATCCAGGGAATCCGCAACGGCAAAGTGAGTGTATCCTGCGCGGCAGTCAAGCCCGGGGAGCGCAAGTATCTCATCGGCTTCTTCGGCGGTGGTGATACCAACGCGGGACATTCCCGTATCAAATTTGATGTGAACCGGAACTTTTACGCCAGCTTTCACAGCGGCTTCGGAAAGCGCCCCTGCGTATCCGACGCTGCCGACTGTGAAAATACAGCCCTGTCCGAGCTCCTCCATTACCATGGGAACGTCACAGTAGCCGAATATCAGAATATCGCCCCTGACCTTAGCGTTGATGAGGTTCTGAGCCTCCCAGATATTTGAAACGGCGAAGTGTTCGACGCCGCATTCGTTGAGCGCGAGAGCGCACTCCGCGTCACCATGTCCGTAGGCATTCGCCTTGACTATCGCGATGATCTGCTTTTTGCCTGCGTATTTTCTGATGATCTCTATGTTGTTTTTCAGGACGTCGAGATCTATTTCTGCCCATGTTCTGTGGTAAAAACTATTCATGGCTTCTCCTTAAATATGCTCCTGTAATGGCGCCGGATAAATCCGGTATAATCTTTATGCGTCAATACCTTGAAATTTCAGAAAAAATGTGATATAATACTTTATGTTCCTGCACATATATGCAGAACGTATATCGGGTCAGTATTCTTGAACCCACTAATCTATTATATTACTAAATCCTGAAAAATTCAATACCTTTTCAGAATATAAGATATTTTTTCGAAAGGCGGCATTATGGCAGTACGCAGAAAAAGTAACTGGTATATATATTTCATCGCATTTGGGATAACGCTTGCAATGATAATCATGGCAATAGTTTCCTTCCGGGATTTCCTTTTTCCGAAGAGCACCCAGACGGGTCTTACAACGGATGGTCAGCTCACCAGCGATTTCGTGCCGGATTCCAGCATGAACATGGCGGTAATGACCATGATATCAGACGGCGAGAACGATATGCCGGCGCTTTTCATCATAGCGGCGTTCGACGCGGTGGAGAACCGCCTGACATTCATTCCCGTGAGCGATGGCATAGCCCTCGGAGCCACCGGGCGCACACTTCCGAATATCTATGCGGCGCAGGGCGGAAAGGGAGTCGCCGAGGCGGTCGGAGAGCAGTGCGGCATAAAGATGGACGGTTACATCAGATTCACGCGTTCCAGCTTTATTTCGCTCGTCACGACATTCGGAAACGTTGAATACGAAGTTCCTAAGACCCTGATGATAATGGACGGAAACGAGGTCACGGCGATAAATTCCGGAGACCAGATCTTTACGGCGGACACGCTTTACAGCTACATCATGTTCGCGGATTTCGGCGAGAGCGAGGATTACCGCTGGAACATGATCGGTTCCATACTCATCGAGCTTGTGAACCAGAACCTCACCTACATCGACAGCTCGCTGCTCGATGTTTACGCCGGAGAGATAATCGACGGTGCAGAAACTGACGTCACACAGGACGATTTCCTGAACAGAAAGGCTGCAATGCTGAATACTGTACAGTATGGGATCAATCCTGCGGAATATTATGTTCCCTACGGCGAATACGGCGATGACGGAAGCTTTGCGATATCTGATAATTCCATCGTGACTATCCGCCAGAAATCCGGACAGGAGGACTGACATGGAGGAAAGAATCAGCCGCACCATGGCGGCGCTTGAAAAGAACAATATGAAAGCGTATTTCGTGGAGACCCGCAGTGAGCTCCATGAAATCGTGCGGGAACTTTTGAAGAACGACAGGCTCATAACTGCGGGCGGCTCGGTGACTCTGGAGGAAAGCAGCGTGAAGCAGCTCCTCATGACGGAGTTTCCTGGGATATATCTTGACCGTTCCGAGGGAAAGACCCCGGAGGAGGTGGAGGATATCCTGCACAAGGCGTTCGTTTCCGATACGTTCTTTGCCAGCAGCAATGCAGTCACGGAGGACGGCGAGCTCTACAACGTGGACGGCAGGGGAAATCGCGTATCCGCGATGATATACGGACCGGCCCAGGTGGTGCTCGTTGTGGGCGTTAACAAGATAGTAAAAGATATGGACGAGGCAGTCTGTCGAGTGGAGCAGGTCGCGGCTCCGCTTAACACAAAGCGGCTGAAATGCGGCACTCCATGTGAAATAACGGGTAACTGCGCACATTGCAGGAGCATGGGACGTATATGCTGCTCATACGTCAGAATGGCTCAGCAGCGCGTCAGGGACAGAATAAAGGTAATCATAGTCAACGAAAAACTGGGCTATTAAGAAAGGATACATAATTATGGCAATATTAAAGCTGAAAGCGCCGTGCAAGGACTACATCTGGGGCGGAAACAGACTCCGCGAGGAATACGGCAAGGAGCTGGATTCCGACAGGATCGCCGAGAGCTGGGAGCTGTCCTGCCATAAGGACGGACAGAGCGTCATCACCGGCGGCGAATTTGACGGCAAGACCCTTTCCGAGTACATCGCTGAAAAGGGTAAAGGCGTTCTCGGCAAGAACTGCGAGCGCTTCGAGTATTTCCCGGTGCTGATAAAGCTTATCGACGCAAAGGACAACCTTTCTGTTCAGGTGCACCCTTCCAACGAGTACGCGCTCAGGGTCGAGGGCGAGTACGGAAAGACCGAGATGTGGTACATTGTTGACTGCGACCCCGGCGCGGAGCTGCTTTACGGCTTCAGGCACGAGATCTCCAAGGAGGAGTTCGCGGAGCGCATCGCGAACAACACGCTCCTTGAGGTCACAAACAACGTACCGGTGCACAAGGGCGACGTGTTCTTCATCGAGAGCGGAACGCTCCACGCTATCGGTAAGGGAATCCTTATCGCTGAGATCCAGCAGAATTCCAACACGACCTACCGTATCTATGACTACGGCAGAGTTGGCAAGGACGGCAAGCCCAGGGAGCTTCACGTTGAAAAGGCAAAGGACGTCACAAATCTCGTTCCGCCGAAGTATCCGACCACCGCACAGGGCACTCCCGAGAAGATTCCCGGCGGCACTGAGACGCTCCTGCGCTCCTGCGAGTATTTCAACGTTAATAAGCTGGAGCTTGACGGCACGGCAAAGCTCACAGCCGGAGAGGGCTCGTTTAACTCGCTGCTCGTCCTGGACGGCAGCTTTGAGGCTGCGGCAGGTTCTGAGAAGGTGAGCGCGAAGAAGGGCGACAGCCTGTTCATCAGCGCAGGCACCGGAGATTACACCGTTACCGGCAAGGGCACGATCATTCTCACTGACATTATATAAACGGGAGGGCTGACATGGCTTATCATCTCGGTATAGACATCGGAGGCACTAACATTGCCTGCGGTATTGTTAACGAAAACTGCGAAATAATCGCACGCTCAAAGGTCAGGACGAATTCCCCCAGACCCTACGCTGAGATACTTGCGGACATTATCCGCGCCGGAGAACTCGCCTGCGAGGAAGCGGGAATTGCTCCGTCCCGGCTTGATTCCATCGGAATGGGCTGCCCGGGCACCTGCAATCAGGACACCGGAGTTGTGGAGTATTCCAACAACCTTGGCTTCAGAAACGTTCCGCTGAGAACTGATGTTGAGAAGCATTTCGGTGTAAAGACCTGGCTCGGCAACGACGCGGACGCGGCGGCGTTCGGCGAGTACTGCGCCGGTTCCGCAAAGGGCGCGGACAGCGCAGTGGTTATCACCCTCGGCACCGGAGTGGGTTCAGGTATAATCATCAACGGAAAGATATACAGCGGCTTCAATTTTGCAGGCGGCGAAATAGGACATTCCGTTATCGTGGTAGACGGCAGACCCTGCACCTGCGGCAGAAAGGGCTGCTTCGAGGCTTATTCCTCCGCGACAGGCCTTGTGAACACCACACGCGAGTACGCAGAGAAAAATCCCGGCAGCCTTATGGCAAAGCTTATAAAGCAGGAGGAAAAGGTCAGCGCACGCACCGCCTATCAGGCGATGAAGCAGGGCGACCCTGTGGGACTTGAGGTCACAGAGCAGTATGTCAAGTACCTCGCGGTAGGCATAACTAATGTCATCAACATATTCCAGCCTGATATCCTCTGTATAGGCGGGGGAGTCTGCAACGAGGGCGACACGCTTCTCGTTCCGCTGAAGAAAGCGGTAGCAGAGCAGGTTTACACAAGAAACAGCGCAAAAAATACCGAGATCGTGATTTGCTCCCTCGGTAATGACGCGGGCATAATCGGAGCTGCAATGCTCCACAAGGCCTGCAAATAAAACACCCGCAAATCGGGAAGAAAGGACACATCATGAGAAGTGATCTTATTAAAGAGGGAGTAGAAAAGACTCCCCACAGAGCCATTCTGAAGGCTCTTGGCGTAACCGACAGCGAAATGCACAGACCGTTCATCGCGGTTGTCTGTGCTGCGAGCGACTATGTTCCCGGGCATATGCACCTGCATGAGATCTCCAGAGCCGTTAAGGATGGTATCAGAAACGCAGGCGGCGTTCCGTTCGAGTTCTTCACCATCGGCGTATGCGACGGACTTGCAATGAATCACAGGGGCATGAGATACTCCCTCGCTTCCAGAGAGCTCATCGCGGATTCCATTGAGGTAATGCTCACGGCGCATCCCCTCGACGGCGTTGTATTCATCCCTAACTGCGACAAGATCGTACCGGGAATGGTGCTTGCCGCCGCAAGAATGAACCTCCCCTCCATCTTCTGCAGCGGCGGTCCCATGAACCCCGGCTGCGTACAGGGCAAGCGCGTGGGCTATTCTGAGATCTACGAGGCAATCGGTCAGTACTCCAACGGCGAGATAGGCGACGACGTTATCAAGGACTTTGAGGACAACGCCTGCCCGACCTGCGGAAGCTGCTCCGGTATGTACACCGCCAACTCCATGAACTGCCTGACCGAGGCTCTCGGTCTTGCGCTTCCGACAGCCGGCACCGAGCCCGCAGTAAACTCCGCGCGCCGCAGACTTGCCAAGGAGTCCGGCGAGCGCGCCGTTGAGCTGGTAAAGCAGAATATCCGCCCGAGCGATATCCTTACAAAGAAGAATATGCTCAACGCCCTTGCAACGGATATGGCAATCGGAGCTTCCTCCAATACAGTACTTCACCTGCTTGCCATCGCACACGAGGCAAAGGTTGACATCTCGCTTGACGATATCGACCAGATGAGCAGAAAGACTCCGCAGCTTGCAAAGCTGAATCCCGCTTCCAGCGTGTTCATCACTGACCTTAACGCTGTCGGCGGTATCCAGACCGTAATCCGTGAGCTGTCCAAGGGGGGCCATGTAAACACCGACGTTATGACCGTAACCGGCACACAGGCTGACCGTATCGCAAAGGCTAAGGACGCAGACGGCGTTATCGTGCACAAGATAGACGATCCTATCCGCAAGGACGGCGGTATCGCTATCCTGAGCGGCAACCTTGCAGAGAACGGCTCCGTTGTAAAGCAGGGCGCGGTTAAACCTGAGATGATGGACTTCACGGGTACTGCACGCGTATTCAACGGCGAGCAGGCAGCCTGCGACGCTATCCTTGGCGGCGACATCAAGGCTGGCGACGTTGTGGTTATCCGTTATGAAGGTCCGAAGGGCGGCCCCGGAATGCCGGAAATGCTGGCTCCTACCGCCGCTATTGTTGGTAAGGGACTTGACGGAAACGTAGCCCTCATCACGGACGGCAGATTCTCTGGAGCCTCCAGGGGCGCGGCGATCGGTCACGTTTCCCCCGAGGCTGCCGAGGGCGGACTTATCGCATTCGTTGAGGACGGCGACAAGATCCACATTGATATTCCGAACCGCAGCATAACTCTGCTGGTCGACGACGCTGAGATCGCAAAGCGCAGGGAAAAGGGAATACTCCCGCCCAAGGAACTTTCCGGCTACCTCAGGCGTTATGCAAAGATGGTTACTTCCTCCAATACCGGCGCGGTATTCAAGGACTAAAATTCACGCAGCCCCTGTCGGAAACGGCGGGGGCTTGTTCTATTTTCTTGCCTGACGAATATAATGTGGCATGATAGAATTGAATCTGACCCGCACCGTTCTGCGGTGGGATTTCTCTTTTTTTGCGGTGCTTGCGCTGTTCTTCAGCCTTGACAGCTCCGGATTCGGGCTGACTGCGCTCGGGATCTGCGCGGCGCACGAGCTGGCTCACCTTGCTGTCATGCTTTTATGTGGAATAGTACCGGAAAGCGTCACGTTTTACGGCGCGGGAATACGGATAACATCAACGGAAACTGAGCGTCGTTCTCCCACAGAGCAGGCGGCGGTTTACGGAGCAGGCTGCGCAATGAATTTCCTGCTGGCGACAGCGCTTTTCGCAGCGGGAAAGTCCTGTTCCGCTGCAATGAGTCTTTCCTGTGGACTATTCAACCTGCTTCCCTTGGGCGAATTTGACGGCAGGAGGCTTCTGAAACTTGCACTGATAAAGGTGCTTTCACCAGAAAGTGTAGACGCAACACTGAGAATCTGCGCGGTTTGCTCTGCCGCTCTCGCTGTCGGCGTCCTGTTTATTGCCGGAGGAAAGGCAAGCCCCACGCTTGTCATAACGTCCGCATACCTGCTGCTTATGGCCGTCAGGAATTGGTAAAAAAAAATCGTAAGGTGCTTGACAAATTCCAGAAAATACTGTATAATAAAAAAAGCAAATACCCTGTAATTGGCAAAGTAATTATAATGAATGTAAAGGAGTATTTTATGAGGTATGAGATCAAGGGCGAGCCGCTGCCCGTAGTAATCGTTTATCTTGACGCAGGCGAGTCCATTAAGTGCGAAAAGGGCGCTATGTCATGGATGACGCCGAACATGAAGATGGCAACTGGCGCTGGAAGCGTTGGAAAGGCATTCAGCAGAATGTTCTCCGGCGAGTCCATGTTCCAGAATACATACACCGCAGAGGGCGGCCCCGGAATGATCGCGTTTGCGTCCAGCTTCCCTGGCTCCATTATCCCTGTTGACGTAAGCAAGGGCGATTTCATCGTACAGAAGACCGGTTATCTCGCGTCTGAGCCTTCCGTTGAGCTTTCCATCGCATTCCAGAAGAAGCTCGGCGCTGGCTTTTTCGGCGGTGAGGGCTTCATCATGCAGAAGCTGCACGGTACAGGCATGGCGTTTATCGAGATCGACGGTTATGTTGTAGAGTATGAGCTTCAGGCAGGTCAGCAGATGCTCGTTGACACAGGCTATCTCGCTGCAATGTCAGGAAGCTGCACAATGGATATCCAGACCGTCAAGGGTATCGGAAATGTTCTCTTTGGTGGCGAGGGTCTGTTCAACACAGTCGTAACAGGACCGGGCAAGATTTACCTCCAGACAATGCCTATCAGCAATGTCGCCGGGGCTATTGCTTCCGTTCTTCCCAAGAGCAACTGATAATATCGGACATAATATAGGCGGTGCAGTCTGCGCCGCCTTTTTTGTATGATATACTGAGTCATTATAGATTATTACATTTTTGTAATATATATTGACATAGCAAGATAAAAATGATATACTGCTATATGAAATTAATATGCTGGAAAATTCCAGAACTATGCAACTTTTCGATGTTTTTGGCTGTTTTATTTGTAGAGTAAAAACCAAGGGGGTGACAGAATGGAAAACGAAAAGCCCAGAAAACCAAGAATCATGATACACGTCAAGGATCTTCGCAAGGAGTACAAGCTTGAAGGCGGCGAGTCAGTCGTTGCGCTGAAGCGGATAAACCTGGATATTATGGAGGGGGAATTGTGCTGTATTTTCGGCACGTCCGGCTCCGGAAAATCTACGCTGCTGAATCAGCTTGCAGGGCTTGAAAAGCCTACATTCGGCGATGTTTACATAAGGGGAGTCCCGATAACCCGGCTGAGCGAAAACCAACTGGCTGCGTTCCGCCAGAAGCACATAGGCTTCGTGTTCCAGTCATATAATCTTCTGCCGTTCATGACGGCGGTGGAAAACGTTGCAATGCCGCTTATGTTCAGGGGAGAAAGCCGCAGGGTACGAACAAAGATAGCGGTGGCAATGCTGAAAAAGGTAGGTCTTGGCAACAGACTGAGACACTATCCGCGGCAGATGTCCGGCGGACAGCAGCAGCGAGTCGGAATAGCGAGGGCGTTCGTTGCAAAGCCAGATGTAGTCTTTGCAGACGAGCCGACAGGAAACCTCGACTCCAAGACGACCGTTGAGGTAATGGACATGATAAAGACCTTCGCAAGGAAATACAATCAGACGATAGTGCTTGTAACGCACGACCCTGAACTTGCGAAATATGCGGACAGAATAGTAACTCTTGTTGACGGAAGAATAGTCAGCGATACAAAAGGAGAAAACGATGAAAAGGTATCTTAACAGAATTTTTTCAGCAATGATAGGCGCAGCAATACTGACTGCGTCAGTGCCGGCGGGAATGCCGCTGGCGGTATATGCTGCCACTGAAGAAAGCAGCGCTGAAGTAACGCTTAACCCTGTCGTTATAGGCTATGAGCTGATGAACAGCAAGGACAAGGCAATTTCAGATATCACACCTTCTACTGAGTTCAGGATTAAGATAACGATAAAGGATATCAAGGTCAAAACATCACAGCTCGGGGAAAATAAGAGCATTGATTTCCTTAAGAGCATGGATTCGTTCAAGGGAACCGTTGAGTCCCTGAATATAACCTCGTCCGGGGACGAGCTTCTTAAATATGACGTCGTTCTTTCAAAATGCAAATGGAATGGTGAAGATAAGGCGTTCGGATTCATGGTTGGATATTCCGGGGCGAATGATTACGCTGCGGGTTCGGTAAACATTACAGAATGCAGAGTTCCTGACAAGAGCGATGATAATACCGTTAATGTTGCTGAACCGATCATCAAGATCACGGCAGTTGAACCTGATTCCAAAATAAAAGCAGGGGAGACGGGCGAATTTAAAATCCGCCTTAAAAATCTTGGATCAACTGATGCATACAATATTCTTGCAGAAGTGACCCCCTCTGATGATATCCTTATAATTGAAGGAACCGGCACGCAGGATATTTCCAGTATTGGTTACAAGGACGAAAAGGTTCTTACTATCAAGTATAAAGCCCTTGAAAAAATCAATTCAGAACGCCAGAATTTTGGTGTTACACTGAAGTATTACTATGACAACGGAACATCTGAATCTACCGGCAGCACTTCCACTCAGGTTGCGGTCGCAGCAGAGATATCCACAGTTGAAAAGGTATATCCGGTTATTACCAGTGATTTTTCACTCGCTGAATCGACGATCAAGTGCGGTAAGGATTATTCCGCAGTTCTTACTGTAAAGAATATCGGCTCCGCAGATATGAAGGACGTATTTATAACGATCGGTTCTTCAGATGATATTTTTGTTACAGGCGGCACAGGACGGACCTATTTCGAAAATATCCCGATGAATACCGAGAAAAAGATAACTGTGAAATTCCGTACAATGGAACAGTTTTCTGCAATTCGCCAGTCTGTCACGGCTTCCCTGAAGTATACATATCAGTATGGCAGCGAGCAGCCCGAGGGCACATATGAGCAGTCTTTCATCATGCTTGGCGATAAGGAAGATGAAAAGGCTCCTCTGCCGGTAATTACGTCAAAGCCGCTTGACGCCCCGCTTCTTGCAGGAAGAAAATACCGCAAGGCTTTCTATATCATAAACAAGGGAACAGCCGACATGACTAACGTGACCGTAAAGGTCAAGGGCAGCGATGGACTCACCATTGCTAACGGCTCAGACCAGTTCTTTGTGGATAAGATAGCTGCGGGAAGGCAGAAGCGCGTTCTTGTATACTTCAACACGCTTGCAGACCTTGCTTCCGTCAGCCAGTCGCTTGATGTAGAGCTTGAGTACTACTACGATAAGAGCGGCGTAAACACAGCTGAGACCAAGACGGGCTCTGTTGTTATGTCGTCCGAGGTGTCTGCTGCGCCGGTTCTCCGCATTTCCGGTGAAAAGCTCCCGGAGGCTATAAAGGCTGACACAGATTACGAATATACCGTTTACGTCAAGAACTATGGCGATATAACGGTAAGAGACGTATTTGTTGACCTTACGAGCACAGACGCATTCTACTTCCTTGACGGAACAGAAACCGGCTTCATCGAAATGATACGCCCTGGCGCAACGGCAGAACTGAAAGTAAAGTTCCGCACGCTCAGTGATATCACATCTGCAAAGCAGGGCATAACCGCAGCAATGAAGTATTCCTACGGCAGAGACACCTCCATCAAGCAAACCGAGGGAAGCTCATCTCTTGTACTTATCGCCGCCACGAATAAGGGCGCTGACGGAAAGGACAGCTCTGCTGCTCCGAATATTATCATAGGCAAGTACGACATCGGCGCAGACCAGATAGCTGCGGGCGAAGTATTTAATCTTGACCTTGATTTCTACAATACCAGCGCTTCTACCTCCATTGAAAACGTAATTATGACTATCGGAGCCAGCGGCGATATCTCCATTTACGGCGGAAGCAGCTCCTTCTATTATCAGAACCTTGCAGCGGCTGGGGCGGGCAGCGAGTCCATTCAGCTCCGCGCGCTTCCGACTGCCGCGACCGGAACAGCCTCTGTTTCCGTTTCATTCAAGTATGATTATGTCGTCGGAGATACCAGAACAACGATGACCTCCGATCAGAATATCTATATCCCCCTCTATCAGCCTGATAAGCTCACTCTTTCCGTAAGCAAGCCCACCTATGACGTATATGTTGGCAACGAGGTTTACATTACCCTCAGCTACATGAACAAGGGACGCGCTGACGCTTCCAACGTAAAGGCGGAGATAGTTGCGGCACAGTCCGACAGTGGTGCTGATAATGGAACCGACAACGGAATGAACGGAGCATACGGAACTTCCGAGGGGATGGTGGATTCCGGCGCTGACATACAGGCTCCTGACAGTGAAATGGTAATGTCCTCCATGACGTTTGACAAGATGATTGCTGTTGATGATGGAATGTACGGCGGTGGAGATTTCACAGGCGGAGACGCCGGATATTCCGACCCGGGATACACAGCGCTTTCTACTGAGAAGGTGATAGGTAATATCGCAGCAGGCGGAAACGGTTCCGTGGATTTCGTAATTACTCCTACAATGGGTGGAACGGTTTCGTTTGTCATCAAGGTGACATATGAGGATTCCAACATGAACGAGATCGTAAAGGAACTTCCTGTAAGCTTCAGCGCAATGGAGCAGCAGTGGGATATCCCGGATTACCCCATGACATACGAGACGACAGATTCCGGCGAGGGCGGCTTCCCGTGGATAGCTGTTATAATCGGCGGCTCCGTGCTTGTTGTTGCCGCAGTCGTTGTAATAATCGTTGTGGTACACAAGAAGCGCAAGAACGGCAAGAAGCTCACAGCGGACGATATCGACTGGGAGGACGAGCTTGACGACGATAAGTCTGACAGCGATGACAAGACAAAGGTTTAATGGTGATGAACCATGAAATTATTTGACATGATAAAGATGTGCCTCCAGAACCTGACGCGCCGTAAGTCAAGAACTATCCTGACTGTACTCGGCGTTGTGGTAGGCTGCTGTTCCATCGTTATAATGATGTCGATCGGCATAGGAGTGCAGAATTCCCAGCAGATAATGCTCGAGGGCATGGGCGATCTTACGCTTATTCAGGTTTATTCCAGCGGGCGTAAGGACGCAAAGCTGGACGACAAGGCAATAAAGAAATTCCAGAATATTGCCAACGTTGACGTGGCAATAGGCAAATCCCAGCTTAACAGTATAAATCTTCAGGCGTATGTCGGCGATAATGACCGCTATCGAATGCAGTGGGTTCAGGTCGTCGGAGTGAACAAGGACGCAATGGAAAAGTTCGGCTTTGAGCTTCTTGAAGGTACGTTCCCGAAGGAACCGTTCGAGGTTCTTGCCGGACAGTTCACGGCGTATAACCTGATGGATACGCAGCGCCCGGATGGTCACAATACGATAGACCGCTGGAGTGCAATGTATTCAGACAATGGTTCCGGAATATATGAGTACAATCCGGACGCTGAGCTTCCGGACCCTTATGTGAAACTGCTTGGCCAGACCATCAAGCTGGAGCTGTCCAGCTATGAAAACGGGGACACAAAGAAGTATCAGGACATAAAGGTCACTGGTATCGTCAAGGAGGATTACAACAAGGACTATTGCACAAGCGAGGGTCTTATCTTCATGACCAGCGATTTACAGTCGCTGTATAGGATGTTCTATCCGTCCTCAAACAATCAGGACACTGAGTACAACGAAATATATGTCAAGGCAAAGGATATTTCGCAGGTGGCTGACATCGAAAGCGAGATAAAGAAGCTCGGCTATACCACCTACTCTATGGAGAGCGTCCGCAAGCCCCTTGAAGAAGAGGCGCGCAAGCAGCAGATGATGCTCGGCGGACTTGGCGCGGTATCCCTTTTCGTTGCGGCGCTGGGTATATGCAATACCATGATAATGTCCATTTCCGAGCGCACCCGTGAGATAGGCGTAATGAAGGCTCTCGGCTGCTTCCTTGGCAATATCCGCGAGGTGTTTCTCATGGAGGCGGGATTCATCGGGCTTATCGGCGGACTTATCGGCAGCCTGCTGAGCTTCTTCATCTCAGTGGGAATGAACATCGCCACGAATGAAGCCGCGAAGAGTATCCAGATAACGGATATCCCATCGCTATGGAGCGTAGTCACGACTGCAATGGATCCTGCAAACAGCCCCATGTCGATAGTTCCGATATGGCTGTACGCCTTTGCAATCGTATTCTCAATATTCATCGGACTTGGCTCGGGCTTCTACCCGGCAAACAAGGCGGTGCATATTTCCGCTATGGAAGCAATCAAAAGAGAATGATATCCATATCACAGGAGGGCTTCGGCTCTCCTGTTTTTTCGCAAAACCTGTTGATTTCTTCTCCGTTTTCCTGTATAATGTTTCTGAAGAAACCATTTATTATGGAGGTATCAGATGAACATTACAGACCTTAGCGGACAGTGGGAAGTATTCCTTGACGAAAGCAAGAACGAGCTCCTGCCCGAAAGATATCCCGACAGAATAAACCTGCCGGACTCCACGTCAAACGCCGGGCTCGGAAAGCTCAACAATGAAACGGAGTACGGCTGCCTGACGGAGCTCCACAAGTTCGAGGGCTTCGCGTGGTTTCGCAGGAGCATAGATATTTCCGAGGAAATGGCGAAACAGAATATCACGCTGTTTCTTGAGCGCACCCGAAAGACGCGTGTTTACCTGGACGGCAGGCTCATCGGGAGCTATTGCTCGCTCTGCACACCGCACCGTTACTCCCTGAACGGATCTTCCGCCGGAATGCATGAGCTTGTGGTATGCGTTGATAACACCGACTACCCTACCGGCGGAGGCCATCTGACTTCCCGCGACACGCAGACCAACTGGAACGGAATCATAGGGCGTATCGAGCTCCGGACTTACCGTGCCTGCGTCGATAACGTCCGTATAATTCCAGAACCGGAGAATCACTCGTTCCATGTAAAGGCAGAGGCGGACGGTGAACTTTGCGGTACTGCAAACCTCAGAGTTTTCGACGAGGAGCAGGAATACGGCTGCGCAGAGGCGGAATTTACCAATGAAAAGCCGATAGAGTGCGACATTTCAGTTCCCGGCGCTCCGCTGTGGAGCGACCGCGATCCCGCTCCGCTGAAACTGGAGATTGAGATTTCCGGCGACCGCTGGACGTTCACCACCGGACTCCGCAGAATGTCCCACGATGACCGCACACTGCTGATAAACGGTCAGCAGACGTTCCTGCGCGGAAAGCACGATGGAATGGTGTTCCCGGAAACCGGATATATGCCCGCAGATGTTGAGTCGTGGCTGAAAGTGTTCGAGACGGCGGAAATGTACGGCATAAATCACTACCGCTTCCATACCTGCTGCCCTCCTGACGCGGCGTTCGAGGCGGCTGATATCATGGGAATCTATATGCAGCCGGAGCTTCCGTTCTGGGGAACTGTTCCGGATGTTTTCGGCAAGGAGCATGAATTTCTGCGGGAGGAGGGCTGGCGTATCCTTCGCGAATTCGGACATCACCCCAGCTTCGTAATGATGAGCATGGGCAACGAGCTCTGGGGCAGCAAGGAACGCCTGGATGAGCTGATTTCCGGATATAAGGCGGAATTTCCGGATAAGTTGTATGCTGGCGGCTCCAACAACTTCCAGTTTGTGCCGTGCGTCCTTGAAAACGAGGACTTTTTCAGCGGAGTGCGTCTTGGCCGCGACCGCCTTATCCGTGGAAGCTACGCGATGTGCGACGCGCCCCAGGGACATATCCAGACGAATTACCCCAACAGCGTTCACAGTTACGACCCGCTGATAGACGAAGCTGCTGCGCTCGGCGGAACTCAGGTGACGGACGAAAACGGCGAGATAATGATACAGTACGGGACTGAAATGCGCAGGGTCAGGGCAGAGAGTTGGGACAATATCTCCGTTCATGTTCCGGTGATTTCCCATGAGGTCGGACAGTACGCGATGTTCCCGGATTTCGATGAGATAAAGGACTACACCGGTCCGGTGCGCCATGAAGCGTATGCCGCTTACCGAAAGGGACTTGAGGAAGCCGGAATGCTCCACCGCTGGAAGGACTTTTTCCATGCTTCCGGGGCGCTCGCGGTGGACTGCTACCGCCGCGATATCGAAGCGGCAATGCGCAGCTCCATGATGAGCGGATTCCAGCTGCTTGACATTCAGGATTTCCCGGGGCAGGGAATCGCAACGGTCGGGATTTTGAACGCTCACCTGAAATCCAAGGGGCTTATAACTCCCGGGGAATGGCAGCGCTTCTGCGGCGAAACAGTCGTTCTCGCCGAGCTTGACGGATTCGTATATAAGGCGGGCGATGAGATCCGGTGCGGGCTGCTGGTGTCATCCACTGAGCCGGATTTCGCGGCAAAGGAAATACGCTGGGAGCTCACAGCCAACGGAAAGACGCTTGATTCCGGGGTTTCTGAAATATCCGGGCGAAACGGAAGAATATACCGTGCAAAGGGCATATCGTTCAGCGTAGGCTGCGATGAGCCCGTAAAGGCGGAACTCCACCTCTCAGTCGATGGCGAAGCTGAGAATTTCTACACGCTGTACCTGTACCCCGATCTTGCGATAAGCATAACCGAGGATGGAATAAGCTACGGCGGAAAGAACATTGAGATAACCCGTGACGTTGAAAAGGCAAAGCGGCACGGAGTTCTGTGCGTTCCGGAGCTTTCGGAGGATTCGCTCCCCGGAGAGTACTGCACGGATTTCTGGTGCTACGGAATGTTCCGCAGCATCTCAGAGAGCATGAAGAAGCCGGTGCCCACCGGAACGCTGGGATTGCTGATAGACGACAAGTCCGATCTGCTGGCAAAGTTTCCCTGCGAGAACTTCACGACCCCGCAGTGGTATGAGATAGTTTCTCACAGTCGCTGTGCCGATCTTAGCGGAACCGGCATTGAGCCTGATGTCTGGGTCATCGACAACCCGGAGCGCCGTAAGCGCCTGGGACTGCTTTACCGTAAGGACGGTGCAGTATGCTGTACTTCCAGGCTGTGGGAGATAGCCGACCGCCCGGAGGTCAAGTGGTTCGCGTTCAGCCTGCTTGAAGCGCTGGGATAATTTTCAGCATACTTTCACATATCCTGTATTGACACCCGGAATAATATGTGCTATCATCAGAATATGGAATATCCATGAAAGGAGAATACATCATGAACGAAGCACTGAATAACATAATGACCCGCAGGAGCGTTAAGGCATACAAACCGGAAATGCCTCCGCAGGAGCTGATTGACAAGGTAGTAGAGGCTGGAACCTACGCCCCCACAGGAATGAACCGCCAGTCCCCGATCATCATAGAGGTCACGGACAAATCTGTCCGCGACAAGCTTTCAAAGATGAACGCCGCAGTAATGGGAGCTTCCATTGACCCGTTCTACGGAGCTCCGGTGGTTCTCGTAGTGCTTGCTGATAAGAGCGTAGGAACCTACAAGTACGATGGAAGCCTTGTAATGGAAAATCTGATGCTTGCCGCAAACGCGGTCGGTCTCGGAAGCTGCTGGATCCACCGCGCCAGGGAGGAGTTCGAATCCTCCGAGGGAAAGGAGCTCCTGAAGTCCCTGGGCATAGAGGGAGACTATGAAGGAATAGGTCACTGCATTGTCGGCTATCCTGCGAATGAAGTCCCCGCCGCAAAGCCCCGCAAGGAAAAATGGGTATATAAAATATAACTGGAGTGCCTCCCTGTCAGGCAGATGAAAAAAATAATATCTTGAATTTATTGAAATCCACCCCGTTTCGCAGCAGGGTGGATTTTTCACATCGCAGGCGGATGGTATTCCAAATGCGTATAGCACACTGCCTGCTTCTTTCGCTCTGCAACATCATGCTGCGCCTCCTCGTAAGGCTTTCATCGCATTCGGCGCACCTATACATTTTCCCTTTTCAAACCGGTTTTTAGAGGTTCCAAAATGCGTTTTATGGAAGTTCTTGACTTAAACGAGTCTTTGTGATATAATAAAGCGAAAGAGTTAGATATGGTTTACTTGTATAAATTTATTCTGTTCTTCTGAAATACAGAATACAAATATACAAGCCCTGAACAGGCTTAGATACAGAAAAATCAGGAGGCAATCAACACATGACAATGGACGAACTAAAACCGGGACAAAGCGCTTACATAAGCTCTGTCGGCGGCAGCGGCGCTCTTCGGCATCATCTTCTTGATATGGGACTTACCCCGGATACGGAGATAACTCTGCAAAAGGTAGCCCCTATGGGAGATCCGGTGCAGTTTCAGCTCAGAGGCTATGAACTGACGCTTCGTCTGGAAGAAGCGCGTAAGGTTTCAGTTGAAAAAGTACATACCAAAGCGGTCAGGGCTTCGGTCGTCGGGGCTCGCAGAACCAGCAGTACTCCCCACCCCGGCGTTGGCGAGGTCATCAAATCCGGCGGATATCACCCGGTGCACGGCGGTCCCACTATACCTAAGGGTGCGCCGCTGACATTCGCGCTTGCAGGAAACCAGAACTGCGGAAAAACAACGCTGTTCAATCAGCTCACGGGGTCTAATCAGCACGTTGGTAACTTCCCCGGAGTGACCGTGGACCGCAAGGACGGTACCATACGCAGCCACCCGGAAGCTACTGTAACGGATCTGCCTGGGATCTACTCACTTTCTCCGTACTCAAGCGAGGAAATAGTTACCCGCGATTTTCTGCTGAATTCCAGACTCAACGGAATAATCAACATCGTTGACGCGTCCAATATCGAACGGAATCTGTACCTCACAATGCAGCTTATGGAGCTTGGCATACCTATGGTGCTCGCACTGAATATGATGGACGAAGTGCGCGCGAACGGCGGTTCAATACTCGTCAATGAGCTGGAGGAAACGCTTGGTATCCCGGTGGTGCCGGTATCTGCCGCCAGGAATGAAGGCATCGATGAGCTTATCGACCATGCAATACACGTTGCACGTTATCAGGAAAGCCCGGTGCGAATGGATTTCTGTCCGGAAAGCAAGGACTCCAGGGATAAGGTCGGAGCAGTACACCGCTGTATCCATGCGGCTTCGCTGCTGCTCGCGCCGGATATTCAGGCGGCAGGGCTTCCGGTCAGGTTCTCCACGACAAAACTCGTGGAGAACGATGAACTTATTGAGGAAAAGGTGAAGATACCCGACGAGAAAAAACAGGCTTTTGACCAGCTTGTTAACATCATGGAGCAGGAAACCGGCATGGACAGGGAAGCCGCCCTTGCAAATATGAGATTCTCATTCCTCGAAAACCTCTGCGAGAAAACAGTGGTGCGTCCGCATGAAAGCCGCGAGCACAAACGCAGTATGCAGATAGATAAGCTGCTGACCGGAAAATATACCGCTATTCCATGCTTTATCGGGATAATGGCAATCGTTTTCCTGATGACGTTCAGCCTTATCGGGGCGTGGCTTTCGGATCTGATGGGAATGGGCGTGGATTTTGTTGTAGAGTGGATAGCAAAGGGACTTGCATACCTCGAAGTGAATCCTGTTGTTCAATCGCTGGTAGTGGACGGAATATGCGCCGGCGTAGGCAGCGTGCTCAGCTTCCTTCCGACCATCGTTACGCTGTTCTTCTTCCTTTCCATTCTTGAGGACACCGGATACATGGCAAGAGTAGCATTCGTAATGGATCGTCCGCTGCGTAAACTGGGACTTTCCGGGCGGAGCTTCGTACCAATGCTGGTGGGATTCGGATGCTCCGTGCCGGCGATAATGGCAACGCGCACCCTTTCCAGTGAGCGCGACAGAAAAATGACTATCCTGCTTACTCCGTTTATGAGCTGTTCCGCAAAGCTGCCCATCTATACGATGATGGTCGGAGCTTTCTTTCCGTCGCAGTACCGGGTGCTTGCAATGATCGGGCTGTATATCTTTGGAATCCTTTGCGGTATGCTCTACGCACTGCTTCTGAAAATAACACGCTTCCGCGGTGAGCCGGTGCCGTTTGTTATGGAACTCCCCAACTACCGGCTTCCCAGCGCCAAAAGCGTTTTCCAGCTCCTCTGGGAAAAGGCCAGGGATTTTATCCAGAAAGCATTCACAGTAATTTTTGCCGCCTCCATCATCGTGTGGATCCTCCAGACATTTGACGCTCGTCTGAATATCGTTGATTCCCCGGAAAACAGCCTGCTTGCAATGCTCGGAGGACTGGTGGCACCGATTTTTGCTCCGCTCGGCTTCGGTGACTGGAGGACTTCCACCGCCCTGCTGACAGGATTTACGGCTAAGGAAAGCGTTGTCTCAACGCTTACGCTGCTTCTGGGCGGGGACGTATCGCAGATAAATACTCTGTTCACTCCGTTCAGCGCAGTGGTTTTTCTTGTATTCGTGCTGCTCTATACTCCCTGCGTTGCCGCCATCGCAACCGTCAGGCGCGAGCTTGGAAGCGCACGCGCCGCAGCGGCTACCGTACTCATACAGTGCGCGATAGCGTGGGTAATGGCGTTCCTTGTACACACCGTCGGTCTGATATGCGGGCTTGCCTGAAAGGAGGCGCCTATGAACTGGATTAGCATTCTGCTGATAATTCTGATAGCCGCCGGATTTTTCGCGGCAGTCAGACATTCAGTGAAACACGGCTGTTCATGCGGAAAAAGCGGCTGTCAGGGCTGTAAGAAATGCAGCAGGAAATAAAAAAGAGGTGCTCCGAAAAGGGCACCTCGATTTCTGTTTATTCCCATGCCTTGCAGACGTCCACCCATTCCTTGTAACCGGAATACTTTTCCATCTCGTCAATGGCGAGCTCTATAGCGCTGTTGCTGCTTCCACACGCCGGAAAAACCGTTGTGAAGCGTTTCAGCGACACATCAAGATACACTGTAACTCCGCTGTTCACTGCAAACGGGCAGACGCCGCCTATCGCATGGCCCGTGTACTGCACGACCTCATCGGGAGTCAGCATTTTGGCTTTCTTTCCGAACTTTGCCTTGTACTTGCCGTTGTCAACTTTTGCGTCGCCTGCCGTTATTATAAGTATGGGCTCGTCGCCGACCATGAATGACAGCGACTTGGCTATCCGGCAGGCCTCGCAGTGGAGCGCCTCCGCCGCCAGTCCGACAGTTGCACTGGAAACGTCAAATTCGAGTATGCGGTCTGCCATTCCGTGCCGGGCGAAATACTCTCTTACTTTTTCAATTGCCATATTTCCCTCTCTTTACCGAAAACAGAGCCGCACGGCTCAGGCGCGGCTCGTTGATTTTACTTCAGGAATCCCTCGATTATTTTCTCCTCGGCTTCCTCCCGGGTAAGCCCCAGGGAGCAGAGCTTCAGTATCTGTTCTCCGGCGATTTTTCCTATTGCGGCTTCATGGATAAGCGCCGCGTCAACGTTTGCGGCATTAAGCGCCGGCTGAGCGTCCACCCTGCCGTTTTCCGCAAGAATAGCGTCGCAGGCGGAATGCCCGGTGCAGCGGTTGTTTCCCTCAATAACTGAATAGAACGCCTGATGCGAATTCCCGCGGGCAACAGACCTTGAAACCAGATCCGCGCCGCAGTCCTCGCCGTTTAGTTCAACCCTGAACTTTGTCACCGCGTCCTCGTTGCCGTCGGTCATGATACGCTCGCGGACAACTATCCTGGCTCCCTTTTCAAGCACGGCGGAGGTGCTGCGGGTAGTCCTGTCAACTCCGCGGAGCTGAACCGTGTCCATTTCAAGGTAGGAATCCTCTTTCAGATACGCGTCGGTTACCGGGTCTATCCTGCGAAGTCCTTTTCCCTTTCCGGTACCGATATGCTTTTCCTTGTAAAGCACCCTCGCGCCTTTCTCCAGGAAGAAACGGTGGATTCCGTTGTGACGCGCCTGTTCCTCGCCGTCGCTGTGAACTCCGCAGCCGGCAACTATCACAACGTCCGCGCCCTCGCCGATGAAGAAATCATTGTACACAAGGTCGTCCACATCGGAATGCGTAACGCAGGCGGGGATATACACGGTCTCGCCGACCGTTCCGGGCTTTACGGTGATGTTTATTCCGGGCTTGTCGGTCTTGGAATCAATCGTGATGTTCGGCGAGGACTTACGCCCTGCGCACTGGCTGTCCTCGCGGATATTATACGCACCCCTGAATCCGGTCACACTGTCATAATTGGAAATCACCCTGAGCATTTCTGCGGTGACTTCGTTGAAACTCATGTCCTTAATGTCACTCATGGCAGCTTCCTCCTGTTGTGTTGTCTGGTGTTCCGGGAACCGGGCAGCGGCGCGAAAACTCGCCTTTTAACAGAGCCGGGAGTATCTCGTCGCGGGTGCCGCTGGTGCGTACCTTTCCGTTCGCAACGACAACTATTTCATCGGCAATGGAGAGAATGCGCTCCTGGTGGGAGATTATCACAAGGGAGCCGCTCGTGCTTCTTCTTATCTCCTCAAATGTTTCTACAAGCCTTGCGAAGCTCCAGAGGTCGATGCCGGCTTCCGGCTCGTCGAATACTGAAAGCCTGGCGTTGCGTGCAAGCACGGTGGCTATCTCAATACGCTTAGCCTCGCCGCCGGAAAGAGCCGCGCTCATCTCGCGGTCGATGTATTCCTCGGCGCAGAGACCTACCTTTCCGAGAAGCCCGCACAGCTCATCGTGTCCGAGCTTCTTACCTGCCGCAAGCTCCAGAAGGTCACGCACGGTAAGACCCTTGAATCGCACCGGCTGCTGGAATGCATACGCTATTCCCAGCTTTGCGCGCCCGGTGACGTCCATATCGGTTATGTCCGCTCCGTCAAGGAGTATTTTGCCGCCAGTGGGTTTCTCAACTCCTGCGATGAGTTTTGCAAGCGAGGTCTTTCCGCCGCCGTTAGGTCCTGTGATGACCGTAAGCCGGCTGTCCAGTTTACAGCTTATTCCATTTATAATTGATTCGCCGTCCGGAATCTTCCAGACGAGATCCTGTAATTCCAGCAATTGAACTGCCCCTTTCAACGTCAGCATTTCGCTGATCCTTTATCTTATTATTGTATCATAATTGTGGAATTATGTCAAGATTCAATGAAAAACTACCATAAAGATTGAATGCGTTAAGACTGACAATGGCGGGACAGTCGAAATGATTACGGAAATTTTTTCGGAAAAAATAAAAAACCAGGCAGATTTTATGGTTTGGATATGTTATAATTATAGAAAGAAAAAACGAAAGGGGAGGTCACGGTGTTCCAGATCACACACGAGAACGCGTCCGCGGTTTTCAGGCAGTATGCCAACACGGTTTACAGGGTGGCGCTTGGCATAGTAAAAGTCCCGGAGGAAGCCGAGGATATCCTTATGGAATGCTTTACGGCGGCAGCGTCGCACAGCGGATTCAACGATGAGACCCACATGAAATACTGGCTCATACAGATGGCGGAGCACAGGGCGCTGAACATCGTGAAATCGGCGCGGGTAAAGCGCAGCGTTCCGCTGGACGAAGCGGCGGAGGTCGCGGCTCCGCAGAAGCGCGAAAACGAGATGCTTGACATGGTGATGAGCCTGCCGGAATTATTCAAGACGGTCATATACCTGTTCTATTATGAGGATATGCCGGCGGCAGAGATAGCCTATGCGCTTGATATCACTGAAAACACGGTCTATAAACGGCTGGCGAAGGGCAGAAAACTGCTGAAGCTTACTCTGGAGGAGGGATCAAAATGACTGAAAAAGAGCTCAGAACAGCATTTGAGAAGATGTCGCTCTCCGAGGAGAGATTATCGGAGCTTGAAAAGCGGTTCACGGCGTCAGTGAAGCCCGCCGATCAGGACGGCGGCACCGGAATATACGCCGACGCTTTCATGAATTTCGACCATGAATACCGTCCGGAGCCCGGGAAGAAAAAGCCGCTCAGGACTGCGCTCATCAGCACTGCGGCAGCGGCGGCAGTCATTGCGGTGGGAGTTACAGCCGCGTTCAGAACCGGACTGATTCCCACACATCAGACCAGGCCAGCCGAGAGCACCCCGCAGACCTCTGAAGCAAGCGGGTACGGAAAGCTGAACGCCGATGTTCTCCCGAAGTACGAAAACAAGGATATAAACCGCGGCGAGGTAACACTTAACACAGACTATTCCGACAGGGCGGAACTTGACAGCCTCAACGGGAATATTTACAGGACACAGCTCGTTGCGGAATTTACGGTGACGAACTGCTTTGGCGCTATTGACAACAGCTTTTCAGCTTATGAGGTCAGGGTGGACGAGTGCTTCTTCAACCTCACCGGGATCGAACAGCAGGGCAGAAGTATTCATTTCGTGGCTCGCGGAACGGAATCGAACCAGTCCGTGGGCTGCCCGGTCTATTCCATCGGCGACCGTATTCTGGCGGCGCTGTACTGCACGGACGGGGAGTACCGGCTTTCTGCGGAGTTCGCGCTTTCCGACATCATAACAGTTAACGGAAAGGAACGCGCGGCAGTGAGAAGCAGCGTGCTCGCCGGGCTTCCGATGGAGGACTACTCCGGCGGGGATGTCGTGGAATACCCCACTACCACGAATGTAAACCCCGCGAAATACTACGGATTTTACGACCCGCAGTCGCTTGCAGAATACCTTGTTGAAAAGGCGGAGTATGCCCAGAAGATAAAGCAGCCGCTTCAGGGAGCATTCGATATGTCTGAGCTGGATTTCAGGACCGACAAGGAAGCTATGAAGATATTCGAATCATGGTTCATAGGCTCATGGTTACAGTACAGTGCCGATGAACAGAAAATAATAAACATGGAAAATCTCCGCTATTATAGCTACGATTCTGTTTTCAGCCTTTCTCCCGGAGGAACGACCTGCGGCGGGTTTGCGGCAAATGCGGACAATACCGCGTTCTTCATGCTGCGCGGCGAGAGCAAATCGGATTACAACAGCCTGTGGGTGATTATGAAAGACGCCCCGGACAGAATGTATGTCTATGATCACTCTGGGGACGACCTCCGCTCCTTTGCTGAATACAGATATCATTACTGGGATAATAACGGCAGAGTTCAGGAGGAGCTCGGTCAGTCCACGATATCGCGCCTTGGAATCATGAAATTCCTTGCGGAAGCGGACGACCCGGCGCTCTCAGAAGCGGTTTACGGTCTGTTCGAAAACGCGGAAGCCGATTTCGCCGGAAAGCACTGGAAGCGCGTTCCGGTGAGCGCCGATTCATTCGGTGATACGATAAATTACGGAGAGGACAACAAGCTTGATATTACAGACCCTGAGCGTCCGGTGATATACATTGACATGTATGACGCGGAAACTCCGTGGAAATCCCTTGAACCCGGCGGTGAATATAAGGGTATTATAAAGCGGACATTCATCGCGGTGTTCTCGAAGAGCGGCGGAAAATGGACGTATACGCTTACTCCCCAGAGCGGAGATATCAACGATATTGAGAACTTCTGGTCGCCGCTGAAAAACTACGGATTTTATCCGGTGCAGGACTGGAACGGCGGGGAGTCGATAGATGATATTCCAGAGACAGACATAGAGCTTGAATACTGCCTAGTGACGCGCACTGCCAGAAATGAATTATATGTCGTCCGCAGGTATTCCAGTCCGGAGTGTCAGTGCGAGGACCTGTACTGGTGGAACCAGCAGTTTGACCGATATGAATTCATTAACAGGGCAGAGCACATCAGCGTTATGGAAAACAGCGGTTCGCTGATCGTGACGGCAAGATTTGACGATGAAACGCTGATTTATGAGTATGTGCAGAAATCATGCAGAAATGTCGAGCTCATTGACTATACCGATACTGACCCCGAAATTTATTTCAGGGGAAAATATATGATCGTAACGAAACACGATCCGACTGACGGCAAAATGTGGCTCGTCACCGACCGTCAGGCATGGGAAAGGGTGGATACCTACGCCGACAGCGAATTTACCCTCACCGACGACGGATTCATCACGAATAAAGACGGCAGAACCGTCGTTTACACCAGCGCGTCTGATGATATTGAGAGCGTTCTACTGAGCCTTGACTGCCGCGCCCGCGATCTTTGGTTTAACTTCGAGGTGAATGCTCCCGACTGGACTGGAAACAGCTTTGAAGCTGATGTAAACGGAATAACCCGCAGTATTGCCGAAATTGAAAATCAAGACTGGCGCACGCGCGACAGCCTGCTCGCGGAGTTCAGGAAAGTCTACACTTACGAAGCCGCACAGGAGGCGCTCCGGAGTGTGACAGGGCTCAGCGTTATCGAATACAACGGCAGGATGTACAGCATGATGGGCGGGCGCGGCACTGACCCTGAAATATATGAGGTCATTCCGGAGGTTACATGGGAGAACCCCGAAAAAACCCAGGCGGAGATAACCTACACGGTTTCCTATAACGACGACGAGCACGGCGGCTCCACCGGAAAGACCGACACCTACACGATCAACGCTGTCAAGGAAGCAGACGGCTGGAGGCTGGACAGATTCTATTACCCGTATTGACGTTACGCCGCAGATGTGCTATAATACTTTATACGAAACAGGGAATACTTTTATAAAGGAGTGATAGAAATGTGCACAGCGGCAACCTACCAGACGGAATGCTTCTATATGGGCAGAACTCTGGATTACGAATTTTCATACGGCGAGGAGATAACGATAACTCCCCGGAACTATCCGTTCAATTTCCGGCATGACGGAAGTCTTGAAAGCCATTACGCAATTATCGGAATGGCGCATATCGCGGAGGGTTACCCGCTTTATTACGACGCGGTAAACGAAAAGGGGCTCGGCATGGCGGGGCTGAATTTCGTGGGAAACGCGCGTTACGCTGAGCCTCAGGACGGCAGACGTAACGTGGCTCAGTTCGAGTTTATCCCGTGGGTGCTCTCACAGTGCGCCGACCTTTCGCAGGCCAGGGAGCTCATCGGGGCGATGAATCTTGTCGGGACTCCGTTCAGCGGGAATTTCCCGACGGCTCAGCTCCACTGGATAATAGCTGACAGATCCGGCTCCATCGTTGTGGAATCCACCGAAAGCGGACTTCACGTCTATGAGAACCCCGTCGGAGTGCTGACCAACAACCCGCCCTTTGAACAGCAGATGTTTATGCTGAACAACTATATGAAGCTCTCGCCTAAGGACCCGCAGAATCAGTTTTCTGACAGACTCCCGCTGAGTCAGTACAGCCGTGGAATGGGCGCCCTCGGGCTTCCGGGGGACCTTTCCTCCGCTTCGAGGTTTGCCCGTGTCGCATTCACGAAGATGAACGCGCTCTCCGATTCCTCCGAGGAGGGGAGCGTGGGGCAGTTCTTCCATATTCTCGGCTCAGTGGAGCAGTCGCGCGGCTGCTGCGAGGTCGCGGAGGGAAAATACGAGATAACCATATACACCTCCTGCTGGAACGCTCAGACCGGAGTGTATTACTACACGACGTATCTAAACCGCAGGATAACCGCCGTGGATATGCATCGTGCAGACCTTGACGGCGAAAAGCTCACGCATTATCCCATGCTCCGGAAAGAGGACATTCTCTGGCAGAACTGACAGTACGGAGGTGCTTTATGAAAGCAGCACGGACATATATTTTTGACGCCATAGTAAACGGCTTGGGTCAGCTTATCTTAACTATTATCGGACTGTTTGCATGGTGCACGTCGTACGGCGCCGTAATATGGGCTTTGGCGGCAGCGGGGTTCGGCGTGTTCCTGTCGGTAATGGAGCGCGGCGCAGAATCACGGCGCGGAGCAGATCCGCTGTACTATTTTCTGTTCGTGCTTCTTCCGGTCAATATTACTGCTCTTACCTTTGCAGTGATATTCGGCGTAAACGAGCTTATCCGCTGGAATCAGGGGTATTCTCCGATAGTGATGGTAATTACTCCGTTCTACCCGATTTTTATGGTGGCAGGGTCTGTATGGATATCTCTGGTTTTTCTTGCGGTGAACAGGCTCACCAGACCAGAAAGCTGAATTTTCCCCCGGTCACTCCGGGGGATTTTTGCAGATCATATGATTTTTCAGTTTTTTTCAACTGGTTTTCAGGGTGGCGTATTATACTTGAATCAGAACAGATGAAAGGCGGCGTAATATGAGAGTACTAATAGCTGAGGACGAGGTAATGATTTCAAAGGCGCTCCGGGCGCTGCTGGAGCGCAGTAAATTCACGGTAGACACAGCCGCAGACGGCAGGGAAGCCCTTGACTTCCTGAATGTCGGGAAATACGACGTTATCGTGCTGGACATAATGATGCCCAGGCTCGATGGAATAGAGGTGCTGAAAGCAATACGCGCCTCCGGAGACCGTACTCCTGTAATGCTCCTCACGGCGAAAGCCGAGATAGAGGACAGGGTCGCCGGGCTTAATGCCGGCGCGGACGATTATCTGCCTAAGCCCTTTGCCACAGCGGAATTCATAGCCCGGGTAAAGGCGCTCTCCAGACGGAGCGGAAGCTATATTTCCCCGGAAATAGTCTGCGGTTCAACGAAGCTCTCTTGCGACACCTACGAGCTGAGCTGCCAGGGTACGGTGCAGCTCAATAACAAGGAATTTCAGATAATGGAGCTTTTCATGCGAAATCCGCACAGAATATTCTCTACGGAATTCATCATGGACAGGGTGTGGGGCTTCGACAGCGACACGTCAAGCGATGTCGTGTGGACTTACATAGGCTTCCTGCGCAGGAAGCTCCGCGGAATAGGTTCGGATATTGAGCTTCGCACGGTGCGCGGCGCTGGATATTCCCTGGAGGTGCCGCAATGCTGAAAAAGCTCCGCAGGAGATTCGTCCTTTCGGCGCTGGCGGCGGTGAGCGCAGTCCTTGCCGTGCTGATTTTCGGGATAAATATGTGGAACTACGTTGTAACCACCGACCGCACTGACAACACTCTGATGATGTTCGCGCAGCATGACGATATGGAACCTCCTGACGACCACGGCGGAAAGCCGTTTGGCGGTTCCCCGGAAATGCGCTACATGATGCGGTATTTTACGGTTGACGTTTCCGGGGACGGTTCGATATACTCCCTGAATACAGATTTCGTGAAGAGCGTCACCGAAGAACAGGCGGAGGAATACGCCCGGAAAATATTCGCTTCCGGCAGGGAAAAAGGGAGCATAGGGGAGTACCGGTTTCTTGTTCAGGGCACGGCGAGAGGCAGCCGGCTCATTTTCCTGAATATCTCGCAGGAGCAGGGTTTCATGCGTACGCTGCTTGTTGTGTCATGCGGAGTGGGGCTTATCTGTCTTGCCGCGGTCGGGGTGCTTGTTGGGGTATTCTCTAAGCGCGTAACAGAGCCGTTTGTGCGGAATATCGAGCAGCAGAAGCGCTTTATAACCGACGCCGGGCATGAGCTGAAAACTCCGATAACCGCGATTTCTACAAGTGCGGACGTACTCGATATTGAGATACCCGGCAACGAGTGGGTCGAGAATATCCGCCGCCAGTCGGAGCGGCTCTCGGGGCTGGTGAACGAGCTGGTTATGCTGTCAAGATTATCCGAGGAACAGCCCTTCCGCGAGCGCGCCGAATTTTCCCTGTCTGACGCCGCATGGGAAATCGCCGAGGCGTTCACCATGACCGCGAATGCCGCCGGAAAGCGCCTTGAGATGGACATTGACGATGATGTCAGAATAGTCGGGGATATGGGAGCGTTCCAGAAGCTTACCTCCATATTGCTTGACAACGCTATGAAATATTCCGATCCCGGAAGTACGATAACGCTCAGAGTAAAGCGGCAGGGCCGTCATGCGGAGCTTTCAGCTGAGAACAGGTGCACCGGAATAGAGAACGATGAGCTTCCGCATTTTTTCGAGAGGTTCTACCGCTCGGACAAGTCGCGCAGCAGCCCCGGGAGCGGTCTTGGACTCGCCGCCGCAAAGGAGATAGCCGAAGCGCACGGCGGGAAGATATCTGCGCGGCTCCATGACGGCGACCAGGTGATATTCAGAGTAAATATATAAATTATCTGACCTGTCGGATTCCGGCAGGTCAGATTTATGTAAATTTCACGTTAATTTCAGATTGAATTTCAGGTGGATTTCAGCTTGCGGCGGTAAAATTCTAACATAAACACGAAAGGAGAACCGCTATGGAAAAACAGCCAAGATACAGGCACGAGCTGAAATACTCGATAGGATATGCCGATTTTCTCGCACTGCGGAGCAGGCTCAGTCTTGTAATGAAGTCCGACCCGCACACCGATGACAGCGGAAGATATGCGATACACAGCATATATTTCGACAACTGCGACGATAAGGCGCTTCGCGAAAAGGTCAACGGAATATCCCGGCGGGAAAAGTTCCGAATACGATATTATAATGACGACACGCACAGCCTGACCCTCGAGAAAAAAATAAAGCACCACGGGCTGTGCATGAAGTGCGCGGAGTATATTTCATACGATGACTGCCGGAGGATGCTTTCCGGGGATCTGTCCGAAATCGAGGGAAGCGGCGCGCTGTTAAAGGAGCTTCTCAGCAAAATGCAGACCCAGCTCCTGCGGCCGAGGGTGCTTGTCAGCTACGAGCGGGAGCCATACATCTACGGCCCCGGGAATGTCCGCGTGACATTCGACATGAACGTACGCACCACGATGTTCAGCCGTGAGCTGCTCGGAAGCCGCAGCGACATCAGCGCCTGTGACGACCCCGGGGAGATGATAATGGAGGTCAAGTACGACGATTTCCTGCCGGGCATAATATCGGACATAATTCAGACGGACGGAATAAGACAGCAGGCATTCTCCAAATACGGAGCCTGCCGCAGATTCGGATAACGGAGGTTTACAATGACATTCAGCGATATTTTCAAGTCCAGCTTTCTTGAAAGCGTAACAGAATTTTCAGTGCTCGATACCCTGATAGGACTAGCGTTTGCGCTTGCTCTCGGGCTTTTCATATTTCTTGTGTACAAGAAAACATTCACCGGCGTGATGTATTCCACCGGATTCGCGCTTTCACTCATCGGGCTTTCAATGGTGACAACCCTTGTAATAATGGCGGTAACTTCGAATGTAGTTCTTTCCCTTGGTATGGTCGGAGCGCTTTCCATCGTGAGATTCCGCACGGCGATAAAGGAGCCGATGGAGATAGTTTTCCTTTTCTGGGCTATTGCCGCAGGAATAGTTATCGGCGCCGGAATGATCCCGCTTGCCATTGCAGGCTCCGTTATCATCGGCATTGTGCTGATGATCTTTGCGAACAGGAAGCACGTTGAAACTCCGTATATTGTTGTGATAAACGCCGGGAACGACGAGGCTGAAAAGGCGGCTCTGGATCTCGTTTCCCGCTCCGTAAAGCGCTTTGTGGTCAAGAGCAAGTCCGTTAACGCCAGCGGCATTGAGCTTACCGCGGAGGTCAGGATAACCGGAAGCTCCACGGATTTCGTGAACAGCCTGATTCAGCTTGAAGGCGTGACTAATGCGGCGCTTGTAAGCTACAACGGCGAATATATGTCCTGAGGAGGTGCGCCGTGCTAGGAACAAAACTCGCGGAACGCATTGCAATAGCTGCGATCTCCGCCGCGCTTGCGGTCAGCCTGCTGCTGTGCATATTTTCCGGCACGGTGTTTGCCGGGGCAGACGGCGGAGTTCCCATGCAGTATGAAACCAGGCTGTTCAGTCATGACAGCATTATGACGGTAGATATCCTTATGGACGAGGACGACTGGCAGGATATGCTGGACAATGCCGCCGCCGAGGAATACAGTAAATGTGATGTGGTAGTGAACGGAACCACATTTTACAGTGTTGCCATACGTCCTAAGGGGAATACCAGCCTTTCCTCCATCGTGAACGACCCGACCACCGACCGTTACAGCTTCAAGCTGGAGTTCGACCACTACATTGACGGACAGACCTGTTTCGGGCTGGATAAGCTGATACTCAACAACAACTACGCCGACGCCACCAACATGAAAGAGGCGATAGCCTACGATATGTTCGCGTATCTTGGCGCGGACTGCTCCCTTTACAACTACGCGAAGATCTCGGTAAACGGCGGGTACTGGGGAGTGTACCTCGCACTTGAAGCAGTCGAGGACAGCTTCCTGATGAGAAACTACGGCACCGTAAGCGGAGCGCTGTATAAGCCTGACTCTATGGAAATGGGCGGCGGCAACGGGGAAAAGCGCGAAAACGGTGGTAAACCTGATTCCGGAGATTTCACGCCTCCGTCAGAACAGCAGAACAGCGCAGATAATTCAGGTCAGCAGGACGATACGAAGCGTGACCGCGGCGGGATGCCGGGCGGATTTGGCGGTTTCGGAAGCTCCGGGGGTTCCGATCTGAATTACACGGACGATGATCTCGACAGCTATTCCGATATCTGGGACGGAGAAATAGGAAGCACCGGCAAATCAGACCACAGGCGCGTTGTGGCTGCGCTCAAAGCTGCTGCCGAGGGCAGCGGCATTGAATCGTACCTTGATATGGATAACCTGTTGAAATATATGGCGGCGCATGAATTTGTGGTGAATCTTGACAGCCTGAGCGGGAACATGGCTCACAACTATTATCTGTACGAGAGCGGCGGGAAGCTGAACCTGATACCGTGGGATTATAACCTGTCGTTCGGCGGAATGAACGGAACAACCTCCACAGCAGTAAATGACGCGATCGATACGCCTTTTTCCGGTACGCAGTTTTTTGACGAGATACTTGCGAATGAGGAGTACCTTGCAAAGTATCACGAATATCTGAGGATACTCTGCGATGAGTATGTCGGCGGGGGAGTGTTCCAGCAGACATATGACCGAATAAGAAGTCAGATAGACGAGCTTGTAAGCACCGACCCTAATGCATTCTACACCAGCGATGAGTACAATGAAGCGGCTGAAATGCTGGTTCAGGTAGTAGCGCTCCGTGCAGAAAGCGTTACGGGTCAGCTTGACGGAACGATACCATCTACCGACAGCGCACAGAAATCATCGGACGCGCTTATTGACACCTCTGCTATAGACATCTCCGTTATGGGAGGAATGGGCGGAGGCCGGGGCGGCGAGCAAATGGAGAATGGCGCTCCCGGGAACGGGAACGCCGGATTTGGCGGATTCCCGGGCGAACCTCCCGAGGGAATGCAGGCTCCTCAGGCAGGCGACGGGCAGACTCCGCCGGAACTTCCGGATAATACAGCCGCTTCGCAGGACAGTACACCGGATACCCGTCTCCGCGACGATAACGTGGATTCTGTTGCAGATGTGTCTGACAATCCCGAAACAGCTTTGACCGACAGCAATGAAAATACCCGGCAGGAATCAGGAAAGCAGTCCACATCAGAATCAAGTGACCAGAGCCAGAACCACAGTGATTTCCGGCCGGGCGGCTTTGGCGGCGGACAGCAGGATTTCCCCGGCGCTCCGGGCGATACGGAAAGTTCCGGAACTCCGACAGGGCTGGTCAGTCTGCTTGTCAGCGCAGGAGTAATTGCCGCGGGATTGATGTTTGCCTTCCTTTTCAGGGCGAACCGTAGATAGGACCTGCCTTCGTATACAGTTCATGATATAGTATAAAATCCCGGGGCAGCGGCTCCGGGATTTGCTATGTCATTCAGTTGCAAATTTCATATCCATAAGGTTAAAGCAATTCGGATTAACTACCGATTCGGGTTCGTTCCAGTGAATGTGCCGGAAGTCATTGTTAAAAATGTCGATGTCATCTATGTACCATTCAGGAGCGTTAAAGTCGTTGGTATATTCTATATGAAAGTCCGGATTCAGGAATATCAGCTCCGAAAGTACAAAAGCCAGACGGTAATTCTTGTGCATCAGAATGGCAAGTCGGTGAGTTCTTGAAGAATGAAACTCTATCCAAGGCGAATCCGGGTCAATGGTAATTGGAATAACAGAAAATGACTCGCAAATGAAGTTTACGGTCTGCTGTATGTCAATTACGGAAAACAGCTCGTACTTCATGGAAGCTTTTATGGCTTTAGAAAGGTCTCTCATATTTTCACCACTTTCCTGACTGATTTTATATGTCTATTTTAACATATATTATTTTGCTTGTCAAGAGATGCGTCATTTGTTTTATGGATAACTAAGGCAGCACAGCATGAGGACAATATCTTGTATTTGGTATGCGATTTTATCGTTATATTGTGCATTTCGTCACAGCAAGGAGTATCTCTTTGTGCTGGGAGAGGTGTCGCGAAGTGCCGGAGCTGACCGACAGACCAGCCATGCGTCGTCCTCGCTGTACAATCTGACCAAAATCTGACTGCGCAATCTTTGTGCGGTATTGCCCTGATTAAAATGTCCCGCGTTTATACAAAAGGCATTGACAAACAGCAAGAAATATAGTAAAATATAGTGTGGACTAACGTTTCGCAGGAAGCGTACATAAAATGAAAGGACAAAAGAATATGGCAAAGCTGAATGAAAATTTCTTCAAGCTGAAGAAGAACTACCTTTTTATTGATATTGCAAAGAGAATAAAGGCTTATACTGCCGCTCGCCCTGACGCAAAGCTCATCAGAATGGGTATCGGCGACGTTACGCAGCCGCTTGCTCCCGTTGTAGTTGACGCAATGGTGAAAGCCGCAAAGGAAATGGGTGTGAAGGAGACTTTCCGTGGATATGAGGACAGCGGCGCTGGCTACGACTTCCTCCGCGAAGCAGTTTCCGGATATTATAAAAGCTTCGGCGCAGAGGTTGATCCCGCTGTTATCCACATAAGCGATGGTGCAAAGAGCGACTGCGGCAACATAATCGACATCTTTGGCGAGGGCAATACTGTCGTAGTTACGGATCCTGCATATCCTGTATATGTTGACAGCAACATAATGAGCGGAAACACTGTTGTTTACGCAGATTCCACCGAGGAGAACGGCTTTGCCGCAATGCCTCCCAGGGATGTAAAGGCTGACATAATCTATCTCTGCTCTCCGAACAATCCGACCGGCTCTGTCTACACAAAAGCTCAGCTTAAGGAGTGGGTGGACTACGCGCTGGCTAATAATGCGGTTATAATTTTTGACGCTGCCTATGAGGCGTTCATTACAGAGCCGGAACTCCCCAGAAGCATTTATCTTATTGAGGGCGCCAAGAAGTGCGCTATTGAGATCTGCTCGCTGTCCAAGACAGCAGGATTTACCGGCACACGCTGCGGATACACCATCGTTCCTGATGAGCTTGTTCAGAAGAACAGCAGCGGCGAGGACGTTAAGATAGCAGACCTTTGGAACAGACGTCAGGGAAGCAAATTCAATGGCGTATCTTATCCTGTACAGCGCGCGGCTGAGGCTGTTTTTACTCCCGAGGGACAAGCGCAGACAAAGGCAACGATCGCATATTATCAGGAGAATGCACAGATCATAGCAAAGACCTGCGATGAGCTTGGAATAAAGTACACAGGCGGCATCAATTCTCCGTATATCTGGCTGAAGAGCCCGAACGGTATGGATAGCTGGGCGTTTTTTGATTATCTCCTCAATGAGATTCAGGTGGTTGGAACTCCTGGCGCTGGCTTTGGCGCAAACGGAGACGGCTGGTTCAGACTTACTGCATTCAGCACGCATGAACTTACCGCTGAAGCTATGGAGAGATTTAAGAAGCTCCTTAAGAAGTAAGATAGGATGGAATTTTGGAATATTATAGAAGACCTGGTTTTGCCGGGTCTTCTGAATATTATTCTCTAATTTAAGATTTTTGAAAAAACATAAATTTTTTTGAAAAAGGTGTTGACAAAATCGATTTCTTGTGTTATAATATATGAGTGCTCAGGAATGAGCAGTAAGCGCCAGTAGCTCAGCTGGATAGAGTATCTGGCTACGAACCAGAGGGTCGGGGGTTCGAATCCCTCCTGGCGTGCCAACAGAAAACCGCTTAACCGTTAGGGTTGAGCGGTTTTTCTTATGTCCGGATTTCTTTGGTCACAGTTAAAATGGTCACACTTTTGGTCACACTGGGGTTGTGGGATACTTAAACTTGTAAGTGGTTCTCTTGACAAACAATTTAGAATGGGTTAATATAAATACAAGGAGGTGCATTGTCACTATGTCATGTGAAACGTTTAATGCAGAAATGGATAAGGTTAAGCAGGGCAGCTCCTCGACAAATGATGAACAAGAAATAAGCCGTGAAAAAGCAATGCAGGCATTCCGTTGTTTGCGAGCTAAATCTGATATAGATTTCCCAGATGGTATGAGCTTAGAAGAAATCAATGCAGAAATCAATATGTCAAGATACGGTGGGAATCACCCTAAAAAATAAAAATTCCGGAGAGGTTGCGTACCTCTCCGGTTATCTTATTCATCGTCCTTTTTGAGCTGTGAGCTTGGTGACAGCATGGCCTCCAGTTTGTCCGCCGCAATATCCTCCACCGAGCGCAGAGAATGACCGTAGATGTCGCTCGTGGTTGAGGCAAGCGTATGCCCGAGGCGTTTTGATACTGCCTTGAGAGGAACTCCCTGCATAAGCAGCATTGTAGCCGAAGTATGCCGGAGCATATGCGGAGTTACATGAGGAAGCCCGTTCCTTTCGGTGAACTTCCTTAGCCATGATGTTACGCTTGACGGGTGTATCGGCAGACCATTATACTGTGTGAAGATTTTGCCGCTCTCCTGCCAGCCTTCGCCCATTTGTTCCCTGATTCTGTCCTGATATTCTCTGAACTCTGACAGCATTGTCATTACCGACTGCGGCAGCTTGACATAGCGTTCCGAGCTTTCGGTCTTGGTGGTATCCTCGTACATACCCACATTCGGGAGATACAGGGAGTTCCGGCAGATATGTATGCAGCCCTTGTCCCAGTCAACATCGTTCCATTCCAGGCCGCATATCTCCGCTCGTCTTGCTCCGCTGAAAATCATCAGCTTTACCATCACGGAATACTGATACTGTCCCTTTTCGTCCAGTGCAGCTATGAGCTGGAGCGTCTGCTCCTCGTTAAGGCACTTGGCTTCTCTCCTGCGGAGCTTAGGAGGATCGACACGTTCACATGGATTTGAAAACAGCAATCCCCACTTGACTGCCTTTGACAGGATAGCCGAAAGGCACCTGTGGTAATGAAGCAGCGTTTTCGGCGAAAGAGTTTTATCGGTGCCTATAACATCAAACAGCTCTTCCGGCTCGATTTCCAGAGCGTTACTGATTCCGAGCGCCGTTTCCTTGCTGACGTTCTTTCCTGCCACAATGCTTTCCAGAGTGGTCATGGATATTCCGGCAGCGTCGATAAGCTTGTAGCGCGAAATGTCGTTGTCTTTCAGGAACTTTCTGAAGTCAATGCGGCACTTGTATTTGTAGTCAATGCGTATTCCTCCTTCAGCGAGATTCTTGTAAAATGCATTAAGGTGAAGCGGCGTGATTTCCGACAGCTTGAGATGCCCGAGAGCAGGCTTTATTCGTTCGAGCAGGTCGTCATAATGCTTCTGTGTGGTGTTTTTCAGGTGGGACTGTTCGTAGTCCTGCCGCCACTGCTCAATGAAGCTGTTCAGCGTCATTGAATCATCTATGTAGCTCTCCCGACGGCACTTCTCCTCAAAGAGGACTTTCTGGCGGTTCATCTCCTCCTGCCGCTGCCGCTCAGTAAGGTCAGGGTCAAGATGTATCGTAAGCGTTTTGTAGCGGCGTGTGTTGGTCTTGGGGTCAAAACCGTCCGACACCCTTATGCGGACGCTGTTACCGCGTATTTGTACATTCCCCATATTGTATCTCCTTTCCAAAGTTTGACCCGCCTGTCCGGACAGACGGGTCAGTATATCACCGCTTCAACCTGGTGGGTACCTTCCGGATACCACCTGCCACTGACGCGGGAACAGGCGCTTCGGATTCCGCCTGTTCAGTTTTGACTCCGCCTTTAGTTAGGTAATCCATCAGGACATTCCAGTTGATGAGGGTCTTGTTTCCGACCTTTATGCAGGGTATCTGACCTGTTTTGCAGAGAAAGCGCAGCGTGTTTTCGTTCAGACCGATGTGCCGCTCGCGGCATATCTTTGCAGTCACAGAGACATTGTTTATCAGCTGTGGCGGCATACTGTCCGCAAGAGGGAAGAGTGTGATAATCTGGACATTGGTGTTTTCGTTCATAGGTAAAACCTCCTTTATAGTGATGCTGAGCTGCTGTGGATAGCTCAATTGTGTTATCATAGTTATAATATATAACTGTGGCTGGGTAAGATATCAGTGCTGGAGTAAGTGTAGTAGCTGACGCTTAATTAATGTGTACCAGTACCCGCGTACCACTTCAACAAACCTCTTTAATCAGTCTATTTATCAAAAAACACTAATAAATAATACTGGGTCGTGGGTACTGGTACTTGAAGTCACCTTATTTTCTGAGAGATAATCCAGCGTATCCTCTGGGTCTGGAGCCGTCTGCTGTTTGTCGTTTAACCGATGAAAACCGTTCGCCGAAAAGCTGTTTGAACATTTTGGAGAATTTCTCCTTGGCAAGTACTGCGTAGCTGTTCTTTGCACAAAAATTGGTGTAGGCGGTGTGAAGAGCTTCCGTAGTAACAAATGACGAATCATCAGAAGAGCAGCATTCCTCAAAGAACTGCTGGATCACTGATTCTGCGGTGACTGTCGGCACGACTGGCTGCTCCTTTATAGGATTCAAATACTCATCTCCGGAAAAAACGTAGTTCCGGCTGCGAAGATGCCGATACGCATTCAGAGCACGGTGTATTATCGCATGCTTTTCTTTGCTGAGTATCTCATACAGCCCCTTTACCTGCTTGTCCTTCGGAACCGAGTGCAGAAAAGGGATTTCCACTATTCTGTTGATAAACGCCTGATCCTGTGAAACCAAAGTAATAGGGAAGTTGCTTGCAAATATAAGCTTAGCGGTATTGATAAACCTTGCCATGTCCTTGTATTTCTGCTCATACGAGATTGAATCCCCGCCTGTCAGGCATTTTATCATTGCAACCGCTGAATCTGTCAGCGGGGTTTTCGGCAGATCAGCACAGGTTATTAGTTTTTTACCGTTTGCGAGCGAAAGACCAAATCTCTCGCCAAATTGATTTATCATCAGCGGGCATACCGCGTCCTCACGGAAAAAGCTGCAAATCAATTTTATCAGCAGACTTTTACCGGAATCACCGGGTCCCAGAAGCAGGAAGAAACACTTGGCGTTGATGTCGTCTGTCAGAATATAGCCGATAGCTTCCCAGACCCTGTTGATGAGCGCTTGATTTCCGTCATAGCAGCTGAACAGGAAATTATCAAAATTAGGGCATTTCGTTGGCGTTGCTGGGTCGTAATAATCATCAACTATGTTTGTGATGAAAATGTCCGGTGTTGGACCCATGAACTTAAAAGACCTCAAATCAAGAATTCCATTTTTGAAACCAAGATAATCCGGATGTATGGTATCGTGAATATCACCAACAATGTCAGGGTTCATTGTAATGAATTCATGAACATACTTGACAATAAAAGGAGTTCCGCATTGCTTGACATCCTCGCGGCAAAGCGACATGATAAGGCGTCTTGCTTCCACATCAGTAAGCTGCATATAGTGACACTGGGTGCGATTGTAATAATACAGCACTTCTCCAACGATTTTCATGGGTATTAATTGAATAACCTTTTCCATAAGGTTATAGCTTGAAAGTTTGTCATTTACAGGTTTCTTCGTCAATGAAATTCCGTTATCCGTGCTTCTGTTTCCTGAGATGAATTGAGCAAGTTTTTTCATCAGCTCGTCATTTGTATCAGATTCCGGGTCAGTAGCAGGTGGATCATTCGCTTGAGAAGTGAGCGCGGTGTTCTGCTCTGCGTTCGGGCTCGCTGATACCGTCGAGGTATTGAATGGCGATTCTTCTGTTGAAGAGGTGCTCAAAGCAAGTTGAGCCTTTGCTTCAGCACTGTTGCTCCATGCTGTGGGGAAGTATTTTGGAGATTCAGTTGAAGCCGGAGCATCATAAACCTCGAGCGTTTCTGTATTGTCATAAACCACCTCTCTAAGCTCGCGTATCATTTCCTGAGTGCATTTTATTGCATCCTGTTCATCTGTAAATTCTTGAACGAATGGTGATACTCGATCATTCACAGTAATAACCGGAGTAGCAAACATAATGTTTCCACCTCTGTTAACCGGTTCTACGTTGCCTGTTGTTCTTATTACGACAAACGGGTCAGTTGTAGTTTCTTTCATAAATTGTCCTCCTATAAATACAATATTCACCATAAAAAAACATCAGTCAGCTATTTTATATTGAACCCCCTTTATAAATCAGTATTTAGCAGCCTGCTGTTTGGTTGGTAAAGATATTATACAATAGCTTGGTACGAAAAAAATACCCATTTCTGCATTTCAAAAATAAAAGTGCACAAATATTCGATGCATTATTTGTGTAGTATTACACTTGAAAATGACTTTCATTTATATTTATAATAAAGAAAAAGCTGCTAAGAAAGGGCGGTATAATAAAATGGCTGTTTTACCTAGATGCATTAAAATACTTACAAATCTTTTTAAATCTGTTCCGGACAATATATACAGTGTTGATCAAATGTTTACGGTTATTTCTTCTTCATTACAAAGGATTTATAATACAATTACTAAAATTGCTAAATCCCCACAAGCCAATGAAAGAAATTTTATTTTTGGAAACAAAATAAAAGACTTCATCGGAAAAGATTATGATCAGTCTGAAAAATCTATAATTGACAGAGTGAGTAAATTGTTTAGTTACACTCGTGAGTTAAAATTTAGCGATGAGATCGATAATGAAATCTCAGGAAAAGTATGTTCGTTTTTTATTAAGTATTTCTTGGAAATAGAGGATAAATATGATTGTAAAAATGAATCTGAAAGTTTAATAAAAAACCATAAGTGTCAGACTATCTTTGATGAGTTAATGGTAGGACTAAAGGATAGAAATGACTATTCGGTTATTTTGTGCTACCTTTTCTGTCAAATACTTTTTGCTCACTTTTACCGTAAAGCATATAATGAAGAGCTGACAATTCAATACCCCGACAGACTTCTTTTTAATGAAAAGCTCGACCAGTATCAATTTTCTCTTCCTTATGAAGATCAGGTTACTTGCTCTTATTTTGTATATAGATATATCTATTTACCAGAAGAAAGGGAGCGGCAATATACTGATAGAAATAAATACGATTGTGGGTACCATTCTTCTAAGCCAATAAAATGCAGTTTTAAGGAGCTAAATAATATAATTGACAGTTCATCTAATGCAGATGGAGTAACTAAGTTAAATACATCATACGATAATTTCGTAAATAAGCTGCGTGATTTAAATGTTATCAAGAATTGCGATAACAAATCTAAGAATTACGGATTACTAAAGTTATATATGCTATTTAAAAAAATAAAAAATAGAAGGGACGTTGTGAGAAGCGTTAGGTCTAATGATAAGTATGGCTTTGATTTTTTCAAGATGCTTAATTCGATTGATATTGAAAATTTTGTTTTTGATGATCTACCTTATAAAACTACAAATGGTAAACACTGTATAATGATACAAAGTGAGGTCAAGAAAGACATTGAATTTTGTGATTTAGTCCATACTACAAGATGCTACATTGATTCAATGTCGCACCTCCGCGAGGCGCTTAAAGTGATTGAAAAAATATTTAACATGCTATATGTGATTTCAATAAACCAAAGGAAAAAAACATTAGATAAAATGGCCTCTTATTTTAGAGAAGCGCTTGATATTGTCTTTTCCTCATACTTTTATGATAATAAAGAAAAAATGGATAATGACATTTTTTCTGAAGATGTAATGCAGAATTTCTTGTCATTAATTTACATTCAGGCAATAGAGGCTAGCCTCAATATGATGATTAGTATATTTCAATATGTCATAAATAATAGTGAAATAATTGTTCCAAACAGTACCCGTGGTATTTTGGCTGATAGAAAGGTATATGCTTTTCCAGTTTCTTATGCTGAGATTTCTGATAGTTATAATAAAATAAGCGAAGTTATAGGTAATTTTTGGTCAGGGCTTATTTCAAAAGAAGAAGGTGTAGAAAGAAAGTTTGGTAAATATTTTAAAATAATCAAGAAAATCCATGACGAAATTAAAACTCCCTCGTATAGCCACGACGAATGCACTTTTCGTTTCATGATTTCTGCCATTCTTGTATGTTTAATGGCGGAAAATGGTGTTTTTAAACCAATACCCCAAAAATCCTATTATCATTCAGGACAAAGAGTAAAATCAATCTCTCTGTATGATTTATTAAAATCAAATCAATATAGCACTTTCAAAATTGCTATGTTTTCTACACTTTTTGAATTCGTTAATAGTGGGTTATCTGGTGAATTTGATAAAAAGCTATACATTTTTTATTTTGAGCTATGCTATTATAATTGTATTTTAAACAACTTTATACCTATCCAGAAGGATAAGCCTAAAGAGGGTTTGGTTAGATTATATAATATAACAAAGGAACTTCTTGAGTTTATTAATTGTTGGCGTTCTAAAATTCCATATTTGTTTTTAAAACAATGAAGCCCAGTAAAGAGTTTTGTTAATGCAAAAGCCCTTTGCCTCTAGCAGGCAAAGGGCAAAAGTAGTTGCTGTTTATCAAAATCAGTTTGCAGTAAGATCGTAAATGTGGGCATATAGCCTTTTTAGCTTTTCCATCGAGTTTACCATGTTGTCCAGGCATTCTCTGCCTACATTGATTTTCTGAATGAAATCATTCATGAACAGCTGTTCATCGTCATCAAAGGCATCGTCTGCAAGAATGACAACGGTTATTTCAAGAGCATACGCCATTGCCTCAATTATCTATCATCCATAGAATTATATTGGTTTCAGTAATTTCCTCATACTTTTCACGAGGAGGGGGTTCTCCAAGGGGGAGGGCGAACGAATGATGCGAAGCATCACGAGTTCCGCGCCCTCCCCCTTGGAAAATTATTAAAAGGGCTCCGCCCTTTTAATAAAATGTTAGTATATTATTTGTTTAATATTATGTTATATAATTATTAGGCGATATTTATTCGCGAAATGCATTATGGTTTGGAAAACAGGCTGTCGATAGCGTTGATATCCGCTGAATAGTACTTTGTCTTGCTGATAATGTTGGTTATCAGGAATGCTTCATCAATGAGTTTCAGACGCTTTTCTGCGGTCGAGCGGCTCACACCTGTCATCTGTGCAAGCTCGGTTATCTCAATGCCGTTATCTGAAAGCAATGCAGCCTGAATCAGTGCCACATACACATTCGTGATTTTTTTGTCATCTGCGGACGGCAGACTATAAACATGCCGGGTAAAGTATTCAAGTATCTCAGCCTTGCTTTCAAGCTCATCAATAAGCTCTGTGTAAGCATTTTCGATGATATCAAGAAACGCTATCACGAACGGAGTCAGGTCGCCTCTGTTACGCTCTTCATTGCAGACTTTGAACGCCTTGTAGTACTTGCTGATATTTTCATTGATCGTCGCAGCAAGACGATATCCGATTACAGGAGTTTCGGTTTCCGTTGCCAGCAGGTAGCTGCTGATAAATCTGCTGGTTCTTCCATTACCGTCATAGAACGGGTGGATATATCCGAACAGGTAATGAAAAACTGCTATTCTGAAATATATGCTTATGCTGTCATTGTTGAGAAAATCTAGGGACTTCTGCATATAGTCGATTATCTTTTCTTCTGGCATGAGTCCGCGATGAAGTATCTTGTCAGTTTCACTGTGGATGTTCACCTGATGCTTCCTGAACAGAACGCCGTCAGGAAGGTTGTCAGGATCCTCCTGTTCTATCTCGGCATACAGAAGCTCATTATAGATATTGCGTATATCCTTACATGTTTTCAGTCGATAGTAATTGTCGGCCAGCATATCGTATCTGCCGGATATATCGTAGAATCTGTTTCCGGACCTGATGTGCCGCTCGGACAGGATATCGCTGATCTCCTTGCGGGTGCTTATAACTCCCTCAATACCATTGGTGCTGACGATTTCGTCGATAAGGCACTTCTTTCTGAACCACGACATGGCTCTTGGTGGAAGCTTCTCGCAGAGCTTGCGAGCCTTTCTGTCGAGCTTGTTTATGCGGATTATCTGCTCATACAGATCCGGAGTTCTCATGAAAAAAGCCGGAGAGTCGTGTATTAGCAGGTCGATGTGTACTGCTTGCTCACTGCTGAATCTCGAATTATACAGCTTTTCGTATTCCTCTGCGCTCTGATAGCTTACGCTTTTAAGATGTTCGTATTTCATAACACAGTCCTCTTTTTAATGATTGTATTCGTAGAATTGATTGCTTTTACGAATATTATACCATGTAGACAGCTGTTTGTCAATAAAAATCAGAAAACAATGGCAATAGCATTACGCCTTTGCCTCATATCTGTTCAGCCACATCTGCTTATTATGTATTTAATTACGGATTTCTTCGGAATCAGCCATACTCTGCCATCGTGCATTGCCTTAATCTGTCTGTTCCTCAGAAAAAGTTTACATATGGTAACCTCTAAAAACCCCTATGAAAAAGAAGAAAAAAGTGATATAATAATGAAATGAAACAGAAAACAATATTTGATGAAGAAAACAGATTAGAGCTGCTAAGTCAGTTAGGAGATCCATTAGAAATATTGAACAGAGTAATCAAG